>JAYZEG010000062.1:0-194816 GCA_036337435.1 Myxococcota bacterium
TGAGGCAAACACGGCTGATGGGTCTGGTGAAGCGGTTGATGACTTTGACTTTAGCTTTGGGATTAAACAGCCGATTACAGAAAATCCAAAAGCGTCAGGCCCGCTTAAGGATCTCTTTGACGACTTAGATGACCTACCTGCGCCCAAGTCAACGTCAGATTTTGATATTGAAGATCTACCAACCCCGATCGCCTCGACTAACCCCTTCGATGATTTGGAGGATTTACCCAGTCCCAAAATGCCGGGTGAACCCAGTCGTGTTGTGTCGCCCCAACCGGATCAAGACTCAGACGGTCTATTTGCACCTGATGTAGACGGGTCTGATGCGGTGCCATCTGCATCTGAAGAGCCAGCCGTGGTGTCCCTTGAGTCTCCGCCCTCTCCGCAGACCGGGACCGCAACTGCGAAAGACTCGACCGGCGGCAGCAGGACCGTTCTTTGGAGCATCATGGGTCTGTTGGTTCTCGGCGGTGGGGGCGTAGCCGGCATGATGATGCTGGAAATCGGTCCGTTCGCGGCACCAGTGAGTCAAACAGCGAAACGCACCAAAGCACCGAAGAAAATTAAGCCAGCGGTCACAGCCAAACCAAAAGAGGCGGCAAAAGCAGCGAGCAAACCCCCCGTTGTTGCTGCCAAGAAAACGCCCCAACCTGTTGCTGCTCCAGCGAATCTGAAGACGTCTGCAGCTGGGGCCACAATGGCTGAGATTGCAGGCTATCGCGATGGGATTGCAGCACTTGAATCGAAGAAGGATAAACTTGAACCAAAGATGAGTGCTCAGTTGCTGAATTTGTATGCACTCGGAAGTCTCGATTACCCAGAAAACACACAGTGGCAACGAGCTGGCTCGAAGTTGTTAAAGGGTTTGGACCCGACGATCAAAACTCAATTCCCGTCGGCGGTTCTGGCCGCACGACTCGCTGACGGAGACGAAAACGTAGCAGCTGAGATCGAAACGGCCGCTCGAAAGGCACCAAAGAATGCCGCACTTCAATCACTACTCGGACATGCCCGATTAAAATCGAACAAGCTGGAAGGTGCGTTTAACGCATTCAAACGTGCGTATGGCTTGGATAAATCTCAACTGTCAGCACAGCGTCATACCGGTGAGTTAGCTCTGCGGCTTGGGCGAGTCCAGGAAGCCTTGGCGACGATGCAAGCACTCTATGAGGTTGCGCCTGGGACGCCGCGGGTGAATATCATACTTGCTGAGATCGAAAATCATCGAGGGAATATCAGTAAAGCGATTGCCTTGGTGACACAGACTCTGACCTTGAAACCACCAGGACGTGTCCGGCCTCAAGATCGCTCAGATGCCTTTGTTCTTCGAGCCCGAATCTCAATGAAGCAGGGCAAAACTGAGTCTGCAATCGGTGATTTGAAATCAGCAGTTCGTGTTTGGCCTGGAAACTCTGAAGCACTCGGCTTACTGAGCGATGAGCAGATCAAAACGGGTCGTTTCGACGAAGCGATCAACCAATTGAGAGCCCTTGAACGAGCGGGTGCTAAAAGTGCTGAAACGTCTATAAAAATCGCCCAATGTTACACTCAAATGAGCCGGCACGACCGAGCTTTCGAAGTGCTTAAGGCTGCCAGTAAGGCATATCCAGCAGATGCCAATGTGATGATCGAGTTAGGGTCTGTCCACGAAGCAAAACAAGAGTTTGCAGAGGCGAAAAAGAAGTATGAGGCTGCGATTAAGCAAGACCCTGACTCTGGCGTAGCACGGTTGCGTGTTGCAACTCTTATGGTCAAACAGGCAAAGATCGATCCTGCCATTGAATATCTCACCAAAGCAGCCTCTGAGTATCCGCGGGATCCACTTATGCAAGTGGGTCTGGGCGACTTACGAATCCAAATGGCCGGCACCGTCAGTAACGGTAACGCAAAGCTATTCAATCAAGCGGAAGCCCATTATCGCGCAGCACTGGCACTCGACCCGGGTTCTCTACAGGCACGTAGGGGGTTGCTGACAACTTTGATCGAAAACGGCAAGGCCCGTGAAGCCATGGCTGAGATTAAGCGTCTGCAGCAGCGAACCGACTTTTATGGCGTGCTCGATTATGAATTGGCCCGAACCAATCAATTACTTGGTCAATTCAAGACGGCCCTGACTCATTTTCAGACGGCTTTGAAAAGAGAGCCAGATAACGTCCAATATCTGAAAAATGCGGGCTTGACTCACTATGCTGCCAAAGATTTGTCTGCCGCAGAGAAGACTTTTGGACGAGTCGTCCATCTCGACATCAAAAACACGACCGGATTTTATTACCTTGGGTTAATCGCCTTTCAGACGAAGCGACCTGATCAAGCGATTCAGATGTTTCAAAAAGTATTGGAGCGCGACAAACAGCACCATTTTGCCCGATATTGGAAGGGCAGAGCCCTACAAGAATTAGATGGTGGACGCTCTGATAAAACGGCAAGAGCCGAATATGACATGGTGGCGAAAGCGGTCAAGAAGCAGCCAAAATTAAAAAGGCAACTCTGCGATGTTTTCTGGAGGCGTGGCGCCTTGATGGCGAGCAACTTCAAAGAGTGGAATGCAGCCGAAAAAGAGCTGACAGAATTTCTCAAGTGCGACCCAAAGAAAGCTCAAGCCTGGTATGTCAGGGGGCGATTGAGAGCCGACCTTGGTAAACTCAATGAAGCCATAAGCGATTTTGATAAAGCTGGCCGACTCGATGGCAACATGGGTAAAGCCTTTGCTCAGAGTGCCTATGTTCGAATGCGTAAACCGAAATTTGACGAACGAAAGGTACAAGGGTTGCTCAAAAAAGCGATTCGCTCAGATAAGTCATTGGCGAGACCCAATTACATTCTCTGCAATATGGTCAAAGAAAAGAATAAGGCCCAGGCAAAACGCTACTGCAAGACCTATCTGAAGCTTGCACCCAAGGGTGATAATGCCTCCGAAGCACAACTTCTCTTGCGCAGCTTGTAAACTCATCGTAGAGACGGAGCATACGCATTGGTCAAGAGGCGATTATGCTCGATATCAAACAGATCAGGAAAAACCCCTCTCTATTCGCAGAACGGTTGGCACTTCGTGGCAATGAAGATGCCCTCGCTAGCCTCATTGAATTGGACGCGACACGCCGACAATTAATCGCTGAGTCAGACGAACTTAGGCATTCTAAGTCTGAAACTGAACGCGGCATGCGAACGGCCGATAAGAGCAGCACTGAATTTGCCCAGTTTAGAGACAGTATGCGAGCTGTCGCTCAGCGCATCAAAGAGGTGTCTGAGCAGCTCAAGACGGTTGAATCAGAGCTGGGCGACATGTTGTTACAAATCCCCAATATTCCTCATGAGTCGGTCCCTCCTGGCGCTAACGAAAGTGCGAATGTTGTGGTTCATCTCAGGGGAGAAAAGCCTGAATTCAACTTTGAACCAAAACCTCACTGGGACGTCGCGGGTGACCTTGGCTTACTGGATTTCGAAGCTGCATCCAAAATGAGCGGTGCTCGATTTGCTGTCTATAGAGGGGCTTTAGCTAGACTCGAGCGAGCCCTCATCTCCTTCATGTTGGATACCCACACCGATCGGTACGGCTATACGGAGATCTTGCCGCCGTACCTTGTTCATCCAAGATGTATGATTGGAACCGGTCAGTTTCCTAAATTTGCAGAGGATGCTTACGTTCTTGAAAAAGATGACCTTGTCCTGATTCCAACAGGTGAGGTGCCGCTGACGAATCTTCACCGAGATGAAATATTGGAGGCATCATCTCTGCCGGTCAAATACACAGCTTTTACGCCTTGTTTTCGCAGAGAGGCGGGTGCCTATGGTCGAGATACACGTGGCTTAATTCGACAGCATCAATTTCAAAAGGTCGAGTTGGTTCAATTTGTAGAGCCCGAATTGAGCGATGAAGCACTTGAATCTCTCACAGGTCATGCCGAATCAATTCTCGATGAGCTCGGCCTTCATTACCGCCGGGTCAGCCTTTGTGCCGGAGATCTCGGTTTTACTGCGCAGCAAACCAATGACCTGGAAGTTTGGTTGCCGAGTCAAAAAACATATCGTGAAATCAGTTCTTGCTCGAATTTTGGTGATTTTCAGGCAAGGAGAGCCGCCATTCGTTATCGAGCTGTAGATGCGAAAAAACCGCAGCTTGTTCACACGCTCAATGGCTCTGGTTTGGCGGTTGGCCGAACAGTTGTCGCCATACTCGAGAATTATCAGCAGGCTGATGGGACAGTCCTGGTGCCAGATGTGCTGAAGCCTTACATGGGCGGTTTGGCACAACTTGGTTAATTTTTTGGTCCCATAACGGGAGCCCATGATCGGCTCGGTTCGGTGAATATGAATCGAAGGTCTCATGGGTTGCAGACCAGGGGCCGAATGGCGGGGATGTGCATGAGTAAGAGCGTTTCGGATCTGGACTCGCGCACTTTGTTCTTGACGGTTCTAAGACCCCTCATTATAAAAGCCATTCGCGAGCATGTTGGCATTCTAAGGAGGAGTGGTCGAGTGGCTTAAGGCGGCGGTCTTGAAAACCGTTGAGGGGTAATTCCTTCCGTGGGTTCGAATCCTACCTCCTCCGCCACATTCTCGCTTTCGTTCGTTGAAATTATCAAGCTCACTTGGTCTTTCAGCACACGTGTGTGAACCGAGTTGGGGATTTAAGGAGAGGTGGCCGAGCGGCTGAAGGCGCTCCCCTGCTAAGGGAGTATGGGTCAAAAGCTCATCGAGGGTTCGAATCCCTCTCTCTCCGCCAGTTTTTGCACTCGTAGCTCAGCTGGATAGAGCATCGGTCTACGGAACCGAGGGTCGCAGGTTCGAATCCTGCCGAGTGCGCTAAACCCGGCACGGGACAATCCGTCGCCGGGTTTACTTTTTTTGGAGTGGATGTGCTTCAGGAAAAAATAGACATTCAATGGATGAGGGAATGTCTCAACCTCGCTCGAGACGCAGCCGTGCGTGGCGAAGTCCCTGTGGGCGCAATCGTGGTACACGATGGTGTGATTATTGGGCGTGGATATAATCTTCGAGAGGCAACTGCTGACCCAACTGCACATGCTGAAGTGATTGCGCTTCGAGAAGCCAGCCAACACCTTGGGTTTTGGCGCATCTTGGATGCAACCCTATATGTGACCCTGGAACCCTGTGCAATGTGTGCAGGTGCTTTGGTGAATGCTCGAGTATCTAGGCTGGTTTATGGGTGTAAAGACCCAAAAAGCGGGGCAATCGATTCGGTGTTTAAGATCGTAACTGACACCCGCCTGAACCATCGTTTAACGGTGACATCTGGTGTGTTAGAGCGGGAATGTGCTGAGATACTCAGTGAGTTTTTTCGTGAAAAGCGCCGCCAGAAGGCGGAGTTAAAAGCGAAAACAAGGAGAGGTGGCCGAGTGGACGAAGGCGCTTGACTCGAAATCAAGTGTAGGTAACCCCTACCGTGGGTTCGAATCCCACCCTCTCCGCCATGATTTTAGAGTATCCTGATCAGGATACGAGCTTTGGAGAGGTGGCCGAGCGGCTTAAGGCGCACGCTTGGAAAGCGTGTGTGCCCCAAAAGGGTACCGAGGGTTCGAATCCCTCTCTCTCCGCTCTGAGTCGTGTTATGACGGCTCTTATGATGACCGGACCTGGTGACCGGAGTCCATGAACTCCGCCAGGGCCGGAAGGCAGCAACGGTAGTGGTCCCTTCGGGGTATCGGGTCTCGGTCATCGACTTTTTCATCTGGACAGCCACAGTTTTGGGGAATCATTGTGTCGTACCTCGTACTGGCTAGAAAATGGCGTCCAACGCATTTTGACGAGGTCGTTGGACAATCCCATGTTACGCAGACTCTCAAGAATGCGATCGAACTCGGTCGAGTTGCTCATGCATTGTTGTTCACCGGCAGCCGTGGGATTGGAAAAACCTCCTGTGCCCGAATTCTCGCGAAGGCGTTGAATTGTCAAACGGGTCCGACTGCCTCCCCATGCGGGGTCTGCTCATCGTGCGAACAGATTAGTTTGGGCACCTCCGTTGACGTTTTCGAAATTGACGGTGCCAGCAACAACAGCGTCGAGCAAATTCGAGAAATCCGAGAATCAGTAAAGTTCTTGCCCGCGGGTGGTCGGCGTAAAATTTATATAATCGACGAAGTCCACATGCTATCGACCAGCGCGTTCAATGCATTGCTCAAGACATTGGAAGAACCGCCAGAACACGTCCTCTTTATTTTTGCGACAACGGAACCACATAAAATACCAGACACGATCATCTCCCGTTGCCAGCGATACGATTTTAAGCGTATTCCCGAGCGGATTATCGTCGATGCCTTGGTCAAGATTGCGGAGAAAGAGGGTTTGGTGGTCGATGAGTCGGCTCTTTTCCACGTTGCCCGAGAAGCAAATGGTGGCATGCGCGATTCTCTGTCGTTGCTCGACCAAGTGATCGCATACTGCGGTTTGACCATTTCTGAGGCTCAGACCAGAGACATTCTTGGAATCGCTGACAGGCGGGTGTTTAGTGCGCTTGTTGACGCAATCATCGCGTCCGATAGCCAACAGGTGTTGGGTCTCATTGACGAACAATATCGTCGAGGGCTTGATTTACAGAAGTTTTCTGCCGAATTTGTGCGTCATGTCCGTGATTTGATGGTCTTGCGGGTCGTCGATGACGCTCACCAACTCGTTGATTTACCGCCCGATCAATTGGATGAAATGAGACGGAAAGTATCCGATGTTGAACCGGCTCGTCTTCACAGAATGCTGTCCACTTTACTGACGGGGGCTGAGGAAGTGAGTCGTTCCTCTTTTCCCAAGCTTGCCTTTGAAATGGTCCTCCTGCGTATGTGTCAGCAGGGCTCGACACTACCCTTGGCAGAGGTCCTATCTGGTTTAGAAAGGTTAGAAGCAAGCTTAGCGCAATCTCCTGCGGGTCAACTCGTTGAGACGGAAGTCGTCCACACGCCTGTGCAGTTGGTTCCAGAGATCGAAACACCAAAAGAACATTCGCCAAAAAAAAACAATGATGCTGTTCAAATTGAGCCTGAGACCCGTCCGCCATGGGAAGCGCAATCGGTTCAGAATGACGAGTCGATGAACTCGCCAATACCGGCACATCTAGACGAGTCTGCAAAGATGGGAACACAGGCTGAATCAGGGGATCAACTGGCCGAAAAATCAAGTGATGTCGGTGGCGATTTTCATCAGGTCGAGCCGTCAGCTAACGCACAAGGGTCGGATGAGTCATCGTCTACCAATGAGGCCTTCAATTCAGAACAAATTGAGTCTAATACAGGCGGCGACGAGGCGTCGGGCTCGGGTCTCAAATCCCGCCCGGATGGCGATGGCACTTACGATGATCTCAGCGGTGGGCCACCGAAACCGAGACCTGTCGATTCGTTGCGACCGCTGGCAGTGAAACCCCGCACACCTTTGGCGATTTCTGAAGATGAGGTCAGGCCTTTTTTAGTCCAGGCGGCTGAACCGCCGAGCCAACAGGCTGAGACATCAAACCATCAGAAAGAGACTGAGGTTGAAAGCCGAGATCGAGGGCATGGAGGGCCGGCATCCACGCCAGCTGACTCTGCTGGAGGCATGCTTGCAGATAACATCCCTTTATCGACGTCTCCAATGGATGCCTTCACGAATTTATTGAAACGGGTCCAGAACCAGGATGCGTTCCTTGGATCAGAACTGACCCAATGTTTACATTTGCTTGAGATCAGCACGTCACGGCTGTCCGTCGCAACACTCGAAGCCCACTGGAATACCATTGGCTCGAGTGCCGAGGCCCTGCTCAACCAAGTCGCTAAGGCGACCTTTGGAGATGATTTCAAGGTTGAGATTAATGTATGCACGTCGAAAGATGAGAGTACGCAGAGTGAGACAGTCTTCGAACGCCAACAAAGGTTAAAGCGCGAACACGATGCGATGAGGATTGAACAAGCCAAACGTGACCCCAATATCGTTCTCGCTCAACGTGTCCTCGAGGCAGATATTGTCGACGTCAAATTGGCATCTATGCCGCAACAGAATGAATCGAGAGGAGAATAGAATGGCGAAGCGACCCGGCGGAAACGCCAATATCATGATGCAGGCGCAGCGAATGCAGACCCAGATTAAAAGACTCCAGGAGTCCCTCGAAGAAGAGATTTATGAGGGCGCAGCGGGTGGTGGTTTGGTTCGGGTCAAAGTGGACGGTCGCCAAAATATTAAATCCATCGAAATTACCCCAGATGCCATCAATCCTGATGACCTAGACGAACTCGCTGATCTTCTGGTCGCGGCCACCAATATGGCTTTGACAGACAGCAAGGAGACCAGTCAATCAGAGATGCGGAAGATAACAGGCGGTCTATCCTTGCCCGGTCTGTTCTAGTTATGAAAAACGCTCCTGATCCGATTAGACGACTCGTTCATGCATTGACGAGATTGCCCGGAATTGGTGAGAAATCGGCGCAGCGATTGTCGTTCTTCATCGTCAACGCGGATGATTATGTTGCGACCGATTTGGCGGATGCCCTGGTCGATGTGCGACACAATGTTGGTTTATGTCAAATTTGTGGGAACTTGACTCAGACCCCCACCTGTCTGATTTGCGAAGACACTCGACGAGATAAGCAAATTATATGCATCGTTGAGTCTGTTCCAACTCTTTATGCCGTAGAATCAACAGGTGAATTCAAAGGCCTATACCATGTTTTGCATGGTGTCCTGTCACCGCTCGACGGCATTGGTCCGGAGCAATTGAACCTCAAGACCTTGATGAGCCGTTTGGCCGAGGTAGATGAAATTATCGTCGCCACCAATCCCAGCGTCGAGGGAGAGGCGACGGCTCTCTACATTCAAAGGTTATGCAGCCCACTTGGCATTAAAGTCAGTCGAATCGCGAGTGGTGTCCCTATGGGATCGGATCTTGAGTATGCAGATCAAGTCACTCTTGCGAGGGCATTTGAGGGACGCCGCGAAATCTAGCTCAATCTGACAGCTCAGCTTGTTCGCCTTTTCCCCCAGTGCTAGGTTTAACCCGTAGCGACGACTGAGTAAACTGAACGTGAGTGTCCTAATCCTTTTAGAAGATGATGCGAGCCGCCTCGAGCAATTATGCACGGATTTGCTTGAGAAAACGTGTTCACAGGCGGTTCTCCTCATCGATCGAGATGGACAGCTTGTGACCTGGTCGGGCAAATTGAAAGATTTTGACGTCGTTTCGCTTGCAAGTTTGACAGCAGGGAATATGGCGGCCACCGATGGCCTTGCTCATCTCTTGGGTGAGACCAGTTTTGGCTCTATTTTTCACCAAGGTGATCGAGAGAGCATCTTTATTGCTGATACCGGTCGAAGACTGTTCGTCGTCACCATATTCAATGAACGCTCATCGATCGCGTTGGTCAGGTTGCGACTCAACGACCTGTTGCCCCGTTTGCTGGAAATTATAGACGACATACTTCGTAAATCAAGCGAGTCTGATCTATCTTCAGTGGGGATAACTGATCAGGAACTCACGGCTCTTTTGGGCGAGGATTAAACGGAAACGAGTATGTCATTTATCAATTGGGCATCACGAGAGATCAATTGCAAGATCGTTTACTATGGGCCCGGATTAGGCGGCAAGACCACTAATTTACAGCACATCTATGACAATACAAATCCCGATGCGAAGGGGCGCATGATCTCACTTGAAACCGAGACTGAGCGGACTCTTTTCTTTGATTTCTTACCCTTGTCTCTTGGTGAAATTAGGGGATTCAAAACGCGGTTTCATCTGTATACGGTGCCCGGCCAAGTTTTCTACGATGCCAGTCGAAAGCTGATCTTGAAGGGTGTCGATGGCATTGTGTTCGTCGCTGATTCTCAGGTTGAACGACTCGACGCTAATCTTGAGAGTTGGGAAAATCTCGAAGATAACCTGATTTCGCAGGGCTATGATTTCGAGACCATTCCAAAGGTGATCCAATACAACAAAAGAGACGTGAATAACGCTGTCGAGTTGGCCTATTTACGTCGGACTTTAAATCCAAACCTACTGCCTGACTTTGAAGCGGTCGCGAAAAACGGTGATGGCGTATTCCCTACCTTAAAGTCCGTCGCCAAACAGGTTCTGATTCATTTAAAGCGGACCCAATAGACGATGCAGCTTGAGCAAATCCATGCGCTCCGGTCCCGATGTCAGTTTGTTGAAGAAGCCGTTGATCTTCCACTTCCGAAAAAAGCCTTCGAGCTCTATTTATTGGTTCGTGATACCCAGCGGTATATCGCTGTTCTTGACGAACGCTTGGTTCGTGCCGCTCGAGAGCGTAATGACGCCTTGGTTGTCCTTGGTCAGACCATACTGAATGACGAATCTCCCGCAACAATAACGGGTGCATTTCATTTTGAATCGACCATGAAACAAATTAAAGAGCATCGACAAAGTTTGACCACAACAATCAAAGGCTTGGAACAACAGATCGGGAATTTAAGGGGTCGACTGGTTGAAATATTGTCCGAGAAGGACGCTCAGATTAGCGAACTGAAGACCGATGAGAGATTATTTATTCACGAGACCAAGCGTTTGCAGAAAAACGCGCAAAATGACAGTAAGATAAGTGAATTAGAACAGCAGCTGAAGCAGAATAAGCAGCAACAAGAGTCTTTGATACAAGAGCGTACTCGATTGGAACGAGATGGATTGCTCGAGTTTGATCAACTCAGCGAACAATTGGCGAGCTATGTCACGCAAATCAAAGAGACCTCTGTTCGTGCCGAAAAGGTCCAGCGCGATCTCGGGCGCGCAGTTCTTCAGTCTGAGCACAAGAGTACAGATTCAGATGTCAACGCGGTTGCTCGGGAAAAGCTAAAGTATTTTGAAGTACTGCGGGAGCAGAGAATAGACGCGGTTGATTTCTTGTCTGAAATCGATACCGAACCCCTGTCAAAATTCATCGGTGTTCTCGGGTTATCCACCCTTATCGCGATTGCTCTAGTTTGGGTATTCACTCTTTTTTAGGCTGTAAATTCGATCGTTTACCGAACTCAGTTTACACTCACCTCCTATGCGACAAGAACGAATGAACCAATTGCTTGAAGTGGCGGAACGCCATATTCAAGCGGGTCGACCACGCCGTGCGGTATTCGCTTATCGAAAGACATTGGCGATCTCGACTTCAATAGATTGGCAATGGGAGTTTGCCCAGCTTCGCCTGGCCGAAATTCATTTGGCTCGTGGTCAGACAGAGCTCGCATTTGCTCATCTGCTCAAGGCAAATGAACGGTGCTCCAATGAGCCGCGCTACGCTTACCTCTTGGGCCATATCTTGCGGCGTCTCGGTCAGCCGGAACGTGCCATTCCCTATCTCATGACGGCGGTCGAGGCCATCCGTGAGCGCACTTTAGCCTTGGTTGAACTCGCCTATGTGACCGCTGACCTGGGCGATCGAGAAACGGCCCGTCTTCTTGTCAAAAGCGTTCGACAGATCGAACCAGAGCACCCCGAAATCAATGCGGCTTGGCTCTATTCACTCGATTCCTAAATCAAGGGTTCGCAGTATAAGCCTACGTCTTTGGTTGTTATCTGAACTGGTGACGTATTATTCGCTCGATCGGAGCAGATTGACCTTCAAGATTCTGCCGGTTTTGACGATGTAGGGGGTGAGTGCCGGGTATGATTCTCGTATCCGCAATCACGGAGGTTATATCGTTGATTCGAATTGCAAATCCGGGTGTTTATGTTGTGCCGAAGGTAAGTGGTACAACGGGATCTCTATCCAATGGACAACGACAAGCACTGAATGCAAAGAGGGAAGACGGCGTGACTCTGGGACGCGCGTCACCTCTAAAAGACCCATTGGCTGAGATGAAAAGTCTCAAGACAAAATCTCACCAAAACGAACTCAAACAAAGCGAACAGGCACGGGATCTTCGCAGCGCCATCAATGCGTTGCCACGCGATGCCAGAGGAGCCATCAGTCCTGAAATTTTGGTTGAGGAAGAAAAGAAATCATCCCTCGGTCAAGCCATTGAACGACTGGTACTGGAAGGGCTCGGCACAGGTGCAGACATCGCCTTTGAACACGCTGTGCAATCCTTGTTTTCTCGCTATGCCGATGACTTAGGATTGGACGAAGCGGAATTTCAACAAGCCAAGACGTTGATGCTCAAAGAGGTGCGGGACGTTGTGGCCGATAATGAAATTCGTCCATGGGACCCCAGTCAACCTGCGCCCGCGAAAATGGACCTTGAGGAAACTGTAGAAATGCTTCAGGAGAAGGTCTTTAACCGCCGCCGAATGATGTTGGAAGCATCCGGAGACTTGAGTCGCGTGTTGGCCGAATTGACGGTCTCGGCCCAGAACGGCGACACCGAGGAGTTGACCAAGTTGGGTGGGTTCCTTCAAAAATTCGGCCAAGCAGTCCGTGCCAGGTCATCGCATGCTCTGCGGGAGACCGCCAAAAAACAATTGCTCACTGCGACCCATTTAGAGCCCGAACGTCCCTCAAATAACCATTGGGCGGAAGCGTTTCTCGATAAATTAGCAAACGTAAGCTGACCTATCGGACGCTCGCATATAGTGATTAAACACGTTTCTTTCTTCACTCGAGAAGCATTTAGTTCGGTGTTGCATTGACCGCAGTGTGAGGATCGTATTTGATCCAAATACTTGGTTGGATGATTAAAATGACGGACGGACTCGAAACAGCTAAAAATGGTGGACTTCTAGGGTTTCTGGAAGAGACGGCTGATTCGCATAGGGATCCGGCTCAACAGTCCCAACTCGACCAAGCTAAAGAAGCATTCAGGGCGCTTGAAAAACTCATCAAGAACGTGAGTCTGTATGGCCTTGAACACCAGTCGACTGACCGCTTCTTGCAGAATACTTATATCGCTTTCCAAGACGCGATCTCCACGACGGGTGAGCTTGAAATTATCGTTCGTCCCTATGATCTAACCGTTCATGACGAGGCTGTTCTAGAAAACCCGAGCCCGGAGAGGAACTTCATCTACACGCTCTATCTCGACGGTGTGAGACGCTTGTGTTTCCTCCCGCAAATTACTGCGGACGAACTGTTTCGCTTCGTTCAGATATTGCTTACTGATTGGGATCAACCAGGCTTGTTTGAAGATGACATGGTCACCCTGCTCTGGTCTGAGCACTTCCTTGGTCTTAAGTATTCAGTTCTTGATAATTTCGCGGAAGACATCCGGGAGGACGACAGCAACACCTACACGGTCGCTGGTGTGATTGATCGAGTCCGAGCAAAAGGGAGATTTCTAGCCGAAAAGCCCGATAGCCTCGCGGCGGATGGTGCCTCTCGACGTCTCAAGCGGGTCAATTTGAGCGGTATGTCTGTGACCGACACAGATCTAAGTGAGTTTAGTGAAGTCGTATTTGCAATGGATCCAACAGAGTTTAGACGACTTCAGAGAACAGTTCATACGACAGCCCGTGAAAAATTAGAGAAATTCATCGAAATTCTTTTCAAAGTTCATTTGATTCAAGAGGTGAGCGAAGAAGCCCGCCGAGGCCGTATAACAGAATTATTTGATCGAATTGCTGACCTGTTGCTTGAAAATGGTGCCATCGGCGAATTGGAGCGATTGCTCAGAACGATAAGGCGACTCAACGGGCCAGAAAACCAGGTTATTCGCGAAAATGTATTGGCCATAGAACACATCGTTGACCATTGGTCTGCCCAGCCCTTCATCGATCGTATCACATTGGGTCTGCGCCAACCCGGTTTTTCATATAGGCCATCTGTAATTGGAATCTGCCAATTGTTGTCGAAACGAGCCGCATCTCACATCGCTCGTGTGGCGGGTCGCATCGATGACCCAGCGACCCGGGAGCTGCTGTGGCAATTGGTTTCTGAGAAATTGAGTGGTCAAGAGCGGTCAATTGCAGACCTCTTAAGGGATGCTAATCGTCAGCATGCACACGAAATATTTAGGCTCCTCAAAAAAGCAGCCGATCCCGATGAACTCAAATATGCAATCGAAGTCGCTCTAGGCAATCCAGATCCATCTGTTCGATTGGAGGCCTTGACCAATCTACCGACCAAACGGGTTGATGTATATCATAAGCCACTCATTCGGATGTTGACCGACAAGGCGAAACCAATTCGGTCTCGTGCGTTACACTTGCTCGCTCGATGTCAGAAACAGAGTGTCCATGAGCGAATTGTCGCTTGCATAAATCAGAAAGAATTTGGCGATTTCGAGCTTGATGAAAAACGCCGATTTTTCGCCGCCGCGGCTCTGACTGGCGGCACGTCTGAATATTGGCTGGAACAGTTCAGGGCCAATGCCCTTTTGTCGACAAAAGGGCAAGATGCCCTGAGGCATTGCGCTGCTGTCGCCATTGGTATCCGAGTTTACCAAGACGGTTTGTCATCGCTCGAAAAGGAAGTGAAAAGACGGCTTAAATATCCACTGGCAGCAGAGGGAGCGGCTTGGGCTGTTCAGCACATGCAATGCGACAGAGACGAGCGAACACGCCAGCTTTATGAACTGTTCTATCACGGCCAGCTAGTCACTCAGACAGGGGTCCTCAATGTCTGATTTTAGTCGCGATGTAGGTGCTTTAGATTTCCTGACTCAATTAAGCGAAGGACTCGATCATGAGCGCATTGAGACTTCGAGAAAACTTGTCAATTACCTCTTCGTTTTGATGCGCTCTGCGGCAATGCATGACCTAGAAAATGAAGCACTCAATCGGCCGCTTGAGCAGATGTCGGATACATTAGCACAATGTTTCTCGGGTGGTTTAGATAAGGTTGAAGTCGCGCTCCTTGATGGAAATTTCTTCATTAATGGCCGGCTCTTACAACTCGACTATTCGACATTTCAAAACACCCGATATCTGAGAAAAATATATGAGTATCTCGATATTGCGGAAATCTCTTTCTCGGCCGTTCCCTCATCAATTGACCTGCGAGCTTTGCTGGATGCTTTCGTACGCGTTCTGAGAGGTGAATTAGACAGTATCAAGTCGGCTGACCTTAAGCCCATCCATGTGGGTGACCGGACCGTTGAAAATTTTGTTGGATTGTATGGTGAGGGCGACCCCCGCCATCATGTTCTTGGCCTTTATGCGTCCGGTCTCTTAATGCTGAGACAATTTGTCAACGACCTCCGTAAAGGTCAGGCTCCGAGATATCCAAAGATCAAACGATTGTGTTTGCAATTGATTGATTTAGAGCCGCGCTACCATAATTTGCTCATCGCGCTGACCCACCTAGAAGGATATAAAGGAAACTTATTTAGCCACATGCTCAATACTGGAATTCTCAGTATTGCCTTTGGCAAACGAATCGGCCTGAACAGAGAGCTCCTACTCGATTTAGGCATGACAGCTTTCTATCACGATCTAGGCTGGCCTTTGATTGGTACACTGAGTGAGTCGAGTGAATCTTTGCGGGCCCTCACCATGGATGGCATCAATCGGATCAGAAATAATACTGATCCCAGTATGGACGACCTGCGCGTTAAAGTCGCTCGTGCTTTAGTTCGTATTGGCGGTTTTAATGAATTGGTCATAAGCCGCTTAATCGTGGCGTATGAGAGCCAAATTCCAACAACCTTCAAGCCGGAAGGTTTGTATTATGGCGAGATCGGTGCCAATTTTATGACCCATATCGTCCGGATGGCGAGCCGATATGACGATTTGACGACCGCAGGGACAGATGCCCCGCCAATGCGTCCAGACGAAGCGATGCGTGTGCTCTTAGACGACGGTGGCAAGGTCTATGATCCGTTCCTAGCCACACTGTTCGTAAATGCACTTGGTTCATACCCGGTCGGGACACTGGTTGAATTAAATACTGGCGAGCTTGGCTTGGTCGTCAATCTTCCTACTGATCCGGTTCACTTCAATCGACCACAGATCAAGATTCTTATCGATCGTGCCGGACAGAGAAACCAAAGCGGGGCAGTTGTAGACCTGGCGGAAAAAAATCGTTCGGGCTTATTTTTGAGAACTGTTGAGCGAACCTATGACGCCCGAAATTTTGGGATCAGTATCACGTCGTTCTTTTTTGGTGCTGAGGGTGGTCACTAAGTGGGAATGCTGTCCATCGATAGTGCGGTTCCACCACCGGAATTCTCAGCGACTTTAGCGAAGCAATTTGGTCGATGGCAATCGACGGGACACATACCCATTGCTCTGAAAGCCCACGCCCTCCTAAAGACTGAAAAATACCGAAAACTGCTGGAATTTGGTATCGAACTTGAGCGTCGCATGCCAGACACGTTGGGGAATGGATTTATCGACGACCTTAAGCGTTGGATCTCGTCAGGACAGGCATCAGCATCCGTCTTACTTCAACCTGAAATGGAAGAGGCCTACCGGGCTGTCGTCGAGTATGTGAATCGAGGGGATTTACATAATGCGTCACTGGGTACACTTGCTCGCTTTTTACATTCGAACCGGGATGTGTTGCCCACAACCACACAGCCAGCACTCGACCAAGGCGACGATCAAACGACCTTCGTAGGCCAACAACCCGACTTGTCAGACATGTCAGATGTGAGTCTTGAACACGCCTTAGACATTGGCCAAGAAAGAGCAAGGCCCGACCAAACTAAACCAAAGACAAATCTTGATTCGTCACGCGCTGAACCGGCCTATTCAGCCTTGATCATTGGTGCGGTCGTTATGCTTCAAATCCTTGTGATTTACTTTTCGCTCTTCCGTTAAGCGAGGATCCGATTTAACGCTGTTTCGACTTCATCGACTTGGTATGCATCTTCACCAACCACTGATAAGTAATGTGGATGTCCTTCGATCTCCAGATTACATATCGTGATTGGGTGTCCATGGGTCACAAGATTAACCAAGCCGTCTCTGGGGTGTGTTCCTGGTCCGGCAATCGTGGCGAGTGTTGCGATTGCTTCAACGTTCAATGGAGATGGGGCACCGGCGACCACGGCACCATCCCGATGACTCAACGTAAGGGCTTTTAGGGCATTTCTTTTCGCAGTCGAGGCCAAGTACAGTTTTGCCGCTTCTAATGGATCATTACTTCTCGTCTGCCGTCGTTCGCTTTCCATACTCGTTCTCCCGCTGTGCAAATACTACATTAGCTTACATGTAGTCGGCCTGCAAAAAACTTGTTGGAAAAATCCGCTACTTTCGTGCGATTCACTCAGTGCAAAAATTGATGAGAACTGCTGGAATTGAGCGCCATCGCTACTCAATTTCAAATGAATCATCCATGAGAAGGTTCGGTATATTGTCGTTCACTTGAAACGCCCGCCGACCATCGACCGTGATCAGCAAGCCATCGACCTTTTTTGTCAAGGCGTCACCGTTTCGAGTCACGATTTTGCCGTTCTCAATCTTCGCGTTTATTGAATCCACCAGGTTTGAATCAGCAATTTTGAGTTTTACGTTCGTTTCAGGACAGATCAAAATCGATACGAAATCAGGGTCAATGGTCATAATCATTCCTGCTCTTCTACAAAGACATTGTCCAAAAGATGCGCTTGATCCAAACAGTTTTCAAGGCTCATTCGAACCGATGACCAAGAGCTGGCTTTTGATTGGTTTTGAGCATCATTTTTTAACTACAAAGTACGTAAAAACGCACAGTGTTGACAAAATACTACATTACCCTACAATTAAAGCTCACAGAGGGAGACGTTAATATGGGGGCAAAAGCCGAAGCTGCTGCGACGCCGCGTAAAAGTCGAGTCGCCACGAAGAAAAAGGCACCGGCGAAACAAAAGCGGCGGGCCGCTGACCATGAAGTTGAAGCCTTAAAAAACGAAATGCTAGGGATTGCGATTGCGGTCGCATGTCTTGCCGTTTTTCTGGCTTTAATTTCCTTCTATCCTGAGGACGTTACCAAAACTGGATCGGCTGCAACCACTGGACGAACCCACAACTTGATTGGCCCGGTTGGTGCCAGCATTGCCAACATCATTCTGGCCATTTTTGGTTTGGCGGGATTCCTATTACCAATCACCTTCGTTCTGCCAGGCCTCTGTTTTTTGACGGGCCGGAAACTGAGAATCCGTCTAACCGATGCTCTTGCATACCCAGCATTGATTCTATGTTGTGCGATGGCCGCACATTTATGGTTGGAGACAAGAACCGTTCTTGGGCATCTACCTGGTGGTTGGATTGGTGCCCACGGGGCTGAAATATTACGGTCATTTTTCGGAACAACTGGGGCCTACTTATTAATTTACTCGGTTCTCGCTCTCACATTTGTCATGTCGACAGGCATTAGTCTGGTGGCCATAGTCAAGAAAGCGATCAAGCCCATGTGGGAGTGGTTCGCTTCGAAAGTTGGCCAAATGAGCACCGCCCTCCGCCGTCTTCCTGGCCGTATTTGGGTTGATGTCCAGGACATCTGGTCCAACCGCACGCGAGCGTCTACAAAGTCGGAGAAGACCGACGAGTCGAAGATAAAGACGTCGCGAGCGCAAGAACCGAAGATTACCGACCGTCGGAACGCGATTGCAGAAAAAGAAACAAAGGCGGCGACGTCAAATTCTGTGACCGACGAAAGTAATCTACAAGAGCCGCCAGAGAAGCGGTCTATCTTTAGCTTAAAGCGATCGAAATCAGATGAAAATAGAGAGAGTGGTGTGTTCACTATGGGCGACTCTTCCATCGCGGAACCCGCGGTCGACATCGTCCATGACGTTGACGACATAGGCGTCCAATTTGACGATCCTATGGACGCAAAGGCTGTCCAGGGGCACGGTGATACTGTTCTAGGAACTGCAGCCGTGACTCAGCCACCGAGTCAAATGGAAAGTCATGGCTCGACTTCACGTGAGGAACGCAAGCCCGTTGTTAACCGTCGACGTAACAAAGAGACGCCACCCGAAGAGCAAATTGAAATTCCCCTTCCTGAGGGACTGAAGTGTGAAGGTTACCGACTACCACCCCTACATTTTCTCGACTATGACAATTCTGACCAAGTTGAAATCGACCCAGATTTTCTACAGGCGCAGGCCACACGCCTAGTCGAAGCATTGGCGACATTCAAAATCGAGGGTCGGGTGACTGAAATTCATCCGGGTCCCGTTGTGACCATGTATGAATTCGAGCCAGCTCCGGGGGTCAGAATCAGTAAAATTGCAGGTTTGTCAGACGATCTTGCCATGGCTCTCAAAGCGTTTCGGGTGCGAATTGTCGCTCCGATTCCGGGAAAAGGTGCAGTCGGCTTCGAAGTACCGAATCAAAGTCGCGAGACGGTCTACATTAAAGAAATTATCGGTGCTAAAGCATTTACACAGAAAAAGCATAACCTACCGATGGTACTCGGCAAGAATATCCACGGTGAACCTGTGGTCACTGACCTCAGTAAAATGCCACATCTTTTGGTTGCCGGTACGACAGGTTCTGGTAAATCCGTTGGTGTCAATTGCATGATTACCAGCTTGCTCTATCACTGTAATCCTGAAGAGTGCCGATTCATTATGGTGGACCCCAAGATGCTCGAATTGAGTATTTATGAGGGGATTCCACATTTACTATTGCCTGTGGTTACAGATCCGAAGAAAGCATCAATGGCACTGAAATGGGCTGTTGATGAAATGGAACGCCGATATGAATTGATGAAGAATGCAGGCGTTCGTGATTTGAGGGGCTACAATCGACGCGTCGAAAAGGAGCTTGCAGAGGCAGAGGCGGCACAATTGCGAGCCAAGGCCAACGCTCTTGATCCGAACTTCGACGCCTCTGGGCACGTCGATACGGACAGCAATGGCGCAGTAGACAGAGTCGAGCCAAACCAGCTAATCGTCGAGGAAACACCTCAAAAGCTTCCGTATCTCGTCGTCGTCATCGATGAATTCGCGGATCTTATGATGGTTGCTGGGAAGGAAGTCGAACTGTGCGTAGCTCGAATTGCTCAAAAAGCGCGAGCCGCCGGTATTCACCTTATCTTAGCTACACAGCGGCCATCGACAGATGTAATTACAGGCCTTATCAAGGCCAACTTCCCTACTCGGATCGCCTTCCAGGTCAGCAGTGGAATCGACTCTCGGACAGTTCTAAATACCATCGGAGCAGAAAACCTATTGGGTAAAGGCGACATGCTTTTCATGCCACCAGGGAGCTCAAAGCTAACCCGCGTCCATGGGGCATTTGTCAGCGAAGAAGAGATCAGTGGTGTTGTTGAGTTTATAAAGGAGCAGGCGGCACCAGACTATTTGGATGAATCGATTTTGCTCACAGACGATGAGAAAGACGATCTTGTTGATAATGACGACGTCGAAATGGACGAAATGTATGAAGAGGCTGTTCGCGTCGTCGCGCGAGATGGTCGAGCCAGCACGAGTCATTTACAGCGTAGATTATCGCTTGGATACAATCGCGCCGCACGAATTGTTGACCAAATGGAGCGCGATGGACTGGTGGGCCCAAGTCGTGGAGCTAAACCACGGGAAGTAAACAAAGCGTTGATCCACGAGCTTGTCAATCGTTGGGATGGTGGGGCGGCACAGGCTGTCATTTAAACAAAAAAAATCCCCGAATAGACATTCGGGGATTTGAGAGCGGAGTCGACGGGACTTGAACCCGCGGCCTCCGGCTTGACAGGCCGGCGTTCTAACCAACTGAACTACGACTCCACACCGTAGCAGGATGTGGGTTGTATCAAGACAACCCACTCCGGTCAAAGATAAAATGAACGAAAGACCACGCCGTTCATCATCCACCCAAAGAGTGAAAAGTGGGCAGGACAGGGATCGAACCTGCGACATACGGTTTGTAAGACCGTCGCTCTACCAACTGAGCTACCCGCCCACAAGCAACACGCTGACTGGTCAGCGATCGCCTATTTAGCATTCTCTGCCACGAGTTGCCAATTAACTTATCGAAGAATAGCTAAAATTATACTGTTGGCTGCGTTTTCTCTGGATCCAGGGGAGGCCGAGCTGCCTCGTCCATTTTCTTAGCGACACGGCCTTTCCAAACGGATGCACCCGCCTCCAAGGCGATTTCCAAGACTTGATCGGCATGAGACACAGGAATAATTGTCATACCCTTACGGACTCGATCCGGGATGTCCTTAATGTCTTTCTCGTTCTCTTCAGGGATAATCACCGTCGTGATCCCGCCCCGTTTAGCAGCAATGGTCTTCTCCCGCAGGCCTCCGATGGGCAGAACTCGTCCACGGAGTGTAATTTCACCTGTCATCGCCACATCGTGTTTCACCTTAATTGAACATAAGGCACTGACGAGCGCGGTCGCCATCGTAATGCCAGCTGACGGGCCGTCTTTAGGTATCGCACCTTCAGGAAAGTGCATGTGGATATCTTGGTTTTGGTAGAACTCTGGATCGAGTCCAAGGTCTGCAGCGCGACTGCGTACGTAACTCAAAGCAGCCCGTGCACTCTCTTGCATAACATCACCGAGCTGACCCGTAATGATCAACTTGCCCTTACCGGGCACAGTCGTACATTCCGTCTGTAATAAATTACCGCCCCAAGACGTATACGCAAGACCATTGACAAGACCAACTTCTGGCTCGCCATCGTTTACACCGTACTTGTAACGCGGTGGCCCGAGGTATTTCTGAATTCGACTCGGCGTAACTCGTAGTTTGAATTCGCTGACCGGTGTCTTCTTGATGCCATCGATGACATCCTTGGCAATTTTTCGACAGACCGAAGCGACTTCTCGATCCAAGCTACGGACACCGCTCTCACGGGTATATCTGTTTACCAAAAGAGAAAGTGCTGAGTCGGACCATTTAATCTGTGCGTCCGCGATGCCGTTCCGTTTTGTTTGCTTAGGCACAAGATGTTGTTTCGCGATGCGAACCTTTTCGTACTCCGTGTAGCCGGACAAATCTATAATCTCGAGCCGGTCTTGCAATGGCAGCGGGATCTGGTGACGGTTATTTGCTGTCGTAATGAACATGACTTCAGACAAGTCATAATCCAGATCTAGGTAATGGTCGTTGAACGTCCCATTTTGTTCCGGGTCGAGTACCTCGAGCAGTGCCGATGATGGATCACCGCGAAAGTCTGTGCTCATCTTGTCGATTTCGTCGAGCAGCATAATGGGATTGTTCGTGCCAGCTTTCTTCAAGCTCTGGATGATTTTCCCAGGCATCGCCCCAATGTATGTTCGTCGATGGCCCCGAATTTCTGCTTCGTCGCGTACACCGCCTAGGCTCAAGCGAACGAACTTGCGACCCGTCGCACGCGCAATTGACTGGGCCAAGGAAGTTTTCCCGACGCCGGGTGGGCCAACCATGCAGAGAATCGGTCCCTCCAGCTTCTCAACCAACCCATGGACAGCGAGGTATTCCAGAATCCGCTCCTTCGGCTTCTTCAGGCCATAATGGTCCGCATTCAAAACCGACTCCGCATCCCCAAGGTCTTTGTTATCTTCGCTTTTTTCGGACCAAGGTATCGATAAGATCCAGTCGATATAATTTCTGACGACGGTTGCTTCAGCACTCATTGGGCTCATCATTTTGAGCTTCTTTAGCTCTTTGGCAACTTTCGTCTTTGCCTCATTGGACATCTCTTTTTTCTTGATGCGATCTTCGAGTTCTTCGAGTTCGTTCTTAAACTCGTCTCTTTCACCCAATTCCTTTTGAATCGCCTGCATTTGCTCATTGAGGTAATACTCTTTTTGATTCTTCTCCATCTGCTTCTTGACGCGAGAGCGAATCTTTTTCTCAACCTGAAGGATTTCGAGCTCTGACCGCATGAGTTCAAACAACTTTTCCAAGCGGGCCACAGGGTCTTCGGTCTCTAGAATCGTTTGTTTGTCGTTCAATTTTAGATTGAGGTGAGCGACGATTGTGTCTGTGAGTTTCGCAGGGTCATCGATTTTCTCGACGGTCATCTGCATTTCGGGTGGTATCCGTTTGTTCAACTTGACGTAGGCTTCAAATGTTTCTCTGACCTGACGAAGAAGCGCATCGGCTTCCGCATTGTCTACATCGCTGGCCTCCAGCACTTCACACTCAACACGGAAAATGTCGTCCGTCTCCAGGTAGTCTAGAATTCGAGCTCGAGTCTTGCCCTCAATGAGAACCTTGACGGTGCCATCGGGCAATCTCAGCAACTGAATAATCGTACCGATGGTGCCCACCGTGAAGATGTCGTCTGGTTTCGGATCATTTGTCTTGGCTAGCTTTTGCGCCGCGAGCAGCACGTCTTTTCCGCCCGACATCGCCTCTTCGAGGCTCTTGATTGATTTTTCTCGCCCCACGAAGAGCGGCACGACCATGTGCGGAAATACAATAATATCGCGGAGAGGAAGAAGTGGAATTGTACGCGTGTTTGACATTTTTGCCCGTTACCTCTTGGACTCGTTTTGAGTCGTTATTGGCCCTGAACTGTGACTCAGGCCGTATCTATGTCCGGTGCTAGACAGAGTGCTGAAGAAGCGAGACGGTAGACGGCTGGAGCACCGTCCCACATGGCTCACGCTAATTTTGCATCGTCCTCGTAGAGAACGAGAGGCTTCTCCTTATTGAGGATGACCTCTTCATTGATAATGACCTCGGTCACACTGTCTTCGCTTGGGATTTCGTACATGATTTCAAGCATAGCTGTCTCGAGGATTGACCGTAGACCTCGCGCTCCTGCCTTATGCCTTAAGGCTTGTTGCGCAATGGCTGTCAGGGCTTCAGGCGTGAACTTAAGCTGCACATCATCCATGTCGAACAGCCGCTTGTACTGCTTCACGAGCGCATTCTTAGGTTCAGTCAAAATCCGAACCAACGCTTCAGCCGTCAACTCATCAAGTGTTGCCACAACCGGCAGGCGCCCGATAAATTCTGGAATGAGTCCGTATTTAATCAGGTCCTCAGGTTGCGTATCTGCCAGTAGCTCTCCAATCTTTTTCTTCTCTTTGCTCTGTATCTCAGCACCAAATCCCATACTGGATTTGCCGAGCCTCTTATCGATGACCTCGTCTAATCCAGAGAATGCTCCTCCACAGATAAACAAGATATTGGTTGTGTCAACCTGTAGGAACTCCTGTTGGGGATGTTTTCTGCCACCCTTGGGTGGCACACTGGCTGTGGTTCCTTCGACAATCTTGAGAAGAGCTTGCTGTACACCCTCGCCGCTGACATCACGCGTTATTGACGCGTTGTCACTTTTTCGACTGATTTTGTCGATTTCGTCTATGTAAATGATACCGCGTTGTGCCTTGTCGACATCATGGTCGGCCGCTTGGAGCAAGTTGACGATAATGTTTTCAACATCTTCGCCTACGTAGCCAGCTTCCGTCAGATTGGTTGCATCCGCTATGCAAAATGGCACGTTTAATATCTTAGCGAGGGTCTGGGCAAGGAGCGTCTTGCCGCTGCCTGTCGGCCCGATCAGAAGAATGTTGCTTTTTTGAAGTTCAACATCCTCTCGACCGAGTCGGGTTTCGATCCGTTTGTAGTGATTATGAACAGCGACGGCCAACACTTTTTTGGCCTTCTCTTGCCCAATTACATACTCATCTAGAACCTGCGTAATTTCGCTGGGCTTAGGAACATTGAGGCCCGAAGACCCTCCCTCCCCCGACTCTAATTCATCGGCAATGATATCGTTACAAAGGCCGATACACTCGTCGCAGATGTAAACACTTGGGCCGGCGATCAGCTTTCGAACCTCTCTTTGCGACTTTCCGCAGAAAGAACAACTTAGATTGCTTTTAGAATCGCCTGAATTTTGACTCATTGACGCGTCCTATCAACTACAGTTCGCTCTTCTCACGGCTCATAACCTTGTCTACAAGGCCGTATTCCATTGCTTCCATGGCGGTCATGTATCGGTCCCGGTCGGTGTCGAGCGCAATCTGCTCTAGCGGTTGGCCAGTATTCGAGGCCAAGATATTGTTCAGCAAGTCACGTAAACGCAAGATTTCTTTTGCTTGAATCTCGATGTCACTGGCCTGACCTTGTGCCCCACCCAATGGCTGGTGCACCATGATTCGCGCATGAGGCAGCGCAAAACGTCGTCCTTTGTCGCCGCTGGACAATAAAAACGCACCCATGCTCGCAGCTTGGCCGATACAAATCGTACTCACAGGACATTTGACGTGATGCATTGTGTCATAAATTGCCATGCCGCTCGTGATCACGCCGCCCGGAGAGTTTATGTAAATGGAGATCTCCTTGTCAGGATCTTCACTCTCCAAATATAGCAACTGGGCTATCACGATGTTTGCGACACGGTCATCAATCGGCGTTCCGAGAAAAATAATTCTATCTTTCAGCAACCGACTAAAAATATCCCATCCTCGTTCACCACGATGTGTTTGCTCAACAACAGTGGGGATTAGGTTTGTGGGAACAAATTCGAACCAATCAGGTGAGGCCATCTTGTGCACCTTTATTCTACTTTTAACGTTTCAGAGACCACAAAACGGCCTCAGGTTTCAGATTCACGACCGGGTATGTCACGATCCGCAGTTGTCACGTTAGCTTGGGTCAGCAGAAAATCAAGCACCTTGTCGTGTCTTATTCGTCTCGTCAGCTCAGCGCGATGCTCAGGATTGCGGTACATCTGCATAATTTGTTGCGCATATGGCCCCATGGTCATCATCATTTTTTGGAATTCTTCGCGCATGTCCTCTTCGGAGACGTCGATTTTTTCTGCCCGTGCAACTGCATCAATAACCAGGTAGGCACGAATGTCCTGACGGACTTTATCCTCCTCATCCCCAATTCGGTTGTTCACATCTGCCTGAGCTTCTTCAGCCGACTGACCGTTTCTCATGGCGTCTTGGATCATTGATTTCCGGTGGTCTTCAAGACTCGATTTAAACAAGGACGGGGGTACGTCAAACTGATATTCTTCGCCCAGCCGATCGCGGAGTTTATCTCTCGCATCGCTTATCGCCTTAGAATTATATCGGTCCTCAATCTCCGTTTTGAGCTTTGCCCTCAGGGCATCTAAGTCCGCTTCGCCCATTTTTTCAGCCAGTTCTGGTCCGATAGCCACTGGAACTTTTGCTTTGAGTTCTTTCAGGGTACACGCAAATACAGCCGCTTGGCCTTTCAGATTTTCTGCGTGATAGTCATCAGGAAAAGCAACATGAACATCGAAAGAATCACCGACGGTTTTGCCGACAATTTGTTCCTCGAAGCCTGGAATAAACTGCCCAGAGCCAAGAACCAATGGTGCATCAGTGGCGGTGCCACCAGCAAATGCTTCCCCGTCAATGCTACCCGCGTAATCGATAATGGCCTGGTCACCATCTTCGGCTATCGAGCGGTCTTCGATGGCTTCAAACTCGCTGACATGCTCGGCCAGTTGCTCAAGTTCGTTGTCAACGACCTCATCGGATGCCGTCCAGTTCTCTCGCTCGATGTCGATTTTGTCGAAAGAATCCAGTTCGATGGTCGGTGCTACGTCAAAAGACATTGAAAACTTGTAGGATTGCCCTGCCTTAACAGGTTCAACAGCACCCAATTCCGGCTCACTGAGCGGGATTACATCGTGTTCGTTCAAAAGTTCCCGCCACCCCGCATCTACAAGTTTCTCGGTCACGGTAAACTTCGCTTGATTCCCATAGAGCTTGCGAACATGGCTCAACGGCACTTTACCTTTTCGAAATCCAGGCAGTGATGCTTTTTGCGCAAGCTGGTTGTAGACAGCAGCAAATGTGGAATCAACACGCTTTGCGGGGACTTCGATGTTCACCTGCTTGCGAACTGAACTTTTTTCTAGAATTTCGAATTGCATGATGCTCCCTCCCACACGCCTCAATAGGCGGGGAAACAACTAGGCCTCTTGTTAACTGTACTCGTGTATTTTCTGCGCCAGAAATGTGGACTTCGATGAAAGTACCGCTCGGTTTTTACGTCGTGTTTGAGAAGAAAAGTACGAGGAGGGGGAGTCGAACCCCCACGGGTTTCCCCGCTGGAACCTAAATCCAGTGCGTCTGCCAATTCCGCCATCCTCGCTTATCGATACCTGATTTTGTGCTAGCCATCGTGCCCAAGTCGGCTTTTCAAAAATCAAAAGGTCTTCGACCAAAACAGGGTGATTTTGCCACAAAAGCGGCTTTTCTGCGTGAGCCGAGATACAAATCCGAGGGCATCAGTGCCCCCGGATTTGATTCTTTTCAACCTCGAGTGTTGACAGTGGGCCATGAAGGAATCGAACCTTCAACCTGCGGATTAAGAGTCCGTTGCTCTGCCAATTGAGCTAATGGCCCAAGTTGCGCGCCCGGCAGGATTCGAACCTGCGACCTGCGGATTCGAAGTCCGACGCTCTATCCAGCTGAGCTACGGGCGCAAATCCACTCGGGAAAAAAAGAAAGATGGGGAGGATGACGGGGCTTGAACCCGCGACATTCGGTACCACAAACCGACGCTCTACCGACTGAGCTACATCCTCCGTTTGCACGCCTGAGTGGACTCGAACCACTGACCAACGGCTTAGAAGGCCGTTGCTCTATCCAACTGAGCTACAGGCGCTCAGACTATCCACCCCGGAAAGTGGCATCATCATACTCACTATACCGTTCGGCTTTCAAAGAACCACTTCGCATTCCAAAAATGGTCGGGGCGAGAGGATTTGAACCTCCGACCACCAGTACCCAAAACTGGTGCGCTACCAGACTGCGCTACACCCCGCCATGGATGATCCGAAGACGCAGGAACCTAACGGTGAGTTGTCCAACCGTCAATGAAAAAGTGCGTTTAAGTGACAGAACCTCGCCGCTTAACCCCAGATCCCCCTGATTATACCCCGATAACTGACTTGAGTGCATCAATTATCTGTTGAGTTGCTTGACCACGGTGGCTGATGGCATGTTTTTCATAGGCTGAGAGCTGAGCCATGGTTCTTCCATCGCTTACGGTAAAAATTGGATCATAACCAAATCCGTTTTCGCCGTTTGGTTCGCGGGCGATCTCTCCGTAGCAGTATCCAACAGAGACCCAACATCCGTCTCGAAACATCAAAGGCATTGTCAGATCGTCTTGCGGCAATCCAGCAATGGCAATTGCACATGCGAATCGAGCCGTTCGATTGGGCTGGTTTTCCATTTCGCTCAGGAGCTTCAAGTACCGATCACGGTCCGTTCCATCAGCATAACGGGCACTCAAAACACCGGGCCTTTGGCCGAGAGCCTCGACCTCCAAGCCGCTGTCGTCTGCCAGTGCAGCTAGACCTGTATGTAGATGGACGGCCTGGGCCTTCAAGATGGCATTTCCAATGAAGTCAGGCGCGCTCTCAACAACGGGTTCCATGGGAGGAAATTCGGACATTGAAGCCAAATTGATGCCGGGTAGCAGAGAACGATATTCGTCGAGTTTGTGGGCGTTTCCAGTCGCAACGACAAGGGTCTTCATAGACAGTCCAGTGCCGCCAAGGCCTGCTCTTGCGCAGCGATCAGGCGAGTCGCTGCCTCGTTTGCGTGCTGAAGCATTTCGTTGAGTTGATGGTGGGTGAAAGGCTGGCGTTCCGCAGTACCCTGAATCTCGATCATGCCAGCTGGACTTGCAATAAAGTTAAGGTCCACATCAGCACCGCTGTCTTCCAGGTAGCAAAGATCTGTTCTGACTGTTCCGTCCACGACACCAACGCTGACACCGACGACGGAGGGCGGTCTGATAAACTGTTTGTTATCTATTTTGCTGATCATCTTCAAGGCTTGGCATGCCGCGATGTATGCGCCAGTTACCGATGCACAACGAGTTCCTCCATCAGCGTTTAAAACATCACAATCGATTCGAATGGTCCTTGCTCCTAAAGTATCGAGATCAAAAACAGCCCTCAGACTGCGTCCGATTAACCGCTGAATCTCCGCAGTCCGGCCGCCCACACCATTTCGGTCGCGTCGAATTCTGGAATCGCCGGATGCAGGTAACATCGCATACTCGGCCGTAAGCCATCCACCGCCAGAATCATAACGGTGTGGTGGCACGCGATCTTCGACAGAGGCGGCGCAAATCACATGTGTGTTGCCCCAACGGATGAGAACGCTACCCGCGGCTTGCGGTTGTATGTTTCCTTCGAATGAAATCTCTCTGAGTTGGTCCATAGTTCGACCATCTGGACGTGTCACTTTCATTTATCCTTTCCCTGATTTCGGCTGAAGTGGATAAGCTCTCCGTAATCTAGAATCGCCAATGAAATGGCTTTCGCAATCTCTTCGAGGCCATCATCGCTTGTGATGTAAAGACCCTCTTTTGCGTGGTTGAGAAACCCTATTTCGCAAACCACTGCGGGCATTGATGTTCCCTTCAGAACACCAAATGGAGCCTGTTTGACTCCTCGGTCGGGAAATGGGGAGGTCATTCGCATTCGAGCTTGGATGATCTCAGCCAAACGTCTCGAGTCTTGCTGCGCGCGGTGGCGGGTCAAGTCCAGCAGAATATTTCCCACATGTTCGTCTTTTGGCACCTCTGCCAGCCGAGTTTTCAGAGTTTTCGACTCGCGATTTTCGAATTCCACCAGTTTTCGAGTCGCTTCATCTGCTGCTTCTTGTGCCAAGAAGAATGTTGCATGCCCTTGCGGACCAGGTTTTTCCGTCGAGTTCAGATGAAGACTGATAAACACGTCGGCGTTTGTACGATTGGCCATCAACACCCGCTCTTTGAGTCCGAGTTCAACGTCCTTTTCGCGGGTGAGTAGGACCGAAACATTTTCGGACCGAAGCGAATTCCTGATCATATGTGCGAGTTTCAAGGCGTATTTTTTTTCAAAAGTGCCCGGTCTCATCAGGGCGGGGGCTCCCTTGTTCTCGTCACCGCCGTGACCCGGATCTAGCATGACGGTCAATGGACGGGCAGACGCTTGCCCGATTAAAAGTCCGATTATAACGAGGTAGGGTCGCATCATGCTCGTACCCGAAGTTAGGGCTCCGACAAGCCGATCTGGAGCCGACAATCGGACTTGAACCGATGACCTGCTCGTTACGAATGAGCTGCTCTACCAACTGAGCTATGCCGGCATAATCAGCTTGTCGAAGAAGGGCAACCTAGCGAAGGATTACAGCACTGTCAAACATCAACACGGACCTGTCTCATTCTGACTGATTGATCTCATATTTCTTCATGAGTCTGTAGACATGGCGTCGGTCGATACCGGCTTCTCGAGCGACCCTGCTGATGTTCATGTTGTGACGTTCTAGCAAACTGAACAGGTAATCTTTTTCAAAATGAGCAATCATTCGCTCTTTTGCTTCCTTTAGGCCTGTTCCGGGCGGAAGTGCTTTTACGCCTGGGGCATTCGAATCAATCGGCGTTCTTCCCAGTCTCGCTTGCAGGTCATTAGGCAAATCGCCCACACTCACATAATCTCCTTCACAGAATGTAATCGAGCGTTCGACGACATTACGAAGCTCTCTAATATTTCCCGGCCAATTATACTGACTCATCAACGTAAGGGCGTCTTCTGAAAACCCTTTGACGTTAGCCAGGTGCGGCTGACCTGATTTGATTTGTTCGAGAAAGTGCAGTGCGAGACGGCCCAAATCGTCCGGTCGTTCCCTCAACGGGGGCAAAGTCATGGTTACTTTAGCCATTCGGTAAAATAAGTCCTGGCGAAATGAGCCATCGTCAACCATGCCCAGCAAGTTTCGGTTGGTTGCAGCGACGACGCGAACGTCTGTTTTAATGGTTCGTTCCCCTCCGACTCGCCTAATCTCTCCGCTTTCGAGGGCCCTCAAAAACTTGGGTTGAAGATTCGTCGGCATTTCGCCGAGCTCGTCGAAGAAGACAGTCCCACCTTCAGCCCGCTCAAAAACGCCGCGGTGGGTCCTGATAGCCCCTGAGAACGCCCCCTTTTCATGACCAAACAATTCCGACTCGAGTAAGTTCTCTGGAAAGGCCGAACAATCGAAAATAACGAGCGGGCCTTTGCTTCTTCGAGAATTGGCATGTATGGCTCTCGCGGCAAGCTCTTTGCCAGTACCGGTTTCACCCTCGATGACGACAGATAACTCGCTGGGAGCAATTTTGTCGATCAGACCGTAGACATCATGCATTCGAGCTGAAGCTCCAACCATCTCTCCGTATTGGTGATGGTTGATCGGATAAATTTTCACCTCTTCGACCATCGGCATGAATCGAACCAGCGAATTGCCAATAAGGATCTCACAATTGGCATACAGTATGGCTTCTCTTACCTTTAATTTACCGATAAACGAACCGTTGGTGGATTGCTTGTCAACAAACAGATATTCACCGTTTACTTGTCTAATTTCGCAGTGAAAGCGACTGACTGTGTCATCATCAAGAACGAAATCGTTACGTTCATTCGCACCGATTCGAACAATTGACTTCTGGACAGCAAGTTCTTTCCCTTTATCGTTGCCGTCTACAACCACCAGCTTACATGTTTCAATGGTTAACAAATCGGTCATCACACCCAAACTCACTTCTAGAGTCTCCGGCTCCGCATCCTGGAATTTTCCCTTTGGACCCTTGTGGTTAAGCGTTGGGGCAAATCCCTGATTGTCATCAATTGAATTAGATGCCATTTTGGAACTCCATACCGGTGTGACATTTTAAGCACTTTATCTCTTTGAGGATGGTGTGTCAATCATGACACAGTCCGGTTTTTTTAGGCCGTCATGAATGTGTCGGCCTGCTTGTCGTCGGCATTTTGGAATAGATCGATTAGGAAAATCTCATGAATCAGATGGTTTGGAACTTCGGATCTTGCTTGCTGCTCCTGCTTGCTATTGGCGTCGCCTGGGCCAACCCCACTGGCACAGATGAAGGCGCGGGAACACCGGCCGCCGAGTCAAAAGACAAGAGCGGAAAGGGGCCGTCGATGGAGGGGGACGCTAACTCTAGACAGGTCAGCTCCGTTGATGATGTGGTTGATGGTATCCAAAGTTTCTATCGAGATGCACGGGACCTAAAAGCCGAATTCCAACAGACCTACACCTATACTCAAATGGGCAGAAAACAGTCCAAATCTGGCAAAGTTTTCTTCAAGAAACCAAGTCGAATGCGCTGGGACTACAAGCAACCGGTTCCCCAGGTCTTTGTGTCAGACGGCTCCGTTCTCTGGGTTTATCAACCGACAGACGCACAGGTTTTTAAACAGACCCTGAAGAACTCGCAATTGCCTGTTGCTCTGACCTTTATGAGTGGGCGCGGTGAACTGAGAACAGAGTTCAAAGCCCAATTAATTGAGCCGTCGACGAAGGCCGATTCGTACACCGTGCAACTGATCCCAAAGAAAAGCGAAGTGAACTACAAATCCGTCTTGCTTACCGTACGGAAAACGGACTTTTCTGTCTTGGAGAGTGTCGTCGTCGACCCCGTCGGTAATGAAAACAGGTTGGTCTTCAAGAAAGTCGTTCAAAACACTGACATCCCCGACAGAGCATTCGAATTTAAAGTGCCGAAAGGGGTGCGTGTAATCGACGGTGAAGCCAACTGACCGAGAGCCGGTCGACTTCAGATGGGCTCAGCCACGAGGTCATAATCGGTTGATTGTGTGACAACTGCGCGTACGATTTGGCCGGGCTTTACTTGGTCGGACGAACCCAGATATGTGATGCCATCGATTTCAGGCGCTTGAAATTGAGTTCGGCCAATCCAAACAAGCTCAGATTCATCGCTGCGCTTTTCAACCAGGACGTCTACCTTACGACCGACCATACTCTGATTGTGCTCGCGTGCGATGGAGCGCTGTTCAAACATGAGACGGTCGAGTCGTGTTGCTTTTGTATTTTCGTCGAGTTGTTGGCTCAGTTCATATGAGGGGGTGCCCTCTTCACGGCTGTATGCAAAGGCACCAAGACGCTCAAACTTGGATTCTTTGATAAACTCCAACAGTTCTTCAAAATCCTGGTCGGTCTCACCCGGATAGCCGACAAGCATTGTGGTTCGCATACAGATGTTTGGAATGGCCTCTCTAAGCTCACTGACTCGCTTTCGGATCGCGTCACCCCGAGTACCTCGCTTCATGCCCTTCAAGACCGAATCAGAGATATGCTGCAAGGGCATATCAAGGTACGGGACAATTTTTTCCTCGGTTGCCATTAACTCGACCAAGCCCTTTGGAAATGACCGCGGATACGCGTACATCAAACGGATCCAGCGTATCCCATCGACTTTGACCAGTTCTCGCAGCAGGTGAGTCAGGTTTTGTCGCGGCTTCAGGTCATAACCCCACGCAGTAAGGTCTTGAGCGATGAGATTGAACTCGACGACGCCTTGTTCGGCTAATTGGGTTGCTTCTCGGACGACTGAGTCAATATGTCTGCTCCTCTGCGGGCCACGCAACGTCGGAATGATACAGAATGCGCACGTATTAGAGCAGCCCTCTGCCACTTTAAGATAGGCGGTATGCCCACCCATCGAGTTGTATCGTGGCGCATCCCAATTGAAATCCCGGCGATCGGGATCGCCTACGGAGACTCGGCCCCCTGTTCGTCCGTCGAGTATTTCCGTGACGAGAGTCAGATCATTCGTTCCCACGAAGTGATCGACCTCAGGCATCTCTGACGCAAGTTCCTCCGGGTATCGCTGAGCGAGACAGCCAGTCACAACCAATTTTTCGATTTGGCCTTCGTCTTTTCGTTGCGCCATTTCCAGTATCGTTTCGATACTTTCCACTTTGGCATCTTCAACAAAAGCACAGGTGTTGACCACGACGATATCGGCATCATCGGCACTGGGCGTGAGTGAGCAGCCTTCATCGGACAGGCCGGCCAGCATAGTTTCTGTGTCGACCCGATTCTTGGGACACCCCAGGGAGACAAAATGCACTCGCTTACCAGTCACGGTATCACTCCTAGATGCTTTTTTGGTTCTTCAGCACGGATCCAGCAGTACCCGATACAGGGAACGCCGCATATTGTTGGGAAGGTCTGAGCTTACTAATTTGGCTAGGGTTAGCGAGTTGGTTGCTCGTGACCACACTTATCGCAAAGCCAAAAAATACCACTTGGCTGCGTTTGTCTCACGAATTTTACAGCGGTCATCGCCACGTTGTTACAACCAGCCTGAGGGCATATCTTCGTTTTACCAGCATCCCGGCCACGGCCGGCAATCTTCGCGGGTCTAGTCCCCATTGTCGTCTCCTGTTGTCAGTCTCCATCGGACGGTACGTCACGCATGCCGCCACGGGCGTGGCACCCTATCCGACCAAAGTCTAATTGTCAACTCTCGTGAGCCAAGCTCACTAACCTTCATAGTCTTCTAATTCGCCGATCATTGATGGATCATCGAATAGTGCATCCAGCATCGGTTCACATGGGGTGCCCATGAGCATCTCCCTCAATCGCCATTTAACCGCGTTTTCGATGCTCTCAGCGGTATTTAATTCTAAGATCTCATTGACCAAACTTTCGCATTCGGCCACCGACATGTTGCGGACCATCGCCTTGATCAATGGAATACTTGTCGCGTTCATAGACAGATTTTTGAGTCCCAATCCAATGACTATGGGCAAACAAAGTGGGTCGCCAGCCATCTCTCCACACATAGACACGTCAATACAGGCACCGCGAGCTGCGCCAACGATGATGCTGATCAAACTCAGCATAGCCGGGTGCATGGGGGCGTAGAGCCTAGCAACATGCGGATTCCCGCGGTCAACGGCCAAGGTATACTGAACAAGGTCATTGGTGCCAATCGAGAAAAAGTCAACCTCACGCGCGAGATGCTGTGCAATCAAGGCTGCTGATGGAACCTCGATCATGATTCCAAAAGGAATGTCGTTGGCAATCGGTACACCCTCGGCTTCGAGTTCTCGACGACATTGCCGAAAAATCGATTTGATTGCGCGGACCTCGTCTAGCCGGGATATGAGTGGCACCATGACCCTCAATTCTCCATGGATACTCGCCCTGAGCAGTGCGCGGGCTTGGACTCTGAAGATATCGGGATGCATCAGGCAGAAACGAACTGCCCTCAGCCCCATTACCGGGTTGTCTTCTGATTCAACGCGGATGAAGTCGGCCAGTTTATCGCCACCAAGATCGAGCGTTCGTATCGTTGCATGACCGGGCAAAGCCTTTTCCACAACCTCCCGATAACATGCATACTGTTCATCCTCGCTCGGCAGACTGGATCGGTTCATGTACAAGAACTCGGTTCGGTAAAGCCCAACGCCTTCCGCTCCATGTTCAATGACGATGTTTGTCTCGGTTGGCAGTTCTATATTTCCATTGATTAGAATCCGATGGCCATCTTTGGTCTGCGCGAAGCCCTGTTTAACCGCGTTTAACTTTGCTTTTTCAACCTCATAAGTCGCTTGACGGTCTCGATAGCGTTTCAGTTCTTTCGGGGCCGGATTGATATGGACACGCCCATTGGAGCCATCGACGACCAACAGGTCGCCCGTGCCGACATGTTCTGTCAGCTCGTCGATTGCGATGACTGCAGGGAGTTCTAGAGAACGGGCCATAATTGCCGTATGACTTGTACGTCCACCGACTTCGGTCACAAAACCAAGCACTGATGAATTAAGCATTTGAGCGGTATCTGCGGGTGACAAGTCGTGCGCGACAACAATGCTATCGGGTTTGATATTGGCCAAGGTTGGCTCATCTTTACCCAGAAGGTTTCGTAGAAGCCGGTCTGCAACAAATCCGATGTCAGCGCGCCTCTCTTTAAAATATTCGTCGTCAATATTATCGAACACCTTTTTGATGCCTCGAACAACTTTCTGCAACGCCCATTCTGCGTTTAAAGATTGTTCTCGAATCAGCTGCTCAGTGCCCGTGACGAGCATATCATCTCGTAGCATCATTGTATGGGCTTCCAAGATGAGGTCGTGTTCTTGGCCCTGACTTTTGAATCGAGCTTTGAGAAATTTGAGCTGCTTCTCTGACAACGCGATCGCATCCTGGAATCGGTCAATTTCTGAATCGATCTCAGCTTGTTCGACATGGCGGTGGGGCACTTTTATCTTCTTACGATCCACAAAGTGCGCACGTCCTATCGCATAGCCTGGAGAAACTCCAAGGCCGACCAATCGTGTTGGTCGCGGCTTAATGAGGTGACCATCTGTCACTCTTCTTCCCCAAAACGGCTGTCAATGCACTGCTCGATCGCGTCGGCAGCAGCGGTTGCATCTTCTCCGCTGCATTTAACTCTCACCATTGAGCCCAGGCCCGCAGCGAGTGTCATCAGGCCCAGAATAGACTTCGCATCGACTGTAAAGTTACCCTTCTCCATCTTGATATCGCAGGCGAATTGACTCGTCACTCGGACCAGCGCCGCGGCCGCACGTGCATGAAGCCCCAACTTATTTACAATTCGTATCTCTCTGATGACTTCTGTCATAGGTATACCACCTTCACATTATGGGGAATGCTGAATTGAGAAACATGACCAACGATGCTGTGCCAAAAGCAGCCAAGTAAAGGAGCGAAACCATGGATATGCTTCGTTTTAGACCCAGCAAAAAGATCAGCATCATTGAAAAGAGCAGGAATGGCTCAACGCCATCGGCCAGCCTGAATGGCGAATTCATTGCGCGATCTGCAAAGATCGCAGCGATCGCACCTAAAAATAGAGCCGCCAAGTAGTGCGTTCGATCTGCAAATTTGACCAGTGCAAGTTTATGAATTCGTTCGCAAATTTGTTCACCATCTCGATACCCATAAAAAAGGCCAAAGGTGCGCAATCCAAGGTGACAAAGGTTAAACAAAATCAAAAAACCAATGGGAGCCCAGAGGATGCCGCTGAGTACCCCCATAACGGCCCATGCCGCGGCGAAGGGCCGCAAACTTGCCCAAAAAAAACTATCCCCGATCGCAGCCATTGGACCCATCATATAGCGTTTAAAATTGGAGACATCGTCGGGTTGGCGAGTGCCATTGGCGATCTCTTCTTCAATGCGGATAGACGCGCCGATCAATGCGCCGGACATGTACGGATGTGTATTGAAAAATTGAAGGTGACGCTGCAAAGCTTGGTTGAGGTCCTCGCCAGAGTATAGTTTTCTCAGTGCAGGGGAGATGCAGAAACAGAGTCCAACATTTTGCATCCGTTCGAAATTGGACGCTGCTTGGATGAAAAAACTTCGCCAAAGGACCCGTAAGAGAACCCATTTGCTGATGGCCCCCCGTGCGTTTTTGGAACTCGCTATCATGCCGAGTACCCTTGGGTCAAAATGGTGGCTACGACCGCAAAGGTTACAGATGCGAGTACGATACCGCGCCGATGACGAAGCATTGAAAGTGCCACAGCAACGCCGAGAGATGGGATTAAATAGAGGCCAATCACACCAAGCACGTCCGTCCAATTGGACGTCAGCACACTCTGTAATCGTGTTAAAAGGTAGAGCATAGATGCAGTAAAGACTGCTGTGGCCGTCGAATTGGCAAAAAATGTTCGAATCAGAGCGAGAAAGATAAGGAAAGCGATTTGCCTAGTCTCTCCGCTTCGGACAGCATCATCCGCCTTTGTTGCGAGTCCCAGATTCAGATGGTCGAGTTTGATATCCAGCCACTGGCCGGCAATACAGATGGGTGCCCCAAGTAAGATGGCTAAACACCAAACTGCTGGATCAATTTCGCCGACGTGACGTCCGTATAGAAAGACCGCGCCGGCGATGTTAACCGACGCAAGCGTATCGTTCCTGGGTACGTTTGACCCAAAGAGGACGCAAGACATCCACAAAAGCTGGAGGTATGCACCCAACATCACGCCCAGAGAAGATTCGTTAAACATCCAGCCGAGCAAAGAGACCGCGACGAGTGGCTGTGATGCCATAAATTGAAATGCAGCCCTTCGGTCCAGGCTCAAGAGTCCGCTAACGCCAGCGACAAGGGCCAGGTCGAGCGAAAAGTCGATCACCTATTGGGCCTCAAGAACGCGTCTGAGGTCCGTCGGTGTTTCACTTGGAAGTGTTTGGATATTAATCCGTAATCCACGACTCAGGAGCGATTTCAACTCGGTCTGCTCATTCTCGTCTAAATAGACCGCATTGGTAATTTGAGCCTTACCTGCTGCATGGTGAATATTGCCAATATTGAGTTGCGGAAATGGATGGCCTGCTTCGAACAAGGCCTGTGCATCTGATACGGATTCCAGCAATACCAAGATTGATTCTGTTGAATTTCGGTTGTCATTGAGAAAGCGCGCAGCGTCTTTAATGGACAGTGCAGTAAACCCATGTTCAGCTGGGATAGCCATTCTGAACATGGTCATTTGCAAGGCGTTTTTTGGAACCGCGTCATTGGCAATCACAAAATGACGAACTCTCAAATGCGGCATCCAAGTCGAGATAATTTGACCGTGGACTAATCGATTATCTATCCGGTAAAAAATGCTCATCAAGTATTTCCGGATGCTCGCATCATCGCGCCTGCAACCAGGATGTTATCGCGCCCATGAGATTGAATTAATTTCGCCACATCGCTCAGCGGTTTGTCTCGACAGGTAAAGAGTTTGAGCAGCATTGGTAAGTTGACACCGGTCACAACCTCAATGTCTTGGCTGAGCAGTGACAAGCTGACGTTAGATGGGGTGCCGCCAAACATGTCACATAGGACGATTGTGCCGGAACCGCGTTCCACGACCTTTATTGCCTCGGTGAGTTCATCGACAATTTTTTCGCCGCTGTCGCCGGTTTGAACAGTCACCGATGCGCTGTTCTCAAAAGTGCCGACAATCATTGTTGCCGCATCCAACAGAGCCGGTGCTAAATTCGAATGCGTACAAATCACAACCCCAATCATGATGACTCCTTTGACACGTCGCGATGCCGAATCTTCGGATCACGTCCACCAAATCGCAAATGTGCAGCAATCCGCTCGGTCAAAGCGACCGAGCGGTGCTTGCCACCCGTACATCCAATCGCGATGGTCAGATGGCTCTTTCCCTCGTTTTCGTAAGCAGGAAGCGTCATGTCAACTAATCCCAGAAAATGCTCTAAGAACTGTTCGGTCTCTGGTCGCTCATAAACATAATCCTGAACGGGCTTATCGAGCCCGGTCTGCGGTCGTAAGGTCTCTACAAAGTGGGGATTTGGCAAAAAGCGAACATCCCAAACAACATCGGCCTCGCTAGGAACGCCGTATCGAAACCCGAAGCTCATCAATGAAACAAAGAGATCTCTGGGCTGACCGCCTGTCGCAAATGACTGAATCAGTCTTTTGCATTCGTGTACGTTCAAATCCGACGAATCAAGAATCCTCGATGCCCGCTCCCTGATGGGGTGCATAATGAGCCGCTCCGTTTGAATTGCTTCCGCAATTGGGAGTCCATAACGACCCAATGGATGAGGCCTTCTGGATACGCTGAAGCGCCGGAGTAGGACGTCATCACTCGCCTCCAAATAAACGATCTCAATATTTACATCTTCTTTTCGAAGGTCGTTTAGTATTTGGAGAGACCCTTCGACATCTTCGACGTTTCGGGCATCTAAGCCGATTGCAAGCCGGTCGAATTTGTCACTTCCACGCGCCAGGTCTATCAACTTCGGGAGGAGTGGCGGTGGTAGGTTATCGACACAGAAAAAGCCGAGGTCTTCGAGAGCGTGACTCGCAGTTGAAATACCCGACCCACTTAATCCTGTGATCACCATCAGCCGTAGATGGGCGGTTTTTGTTTCGTCACTCATCGGGTTCCTCTGATGCCATAGACGGGGGATCGGTCCAATTTTCTTCAGCTTGCTCGATGTGCTCGCTCAGCTGGAGGGCGAATGCTTTCGCTGAATGGGTGCCCTGTTCCTGCAAAAGTCGGTTTCTGGCGGCAACCTCAATAATCAAACTGAGTGACCGTCCAGGCCTCACCGGAAGGCTGATGAACGGCACACCAACCTCCGAAAACTCAACCCGTTTCTGCTCTAATCCTAATCGATCGACTTCATTCAAATCGTCCCATTCAACGAGTTCGACGGCCAACTCAATACGTTTTCTAGCTCTCACCGCAGCCACGCCATATAGATCCTTGATATTGATGATACCAAGTCCTCTAATCTCCATGTGATGACGTGTGAGTTTGGGACTATGGCCCACAACAGTATTGCTGCCTGTTTTTTCGCAAATGACCACATCATCTGCAACCAGGCGATGGCCACGAGAAATTAACTCGAGAGCAATCTCGCTTTTTCCGATCCCGCTTTTTCCCAGTAAGAGAACACCGACGCCATGCACGTCAACCAAGGCAGCATGGCGAACTTCTCGCGGAGCATACCAAGATGACAAGACTTGATTGAGCTCATCGGTCGCAACCGTAGACTCTTGGTCGGTTGCCAGCAAAGCGACACCAAATTCATCACAAACATTGATCATCTCTGGCGGGATGTCCTCACCAGCTGTAATGACAATCGCTGGAATTTCTGTCTCACATAAAGTCCGAAATAACTTTGTCCGCTGCTCAGAGTCTTGCTTGGCCAGATAGCTCATTTCGGTGCGACCGAGCAGTTGAATTCGCGTCCTGACCAAGTTATCGATATGACCGATAAGGGAAATACCGACGCGTTGAACTTTCGGTGTCCCGATGGTTCTTGAAAATCCTCTCGGACCGCCCGCCATGACCCGAAAGTTTGGCAGCGTAGCTAGTTCACTGATGCTGATCTCGGTCGTTGCTCGTAATTGATTCATCGAGAACTTTCAAAGTTTGGCATCTTCGGCCACAACGATCTGGTAAATGGCGTCGGCGTCAGGGGCGGCTAGAAGTTGCTCTCTAAAACCCGGACTTTTGAGCAGTCTCGATAGACGCGCCAGAGCTTTCAGGTGGAGGCCTTCCGCTGCTTCTGGGATGAAAAGCGTAAAGAAAAGATGTGTTGGTTGACCGTCTAAACTATGAAAGTCGACACCCGCCTTGCTTCGCCCAATACAACCAATAATTTTGTCTACAATCTGTGTCCGGCCATGGGGCATGGCCACCCCATTACCGATTCCGGTACTCTGTAGTTTTTCACGCCGAGTCAGGGTTTCAACGAGCAGGTTTGGGTCTAGATCAGGGTTAATTTTCAGTGCCAGACCCACCAGCTCTCGAATTACGCCCGGCTTACTGGAGGCACTTAGGTCATCTTCGATGGCGCGGATGTCAAGAAAGTCGGTGATCTGCATGTTGCGATTGGTCCTTCACCATTCATCTGAATGCGGTTGGTTAAAACAAGCGCTTTCGTTTAGAGCTAGGAAGAATATTCATTGCTTCTCGATATTTCGCAACGGTTCTCCTTGCAATCGTGACGCCTTCTTCTTTCAACAGATTAACGAGTTTTTGGTCAGATAAAGGTTTCTTAGGTGGTTCTGCGGCTACGAGTTGCCGAATTTTACTTTTAACGGCCTCGCTGGCCAGGTCGCCCTGCTCACCCTGAATCGAGGAATTGAAGAAGTATTTGAGTTCGAACATCCCTTGTGGGGTGTGGACGTATTTGTTTGTCGTGACTCTGCTGACGGTGGATTCGTGCATACCGATGTCGTCGGCGACATCCTTGAGGATCAGCGGCTTGAGACGCTCCACGCCCAAATCGAAGAAGTCCCGCTGAAACTTAATGATGCTCTCGGTCACTTTAACAATGGTTTTCTGTCGCTGATCGATGCTGCGAATCAACCAGGCTGCCGAGTTCAGCTTTTCAGTGACATACTTCTTTGTCTCAGACGAATCTGCGCCGCGTAATGCATTTCGATAGAATTTGGAGATTCGGAGCCGGGGCATACCATCATCGTTAAGAACGGTTTTATAACCGCCGTTTTCTTCGTCTTTTCGGATATAGATATCCGGTGTGATATATCGAGTTGTCTCCGTGGAAAATGGACGGCCTGGTCTTGGTTCAAGCTGGCAAATTAACTTGGCTGCTTCAATGACCTCATCGAGCTCGATGCCCATCGTTCGGGCGATCACCTGGTAATTTTTCTTTTCCAGGTTGTCCATGTGGTCACTGATGACGTCTTCTACGATGGCACCAAGTTCCAGCAATCGCGCCTGAATCAGCAGACACTCGCCCAAGTCACGGGCACCGACACCGGGCGGATCGAAACCTTGGAGAAGCTCCAAGACTTCTTCCACATATTCGAAATCGTTTCCCGTCTCGTGGCAGACCATGGAAATGATAGCGTCGCTTGAAATTGCGTCGCCATCTTCGTCCCGACCTTTTAAATAACCCTCGTCATTAATATTGCCGATGAGGATGATGGCCACACGTTCTTCTTGCTCGGTAAAATCGGATACCTGTAATTGCCACATTAAGTGGTCGAACAGAGTCTCGGTGCGCGTAAGCGTCGCTTCATAACCGGGCAGATCATCATCGCGTAAGCGCTGCTGCCCCGTGCTGGGCGTTGGTGATGAGTAATTTTCGAAATACGATTCCCAATCGATATCAGTTCGTTGCTCAGTAATGTTTTCTTCTACTTGGACATCGGCGGTTTGCTCGTTTTTCTCTCTCTTTTCAACATCCTGTGCCGATTCGACCCGGGCTTCCGATGCTGTTATCTCGGAGTTTTCCTCCAGCATCGGGTTTTCCATCAACTCATCGCGAACGGCTTCGATGAGGTCCGTACGTGCTAGTTGCAATAGCTTGATCGCTTGCTGCAGCTGCGGTGTCATCACCAGTTGCTGCTGCATTTTTAGATCAAGTCTGAGGTCAAGTCCCATTGAGCATCCATATTTCAATACGTTCGACGAGCCTGACGGCTCAAGTGTACGCTACCTCATTTTTTCGCAGTGCCATAGTGTGTACCTAAATAGGTATCCCGAACTCGGATATTTTGTGCAACTTCGTCCGGGTCGCCACGACAGATGATGTTGCCTTCGTGGAGTATATAGATCTGGTCACAGAGGGCCAGCGATTGAGACACATCATGATCGGTTAAGAGAACAGCTGTTCCCCTCTTTGCGATCTGTCTCAAATGCATGGACACGTCCTGTACAGCGATTGGATCAAGGGCTGCAAAAGGTTCATCGGCCAAAAGTACAGTCGGTGTAACTCCGAATCCGCGCGCCAATTCAACCCGCCGTTTCTCCCCGCCGCTCAGATTCGATCCCTTCGCTTGAGCCAATTTTTCAAGACCGAATCTCTTCATGAGCTCATACCGGCGGTTTTTGCGCTCTGCCTTGGACAAACTCAACAAACCAAAATCAATATTTTCTTCCACGGTAAAGTCGAGTAGCACCGACGGCTCTTGTGGTATGTAGGCGAGACCCAGCCGACAACGGCCCCAAAGCGGTCGCTTTTCGACTCGATGGCCCGATAAATTAATCGCTGTATTTCTCGCTGTTAATTGTCCAGTGAGTAACTTGAAAAGAGTCGTTTTACCGGCCCCATTGGGCCCTAAAACACCAACGATTTGACCTTTGTCCACATCAATGTCGATGTGGTTGAGAACCAATCGCCGTCCATATGTGTAGTTTAGGTTTTTTGCTGAGAGTGCAGTCATCTGTTTTGCGGTTGGATTTGCTTTAATTGTTTCAAATCAAACACACCCTTTGGTTTATCGACGACGATTCGTTCGCTGCTCAGCCAGATCGAAATACGCTGTCCGACCAGACGGCTTCCGTTCCTGGTCAAGCTTGGTTGTCCAGTAAGTACTAAGGTTTGTTGGTTTTGGTCGTAGGCCGCTCGTTTGGCTGTTGCCTTCATGTTGCCTTTGTCGACTTTGACATCGCCAATTGCATTGAGTTCGATCAATTCGCTGTCTTTGTACCGACCGGTCAGTCGTGTGCAAGATAATTTGAGAGACCCGCGGACAACCAATACATTGCCGCTGAATTCAACCTGTCCACTGCGATGTATGATTTCAACTCGATCGGCACTAATCTGAACTTTTTTCGCCGCATGAGTCGTTGGAGCCACGGGGGTAGACATAGCAATGATCAAAAGAAGAAGCATGGCTAGATTGTTATCGGTTTTTCAGTTGGTTAGCGAGACCTATCGACATCATTGTCCCAACGTTTGTGAAACCAAATCCACTGTTCGGGGTAGGTACGTATGAGCTGCTCTGCATGTCTTGTTGCCGCCTTTAAGGGGTCTTTTCCATCGATACGAGCGACCTCAATGGTATAGTGCCCTTCCTCACTTCGGTAATTCCATACCATCAGTGAGATCGCCTGGCTTGCCTCCCGCAGCCGATCGAAGGTCAGGGGCGTTGGTGCCGAGTGTCCCAAAAACTCGAGCGTACGGCTTCGTTCGCCTGTCTTTTGATCAATAAAGAGAGAAACCGTGCCGCCCGCTTTTAACTCTCGAAGCGCATCGCGTGCCCCCCGTCCTGGGTGAATTATGCGGATACCGAGGCTAGCCCTCGTCGCTGACAAGCGATCATGGATCGGGCTAGATTTAGGTTTCGCAGCGATGGATTTGAAAGCGTAACCAGCCTGCACCAATGCAGCGGCCATCAGTTCCCAATGTCCCAAATGCAGCGTAGCTACGAGAATGCCGCGCCCTTCCGACCGGGCCTCCTCGAATATTTGCCTGCCTTGGTCCGAGATACGAACCATGGTGAGCTGGCGCTTGGCATCCATGAGCTCGAAAAGTCGTCGACCTAGGTCGCCCCAGGTCTTTCCGGCTGCAGGAGGTGTGTCTAGATAAGCTGAAAGTTGACGTTTCACGAGCCGATTTTGACGGCGTGCGATGCAGCCGATGAATAGACCGAATACATAACCTGCTCGGCCTACCCAAGCTCGCGGCAGGATTCTGAGAAAACCCGAAACAAGGACCAGAAGGAATGCAGCCGCAGCATGCCGAAAAGGGCGGGTTATTCGTCGCACGAACCGTGCGCGAGAGACGCCTTCACAAAGGCTGAGAAAAGCGGATGCGGTGCATAGGGTCTCGACTTAAATTCCGGGTGAAATTGGCATCCGAGAAACCAAGGGTGGTCGGCGATTTCTACAATTTCCACGAGAAGTTCATCTGGGGACAGCCCTGAGAATGTCAGTCCATTCTTTTTCATTAATTCGCGATATTCATTGTTCACTTCATAGCGATGACGGTGACGCTCTTGAATCCTTTTTTGACCGTATACGTGTGCAGCCAGCGTGCCCTTTTTAAGATCACAATCGTAGCTGCCGAGGCGCATGGAACCGCCTTTTCTCTCGACACCATGCTGATGTGCCATCAAGTGAATGATTGGATTTTTTGCCGATTCCTTAAATTCGATCGAGTGGGCATCTTCGAGTTTGCAGACATGCCGCGCAAATTCGATAACGGCCACTTGCAGTCCCAAACAGATACCAAAGAACGGGACTTTTTTCTCACGTGCGTATTGCACTGCAGCGATCTTACCTTCGCTCCCACGATTTCCGAATCCGCCTGGCACCAATACACCATCGACTCCCTTGAGAAGAGTCTCAGCACCTCGCTTTTCGATATCTTCGCTGTCGATATATCTCAGATCAACTTTTGCTTTATTGTCTAATCCGCCATGGATGAGTGCCTCATGGAGGCTTTTGTAGGCATCTGTATGGTCGACATACTTTCCTACAATTCCAATTGTAACCCGACGATTGGCATTGCGGACGGCACTCACGATCTTTTCCCAACGCTCCAGCACAGGTTCCCGTGTCCAGATGTTCAGTCCATCGATCACAAGACGGTCGAGGCCTTCCCGGTGAAAGGCCAACGGTACAGCATAAAGTGTATCGACATCGACTCCGCTGACGACTGCGTTCGGTGGGACATTACAAAACAAGCTGATCTTTCGTTTGAGATCGTCTGCCAACTCCCGGTCACAGCGAGCCACGATGATGTCAGGCTGAATACCGATTTCACGGAGTTTTTGTACCGAATGTTGCGTTGGCTTTGTCTTCAGTTCGCCAGCCGCTGCGATGTAGGGAACCAGAGTCACATGAATATTGATTGCGTTGGCTGGACCGAGGCCTAACTTCAATTGTCGCAGGGCTTCCAGAAAAGGTAACGATTCAATATCGCCAACGGTTCCGCCCACCTCGCAAATACAGACGTCAACACCCCGAGCACCATCGATGACGAACTGTTTGATTTCGTCTGTGACGTGAGGAATAACCTGAACGGTTCCACCGAGGTAATCGCCACGTCGCTCTTTTTCGATGACCGAACCATAAATCCGGCCGGTGGTCGCGTTGCTTGCCCTCGACATGGTCGCGTTTGTAAAACGCTCGTAATGACCCAAGTCAAGGTCAGTCTCCGCCCCATCGTCGGTCACATAGACTTCCCCGTGTTGAAAGGGGCTCATGGTGCCAGGGTCAACGTTGACGTAGGGGTCAAGTTTGATGTGTGTGACGGTCAGACCCCGTGCTTCGAGCAGGGCTCCAACCGATGCGGCGACAATGCCTTTACCGATGGATGACGAAACACCGCCGGTGACGAAAATATACTTGGTTACGCGAGGCTTCATGATGTGAGGGGGGCTCCGTCTTCGTGACATACTATGACGGGCGTTGACGCTACAACCTGAGGCACTCGGCTGTCAATCGAGAAGTAGAATATCGTTGTCGTAGAGCAGCCACCCGTCAAGGGTCTTTGCTTACCGGTCAAGGTGTCGAGCTGACCACCGACTTTTTTTGTGACCCGCACGTTTTAGATAATCCCGTTCATCAAGGCGGCTCAAGGACTTCAAAAAGCCACCAAAGCAGAGGGCCCAGAGGCGTGATTCTGATCATGGAGTTGCCACATCCCCGTACCCTCGATTAGGATTGGGCCGAGCACGACAACCATGCTCAACATGGTGACAGGTTATCTGGTATTTTATCGGACCAGCATTTGTGGGAGAACGCTGTGAAAAAGAGTTTCGTGAGTGGTCATGAATCATATCTGAGCGCGAGGGGATTCCAATTGACCCGTTGTTTGGTCGTCATGACATGGATGATAAGTTTGGTGGCGGCTGACATGGCTTTCGCTCAAGCGAGTGATTACGAAGATGCCAAGCGTCAGGCTGCAGAGGCCTTTAAAGGCGGAGATTTCGACAAAGCTGCTCGCCTTTTCCGACAAGCGTTCGATTTTAGCCCCCGGGGCAATCTGCTCTTCAATGTTGGTTTTTGCTACGAGAAGGCTGGTAATCGACTTGAGGCCATTAAGTATTATAAACGTTTTTTAGACGCCGTTCCCAACTCTCCTCGCCGGTCCGATGTACAAGATAAAATCACCGACCTGTCAAAGGGGCTTGATTCCCGTTACAGGCAGGTCATCGTGACAACCGAACCCCCTGGCGCATACATTTACTTGAATGAGCGATCCAGCGGCGCGGTGGGAAAATCACCCGTGCAGATCCCCTTGTTGCCGGGTAAGCACAAGGTGATTGCGCACCACAAAGACTTCGAGCCCGAAGAACGGGATATTACTGTCGGCTCCGATGCAGAGACCAAAGTTGATATCGTATTGCTGCCGAGTGAAGAGTTTGCGGACGTGAAATTTATGGTTTCAGAACGGGGCGTCGATGTCATGGTCGATCGGCGTCGAGTCGGCAAGAGTCCTATCGTTGGTGTCAAACGAATCCGGCAAGGTAAACACCAAGTCATTGCGATGAAGCAAGGTTTCGAAAATTGGAATCGCACCATCACAGTGCAAGGCGGGAAGGGCCAAACAATCGATATCCAAATGCTGGCTGAGGGTGTTGTTGAATCCGGTGTCGATGACGAGTCCACCCCATCTAAGGTTTGGCCTTGGGTGACGATGGGGGTCGGTACAGCGATCTTGGCCGGTGGCACTGTGACCGGCTTGATGGCGAGCGGACTTTACAACAAACTGGATGAAAAAAAGCAGCTGTCCGAACCCATTGCTCAGTCTGATATAGACACGGGCAACCGGCTTGTCTTGATGACCAACGTCATGTTTGGTTTGGGAACGGCTATCGTAGCCGGTGGATTGACATGGTATTTTATGGAACCGGCACCGGTCGATTCTGAGGGTGATATTACAACGGTCTTTGTTCCCATTGAACGCGGTGGAGCGATCCACATAGGAGGGCAGTTCTAATGTTTAATCTCCTGTGCAAGTACATGGTGACCCTTTCTTTTGTCCTTTTGACTGCTGGTTGTTCTTTGGATTTTGAAGAATTTTCTGCACCAAGCGAGCCTGACTTAGGTATGGCCGACATCCCTGATGGCACTGTGCTCGATTCGGGGGCTGATCAAGGGTCTATGGTCATGCCCGATATGACCCTTGATCTTGGTTTAGATGATGCCGATGGCGATGGTGTGCCAGATGGTGATGACAACTGTCCCAATGAGGCCAATCCGGACCAATTAGACCTCGATGAGGATGGCCTTGGTGACGCTTGTGATGATGATGCTGACGGTGATGATGTCGTCGACGATAACGACAACTGTCCAATGGTTGCTAACCCGGATCAGCTTGATCTAAATGGCGACAGCGAGGGCGATGCCTGTGACGGAGATATCGATGGAGATGACGTCAGCAATGAGGATGAGGAGACCAATGGCACGGATCCCTACAATCCCGACAGCGATTATGACGGGGTGGCCGATGGCCCATCCGGTGATCCAGATTCAGTCGCAGACCTTTGTCCATTGGCCATCGACCCCTTGAATCTCGACCGGGATAACGACGGAATTGGTGACGTGTGTGACGATGATGATGATGGCGATGGCATTAAAGATTGGTGGGACGATTGCCATCTTGGAGACAATGTTGCGGGAGATGACCCCGCGGTCGGCGCAGCGCGTTGTCAAGAGGACTACGATCACGATGGTGTCTTGGACGTCGATGATCCATGTCCCTATCGCCCCGGGCTGCCTCAGACACCGGAGGGTCAACCCTGCGAGACCAACGTGGATTCATTCACTTACGCTCGCGAGACCCGTGACCTTTTTGTTCTGCGGGTAAATGGTCAAGTCAATCTATCGCGCTTGCTCGCAGCGACGGCCGGCGGTCTTGTCGTGGGTTCACAACCTCCGTCCGTGATTGGTTTAAATACGGGTCTCGATGATTACAGTGTCCGTACGCTGCATGCATCTCAAGATGATTGGTTTCTCCTCACGGACAGTGGCCTATCCATCTACGACCCTAATACGGCGCGTGTTTTTAATGTCCATCGTCGCGAACTGCCATCGGGCATTGATTCACAATTAACCGCTGTTGCAGGTGGTCCAGACACCATCTGGGTTGCGTCAGACCGTGGCTTGAACGTGTTGAAAGATGGGGCTTGGACGCTGCTTGGCGAAGAGACTTTACCCGCCACTGAAGTCACTGATTTACATTGGGATGCTCTCGACCGAGTTTGGGCGATTACGCCCGCAGGTCTCGTTCGTTTTGTCGGCGGTGAAATAGATTTTACGCTCGATGCCTTGCCTATGGAGGTTGGCGCACTCGTTTCGGTCTCTGAGTCTCCCGACGCTGAAATGTGGGTCTTTGGTGAACAGGCTGCATTCATCATCGGGGCTGACGACACAATTACAAACGTATTACCCGATGTCGTGGGTACTGGTGCGGCTCATAATGGCTCTGAGACCTATGTTGCTCATGAGTCCGGGCTGATTAGAGTAGATGAGTCCATGAGGTCTTATCCAGTGTCACGAGCTCCAATTCCGGAGAGTCAGGTCACGTCTGTTGCCCCTGATCCCGGTCTTAACATAACGGCGGATCGTTTTTGGGCCGGCACATCCAAAGGCATATTTAATTTTGGCGGAGCATTTGCCACCTATGGTGCCAATCAAACGCCCAGCTGCGTTCGTTTTACCGACCGAATTAGGGGAGTTGAGGGCCTTTGGATAGGGACAGATTCGGGTCTTTTAAGACAGTCGACAAGCGGGTCCATCGAAGCATTAGATGGCTCACTTCTGCCGGGATATGATCCCAATACAGGGACGTCTCCAAGGGTTAATTTTGCAGTCCGAGTTGATGGGCAAATTTGGGTCGGGACATCTCATGGGGTTGGTCGATACGAGCTCAATGGTGAGCCCGCTGGCGCGCTACAAGGCGTTTTCGATGAGCCCGTCGACGTCTTAAGTTTTGAACAATACGGGCAAGACATTTGGCTGGGCACAGCAAATCATGGACTCAGGCGCCGCAATGATGCTGGTCAATGGGAACCGCCGTACACGACGGCCAGCACATCTGACTTCCTCGTTAGCAATCAGATCACAGGCTTAGCAATTCGGGGGGATATTTTGTGGATCTCCACCCCGTCAGGGATTTCAAAATTCGCTCTGATAAGCAGTGAGTTCTTAGACCCCGTGACGTTGCGCGGCGGTCGATTACTGACCAACAATATCACGGGTGTTTCGGCCAACGACGGATTTCTATTTTTCGAATCATCTGAGGGGGTGTCCGTTCAGTCTGGACTAGATGACTGGACTCATCTGCGTCGAGACAACAATTCGATTCCTGATGAGGCGGGGACCAATACCGTTTTAGCAACAACCTTTGATGGCGAATATCTGTGGGTTCTCTTGGGGAACTCAGCGAGACAGCCGAACGGGTCATTATTACGGCGCTCGCCAGACCCAAATGTCAATGCGCCGGAGACGATGACACTCTTTCCGCTGGGAGAGATCGGCTTGCCAGCAGTTGGTGATGCGACAACAGCGACCATGTCGGCAAAGACCACGGACGGTGGCGAGATCAGAATTGGATTTTGCGGTGATGACAACACTCCAGGGGGTGCGTCTATCCTGGGTGCCCGCGAGCTGCTGCTCGGCAGCTTGGCCGACAGGTTTAACCAGCAAACGCGGTACGCTCTGAAGGGTCGGGGGGTCGACTCAGCACTGGTTACAGGGCCGACAGGACTGCCGATGTTGGTTGGGCGTGAAGATCAACAAGCCATTGCAACTGAATTGGTACCCTTTGATGAACAGGCACCGGCGAATCCGTGGCCGACAGAAATCTCGCTGCCCAATTCTTTTAACCAGCCGCCAACCGATTGTGATTTAACTCCAGACGGGGAGAGACTGTGGTGTCTATTCGGAACTGAGGGGTTTGCGAGGCGAGAAAATGACGGACAGGCTGCTGTTCAATGGCAACCGACCGATGCCGATACCATCGGACTACTCTCCAATGCCGAGTTGCGCAAGATCGCTGTTCTAGGGCCAAGCAGCTGGTGGATGGCCACAAATAAAGGGATTTTTCGTTATCAAGGGGGTGGTTTCCTTGATTATAATGTGGTTCGAACCGGCGGTGAATTGCCGAGCGACGACGTGCGAACAATCTTTGTGCATGATGACAAGGTCTATGCAGGGACTGCCCTCGGAGTTGGCATTCTGGACTTGGGTGAAAACAGCTGGACAACACTCGGTCGAGCTGAATTGGGCCGGCACTCTTCGGTAAGAAGTCTTGCCTTGGCAGATGACCAGACTTTATGGATCGGATCAGATCAGGGGCTGGTCAAGTACCCATTAGCTGATGGTGAGCAAGAACTGCAAATCTTCACGACAGAAGATAATTTACCTGCCCTTCGCATAAATGACATTGTGATCTCTGAATCCGGCCGAGTGATTGTCGCGACCCCGGGTGGCCTCGCACACAGGGCTGGCATGGGCCGTTTTGAACGCGTCGGCTTTGCACAAGGCTTGCCGGGTCGAGCTGCCAAACAGCTGTTTATGGATGCCACTCGATATGTTTGGGTCCTCAGCGATTTTGGCGTTGGACGTCTGAACTTGGAGTGAGACACTGAGCTGTATGTCGTCGGATCCGAATGTCTGTGATTAGAGCGAGCGCGGCAATAGGGCGAAATAGACGGACGGCTCCTAATCCATACATCGGTCTTCAGTCCCTCGACTTGAAAAAAAAATGCACTTAACTGAAAAAAAGTTTCGACGTCTAAATCCCCAAAATAAAAGGATTGTCGTAGACTGGCATGGATAAGTTTAAAGCAGCTTGAGCTCAATCTTTTAGAAACCGCTTTATGTGGACGATGTCTTGTTTGGCTTCGGAACTCGTAAAGACTCGAGTTTTGGACGCTCCGCGAATCGAGACCCATCGACAAGTGGATTTTAAGCTCGGCAAATACCCCGGCCGGGCCTGACTTGAGCCCGACTGCCCCCAGTCGGGCTCATCCTTTTTTTGGCCCATTTAATTATTGACGGTTCTCTGCATTGCTTCGTTTTAAACGAGGTCCGAATTGGGGACATGAATACTAAATTCATTGAGATAAAGACTTCACTTGGGAGTATTTGCTATGCTCCTGTTCAGGGACGCTTAAGGTGCTTTCCTCGAGGTCATCGACAATCACCATCGTTTTAAATGTCCGTAGGATACCATGCGCTTTTTCATTTTGGCTTTGTGTATTTCTTTTTCCGGTCCGGTTTACGGTCAGCAACAGATCACGGGCCCAAATGGCCAGACCTATAGAGTCGACGGGCGCGGGCACGGTGGGCTTGTTGGCCCCAGTCCCTATGAAGGTTGGCCTCAGCTCTGTGTACGCGTTTGCAATAACGACTGTAATTTGGCCTGTGATGTGGATTCAATTTATTCGGCAGCAGGCGTCGCCCCGACTCAAACGGATGGTCTCCAAGGCTTACAAATGGCGACCGTGCAATTGGCTGGATTACAGGTTTCACGGCACATCTGGATTCCGGCGGCAGGCCCGCAGAATGCAGACGGTTTTGTCGTTTACTTCGATGAGCTTTTCAATCCAACCAATGCGCCGATCACAGTCAATATTCGGTTGGGTACGGTGGCTTCCGGTCGGGGCCAAATCAACGACGCCAATGCTCGCGTTTGGCGGACTCAATCAGACGATTCGATTCTCGAGATCCGTGACCGTTGGTTCTTGGTCGACGATGATCAGGCATTTGGCGGACGGCCATCTTTGGCGGTGCTCACCCATGGAGCAGGGGCTCGTCAGGCGTTAGGCAGCATTCAACAAGCTGCCTTCGACAATGACCAAGCTGGTCAATTGAATTGGACATTTGACCAACACACAATTCCAGCAGGTTCCCGATCGGCCTTCATTTCAGTCCTTTCGCTAAACGCGACCCGGACCGATGCCCTCGATGAAATTGAAAGCCTGATTCGGATGCGTGATGTCGATGTTTTGTTCGCGACATCAGCAGAGCGTCGACGAGCCGTCCAGAACTTTGACATCGACCCAGACAATGCATCCCCCGTCGCCAATGCGGGTGGACCCTATACCACCGACGAAGGTCTTCCCATCGATTTGTCGGGCGTTTTTTCCTACGATGCTGAAAACGTACAGCTCCAATATTCTTGGGATCTAACAGACGACGGTGTGGATAATTTTGGCGATGCATTGACGGCCAATGCGCGTGCTCAGTTTTCTGATGATGGAATCTACACTGTCCGACTCAGAGTTGACGACGGGACGGGTAAGTTCGATATAGACAACGCGCGCATCCAGGTGCGCAATGTCAACCCTCGAATCGATGCCATTTCGACATCCAGCCCTGTCCAAGAGGGCGAGTTAATCGATTTTGAAATCGATGCCAGCGATCCGGGCGCTGACCGGTTAACCTATGAGTTTGATTGGGACGGCGATGGTCAATTTGACACGGACCCGAGTCCGGACAATCGAGCTCAATACCGACACCAGGGTGATGGCGAGTTGAACGGCATTGTACGTGTTCGAGATGATGATGGCGGTTTTGTCGATGGCCCTTTTTCTGTGTCCATACTCAACGCGCCGCCGCGAATCAATCAGATCGTGGCTCCGCCCGGTATTGCTGAAGGTGCCACCTTTGAGATCCGCGTGATTGCGGAAGATGGCGGCAATGATCCACTCATTTTCTCTTATGACATTGATGAAGATGGGCGAAATGATTTTTCCGGACTCGACCTAGACCGTATTGAGGTCGCTTACCAGGACGATGGATTGTATGTGGTTCGGGTTCAAGTTTGCGACGATCAGAATGCATGCTCCACAGGTGAGGTGCCCGTCAACGTCGGCAATATCCGCCCGCGTATTCTCGATGTGACCGCGACCACACCCATTGTTGAGGGTCAGAGTTCACGGATCGTTGTCAACGCCGTGGATGTCGTCGGCGACCCGCTCTTGTATGCCTTCGATATCGACAATGATGGAGACTATTCAGACGACGTGGAGAACCAGCTCCAATCGGCACTCACCATTCCATTTGCAGACGATGGCATTTATTTCGTCGGTGTCCGAGTTGATGATGGCGATGGGGGGATCGTCACGGACGTTGTTAGAATTGAAGTAACGAACGCGCCTCCCACTGCCGAGATTCGCGGTCCCGTATCGACCAGACAAGGCCTTCAAGAGCAGTTTACATGCCAGGGCTCAGATGTGGGCGATGACCGATTACGTTACGATTGGGATCTCGACGGAGATGACTTGTACGAAGTCAGTCGAGGACAAGCCCAAATCACCCATAGCTTTAGAGCGGTCGGATCCTTAACAATCCGCTGTCGGGTGAGTGATGGAGATGGTGGGTTTGCTTTTGCAGAGCATCAAGTCTTCGTCTCCAATGAGCGCCCGCAGCTCGATATCGAAGTTGCGTCACCTCAAAATGAGGGGACCGAGGTGATTATACGGGCCTTCGGCTCCGATGCTGGCGGTGACACCCTTGCCTACTCCTACGATATTGATGGAGATGGTGAAATTGACTACGGCCCAACCGATGAGGCCATCATTCGTCATACCTACCCAAATCAGGGCTTCTTTACTGTTCGAGCGTGGGCGGATGATGGAATCGACCAAATCGATGCGAGTGCACAGATTCGAATCTCGAATGTTGACCCCACAGTCCGTTTATCAATTCAGTCCCCGGTTAATGAAGGCGATGAAGTCGCAGTGACAGCGGAGGTATCGGACCCGGGTGCTGATTTAATTACGCTCCGATGGGACTTGGATGGCGATGGAGAGCCTGAGCCAGACCGCAGCGATACAGTAGAAGATGGACTTGTTGAACAGCGGTTTTTGACCAGCGATGATGGTCGCTACGACGTGACCGTCTGGGCCGATGATGGCGATGGTGGGGAAATCAGTGTGGCGCAAGCACTGATCATCGAAAATGTGGCACCTCAATTTCCTGATGGGTACCAACCGCCCGCGGCGGTCGAAGGGCGACCCTATAATCGCGCGATTCCAGCCAATGATGTCGCTGGTCAAAATGACCCAATTCGATATTCGCTACTCGACCCACCAGAAGGGGTTGAAATCGAGGAGAATACAGGCTTGCTCCTATGGACTCCCACCTATGCCGATTTTCTGAATCGACCCGTTGTTCTGCGGGTTCGCATCGATGACGGAGATGGTGGAACCACTCAACGTGCGATTCCCTTTGATGTCCTACCCACTGACGAAGATGATGATGGCATTCCTGATAGCTATGAAATCAACGCATGCTCTGCTGACGGCGTCTGCCTTGACCCAACCAACCCCGACGATGCAGATGCTGATCCCGATATGGATGGTCGATCGAATCGGCAAGAATGGACTGATGAAACAGACCCGTATGCCTATGAAGGTCCTGAGCCAACCGAGTTGTTGTTTCCCGAAGACGAAGACCGTGTCAATACGCTGAGTCCTCAGTTGGTGGCGAGGCGCGTACAAGATAACCAAGGCAATGCCATCTTTATTGAATTTGAGCTCTTCGATACTGACCAACCGACGATGCCAATCGTATCGAGTGGTCGTGTCCTCCAGCCAGTTGATGGGGATACACGATGGATGATTCCGGAGGGTCTACTCGATGAAGATGTTTGGTATTGGTGGCGGGCGAGAGCTGTCACAGCTCGGCTCAATACACCATGGACATCTCTGTTTGTCTTTAGAACCAATTCGGAAAACTCTGCGCCAACCACGCCACAACTTCTTGGTCCACCGGATGGGTCCAGTCTTGGTGATCTCAGACCGACTCTCAGAGCAACAGTCGCTACGGATGCCGACGAGGACTATTTGCGATACGTGTTTCGCATCTATGGTCCAAATGGGGAAATCTTTACCACCGGAGCCGGAGAGCCTATTGACGGTGAAATCCATTTCAGAACACCCGCTTTGATCGAAAACACCACAATGACATGGGATGTTGTGGCCATCGATGAGGCCAGTGCAGAATCCGCCCCATCGGAATCGTGGTCCATTTATGTTGATACAGAAAACAGTGCGCCCAGCACACCTCGATTCCTGCGACCCATAGACGCTGAGGTGATTGGCACCGTCAGTCCTGAATTCGCTGTGACGCCCAGTGAGGATGAAGATGGAGACACGGTCACGTACTTGTTTACGATTCATTCCCAAGACGGCGAACTGGTCCTAGCGAGTGAAGCAATTGCTGACTCTGGCGACGAAGAAATCATCTGGCAGCCTGACTTTGAATTGGATGAAGATCATGAATACACCGCCTCTATTTATGCACAAGATGAGCGTGGTGCTGTTTCGTCCGAAGACTCAGTGACATTCTTTGTCTCCACCGAGAATGACCCACCATCCATCCCCATGCCACTGTCTCCTCGGAATGCATCCGAAGTCTTTGGAGACGATGCGATTCTAATTTGGACAGATGCAATCGACCCAGAAGGCGCAGTGGTCAATTATGTTGTTGAACTGTGTGCCGGCGAGATGTGTGTACGGAGCGAACCACAGACTGAGGTATCGATTTCCATGGCCAATATTGTTCAAGATGGAGAGACGTATTCTTGGCGTGTAGAAGCCATCGATGCCGATGGGCTTTCGTCTGGATTGAGCGAACCCTGGCAATTTACGATTTCCGGAACCTCGACCTCGTCAGATGCCGGCGACTCGGGCTGTAGTTGCCATGTTGGAGATGCGCCAAAACCGCCGAATATTTTGACTCTACTTCTTGTCTTGATTGGGTTGGTTGGTCTCCGCTTCCGTAAGGTTTGACGCCTGAACAGCCTACAAGTAACGTATCGACCAAAGAATGACCGATAGTCTTTAGGAGTTCGCTTTGGCAAACAATAAGATCCTGCTCTTAGACGACGTTGAAGATGATCTGAATCGACTCGCAGAGATCGTGGAGTCCATTGGGATATCCATCGAGAAAGCCGACTCACAACAGGCAGCATTGGTCCAATGCGAACGAGGTGTTTCCTGCGTTTTCCTCGACCCAACCGGCGAGTCCATCAATGCGACCGAACTCTATGCACAGTTAGACAAGCTTGGATTGCCATTCGTTTGTGTGAGTAAAGAAAGCAGTCGTGAAGATGTCATTAGTGCACTTCGGTCTGGTTGTTTGGACTGGTTGGACAAACCCATCGAGGCAGAGGCGGTTAGATCGGCTTTTCGCCGCATTGAAAAGCGGGCAAAAATTTCATTGGTCGAGGACAAACAGAAAAGTTCATCGACGACAGGACGAGGTTTAATTGCAGAGATTGCAAAGCGAATTCGGGATGGGAACGTCGACTTACCTGAAGTCCCAGACATCGTAAAAGAATTGAATCACCTTTTGGTCAATTTGGACGTTGAAGCAGACGCTGTACAAGCCGTTGTTGAGCGTGACCCATCCCTTGCGGCTCGGCTGGTTGCGACCGTGAATACTGCGACCTATGGTGGTGCCTACTGGAAAGGTCAGATTACCGACATCAAAGCTTGCGTCACGAGACTGGGCAATCAGGCCATTCGTAATCTGGTTCAAACCGATGCCATCAAAGGCATGTTTCAGTTCCGATCACCCGCCTTTAAAGCCGTCTTTGATAAGATGTGGCGTTGCCACTTCATGAGCGCGTGTCTGGCGCGAGATGTCGCAGAAGCTGCCGAGCTTGGGGACATTGAAGAAGTGTACTTGGTTGGGTTAATCCATAACATCGGCGAGCTTTTTCTTCTCCGGGTTTTCGGTGAGCTTTTTCAAAGGCAGAACAACCAGGTTTTGTCCATGGACGAAGTGCTCGATATGGTGCGTGATTATCATTGCGTCTTTGGCGAAGCTTTGGTGAAAAAGTGGGACCTCGGTGACCAGTTTGCTTTTGTGACCCGCCATCATCACGATTTAAAAATGTACCAAGATACGGAAGGTGAGAATAGTCATGTCAAACTCATGCACTGCGTGAATTTGGCCGACCAACTCGTGAATTACACAGGCGCAACCTACTACGCCAAAGCACTTCCAGCACCCAGCTTGCAAGAGAGTTATCAGGTCATCGAAGTGGATGCGGATGCCAAAGAAAAACTACGCCATCGAGCCGAGAAAATGTACGGTGAGTTGTTTGGCTAAAGCCCGGTTTATTTGAGTGCTCGATCAGAGTTAAGGACGGGCCATTTACCGTATTTGGCGGCTGCTTCCGGTCCAGAGAAAACTTGGATTGCAACCAAGGGGTCTGGCCCGTTTACAAACGAGACCTCGGCCCCAGCAGGCATATAAATGGTCATGCCGGCCGAAACCTGAATCGTTTGACCATCGATGGTCATTTCACCCGCTCCGCTGACGATGACTAAATATTCCTCAGTTGGATCTTTATGCAAGGGCACGCGCGCACTCGGCGCGAGCCACAATCGCCCGATGAAAGCATTTTTACCTTGGGCGAGCCTTTGAATCTTGGCTTTTCCATTGGTGAGACCTCGAGTCTCCAGATTGTCTGAGCTTGTAATTGTGTATTTGGCCCCATTGGCCTTTGGCGATGCCCACACACTCGTACAAAAGGTCATCATTAACAAAACTCGAATAAGGTCCATTGCTAGCCCTTTCATTTACCTTCATCTACCGCCGCTCGACCCGGTATACATAGTCATTCTGACCTTGTCCGAATAGAATGACTCGCACCTTGTAGACACCCGCATTGAATCGATTTGGCAGCTCAACACTGTGGTTGTTCGCTCCGTTGAGGTCGAATCCAACCAGATTGAGGTCGCCATCGTACACGAGAAGATCGATATCGCCTCGGGCTCCATCAAATTCGATGCTAAAGGTGATAGATTCGGACTCAGCTTTTGGCAGACTGAACCAATCTTCACTTTGCCCGCATACGACACGCTCTTGACCCACCAAGTTGCCTTGCGCTGGTAATTCGAAAGCGTCGTCTGGGCTGTCATCCGGTTCAAACTGGTCGTCGTTGCAAGTCGTGCCCGTGGCTGGACGCGTAGCGATCCAATACTGGCCACCATCCCGGGCTACTCCAGGTAAATTGAGCTCGACAAAGAGATTGTCATCGATGTCCGGATAATCGAAGGAAACCCATGGTGTGCCGGTATCTCGCCCAAAGGCGATTCGGTCAATCAGGCCGTTATTTGCCCGACTTACGTCGGCTTCGATGCTCGGCAATGCTGTTTTCAGGAGGAGACTGCCCTCACGGTCTCTCCGTCTTTGCCTTATCTCATACCAATCACCATTGCCCGGGCAGAGTCGAGCTGCGATGCGTGCTCCAGATGCCCCGATCGTCGTGGCTGAATCAGGCCCATTATCTGGTTCTAAGACATCCTCCTCACAGATGATGGTTCGGTCTTTGACATCGAACCTGTATGCGACACTCTCGGCGGTCGTCCCGAGAAAGAAGCTTGGGCTGCTGAGGACCAGCTCTGCACCTGGTTGAAGAGTAATTGTACGGATTGTTTGACCTTGTCCTGCATCCAACTCAGTGAGTTCTATTGGGCCACTGGCGTCGTTCAGAGACAAAACAGGCTCATCGATGTCATCGCTGATGGAAAAATAATCAAGATCAGTTGGACATAGAGTACCTTCGACAGGTCCAAGGGCATCAATCTGCGTCAACTCGGACAGTCCATTATTCGGTTCATAATCGTCCAAGCCGCACAATGGCAGCCGACACTCACTGTCTATACACGACTCGTTTGGCAGGCAGTCCTCATCGGTGACACAGTCTACGCACTGATTTGTCCCTGTCTCGCACACGAGTCCATCTTCGCAATCTCGGTCTAATAGACAGTCGACACATTCACCTGTGTCGAGTCGACATTGCAGGTCAGCGTCGCACGGCCCGCAAAGATCATCAGGAATGCACTGAGCATTGACGCAACGTTCAGCGGATGCGCAGACGGGATCGCACAGGTCAATCTGGACGCATTGACCATCCCGGCATTGGAGGTCAGGCCCGCAGTCATCGGCTGAGTCGCAGGACTCGCTTGCTTGACACAGATTATCGACGCAGATGAATCCCGAGTCGCAGACAGGATTACAGCCAGCGGCGAAGGAACCGATGACAAATCGGTGATAGCCAGTGCTTGGAAACGTATCGCGTCCTCCGGGGCCTTCAACCACGATCCGCAGCAAGATGGCCTTGTCGAGGACACTGCCAGGGAGCCGTCCTTCCCATGAATCAGAGCGGACTTTGAACATCTTTATTTCTGTCAGTGAAGCGGGCTCTGCTGCTTCATCCCGCCACTCTGCATAGGCCCGGTTGATGGACCCCCAAGTTTGAGCACTGACCAGGTACGGTCCTGTTCGATCAGACGTGTCCGATGGGACATTGACTTCAAGGATATCGGGCGGAGCAAGACCACAGCCGACAGCCCAAATCCACTGAGCCGATAAAACGGCAAAAATTAAGGTCGAGGTGCGCAAATACTGGCCGCATCTTCGAGTACATTTTCGTTTTCGCTTCTCCATAGGGGTAAGAGTACGATCTGACAGACAGTCCCCTCAAGACAGTTTTCGTCAGGATTCATCAAATCGCAGGGTTCTACGCAAAAACCCTCCGCCGAACACCACCTAGAACGGCATTCGATATCGTGTTGACAACCCGCCCCAGCCCCACGGTCGCCGATGGCTCTCTGGCAGCGCGTTGTCCAACCCGCACGCTGTGAATCGGGCTTTAAGACGCACACCTCGTCGTCGATACATGACCGACTCTCGCAGTCGCTATCGCTCCCAAAATTGGGGAGGCATCCGGAAAAACCGAGATACGGACCATTGGCGTCATTTGCCTGTGCAACGAGATAATGGACGTTCTCATAACAGACGTGCCCAATGCCACAGTGGCCTTCTGTATCGGGAACGCATGGACCCCAGCAGGTGGCATCTAAGCAGACCTGGCTCTGGCAATCGCTGTGGTTTTGGCAGCGGCTTCCGGGATTACGGCCAGGTGGTGTCGGTTGACAGGTGAGGCGTGTCCTCTGATCTGCGACGCTTGGCAGACACGTACGACCAACAGCACACTCGATATCGTTTTGGCAGCTCAGATCCTGAGCGATACACGTGCGCAGACTGTAGGTGGCTTGGCCAACGGACCACGCGTCAAGCGCGCACAAACCGCTTGGGCAATCTGAACCGCTTGAACAAGGCCAAAAGCAAAATCCGGATTCGAGGCATGCCCCAGACGGACAGCTTTGATCGTCCGTACAGAGTTGAAAAGTCCGAGGGCGTTCACCTGTTGTACATCGCCGCTTTGGCTGCTCCTGCTCCAGTATCACCTCGCAATATCCGTCAACACAGTCAGGATGCCGTAAACACCTGTTGGTCAGACATTCACGAGTGTCTGGGTCACACTGCCCGGGTTGGCAGGTCGGCGAATTCAATCGGCAACCTGGCTCGCATCTGCCATCGTCACAATCCTCGACGACTTGGCAATCTTGGTCTGAATCGCAGTCTCGCTCAATGCATCGTTGAGTCTCCTGGTCACACATCTCCGTCACTGGGCAATCGGCCGATTCTCTGCAAGCTGAATTGCAGGCTGTTCCATCGCAAGACTCATCTAGCGCACGACTTGGATTGTCACAGGGAGTTGCGTCACAGGACCTCGGCAGCAGACACTGGCCTCGAGTTTGATCACATTCACCGAATAGACAGTCACTATCCGTCTGGCAAACACCTGGGACAGCCGATTGGCACCAACCGAGAATGCATAACCGGTCGTCGCCACAGGTCGAGTCATTTTCACATTGACGTGGTGAGCAAATCGAATTGAGACAGACGTCTGTTGGGCCACAGTCACTATTCCGTTGGCATTGTTGTGGTGCCTGACATCGCATAAACCGACAGATCTCGCCTGACCTACAGTCGTCTTCTGTTCGACATGAAAGATGAGACGCTGGGTCCGAACAGTTCAGTAACGCCAACAAGAACAAGGGCCAGCATGCGCTCCGAATCTGTGCTGAGCCCTCGGCTTTGAACTTAAGGAGACGTCTTTTTCTCTCGCCCATCGACGAATTCAGCTTTCCGCCAGACTCGTCCGTTGCGTCTCCACCAAGTCCAAAGTCCGGCGCGTTTGCCTTGCTCAAATTGGCCCTCACCTTTCTTTTGACCATCCAGGTAGAAGCGTACCCAACGTCCATCTGCTTCGCCCGCTCGATAGACTCCCGTCTCGATCAGGGTACCATCGTCGGCCCACCAAACCCAATCACCCGTTCTTTTGCCGGCGTCGTATTGGCCCATAGACGATTTTTTCCCATTGGGGTGAAATGTGGTCCACTCACCCACCTCTTCTCCTGACTGATATTGCCCACGATAGCGTACTTCGCCTGTGGAAAAGTAACCCACCCACGCGTCTGTTGGCATTCCATTCTCATAGCGTCCCGCCTGCATGGGTTTCCCATTGTCGAAAAACTCGACCCAACGTCCCTCTTTTTGCCCAATCTCGTACGTGCCGCGTCGTTCCACGCGTCCATTTGGGTGCCACCAAGTCCATTCGCCGACCTCAAGAAGCTTCTGGTCGCCTTTTTCTTTAGGTCGACAAATCAGACATCCCACGCGCCTCTGGTCTGAGTCTACGGTCCATTCTCCCTGACGTTGATCGCATTCACCTCGAGCGGGTGAGCGCTCCACGCCGTCCACATATTCGATCGATCGCCATAATTCTCCTGATGCCCACCATTCGGTCCAAACACCGGTTTTCAGTCCATTCAGAAAGGCTCCTTCGCCCATTTTCTTGCCGTTTTCATGCCAGAGGGTCCAATCGCCATCCCGCTTGTTTTTTAAAAAATGGCCGGATGCTTCGGGATGACCCTCCCAGTGATTGCGCTTCCAAAGACCATGGCGCCCGGTGTCGTTGTATTGGCCTTCCCACGCAATCCGCCCGTTTCGATAATACGCGGTCCAATACCCACTTCGTCGACCATTGATATACCCACCATCAGCCTTGACTTCGCCGGTGTCGTAGTGGCTTTTCGCGGGCCCTGTCTTGATTCCTTCGACCCAAGTCTCTTGGGTATCCATTAGGCTTGTTTTGAAATAGCGAGTCCACGTGCCTGTTTTACGAGCACCGCTATATTGGCCCTCCTCTTTCTTCACTCCGCTGGGGTACCAGCTCGACCATACGCCCTGGCCATCGATGACCGTTGACTCTCCAATGGGTTGCCCACTGGTGTCCAAGAAAACGTGTGTTCCCTCCGGTACATGATTAAAGTAGGCTCCCCGTCGCAACAGCTCGCCTGTCGGATGATATTCCACGAAAGGCCCATGTAGGAGACCTGCCCGGTAGGTTGCAGTCCACTGCTTAGACCCGTCTCCGTAAACAGCCGTCCACAGGCCAACTCGGGAGGCATCGACCAAGCACCCTTGGCTTCGGTCGGCATAGTCTAAATGCCAACCACCGCCCTGATCTCGGCACTGTTCATAGAGAGCACCCTGTCGGACGCCTTTGTCATACTTGACACGATTCCACTCGATGCCATTGAGCAGGTATTCAATCCACTCGCCTTGTTCTAAATCAGACGAAAAGGGTCCTTCTTTTAGTTTCGGACCTTCCCGATGAAATTCCGACCAATGCCCGTCTCTTTTGCCGTCAGCGTATGTGCCTTTCCATTCAACATTCCCATTGGAGTACCATTTGGTCCACGGACCCGACCGCTCGCCGTTGACGAATTGCCCTGTCAGTGATGGCTGACAATTCTGATACCATTCTTTGACAGGTCCATCGCGTTTACCTTTCTTCCAAGTCAGTTCAAAACCCAATTGGCCGCCGTCGTAGAAACCACTAAAGACCCCGTGTTCGACACCATCTTGCATTTGGCCTCTGATCCGAATGCGGCCCGAAGGGTAATATTCTCTGTGTGCCCCATGATGCTTGTCGCCAACCAAGTCAGCGACGATTTTCAGATACCGCACCCCGTCGTCGGTCGTCTCATAGAAGCGCCAAGTGCCCTCCGCCTTGCCACTGATTCGACACCCTTCCATTCGCCGATCTTGGTGCCACGCCCCTTTGCTTTGGTGGCACTCGATGGGCCCGTCGACCGTCTTGGTCGCCTTGTTCTTTGCAGGTTTAGCGAGACCGACAGGAATTAAACTCAGACAGATGAGACAGGTTAAGATGTGCTGTTTGATTTTCACGGCTTATCCTTCACTCGTCGGGCTCGTCTGGGCCGTCCAATTAGGCTGTCGATCGCTTGTTTTGCGTCGGAGCGAATGGCGCGTCCATCGAGGCTGCTAATATCGCTCTGGGTCATCTCTATTTTTGGAGAGAACCCATCGTTATGAAAGGCATCTATGGCGGCACTTACGGGTTCATCTTCCGGTTCGAGAGTGTCGAGGGCCAACGTGCCACACCCGTACTTTTTCGTCCCTTCAACACAAATTTCGATGGTTTTTCCACGGTCTTCTACCCGGACACGGAAGGACGCGTTGTCGTCGATGCGGAGACGTGGTGAATCCTGTAGACGATCAGCAATTTCTTCTCCCCTCGACCCAGAAAAACTTAATGTAGCGGGTAGACGAACCCTCAGGTGACGTAGGGCTGTCGGGTATGTTTCGAGGATTCGGTGGAAATGGTCATTGGCGGCACTCGTTTGGCCCGTTTGGACGAGGGCATCGGCCAACCAAGTACGAATTCGTAGTCTCAGCAACTTTGTCGTTTTTGGAATTCTTTTGAGCAAGCTTTGCCCCGACTTGATGGCATCGATGTATCGGCCATCCCGCCAAGCCATCTCACCGATATAGGCATCAAGAAATGCACTTGCAGTGTCTTTGAAGTCGGTCTCTTTCACTCGGGCCTCTTCGATGATCCGGTCCATCACCCCATGGCCCAACACCTGAACAATATCGGCCCCGAACCAAGGCATTAAATCCGTCATGTAGGGCCGAATCACTTTCTCTAAGTTACCGGGTATCGACGCCAGGCGAATCGCTTGTCTAGCCACGGACCGCTTTGTTCGGACCAATTTGAATTGTTCTTTTCGTTCTGACAAAGCGTCAAAGAAAGGGCGCGCTGATGCGCGTTCTCTGAACTGTTCTTGCCTGGCATTAAGGACAGACCAGGCGAGGATTTGATTGGTCAGCTCAATGGTCTCGGCCGCCGTACTCACCATGCCAGCACGGTCTGGTTCATCGATGATTTCTTGGGCTCGGACGGCCGCTTGCTCGAAAGCACCCAAGGCATGCAAAAGCTCGACAAATCGAGCTCGAATGACCATTTCGTTCTGCACCTTCATATCGGGCGTTCGGGGTGCCATTCGAAGTGCTTTAAGGGCACTCAGCGATTGCTGGAATTCGCCGAATACCAGATACATGGCGGCCAATTGTGCGTTGGGCGAGGTTGGACAGCTCTTGTCTTTGGCTCGCAATGCGGTTTGGTCATGTTCGATGGTTTTGGCAAATCGAAAAGTCCGTCGCGCACCCAGTGCCAGATTGGTCGCAATGATACACGACTGACTGCGCGTATCTTCAAGGCCGCGCAGTCCCCAGGTATAGCTCGCCTCCCTGTTCCCTGCCTCCTCTTCGATGGCCATGAGGCCATTGAATGCGCGTTCACGGATATAGGCTTTGTCGCTGGTTCGGTTTGCATGGGCGATGCGCCTCGCTTCCTCAAAACGGCCCAATTTGAGCAACGGCCAAATACGATAGTAGGACTTCTCACCTTTGTACTCGTCGTCGTATTCCGTCAGAATATCGAGTTGTTCTTCACGACGGTCCAGCTGAGCGAGGACAAACTGCTCTCGCATCAGAATTCGCCGATGCCACCGTCGTACGACGTCTTGGACCGGTGATCGGCTAAATTTGTCGATCAATTGTGCCTTCGCCCGTCGAACCAAAAAGAGCCCTCTGGCCAGATTGCCTTCACCTTCGCTATGGCATACGCCGAGTACATAATTCGCCCAGATGCTTTGATTCGATGTCCGCTGTAATTCTTTCTCTGCAATGCGTCGTGCGCTGGAATACTCACCCATGTCGAGATGACGCATCGCAGCACTTTCGCCCGCTTTTGGTTCGGGTGTCTGCCCGTGTGCGACGCCGAACCAAAATGCAAAGACTGCAAGACAGCAGAGAAACTTCATCGAATTAGACCTTCATTCTAAATCGTTGACCGGTTGAGTGCGTCTATCGGCGATTTTATCGCGTCTGCGAGGATGTCATCCACTTGACCGGCACCGGGCACCACACTGATTCGATGATGAAACAGGTGAGGTGACAATCGTTCGATGTCGCTCGGTGCAATGTAGTCGCGGCCTCGGATGACAGCGAGCGTTTGAAGCGCCGGAATCGCCTGCACCAGTGATCGCGTCGATACGCCTTGAGCGGTTCTTGTATCTTCGCGGATGGTTCTCGCTAGGTCGACCAGACATTCTTTGATTTCCTTGGCCACATGGACCGAATTGTGAATTGCCTGCCGTGCGCTGAGAATGGCGTGTTTTGAAACGGGGTTGAGGGGAGCTCTCTGGGTTGGTGTACCCCAGGTGTTCAAAACGTCTAACTCGGCATCCCGAGACACATGTTTCATACTGATTTTAAAAAGGAACCGGTCCAGCTGAGCCACTGGAAGGGGGTATGTACCCACAGAATCAAGCGGATTCTGAGTTGCGATGACAAAGAAGAGGTCGTCGAGTTTGTAGCTGACATTGTCGATGGTGACTTGGCCTTCTCCCATGGACTCCAACAGAGCCGATTGGACTTTAGGCGAGGTCCGATTGATCTCATCGACCAAGACGATTTGAGCAAAGATAGGCCCGCGTCTGAAATGAAAATCGTTGGTTTGTGGATCGAAGACCATGACCCCAGTGACGTCGGAGGGCAAGAGGTCGGGTGTGAACTGAATTCGACGGAAAGCCGCCAGTTCGGTGTCCAGCTGGTCGGGTTCAAGGGCTGAGCCTAAGGCCTTGGCCAACGTTGTTTTACCCGACCCTGGATAATCCTCGAGGAGGACGTGACCTCCACCAAAGAGTGCCACCAAAATCAGTTCAATCACGTCATCTCGACCCATAACGTCGCGGGTCATGAACCCACGAACTCGGTCGACAATGTCGCCCACTTGCGCCAAAGCCATTGTCTGTCTTCCATCTTTTGGCTGCTCGCCAAGATTTAGGTCACTCATCGCGTAAAATACCATCCGATCGGGTTAATTGTTCCCAAAGCACGTTTCCAACGAGGTAGATTCATTTTCAGTTCTGTGCCGACTTGTTTGCATTGTTCCATCATGCCTTCGCTTGTTCCAGACTCGCTGAGGCTTAAACTCAAATGCTGGTGTGTAAGCTTCTCGAAGCTGGGTGCCAGTGCCTTGACTCGCTTTGCATGGTTTTCTCTTGTTTCGCCAAAATCACGTCCAAGTCCAAGATCGGAGAGTTGATCCAAGACCGCAGAGAAAGCCCACCTCTGGCGGAACCGACCAGCCATTGATGGCCTCACCCGACGCGCGACTTTGATCAAGTAACTGGCGGTAAATAGACTCACAAAAAGCATAAACAGGCCATATCTGATGCTATCCCACGGGATTTGAAAAGGCGTGTTTTGCGCTTCCAAGGCCCGTCCACCTGATTTATCGTTTCGCGCCAGTTCACCGAGCAAGCTTTCCAAATCTTGTGAAACCAGTTGTGGTGGAGGTTGGTCCGATTGCTCTGGGTAGATGTCGAAGGCAATCCAACCCACGCCGTCGATGTGGATTTCAGGCCATGCGTGGGCCCGGTCACCCATGATCAAAACAGCGGAGCCGCTGCCTCGCATTCGGTTGTCAACAGCATAGCCGACCGCGACGCGCGATGCGATGCCAACCGTTCGAAACAAGAGTGCGGCAGCATGGGCGAAATGAACACAATAGCCCCTTAAGTTTCCGAACAGGAATGACGCGGCTGGGTCCGGTTGATTGTCGTGTCGCTCTTCTCGAGTGTAGAAGCCATTTTTCTCAAGGTATCGTTTGACCGCCAGGGCTTTCACCAAGGTGTCGTTGCTGTATCTCGGATCGACTTCTCTGACAATTTCATTGGCCAGCGAGTCATATCTGGGATCATCGGGTCCGGTCAAATAATGGTCTTTTTGCGCCTGGCTCCAGTCGGCTGGGACCGAACGCCGACCCAGATAGCGCATATCGTGAATTTTCGTCGTGGGAGCGAGAGAGACCACATCATAGGCAGCGACGAACTTGGCCGGTGATGGGTTGGGTCTTGGACTGATTTCGATGGACGCGGTCAAGCCCAAGGGTTGCGGATGGTCGACCATCAAGAACATCGATGTCGGAACCCGTTTGTGAAATGCTGCCTTTTGGGTCTCGTCGGTGATACGGATGGGATCAGTGCCTGGAAATTGTGTGATGACATCAGCTGCAAATTCACCGGTGGGTGAGGATACCAGGCGTTTTCCATTGAAGTGGCCTTGGACCTGCTGTCGGAAATAGAGCAGGTCGGCTTCTGGTTCATAATCGGTGTGCAAAAGGGCAACGGCAACCGGGTATGGTTTGTCTTGATTACTTTGCCCCTGACCCGCGACCGATTGCTCTTTCAGAAAGTCCTCGATGGGCGGCTCGAGTTTCATCGACGACTGTTGCTGGTACGCAACCAGACCCAGTACCAAAAGCAAGACCATACTCATCACTAATTTTTGTCGGGATTGTTTCCAAAGCATCATGACGATAGCCACGAGTGCCGCAACGACGCCGATGCCCTGCAGCAGCACTTGTGGATCGAGACCATTGACCAGTGCCCAATCCGCCAAAAACCGGGGTCTATGATAGGCTAAATGTTGATGCCGGGAGAAGAGCAGCACCACCGATGCAATGACGATAAACGTCTCTACGATAGACCAGATTCGTCGGCGTGTTGACATGAACCGAACTGAAAATGAGACACCGAAGGCAGCCAAACTGAATCCCATGATGTCAGAGACGACCAAGAGTTTTTCGGCCTTTAAGCCCAGCGGGTTCAAACCAGAGTCTCTAAACCAATCTGCGCCGAACCAACTCAAGGCGAGGGTGCTGATGCCCAATGCCAGTGCCACGGATGTCTTCAGGTGGCGCTTCGACATGGACCGACCCAATTGGCTGCCAAGAATCGCAAAGGCGACAGCAAAGAGCGTGGCTGTAAAGTTGGTTTGCGACCACAACGTGACCAATGTGGCGATAGCGAAGAGACCGCTTTTCAGCCATCCGACAGCTCTTGATTCGAATCGAACGGAACTCATATCGACCTCATTGCAGCCAAATCGGTTCCGGTCATAATGCGTTGCTCGCTTTTGTGGATGATTTGCACCCGAGATCCAGTGTTGGCCATGTGATCGTAGAGAGACGGCAGTCGACGAAGCCGCTCTGTGGCCACCCCGTCGTCGAAGAAACGTGTTCGCTTCGACGATTGCGCCTGAACGGTTGGGCCATCAACGGCGATGAGGACCAATGGCGGTCTTGGTAGCTGAATGATGGCTGCCAGCACACGGTCTCGCCACTGACCATCTTGTGAGGGCAGGAAGAGCACGCAATGATTTCGTCGGGCCGGGTCGATGGTGGCTAGAAATTGGGCCAAATCACGGCCATTTCTGTGTCGATGGTGTGCCGATTCGACGATGGCATCGAGTGCCTTTGCCCGTTGCCTGACGGGACCGACTGTACCCGTTGCACCAAAGATTAAGTCTTCGCCTAAAAGGCCTTGCTCGAGCACTGTTCTGGCCAGAGATGCTGTCTCTTCGTCGTTGGGCCCACTGACAAAGAATGCAGCGGCATTGGGTCTTGGAGCGATGGCTCTTTCCGGTGTTCTCACCAAGAGCTTCCGAGACCGAGCAAAGGCTTTCCATAAGATAAACCGTTGTGGGTCGCCCGGCGCGTAGCGCCTCATTTCGATATAATCGCCAACCGGCTCACCCAGAGGGTGACTCGACCCATCGCCCTCGGCGTGTCGCAATTCCGGCACCAGAGACAAAACCGCTTTGGATGGGGAGATGACAATGGATGCGACCTGTCGATGTTTTAATGTCATGGCCGAGAAACCAAAGATGTCCTTAATGGTGATCCGACGAACGATTTGGGTCATTCGACCACGTCCGACCGTTTGAGCATGTTCTTGCCAATATCGCCCATCTTTGACCAGTCTCGGTTGCGCTTGGCTTAAATCGGACCATGAGACATCGATTTGGATTAAGGGCCAGTAGGGTAGCCGTCTGGCGCGAAACCCTGTTTTATGGCTCTGGTTTGTCTCCCATTGGCCCGCAAGCGTTTGGGTCTCGAATCGAACTGACTGACGGATGAATAGGGTCCCGATGATCGTGGTGAGTATGCAGACACACATGACTGTGACGATCGCGATGATGGACGCACGGACGACAAAATCATGGCTTCCATCAACCCATACAAGCCAACCACATACACTAAATGCAGTTAAAATAAGCCCGATTCCCGTCAACGGAAACAGGTCTGCTAAGGGTCGCCAATATTGCTTTAAACGGCTCGTCACAGGCTCTTCTCGGTTCTGTACCCCAACGCTTTTTGAACCGCTCTTGCCCCAAGGTCAGTCCGGCGTTGCCACCACCTATAACCTTGATGCTCCCCGAAGACTTCCGGAGGCGCAATATTTTAAATTAATCGCGAATCCCCCCAGAACCATGGAGAGATAACAAACCAAAGTTCAGTGTTCGTATTTAAGGCCCACGCTGAAGCTACGTCCCACAATCCCACGCGCTTGAATGAGGTCGCCAGCACGCCGCTCCATGGCTTGATTGATTAAATTCTTGGCTTTTAATTTCAGGGCTAGGCCACCACCGAGACGCATGCCGAACACGAAGTCCAGCAGGTTCTGGGGTTGTTCGTAGATATCGGGAAGACTGCTTGTGCCGACCTCCACAATCCGCCGTCCGGAGACATTGTAGAGGAGGTTCCATTGCCAAAGACTGCGCGGGGCCTCATAGCCCAGTTGCAGATTAATGACATAAGCAGACTGTCCTTCCAGGGGTCTCTTGCTCGATGTCTCACACCCATCGCTCTGTCCCAGATCGACATTTGAGTCGATGACAGCCACATTGCCCGAGAAAAATGTCCTGTCCAGTCCGATAAAATCAAAGGCTTTTCGCCACGCGAGTTCGGCGCCGAGGTTGGTGGCCGATGGCGAATTTCGGAATGTCAGGGTTTTGTCTGCACCGCAGCTGATTTTAGTTTCAATGGGGTCGGTGAAATACTTAAAGAAACCGGCGAGAGAAATGCTGTCTCGCGCGTTGAAATAATATTCCCAACGCAGGTCATAATGGTCGATCAAGGCTCGGTTTAAATCAGGATTACCGACCACAGATTGTCGATTGGTTACATCATCGAATCGTGCCGGCGAGAGCTCGCGAAATTCTGGACGACTGACCGTTCGGCCATATCCAGCGCGCAGTTGCATTGCGTCGGTCATCACCCAGGTGGTGCTGGCCGACGGCAAGAGGTCTAGGTTTTTCAGGTTTGCGTTGACAGGCTCATCGCCTGAGAACGGCGAAAAGGTAGATACATTTTGTTCGGCACTCTCCAGCCGCAGGCCGCCCATCAGTCTTAAGCGATTCAACAAGCCGACTTCAGAGGCCAAATAACCTGCATAGACTTTTTGTTTCGCCTTATAGTCATCGGTGGTCTGAGTGGTATTGAGGAGTCGATACTGACCTTGCTCATTGCCGATATTCTCTCGAGCAAAGAGAACATCAAGGCTTTCAACTTGACGCGTAGGCCCTTGGAATTTGTATCTGCGAGTCTCGACAAGTCGCTCTCGATTCAGTGTGGCACCACCGACCTCGACATAGGACTTGGCACGACCTGCTTTGGCTTCGCTCAGCAGATAACGTGCCGACGCCCTGACCTCGTGAGCTGTATCGTCTAGATCGCTGAAAAAACGACGATTGCCTTCAGGCTTTGCAGACAGACCGAACGGGTCGTCTGTACCGATACTGCGGTCGTACTGGGAAATCCGTCGATTGGGCTCCAAACGGTCGGCGAGAGACAGTCCGTAGTTCCATTTCAATTCCAGATTAGGCAGGTCATGTTCGCCTCGAACTTGTTGAGTAAAAAGCTCTCGTTCTACCCACCGAAGCCGTTGGACGATGACATCTGAGCGCTCGTCGACGTTTGTGCCAACGAATTGACTGGCTTCGTCATCGGTGTTCCTCAGCAGAAGACTTGTGGTTGCGATTTTGTGGTTACGGCCAATATCCAGACCCAGTTCAAGGATGCCGCTCGCTTGGATTGTGCGAGTGAGGCTGTCGATTCGACCGCCATCGCTGACCTCCAATTGTCCAGCGCTGATTCTAAATGTGTTTCGGGTCATTTGCTGCCGGTTCCAGCCCTGGTCGTATTGGATACTCGCGACACCACCGAATTTGATGCGGCCTTGGTCGTTGAGATAGCCACCGGAAACCGACCCACCAAAGTCCAAAGGCACCTGAGTACGATGGCTGTTGTAGGTGTCAGGAAACGCACGACCTAACTCGGTTAACTCATCTGGCGAAAGGCAGTTCTCTCTGGTGGTGATACTGCACAGCTTGAGCGCTGTTCGGTCGGTCTCGGCTGCGACATTGGCTGGGAGGGCTCGAGCACCCGAATCAATGCCTAAGTAATCATAGTCGCCGCCTTCATAGGTCAATCCATCAGTAAACGTGCTTCCTGTGCGACCCCCCATTGAGATGGATGCCTCTAGGAATGATGACTCTGGGAGGCGTTTTGTCCTCAGTTGGACAACCCCACCTCCAAACTCACCTGATTGGTCCGAAGAAAAGGTTTTTTGGACGACGACGCTGCTGAGGATCCCTGTTGGAAACATATCGAGGGGGACAACGCGCCGCTCCGGTTCTGGACTTGGCAAGAACATGCCGTTCAAGGTCGTACTCGAATAGCGTTCTCCCATTCCTCTGACGTAGATGTACTTACCGCCCACAATGGTCAGACCGGTCACCCGCTTGAGTGCACTGGCCGCACTGCTGTCTCCCGTTTGTGCCATTTGCTCTGCACCGATGACATCGACCACATTACTGGTCTCGCGTCGCTCTGAGACCAAGGCGGCGACGCCCCCTTCGATATACGGGGCGGTGACGACAAATTCTTCCAACTCGGGGTTGGCGATTTCCATGACGATGTCATCGAGTTTTTGGGACTGGTCTTTTAAAACGTCTATTTCATCAGCCCGAGCGTTTCGATACCCAGCTCGAATAAAGGACAGTGCGGTCTTTCCAACGCCGACGCGCAGTTTGTATTCGCCCTGACGGTTGGTTGTTGCAGTCGCATTCTGGCCCAGTACAAAGACCTGAACACCACGCAGGGGCTTGCCTGATTTTGTCACACAGCGACCCTCGATAGTGCCGAATGCGCTGATGGCCTCCTGCGCTTTGGTTTGTTGGGTGACCTTCCTCTGTTCGATGCTAACGAGCGCGTCTAGGTCGATATGTAATGTGACGATGACTTCTGTGACCTCGCCTTCCATTGTCACCACGTTTGAAATCGATACCGAACGAGCCGGCGTGAACAACCTCAGGTTGAAATTTCCTGGTTTTTGCTCAAGAAAAATTCGGCCATCTTGGTTTGTTTGTCCCTTTTTTTGACCATCGATCTCGAGGGTCACACCGGGCAAGGGTGCATGGCCGCCGTCTCCATCGAATACGTAGATTCGTAGGCCTGCAGCGTGTCCTAGATTACTGAGAAGTAAAGCAGCAGTAATGAACCAAACTAATCGCATAGTGTCTTGTCTCGACGGCAATCGGCCATGGCCTTGCGAAGCTTTGCCGCGCGATTGAAGAGACTCGGGTTGGTCAAGCGCTTGAGGTGACGTTCCGTCTTTTTAAAATCCCGCGTCCTGAAATAGGCGTAGGCCAGCGCATAGCGCAGCTCCTCGTCTTGCCCCAATATGTCCAAGCGAGATAGACGAGGGGCGAGCGCTGTGACCGCTTCGAAGCGTTCTAAATCAAGGAGGATTGCAAGCCTTTGTTTCAACTTCGTTGTCTGTTCCAGGATGCGACCATTCGCCGCCAATGCTTTGTGACCTGACCCAAGTTCTCGATAAATCTCGGCGGCATCCCGCGCGTATTTCTCTTCTTTCTCAGACGCGTTTAGAAACTGTCTCGCTGCAGTTACTGGGTAACCGGCAGACAGCCATGCATGGGCTGCTTGAGCTTTGATTCGATTGTCATCTGGATAGGTGAGCATCGCTTTTTCGAGGACTCGGATGGCAGATTTAGATTCTTTGGCTTTGAGTAGTGCCTCCGCTAGAAACAAGACATCATCCGCCGTTGAATCTGCTGCTTTTACAAAATTCAATCCAACATCAGCCGCTGATTGATAAAGACCAAGTTCGATCAAGCGTTGGATATTTTTACGACCAAAATCTCGCTGTTCCGGAAACAGCGTTTGCGCGCGTGACAGAACATGGAGAGCGCGATCGTAGTCTTTCAACGTCCATGCGCACTCACTCCGGATAATTAGGAAATCAGGGTCAGTCCATGCTTTATCGCCAGCCGCATCCAAAGCCGCTTCGACTGTCTCACATTGGTTTAGCGCATAGGCGCATCGGGCGCGTGACAAGTGAATATCGTCACTCGCTTTACCTAACTCGATAATCTTGTCGAAATTTTTAAGTGCCAGTTCAAAACGCTTAAGCCGCATATTTAAAACAGCAGATACGGTGTAGTAGCGGACCTGATCTAAAGTCTCATCGGTTTTATCGACCTGTTCTAGTGCAGCTGCAGCCCGTTTGAGGTACCCGTCTTGGAGCATGACTGTCGCCAATGCCAAATGGTCGATCTCGGCCTGGTCATTGGCATGGGCAGGCAGACAGCAGAGGAGGCTGCATATGAGCAGGACAAGACGCATCCTTAGGCTCCGCGGCTCAATTTAAAGCGGATGGTTTGCTCGACCATGACGGTCTGGGCTTTACCTTTGTACATCCCGGGTCGGAACGTCCAACGCTCGATGGCTTGCCGCGCGGCTTCTTCAAAGACGCCCGCTGGTTTTGAGCGGATGACTTTAGCACTTTGAATCTCGCCATGTGAGCCGATGATCAGAGAGAATGAAACAAACCCTGTTACACCGTCTTTCCTTGCCTGCATTGGATACTTTGGACTCACCTTTCGGGTGGCCTTAGGTGGCTCATCGACGGTCGCACTGGTCATCAATAGGTTTTTGCCACCCGTCTTTTGTAGAAGCGAATCTCCATTGTCATCACTGGTTCGACCGAATCGAGTCTCATTGCCTAAATCAACGCCCGACAAAGCACTTGAGAGTTTCGGCTGTGGGGCCATACGTCTTACTGTACGCGGCTTCGCCCGTCGAGGCTTTGGTCTAGCCGCCTTCTTTTTCGGCTTTGGCTTTATTTTCTTAATCTCGACATTGGCGGTCACCCGTCTCTCTTCTTTCTTGGGTGGTTGCGTGTATCGATTCATCACGATCATTAAGGTGAGGACCAAACCAACACCGAAGACCATGATGACCAAAGAGCCAAGAATTTGCGTCAGACGATTCATCAGGTCGCCTCACGTTCCGTGGCGACAGCGACATCTTTGGCTCCAGCCAGTCTGCATTGGTCGATGACGGTCAGCAGCTGCTGTGCTTTGACACCCGCATCGGTAATCACCAGAACGGGTCGATCTTTGGCACCACGGAGCAACTCTCTGACGGTGCCTTGCAAGAGCCAAGGGCGTACTGCTCGACCTGAGACATAGGTGTCTCCTCGTCGGTCGATGGTCACCCGAATCGCCTTTGTGGATGCAGGTTTTGCGCTGGACGCAGAGGGTCGGTCCAGCTCCACTTGAGCATCCTTGACGAAGGTGGTGGTAACCATAAAGAAAATGAGAAGGATGAAGACCATATCGATGAGTGGCGATATGTCAACGCCGGCTTCCTCAGCCTGTCTTCGTCGTCGATTCATCATGTCAATGTCCTCCTCTATTAAGACATGCCACAGACACCAGTTGGTCTAGGTCGTTTTCAAGTTGAAATTGCTTCCGGTCCAACAAGCGACCGACAATGACGCCTGGAATAGCCACAACCAAGCCCATCTGCGTTGTCAAAAGAGCTTGTGAAATGCCGCCCGCAACACCACCCGACGCGGCGAATAGGGCTTGATTACCGAGGGAGTCGAAGGTCTCAATCATCCCCGAAACGGTCCCTAATAGACCCGCTAATGGGGCGATGATGACAATGCTTTTGACCAGCACTCGATTGCGGTTAAGAGAACGTTTGAGCGGATAAAGGGCCTCGTAGAAGGCAGCCGATTGATCCGCTTCATCTAAGGTCTTGTCCTCGACCTTTTTCACCGATGCCCAAGCTTGGCCCAGTACACCCCTTTTGGGGACTGAACCCTGGCTGATTCTGAGTCCGAAGTCGCCTCGGAATCCACGGCGCAGGAAGAGCGCTCGGTCGCCTAAGCCGTACCAAAGAACAAAGGTACAGATAATGAGGGGCGGCATGACGAAGCCGCCTTCAGCCATATACGCGCTCAGTTCGATTAAGAGTAAGTCCACAGACATGACTTATGCAGGCTTTCCTGTCGCTGTCAGCGCACCGTCCCAATTGGCGTTTGTCTCAGCCGACTGAGATGCGCGCTTTCGGCAGCGAACCGCATTGATTAAGCGCAGTGCACCAAATTCCAGGTTCCCCTTCATCTTGGTTGCCCAGCCGTTGAGAATGTTGCCGAAAAGAAGTGTCGGAATCGCGACACACAACCCAAGTTCAGTGGTCACAAGTGCTTCGGAAATACCGCCACTTAAAAGCTTTGGGTTACCCGTGCCGAATTCAGTGATGACATCGAAGGTCGAGATCATGCCTGTCACCGTTCCGAGAAGACCCAGCAGTGGAGCGACGGCAGCGATTACGAGAATGATTGAGCCAAAGCGGTCAAGGTAGCCTTCCTCGACGACCATTCGCTCACTAAACACGCGCTCCAAGTCGTCCCTGTCTTCTTTTAGAACAGGCGTCAATGCGGCTAAAATTCGCGCGCCCGCGCCTCGCTTGGTCTCGCAAAACTTGGAGGCTTCCATCAGGTCACCTCGGTAGACAACATCCTCAATTCGATCCCAGAGACGCTCTGTGTTTGTCCCCGCGAAGACCAGCAGAAGCGCACGAATGACGAGCAGTAACATGGCCAAAATACCCAGGCCGACGATCACCCAGGCGATCACACCACCGCTGTTAATGATTTCGAGTACTGTCTTTTCCTTTGGGGGCTCAAAGTTCTTTGTCGTGTTCTCAAATAAGAACAACTTGATTTGGGCTTCTTGTCGACCTTCGATGAGCGCCCTGGCTGTATCAGCGCCTTGGGGCGGGTCGAGTTTGAAATGGCCATTACCTGCTGGCGTCAGCGCACCCGCCTGGCCACCGGCAACGCCGTAGACGGCCACTTTTCCGACTTTCAACAGTGTGCCGTTGACTTGCTTGCCATCGGATAGGAAAAACTCGCCGGGCTCGCGTCTGACTTGGCCGCCTTGTTCGAGAGACTTAAACGATAAGTCAAAACCGGTGAGGATCTGACCGGCCTCTCGCTTGAGTCTATCTTCGGCACTCTCCCCGTCGACCGCCCCCATCTTGGGCTTCCAGACAACGCCTTCAGACTCAAGTCCGCGACTGATTTGGTCTCCTAAACCAGTCAGGGCTTCTTCACTTTCACCCAGTGCATCCACTTGTCTTTCTAAATCCACCATGGCATCGGCCATGGCGTCGGACTCGGTGGTTTGCTGAACGATTTGGCGCTGAAGTCCGGCTAAAACAACCTTGCTTCGGCCGGCTTCTTGTCTCAGAGCACGCTTTGCTTTTTGAAGCCTTTTCTCCAAGACGGCCTGTTCGGATTCAAGAAATGCAAACTCTTTTTTAAATGCGTCACGAAGTGTCCCACTCTCTGGCTTTGCCATGAGGAGAGTCGGCGTCATTAGACACGCCAATAAGATTGATAAACGCATTTAACGTCCCTCCGGCATGGGCAGCATATTGGGGAGGTCGAATAGACCCACTCGAATTTGTTTTTTAAAGGAGTCGAAGAGGTGGTTGATTTGAAGACGACCGCGCTCTTCATCGACAAAGGTTGTCGTCCAGCCTGAATCGGACCGTGTTACCAAACCCACTCGGCCTGTACCTGTTCGAAAGTAAAGACCGATGGTTCCGATTCGCACCACATCGACCATGAGCTTTTGGCCATCTACGGTGACGGTGTCTCTGTACAACCCCGTCTCTTTAGCCATTTGACGTTCATCTTCTATCAATGACCAAAGCCGAGTGAGTGCCGATCTTGGGCTGAGAAGTCCACCACTGAGTTTCTGGGTAATCAAGTCGACTTCGGCCAATCGTTCGCCTTGTCTAAATGGAAGGCTTGTCTCGACATATCTTTTGAGTGCAGCAGCATTTTTCTCAAATATGGGCAAAAGGGCCGCATCGCGTTCTTTAGACGCTTCGATGAGTACTTTCTTTCTCTGCATGGCCTCTGTGAGCTGTGCGTGACGCACGGATTCACGTTGTAATTCGGCGTCTAATTGCGCTTTTTGGTTCTCAAATGCGCGTTGTTTGGCACGTCGTTCACGCTTCTTGTTTTCTAACTCTTCTGTGAGTTCTTCGACCTTTGAGCGCTTCTCGACCAAGGACTTGATGAGGGCGTCCGCATCTTTAACAGTGGCCTTAGAATAGGCGGCCATTGGGCTCATACACAGCAGGGCTGCGCTTATGAAAATTTGTGTATGACTCGTCATCATAGTCTCCATCGATTCGCTCTAAACTTTCCTGTTTTCAGATCGTTTTTTTGACCGATCTGAAAACAAGAAAGCCCTCGCGAAAAATCAACGTCGCGAGGGTCATTCTTTAACCGACTTTGTCGCCGGCTTATGGGGTCTAAGACTTACTCGAGACCGATGGTCCAGCCAGCAGTCCAATCCTCGTCACCGACGGCACCGATGAATGCTGTGTTGTCGAACCAAGCAGCGAGCTCGATGGCGTCTGCAGGGCTCAGCAGCATTGAGTCGCTTGCAGGCATATAGTTCTCGAGGACAGTCTCGTCGGTTGTCACGTTGCTACCAGCGCGGCTGAAGATGCTCTCAGCTGTGCATGCGGCTGTGAATTCTGCAGGATCAGGCTCTTCAATCTGAGTCTCACAATTGAGGACTAAGTTGCTCAATGTGATGAGACTTGCGTCTGCATCACAGCTGTTGGCAAATGTGGCCTCATTGTCGAGAACGAGGCATGCATCGCCGAATCCGCTGACGACCGAGTTAGCGATTGTGACGCCTGTGCCTTCGCGGATGAGCATACCGATGTCGGTGTTCTCGTTTCCGATAAAAGTCAGGTTAGCCAGTGTTGGGTTCGAACGAGGCAAGAAATCATTGTTCGCCTTGTTGTTGTCAGCTTCAATGCCATTGTCGCCGTCATCCTCGTACTGTTTAACGATGGCGTATTGGATATTGCCGACCCAACCGTCCGTCCAATCGATGCTGTCATCACCAGCACCTGTTATAACGACATGCTTGGCTGAGACAGTGCCACCGAAGAATTCGATGCCGTCATCCTTGTTCATGTGGACTTGGATGTAATCAACGACAGTCCCGCTACCAACACCTTGGAATGCGATGCCATTGAGTTCGTTGTCTTCGCTGAACAACGTACCGGCATACTCGACGCGGACGTACTTGAGGGTGCCGCTGTTGTCTTCTGGATTATCGCCGCCGTACGTGCCGGTGCTGCCTTCACCCTCTGCAGAGCAAGGGGCTGCGTCACAGCCGTTGATGGGTGCATACCCATTGATGATAAGGCCGCCCCAATCTCCGCGGTCTTTCTGGCCTTCCAATTGGTCAGATGTAAATACGATGGGTGCGTCTGCTGTCCCAACAGCTTCGATTTTTGAGCCGCGGTCGATGATTAATGTACCAGGGGACCCAGGGTCTTTGATGCCGTAGATGGTTGTGCCAGGCTCGATTGTGAGAACAGTCTCGGCTGTGCCATCACCAATGAAAACAGGGCCGCTGAGAATGTATTGATTGTTTGCTGTCAATGTCAGGTCTGTTGTAATGCGTCCTTCTAGAGCGCAGAACTCGGCGACCTCGGCAGTCCCCGCTGGGCATCCAGCGGTGGGCTCGGTTGGCTCAGTTGGAGCCATGTTTCCTGAATTGGCGTCGCTTGTACTCTCCTCTGCACCACCGCAAGCAACCATGCTGGCCACAGCGATTAAACAAAGAAGCAGTCTCGCGTTTAATTGATTTTTCATGATTCGAATCTCCTTTTCTTCAGAATTGATTTTGTTCCGAGTGTATCCACTCAAGCTCAGACCCGTCGGAACCCGAGCGACAGGGAGCGTTTCCGATCTGATTGTGACAAATTGATGGCACTTTGGTGCCCTGATGGAAAAAACAGCAACGTGTCACTCAACTGACACAGAATGGATGCATTGGTGTTTCTAGACGGCGATCTTCAGAGCTGCACTGCTCTGGGTCATAGGGGGTTTTGACCGAGTGTTTTTATCTGACTTGGACCCAGTCGCCTAATGACCGAAGGGATCACCTTGGGTCAGTCTTGGCTGTGCGCAGCGACAAATCTGATCGAGTTCGCGGGTGTGGCAGGTCTGTCGTTCCTGATGTTCGCATGTATCTCGCGCATCATCCCATGCGCCTAGACACCAGGAGCCGTTGGCCGCACAAATTTCGTCGCAGGTCCGGAAGTTAGGTGTTTCAACTCTGAATTCACAAAATGGGACCGTATTATCGCCATGCTCGTCACTCTCACCACAAAATGGGGTTGCCGGAAACATGCCACAATTGAGGCTTGGCTCTAGACTGGGTGTATTGAAGACGGGTTCGTTCGAAATGCATTGACCGGATATACATTGTCCGGTGTCACAGGGTGTGCCATCGGATGCGTATTCAATACTTGGCGTCAGGCCGTCTGTGCAGCCCACAATGGTGCTGCACGGTCCCACGGTCTTCAGCACGACGTCTCTTGACGTGATTGGGCAAAAGTCCACGCTTGCATGGTCGGCGCATCGGCCATTGGTGTGACACGCGGTCAGTTGAGTCTCGTAATTTAAGTTCAAACAGCTTTGTTCCTGTCCATCCTCTATCAGGATGAACTGGTCGAGTGCCGAACAATTGACCTGTGGACAACTCCGATCCAATAGGGGGATGCGAAACTGTCCCTTTTCATCGCAGACCGAACACGTCCCAAGCTTTTCCCCGGGGGTACACAGGGCATCGAAAGGCTGGTCTTGGACTGGATATAATTCCCCATGAGTCGCTATTTTAGGGTGCTGGTTTTCGGTGGGTGTGCTCAGGTTGTCGCTGCACCCCGACACCGCGAAGACGATGACGAGATGTGAAATAGACAACTTCATACTCAAGAGAGTACCTCAGCGACTTCAATCTGTCATACTTTTGTTTCAATTCTGTCACAATTGAAAAGATCGCCGACTGGTTCGTTGGCGATCCACTGTCATGGTCGGGTGCTATTGGAGCTGTGACTCATACGCCCCTGGAATCCTCATCCAGCCATGGCGGCGTGACTCATCCGTCGCTGTTCTTACCCTGTAATTTTGATTTCTTAGAGCCTTCGGACCTTGACCCGCTGGTCCGACCAGTGCAGGTTGCATAGGGTGAATGCAGACAGAAACCATTCGAACGAAAGTACCCAATGGGCCCATGCGGTGATCGTCAGTGGGTCTTTTAAATCAGGGTATTCCTACCAGGAGAATGTCTGGGCTGAGTCTCTGTCACGGATGGGCTGGACAGTGACAGTTCTTTGCCCAAAAGGGCGGTCTCAATCTAGTGATCAGTCGGCAATTGAATTCATTGAGGTGGCGAGTTACGGACTCGAACGTCGGCAACTGCTTTTAGAGACGGATGTCGCGCGGCATATTGTCTCTCTTAGACCAGATTGTATTCTCTGGTTTGGGCCACCCCAGTTATTCGGTTTGTCGATGGCACGAGAGTTGGCTGTCAAGGCCATCCCCACAGCCATCTTCATGGGCCAAAACAGTCGTATGCAGACATTTGACTGGCGAACAAAAGGACTTGGGCTTAAAGGTTGGCTCAAGGCGAGTGCCTACAGATATATTCGTGGCCCGGCCATTCGAAAGGCCATCGACATTGCAGACTTAGTTGTCGCCAATACAGCCGAGACACCTCGCATCCTTGGTCTCTATGACGCGCCCACAAATTTCAGTCATAAATTAATGATGAAACCCCTCGGATTTGACCCTGATACATTCAAATACAACCCGCGCATCCGAACCAGGTCCCGGACAGACATGGGCCTCGCCGAGGATAGCCTGACCTTCTTACTCTCATCTCGATTTGCGGCGGAAAAAGAACTGTCGATTCAGCTGATATGGCACGCCTTTGAACGATTGGCTCAGACAAATGAACACGTGCAGTTGATCGTTACGGGTCTCGACGACAAAGCCATCTCCAAGCGGTTTATCGCCCAGGTGGAGACAAGCTCAGTGTGCAATCAGGTCCATCTGCATTCATTCTTAGACCGCTCTGCGCTGGCGGGTGTCTATCATGCGGCCGATGTTGCTGTATTTGCAAGGCCTAGCATCTCCTGCCAAGAGACGCTTGGTGCCGGTGCTTTTGGTCTGTTTTCCGATGATGGGTCCATGGATTGGTTGCTCACCGATGATGAATGCGGTCAGACTTTCCCGCAGGCAGACGCAGACGCACTGCTGGGTCAGATGCTGGACCTTCAGGCCAACGCGGCTCGACTCTTGGACGAACGCCAGCGTATCAAACGTGCGGCCAAAGCATCTTTCTTAAGTTACGACCGAATCATCGACGATGTTTTGACACGTCTGCAGCAGCAGTCATCGACGGATCATTAACCGTCTTGCTCGTTGCTGTGTTGTAGAGCCTCATATTGTTTTTTCCAACGCGTCTGCTCTTTGCCGGACATGGGTTTGATGACGTTGATGGCATTGCGAAGCCTTGCTCTTGTTAAATCACGACCTAAAATGGCGAGCGTGTTGAACAGTGGTGTCGAGTTCTTTTTGCCAGAAATAGCGATGAAGAGCGGGCCTAGAAAGACACGGAGCTTCAAGTCCATTAAGTCAGCCGTCTTTCTGAGTGCGCCGTTAATTGCCTCGCCCGTCCAGTCTGTCAGGCCATCGAGCGCCCACAAGCTGTAGCATAGGACTCGGCGCACGTCGTCTTGTTCGAGACCCTTGCTCTCTAATGAGTCTGCTGTGACATCCACAAGGCCTTCTAAGAACAGGGACGCATGGCCAGGGAGGTCTGACCATTTATTGATCCGTGGGCGCACCAAAGGAATGACGGCCTTTAGATAATCCCGATTAACAGCCCATTTGACCACTCGGTCCATAAATTCATCGTCTGATAATTCATCGCGAATCCATGTGCCGTTGAGCCAATCCAGTTTTGTGACATCGAAGATAGGCCCGCCCAAAGAAATCCGCTCCAAAGTGAAATGTTCGATCATCGTCGACAGATCGAACTGCTCACTTTCATCGGGCATGGACCACGCCATACGACCCAAATAATTGAGTAGGGCCTCGGGCAAATAGCCCATCCGCTGGTAGTATAGAATGCTGGTCGGGTTCTTTCGCTTGCTTAGCTTTGAGCGGTCCGGATTACGGAGTAATGGCAGGTGGCAGAGTGTCGGTGCCTCCCAGCCGAAGTACTTATAGAGCAACAAGTGCTTTGGTGCTGACGATATCCACTCTTCGCCCCGTAAGACGTGAGTAATGCCCATGTGATGGTCGTCCACCACGTTTGCCAAATGATAGGTCGGCATACCATCAGACTTGAGCAGCACTTGCATGTCGACTTGGTCCCAGGCGATTTCAATGTCGCCGCGAAGCAAGTCATGGACGGTGCAGATGCCATCGGTCGGGACTCGCATTCTCACGACAAAAGGCTTACCCGATGAAGCCAGGGCATCGGATTCAGCCCGAGTGATTTCGGAGTAGGGATTCGGCATGGCCGTCTGGGCACCCGAGGCCTGGTGTTGTGCACGGACCTCAGCCAGTTCGGCCGGTGTCATAAAACATCGGAAAGCGTGGTCATCATCTAGAAGCTGCTGTGCGTACTTTTGATACAGCTCGCTGCGCTCACTTTGTCGGTACGGACCACAAGGGCCACCAACGTCAGGGCCCTCGTCCCAGTTTAAGCCGACCCAGCGGAGGGCATCCATAATCATTTGTTCCGATGCCCGAGTGCTCCGGACTTGGTCTGTATCCTCGATGCGCAGGATAAATTCGCCGCCGTTGGCTTTTGCAAAACAATAGTTAAACAAGGCCACGTAGGCCGTGCCCACATGGGGATCACCTGTCGGCGATGGTGCAACTCGTGTTCTCACCGTCATTTCAACACGCTCCATTGTCTAGAATCGCGGGCGATATTGCCTATCTCGGCGTCCAGGTGCAACTACAGAGTCGGGTCAGGCATTAAACTATTGGTCATTTTTGCCGATGAGCTATGTATAAAGCCTCGGACCAGCAATTTAGCGGTTGGGCAAGTAATATGGCAGTATGTAAGCATGAACCGCTTAATCCACATCACATTGATTCTGCAGACGGTTGGTATCTGTGGCTTCCTCATCTGGATGGTCATGCGTCCAACCGGGGCCGACCCGTCCCAGCCATTTGTTGAACTGCAAGCGTTCACAGACCGCTTTGGCCCAGACAAAGCAGTCAATGCGCTTGGCCCCAGCATTTTTCAAAAAGCGGCGGCACTCTGCCGCAGAGAAGCATGCATTCAAGCGCGTTATGGTGGGAATCGCGGTCGTTGGTTGACGGTCACTGCGGCCAAACAGCGAGACCCGTGTACAAGTTTTTCCCATGCACCGTGCGGTCGCACTGCCATTACACGGGAACTAAAGAAAGTCGTCGGTCGCATCAATCGTTGCGCTGTTGTCGGCAGCTTGAAGCGCAGTTCCGATGTACGGCTCCGGGTTGAATGCGATGGCGTTCAAGATTTTGTAACCGTCGAGAGGCGTGGACCGAACGGCTGGGCGATTGTCGGGGATGAACGTTATCCCGGTTTTCTACCACGCATTCATTCAGCGACTTTCAATCGGCCAAATTAGCTGCTGTATCTGCCCGAAGATGGTCTCCGCTCTTGGCATTTTGAAATCAGTCGTTTGGCAAGCACTTTGGCGGCTTCTAAACATCTAAAAGCTCACAAAAAACACAATCTTCACGTGCTTTGATGGGCAGATTTTTGTCTAAATAGCCCCATCTTGAGGACCCCAATACAAATCACACTTGCAATTTGAAGACCAAGTTCTATGGCTCTTTCTAACTGTATGTTTTTAATACCAATAGCTCATTCGATTCAGAATGTTTCCCAGCTTTTTCGACGAACAACAGTCATATTAAATAATAGAACTACATGTAAAAAAATATATTCTAATGAAAGTTTGTTCTTTACATGCACCTACACAATATCTACTGTATTCACATGAGGTTGGATACCACATATTGGGGCAGACGTAGGAAGAACAGAAAAATTGAGTATTCTCAAACACTTCTGATTTTTTTTGTAAAAGCCCTTGTATGGCCGGTTCCAAGCGGTTAAACACGACAAATGTCAGACTTTTGGCACCACCGTTTTTCGTTGGTTCTGGAAGCCCTGAACTACCATTCATTGTCGGTTTGTAACTAAAGAGACGTCCCGGGGCGAACGGGATAGGTGTATATAGGTGTGTCCATGAGACTCAAAAGGCGATTTACGAAGGAATTATCTTCTCCTTACGAGAACTTAGAGTTCGAAGTACGAAAGAGCGAAATCAGAAATCCTGATGGTTCTATCGTATTCTTAAACGAACGAGTCGAAGTTCCATCGAGTTGGAGCCAAGTCGCGACGGATATTATCGCCCAGAAGTACTTTCGTAAGGCCGGCGTCCCGGCGTACACGCGACCCGTTGTAGAGGACGGTGTACCTGAGTGGTTGTGGCGACACGAGCCAGATCAAAGCAAACTCAACGACCTGCCCGTCGAAGAGCGCTTTGGTGGCGAACATGATTCCCGGCAAGTTTTTGACCGACTGGCTGGTTGCTGGACCTATTGGGGATGGCAACATGGCTATTTTTCCGACGAAGAAAGTGCGCAGGTTTACTACGATGAAATGCGCTCAATGCTGGCCACACAAATGGCGGCACCCAATAGCCCTCAATGGTTTAACACAGGCTTACACTGGGCCTATGGAATCGCAGGGCCTGCGCAAGGTCACGCTTATTGTGATCACGAAACCGGTGAGACGCGGATGAGCGAAAACGCGTATGAGCGACCTCAGCCTCACGCATGCTTCATTCAGTCCGTCGGCGATGACCTGGTCAATGAGGGGGGCATCATGGACCTGTGGGTTCGTGAAGCTCGCTTATTTAAGTTCGGGAGCGGCACGGGTACAAACTTCAGCTCCTTGCGCGGCGAAAATGAACCCCTGACCGGTGGCGGTAAATCCAGTGGTCTGATGAGTTTCCTTCGAATTGGTGATCGTGCCGCTGGGGCCATCAAGAGCGGTGGGACAACCAGGCGAGCTGCTAAGATGGTGACCCTTGACGTCGATCATCCTGACATCGAGCAATATATCGATTGGAAGCAGCGTGAAGAGCACAAGGTTGCAGCACTTGTCGCGGGCTCCAAAGCAACGCGGTATCACCTGACTCGCATCTTGGAAGCGACGCGGGTGGAGGTTGATGGTGATAGCCTAAACCCGAAGGACAACCTGGCCCTCCGAAAAGCCATTGGTGAAGCGAAGAAAGCCAACATCGTGCCAGCCTACATTCAACGAATTCTTCAGTTGGCCAAACAAGGCATCACGGATATTGAATTCGATGAGTACGATGTCGATTGGCAATCAGAAGCCTACAGCACGGTCGGTGGTCAAAACAGCAATAACTCAGTGCGCTTGAGCGACGATTTCATGAACGCAGTCTGTGAGGATGAAGATTGGAATCTGATTCGCAGAACCGACGGCGAAATTGCAAAGACCGTCTCTGCCACGGGGCTCTGGGACCAGATCGCAAACGCGGCATGGTCGTGTGCTGACCCAGGTCTTCAATTCGATACGACCATCAATGATTGGCACACGTGTCCAAGTGCTGGGCGAATCAACGCAAGTAATCCATGTTCCGAATACATGTTCTTGGACAACACGGCCTGTAATCTTGCATCAAGCAATTTGATGAAGTTCATGACCGATAACTACACAAAGTTTGATGTAGACGCTTTCAAGCATGCGTGTCGTTTATGGACAATCACCCTTGAAATTTCCGTGGCCATGGCCCAGTTCCCGAGCGAGGAAATTGCTAAGTTAAGCTGGACATACCGTACGCTCGGTCTCGGTTATGCGAATCTCGGAACCATTCTCATGGTTATGGGGATTCCTTATGACTCGGTTAAGGCAACCAACATTGCGGGTGCTATCACTGCAATTATGACCGCAACGAGCTATGAGACCAGTGCTGAATTGGCGGCGCATTTGGGGCCCTTTGCTGGCTATGAAGACAATAAGAATGACATGCTCCGCGTCATTCGAAATCATCGTCGAGCGGCCTATGATGTTCCATCGACGGACTACGAGGGGCTCAACACAATACCCGTGGGCATTGACCCAGAGCATTGCCCAGAATACCTACTCAATGCCGCACGTAAGACTTGGGACCTCGCTTTGGAGAAAGGTGAGCGTTACGGCTTTAGGAACGCGCAGGTCTCTGTCATCGCACCGACCGGCACCATCGGGTTGGTTATGGATTGTGACACAACAGGTGTCGAACCCGACTTTGCACTGGTCAAATTTAAGAAACTTGCCGGTGGCGGATACTTCAAGATCATAAATCAATCAGTGCCTTTGGCTTTGAGTCGACTCGGGTATTCCGACGACCAGATTACGGCGATTGTCAATTACTGCAAAGGGGCTGGTACGCTGGATGGCTGTCCACATATAAACCCCGAAAAGCTCAAAGAGCACGGATTCGACGCTGACATGCTTCAGCGGATTGAAGGGTTGGCTGGCAGCGCATTCGACCTCAATATGGTCTTCAATCGGTTCACCTTCGGAGATCAGTACATTATCGACCGTCTCGGGATTCCAGAGCCGACAATCAATCGGCCCGATTTTGACTTGTTGTCATCCCTCGGGCTCACCAAGAAGCAAATCGCCGAAGCAAATGATTATGTTTGCGGTACGATGACTGTTGAAGGCGCGCCAGCCCTTAAAGAGAAAGATTTGGCGGTCTTTGACTGTGCCAACAAGTGTGGAAAGAACGGTAAGCGATTTATTCGTGCTGAGGCCCATATTGAAATGATGGCGTCAACCCAGCCGTTTATTAGTGGTGCGATCAGTAAGACCATTAATATGCCAAATGAGGCCAGCATTGAGGATGTTCAATCCGCATACATGTTGAGCTGGACCCGCGGCCTCAAGGCCAATGCCATTTATCGTGATGGCAGTAAATTAAGTCAGCCTTTGTCCGCCACAGTCTTCGATTTTGATGATCAAGACGACGCATTGGAGAACGGAACTCAGTTGGAGTTGCCCGTTGCAGTCGACCAGCCTGCTGTCGCAGCTGCTCAAATTGCAGAAAAGGTGATCGTACGTTATCTCGCCCGACGCCGGAAGCTCCCTGGTCGCCGAAGTGGATACACACAGAAAGCATCTGTTGGTGGGCATAAAGTCTACTTGCGCACGGGTGAATATGAAGATGGAACATTGGGTGAAGTCTTTATCGACATGCACAAAGAGGGCGCGGCTTTCCGAAGCCTAATGAACTCTTTTGCAATCGCAGTTTCTCTGGGTCTTCAATACGGCGTACCCTTGGAAGAGTTTGTCGATGCTTTCATCTTCACGCGATTCGAGCCCAACGGCATGGTCATGGGTAACGATCGAATCAAGATGTCTACATCGGTCATCGACTATATCTTCAGAGATTTGGCGGTGAATTACTTGGGTCGTAACGAGCTGGCCCAGGTCAGTGAAGAAGACTTGAGAGCCGATGCGGTCAATCAGCCGGAGCCAGAGCCTGAGTACACTGAAGAGGTGGTCGTACAAGAGCGTCGAGTTGCCAATAGTTCCCACGTCTATGACTTCGCGAACGGTCCTAATGGTGCCGATGAATCGATGGGCAATGAACCACAGGCATCCTCAGCCTTGATTGAGGCACCCTCTGGTTATGCGCCCAATCCGCCTCGGACAGAAAACATCACATTGGTTGAGTCGCTCAGTTCTGGTTCGGTGAACATCATGACAAGTGTCAACGGCAGCACGAGCGCGAAAGCCATACAAGTCGCAAAGCAGCAAGGCTTCGAAGGTGACCCATGTATGTCATGTGGAGCGATGATGCTGGTTCGCAACGGCACATGTTTGAAGTGTATGAATTGCGGAAGCACATCCGGTTGTAGCTGAAAACTGATCTAGGTCTCGCTCGATGAAAAGACGGGTGAGACCTGCCTCTTCTTTTCCGCCGTCTACTCTAAGAAATGGATGTGTTCTCCGATGGACGGGCGTTCAATCGTCGGAACGTTCTTAGGCTCACCAAACCAAATGAAGCCGACAACCTTTTCTGCATCTGAGTCAATCTTGAGCAGCTCACAGATATCAGCGTGCTGGGTGAGGCTCCCTGTCGACCATTTGGAACCAAGCCCCTCGCCTTTAGCAGCCAACAGCATATTTTGAATCGCACAGCAGGTCGCTGCATAATCTTCTTGTTCTTGAAACGCGTTGTCTGAGCGTGTCTGAGTCACAACAACAAGCGCGGCTGGATTGATCAGTTTTGCCCGGACACGCTTTTTCATATTTTCCTCGGTCACGTTCTTCAATTTATAGGCAATCGGCAGCAGTGCCTGGCGCGTCTCAGGGCCGACGACAGTAAACCGCCAGGGCCAGGTGAATCTGTGATTTGGCGCCATATGCCCCGCGGCCAAAATTCGATTGAGGACTTCGGGATTGATTGTCGACGGATTGTAATTATGAACCGTTCGCCGTTGATTAATCGCATCGTAGATATTCATCACGTTCTCCTTAACTGCTTAGAGGCGTAGAATGGCGTTTTCGATTCATATCTTCAAGTTGGCCATACGATGAAAAAAACGTGACCACCATCCACAGCCCTAAATCGGAAATAACCTTGGTTCAAGCCGTCTTGACCGCGCCGCCAAGGACGAACTAATCGAATTGAGCGATTAAATTCTATAGGGAATAGTACGGGTACACCCCGGCGGTGTTGAGGAAAAGTGAAACTGGGATTTGATTGGTTACTCAAATCCCAGTCCAGCCCGGTTTGTCATCGCCCTAAAAACAGTCGGCTACATCCATGGGCAAAATTATTTGGATGGCGTCTCGCGGTTACTGGTTAATGGGAATTTTCCTGACCTTATCCTCGGCTCGTTTCGGCAAGGTCACCGAGAGCAAGCCATGCTCGAGGGACGCGTTGATTTTATCTAAATCGACGGATTCAGGGACTCTGAGCACACGTCTGAAGGTCATGTTCCGGCGACTCACTACATGCGGCGTCTCTGGGCTTTCTTTTTCTGTCTCTCGGTCGGCCGTTATCCTTAAATTCTTGCCGTCTAAAGTGACGTCGACATGGCTCGAATGGAAGCCAGGCAGGTCCGCATGGAGGACGTAATGGTCATCGTTCTCATAAACATCGATGCCCTTATTCCCCGGGTTGCCAAAATATTTTTGTCCCGAGTCGCCAGTGAGATAGTCCAGGTGATTTTGGACAGCGCGACTGATGTGAAGTGATGGTGTAAGCGTTGTAAATCGAGTAAACATACACGTCTCCTATTCGGTTATCGAAATCCGATAAACGTTCTTTATCATTATGGTTTTTTGGTTTTTGTCGGCGCGTCCGCTGACATTTTAACGGATGTACACGGTCCGACTCACTGTCAAGTGATCAAACCAATAATTTCTTCAATTATGGCTGTCTAGCCTCACAAAAACCAATGATGGAATACGTCATTGCTACAAAAAAACAGCAGTCTTTAAATAATCGTAAGAATCAAACCCTATCCTTTTCTGTAGGGGATTGGGTGGACCTGCGTACTCAGTGACATCCTATATTTTAGGCTCGTGATTTCTCGCACCTTGGTGAGTTGGGGGTTTTTTGCGTTTGGTACACATCATTTTGCTCGCTGTTTTGGCGTCCAGTTTCGGCTGTTCCTCAGAATTAGATGACAGCAATATACCGGACTATCGAGACCCTAAATCCGAGTTTGGACCCCCGGTGATGATGACTCAGGATGCGCCCAAAGGAGACGCACCGAATACCCCTCCTAAGATTGTAAGAGTCCGGTGGCAGTCGGCTGAAGATTGCAGCACCGACACCATCTCCCCGGTTCAGTTCGCCATCGAGGTCGACGGGGCCAGTGACCAAGCGACCGAGTTGATTTTTGACGGTGCGGTCAGTGGGTGTGATTCAGAGGCCAACCGCTTTGGCTCTATGATTAATGGACCTCGGGTTCGACTCAGCTGCCATCACGTTTCAGTCCATCGAGCCTTCTTGACGGTTGTTGACCAGCAGGGTCGGGGCGATAGTCTGGCATTCCAATTTGGCCCCTGCAGTCGCGGCGTTATCGACACGCACTAGACGCCGGGCTTCCTACATCCACGGACACCTTGCGTCATTTTCAATGGTAATGCGCGTCGGCAGCAGGGGAAGTACGCAAGAACCAACCTGATTGATTCGCCCTGATTTACTGCCACCGAACCTCATTTTTCGAGTGGTAATTGACACATCGATTTCCACATTGTTTCCCAGACTTTTTAGGCATTCACGAATTTTAATGAGTGCTTTTGGTGCTTTATCATCCAGGTCGGCCTTGCCCACATGGATAGACTCGATGGTGCCTGGGCATTCACTGTATTTTAAAGCAACGTATTTTTCGCCTGGGTCGTCCTTAACCGGTGAGTCAACAATGGTTGCTTTCTTGTTCAGGTCATTGAATTCATAAATTAACGAACTGCCCGATAGCCAGCTCAAAAAATAGGTCGTCACCGTGATCAAGACGGTCACTGAGAGAAGAAATTTAAAGACCGGGAATGGTCTCGCAGCTGGTTGGCTGTCGGTCATCGAAACACCTGTTGGTTATTTGGATTGGGGTCATGTACCTCAGTCCAAGCAGTGTGACTTAAATTGGTCGAGAAGTCACCTCACAATCACGTCGGCCAACATGAGCATCAGACGCAGAGCGCAAGGAGTGTCCATCGACATTCGCCCTAAATGGCCGGCCTCTCAATCTGAATTAGAAAGCCGTTAATTTTTTTCATTCGTGCCCCAAGCATGTCATTCTATCCATCCAAAAGGTAGGGTCAGCCATGCGTCCAATCGAGGGTCAGTCATATACTGAAGACACAAAATATGCGCTCAGTACCAGTGCATTATTTCACGGACTCTCCGACGAGCAATTAGCAGATGTCGCCAAGCACGGCTCACTTTTCCGATATACGGTCGGTCAACATCTGGCCAGGCAGGGCGAACCGTCAGACGCATTTGATATTTTCGTCAAAGGCGCAGCTGTCGTTCAGCTCGACGATTCGAAGAGTGGGAGCACCGTTGAATTGGCCCGACTCTCACCACCCGATTCCGTAGGCGAGATGGGTGTTTTGCTTGAAACACCTCGATCGGCCAGTGTCTTGGCTATCGACGATGAGGTGATCGTCATTCGGTTCACAAAAACCCAGTTTTCGAGAATGATTCAGTCGCTCCCATTCTTCGGTTTGGTGTTGTCTCGAACTTTGGCCGCGCGGCTCCATGCTGTCAATCGCCAAGTCTCATTACCGGAGCACCTCTTCGAGTCTGACCAACTTGATGAAGACCTATTTCGCCTTCTGCCAGCCGACTTCATTAGCCGTCATCGGGTTCTGCCTGTGTCCCTTGATCACCATCATGTGACCATTGGGTTCGTCGATCAGCCAACGGATACGTTATTGCAAAGAATCCAACGTTTGTTGACGGGCATGGTTGTTCGACCGGTTAGCCTCACAGCAGAGCAATTTGATGAGACAGCACCTAAATTTGGCGTTCGTCCGCAAAGCACGATTATGGCGTCGCAGTCCATGAACACGCAGACTGTTTTCCCCCTCGATTCAATCCTGCGGCAAGTGGTCGCTGAGGGGGCGTCAGACCTGCACATCTCTGCCAACCAGGTTCCTCGATGGCGCATCGATGGCGCGCTCATTCCCATCCCTGGACACACCGGTCTCACATCCAGTGCGATCGCATCGGCAATGAACGACATTATGCCTTTATCTCGGCAAAAAGAATTCGCTCAGACCAATGATACAGATTTCGCATATCAGCTCGGCGAACAAGCCCGATTTCGAGTCAATGTATTTCGAGATATTCATGGGGTGAGTGCGGTACTGAGACATATTCCGAGCCTCATCAGAACGCCCGCGCAGCTTGGGCTCCCAGAGATTATTTCGAGTTTTTGCAAAATGCCCCATGGCTTAATTCTGGTCACGGGTCCAACAGGCAGTGGCAAATCCACGACGTTGGCTGCGATGATCGACTCCATAAATCGCGAGCGTGCAGAGCACATCATTACCCTCGAAGACCCGGTTGAGTTTGTCCACAAGTCAAGTCAATCCATGGTCAATCAGCGTGAAGTTGGGTCTCATACAGACTCCTTCGCTCGCGCACTTCGGGCCGCGCTTCGTGAAGACCCAGATGTCGTTCTTGTTGGAGAGTTGAGAGATTTAGAAACCATTTCTCTGGCCATTGAGACAGCTCAGACAGGTCATCTCGTTTTTGCCACCTTGCATACGTCGACCGCCATTGGGACCATAGACCGAATCGTTGGTATGTTTCCGCCCGACCAACAAGGTCAGACTCGCTTAAGTTTGGCTGAGGTCTTGAAGGGTGTGGTTGCACAGACTTTGCTGCCCAGACGAACGGGCGGGCGTGTTGCGGCCTTTGAAATCCTGGTCAGCAGCCCTGCGGTGGCCAATCTGATACGAGAAGCAAAATCTGCCCAATTGGTCAGCACGATGGAAGTGGGCCGCAAAGCGGGCAACTCACTGCTCAATGATGAATTGGTTCGATTGGTGAACTCGGGCCTTGTCGAGATGGACGTCGCTCATCGACACGCCATTCATAAAGACGACTTTTTGAAACGCTTGAAGCGTGTGAAGTAGATGCGTCAGGGAACGGTCTTACCTGAGCGTCAGTCATCCCTCAGGAGCTTTTCGATTTCGGCGACCGCGTCATCGATTGGAATTCTCCTCTGATCCATCGTGTCTCGGTCCCGGATTGTAATGGTTCCATCGTCTAGGGTTTCCCCATCGATGGTTAGGCACCATGGCGTTCCGATTTCGTCATGGCGTCGATATCGCTTACCAATGGCATTTTGTGCGTCATAAGACGCGTTTATACCGCGGCGGAAAAGGGTATCGACCAAAGCACGCGCTTTCTCAGGCATGCCATTTTTCTTGACCAGCGGCATGACCGCCACCTTGACTGGTGCCAATTGTGGGTGGAGCTTGAGCACGACTCGGGTGTCCGTCCCCTTTGGCCCTTCCACTTCCTCCTCATGGTACGCATCACAGAGATAGGTCAGTACGCCGCGAGTTGCTCCAGCGGCCGGTTCGATTACGTAAGGCGTGTATCGCTTACGCTCAACCGGATCAAAATATTCGATCTTGGAACCACTGTGCTCTGCGTGTTTTTTGAGGTCATAGTCGGTTCGATTGGCAATCCCTTCCAATTCGTCCCAACCCCAAGGAAATCGATATTCAACGTCGTAGCACCCTTTGGCGTAATGAGCTAACTCACTGGCCTCATGAGCTCTCACTCTGAAGTTCTCCGGGTTGTTGGCAAATTTTCTCCACCATCCCATCCGTGTTTCTTTCCAATATTCGAACCACTCATCTTCAGTGCCCGGTTCACAGAAAAACTCCATTTCCATTTGCTCAAATTCACAGGACCGAAAGATGAAGTGCTCGACGGTGATTTCATTTCGAAATGATTTCCCGGCTTGAGCGATTCCAAATGGAATTTTCAGAGACATCGATTGCTGAATATTTGCATATTGAACAAACATGGCTTGCGCCGTTTCTGGCCTCAGATAGACGGTGCTATCCTTCGTAAAGCCATCCAGCTTACTTCTCAAATCGGATCCGCTCAGCCCATCAAATTCGCCCGATTCGATGGCTGAGGCAAGAGCACCCATGGGGTCCACTGGTCCGTAGAAACTTCTAAACATGAGGTTGAAGTTGCGTTCTTCGCTCATGAAAGGCGACCCACAATTTGGACAGACGTAGGGTCTATTGCCTGCCTTTGCACCAATAAGTTGTCGCCCCGAGCGCTCCAATGTGACGCCAAATTGCTCTTGAATATAGCCGAGAGCCGTCTTTGCGCGGCCTTTATCCGCGAGTTCGATGGTCACGTCTTGGCCCGGTTCGACCACGGGTGCTTTATCGGCGCGAAACCGTTCTTTACAGACTTTGCAGTCGACCAAGGGGTCGCTGAACCCTGACAGATGACCTGAAGCCTGCCAGACTTTGGGATGCATAATGATAGATGCATCTAAGCCGACTACATCCTCACGGCTATGCACCGTATCGCGCCACCAAGCGTTCATCAGATTCCGCTTCATCTCGACGCCAAGCGGACCATAGTCGTACGCGCTTTTCAGACCCCCGTAAATTTCAGAAGACTGAAATACGAACCCGCGTCGTTTGCAAAGCGAAATGATTTTCTGCATTCGGTCGTCGGTCACCAGATGATCCTCCAATGAGAGATTTGGGGGGCATCCTACAGACCAAGATCACGTACGGCAAGCAGACCAGAAATTTTATGGCTGTGAGGGATCATTTGTTTCGTTCAGCCAGTCGATTGCCCGCCTCACAATTTGGAATTCATGAAGTGCTTGGCCACCTCGGGTTGGGCGCGCATCATCGGCGTAAATGGCCCATTGTATGCTGGCCCCATTGATCACTTGAGCGAGATTATTCTTATGCAAGCAGACCCAAACACTCAGGCCGTAGACCTCTTGGCTCGGAAAGAGCGGTGTCGGGTGATATCTGGAATAGGTCAAAGACCCAGAGTTCTGGGTATAATGGGTCTCGCCAAGGACTTTCATTCGGCGGCGAACATCCGAGCCAGCAAATGGTCTCGGAATGATGAGGTCCAATCCAACATGCCTGGCCAAAGTGCGACCCCGATTGGACACAAAGAGACGGAATTGGATAAAGGCGCGTGGTCCCCTTGGGTCAGATGTGTCCGTTTGTAGCTTTCCATAGGGGCCAAATCGGGCCAGTTCGATCTTTGGATGAAACGTGCGTCGTAAGACATCTTGGACATGCACATGGCCCATTGGCCGACTCTTGCCTGCGATTCTCAAATAGTATCGGTGGTCTTTCGCTTGATGTGGTGCATCTGGACTGGCTGATATTTCAATTACATAGATTCCATGACCTGGTTTGATCAGACTTTTTGAGTCCATTCGAGGTGAGACCTCGAACACATTACAGCGGGGTAACGGCGGATCGACACAGGCGGCAATCAAGTCTTCAAGCCAGGCCCGTGTACCCCCTTTTAATTCTGTAGGAACACCTCCATCGATTTGCCCTGTATCGTCGATTCCGACAAATAGGAGTCCACCAGAGCCATTGGCAAAAGCCGACGCTTGTTTCGATAGAAAAAACAGGAAATCCGGTTGAATTTCTTGGGGACTCTTCATCAGCCAGCCAGAGCCTTTGAATTCTTGAAAGTCATGCTCATGGGGTTCGAGCCCCAAGAGCATTTGTTCTGTCCAAGATTCTGCGCGAGTCAGAGTCTCAGGGGTCTGTGTTGAGTCTAGATTCACGGCTGATAGAATTGAGCGTGTCGACGCGCGGGTGGTTTCAACCTCCGGTGGTCTGACTGACGGTTTTGCGTCTGCCTCTGCCTTGTTTTCGGACGTTTGCTGCCCGTCATCTTTGTTTGTGCTATCAGTCAAAAAAAACTCGGCCTGTTTGGTTCATTTCGGTCGCTTTGATCGTGACCGCATTGCGGCTCATTGGCAAAGGTAAATTTATTGGCCGGCCGCTCGCTTAGGGTCTACGGATGACAGATTTGCTACTGAAGGAAAAATTTGACAGCGAGGGGTATGTTGTCCTCCCGTCCGTCATTGACCCCGATTTGTGTCGAGAGGCGAGGACACGGTCGTGGAACATCGTCAATGATTTTGCGCCAGACAACGTCACCGCACCCTTTACGACGGATCCAAATAAACGATACGTCGACCGTTATTTTCTGGATTCAGCTCGAGCAATTTCAGTCTTCTATGAAGATCCAGACATCGTGGGTGGCGAAATCCGGCGACCCAACAAAATTGGACACGCACTTCATGAACGAGATGATTTTTTCTCTCGTTTTGCTCGGTTACCGGCGATTCAAGGTGCGGTTGCCAGTCTCGGTATACAGAGTCCCAAGTTAATTCAATCAATGGTGGTCTTTAAGACAGCTGATGGGGGTGGGTCAGTCAATTGGCATCGTGATGCCACATTCTTGTATGCAGAACCGTATCCAATTCTCGGCATCTGGATCGCGTTGGAGCCAGCGGCTCTCGAGAATGGTTGCCTCCAAGTCTATCCACGGTCCCACTTAGGCGAGTTGGACACCCGATATATCAGGCAGTCCGATGACTCGTGCCTGTTTAAAAAGCTGTCGGACTCCTCGCCGTCTTCTCATCAAGCGTCGGCCATCGAAGTCGACACAGGTTCAATGGTTCTCATGCATGGCCATCTTGCCCATGCGAGCATGCCTAATCGTTCATCACGTTCGAGATTGGCCTTTACGCTTCATGTTCTCGATGGACGAAGCCATTACGCATCAGACAATTGGTTGCGTTCATCTGCTGACGCCCCATTCAATGGCTTCTAGGTCTATTTGAACCATGGTCTGGGTATTTGAGGCCATCGTTCAATTTAAGGCGTGCTGGCTTTCGGTATTCGGTATCGTTTGAATAGACTGATATTGTCCCTCAGTGACGATTCATACGGTCTGACATTGGCCCGCGGAGTCGAGTACTCTAAGAGATGGTTATTGTCGCTTGAGATCAAGTCCAATGCATTGATACCGGCCTCACTCATACCCATAAGAAACCTGTCGAGTTCGCGTGGGTTGAGCAATAAATTCTGGCTGAGTTCGGGCAGTTTTCCTCCAAATAAATCGAGAAGCGGTTTCAAATTTGGAACTCGAGTCAACGCTTCGCCAATCTTCGGGTTGGGTGGACATGGCTCGGTACAAGCGACCATCATGCCTTGACCGCCGACCATATACAGCCAGACATCATCAAATTCATTTCTCATTGTCGCAATGATTGAAACGAGGTCTGTCGCACTGAGTCGGTGTAATTGAATCCACTGTTGGAATACTCCTTTTGGACGCAGCCTCTTTTTTGCGAGCTGATAGAATTCTGAGTTGTATAGCGACGCAGCCCCAGCAAACCAGATACTGCTGACTTCGATGCTGATGAGGTCGTATTTATTTTCTGTCAGCATCAAATAATTTCGACCATCGGTGACGTAGGTGTTTACGCCTTCGCGTGACAAGACCTTGCCATTTTTTCGAGCAAAATAGGTTTTGGCCAGACGCAACAAATCTTCACTAAGTTCGACGATGTCGACAGTTGCATAACCACCATCATGCAGGGTTCTGGCCGTGACTCCCGTCCCAAAACCGACAACCAAACTACGCGCTCTCTTATCCGTATGCATCATGGGGACTAATCCGAAACCAACTTGGGCACGCATTTCACGTTTATTTGATGAATCGCCCTGGAATTTTCCGTTGGTCAACAGCGTGTAAATCACCTCGCCTTGTTCATCTTCCGAGCGTTGAACTGTGGTGAGTCCACCGTCTAGACTCTCTGCATAATCAATGACGTCTCCATAGCCCTGACCATGGAAGTAAACATTCGCACCGGTGGCCAACTGATTCATGTTAAACCCGTCAGGCAGACATGGGAAAAGGGCCATGCAAAGGAGCAGTGGGAGGACCAAGCGTCGCCGTTCTACAGGCGGCAAACTCCAAGCAACCAGGACGCTCAACCCAAGTGCGATTCCGGCGATGAGCTCAAGGGTCGAGAAAGAACCCAAACCGGGTATAAGTACGAATCCGCCGATCAACGCACCAATAATGTTGCCTAGCGTATTACTCGCGGACGCACGTCCGAGTGCCAGGAGCCGAATTTTAGGCCAAGCCTGTCCGACAAGCTCCATTGAGAACGGGTAAGCCATGCCGATCAAAGTGCTCACAGGAAGCATGGTCAAAGCACAGGTTACGAAGCGCACGAACTCGCGTTTCTCAAAGGTCTTTGTGTCGCCATATTGCGAGAAGCTTTCAAAATAGCCCGGAATTTGATCCCACCAGAACAAGCCCAAAACGATGACGAAAGCCATACCAAGGTAGCTGTACGCCAATCCGATGCCGGCGGAGATATCTTTATCGAGCAGGCGCTTGCTCACGCTTGCACCTCCGCCCAGGCCGACGAGAAAACAGAAAAGCATGAGCGCAAAGGCATAGACGCTATTGCCGGCGACTACAGCCAACAGATGGATGTATGTTGACTCTAACGCGAGAGTCAGGATGCCGCCGATCATCAGGACAAAAACAGCGACTTTACCTCGACTCAATTGTGCGGAGCTGGCCCCGTCTACGTTGACTTGCCTCGTGTCTGTGGTCGCGGATAGCAAAGGGAACTGATCGTCGTCTCGATCGCTTTGTTGTCGCAGCAGGATTTTGCTTATCCAAAGGGCGGCCAGAGCAGCGATGAGGTTCATGGCCACAGCGAGACCTGTGGCCCCCTGACTGCCCAACGTGGGTAACAGGAGGTATCCCGTGGCGAGTGCACCGACTGCAGCCCCCAACGTGTTGGCACTGTATAGGCGCCCGACCGAGCTGCCGAAATGCTCATTCTTCTCTTCAAAATACGCTGTCAAAACCGGCAGGGTCATGCCCATTAAAATCGTGGGTGGTGTTAGAATGAGCAGCCCAAATACAAGTTGAATAGCGACAAATTTTGGTTCTGAGGGGTCGCCGCCAGCGGCGACGGTGATGTACATATCTTTGATCAGCTCAAAGAGCCATGGTGTGAGAATGCACCATATTGCAATGCCAACCTCGCAGACCATGTAGACTCTAATTGGGTCATGCTTGGCATTGGCAACCCGGCCACCGACCCAAGACCCAATTGCAATGCCCGCCATGAAAGCTGTCAGAACGGTCGCGGACGCAGTTCCCATGCTGCCAAAGGTCAGTGCCAAAGCCTTTGCAAACACGACTTGATACACCAATGCGGCAAATCCAGATGCAAAGAACATGCTGCCGATCCACGGTGCAAATCGATCTCGTTTTGGCGGGATGGCATCTGTTGGGGCCATCCTGATATCGAGACTGTTAACAGACGGCCTAAGTTCGTTTAGTGACATGACGAAATGGACGATGGTGATACCGGCAAACAGCCAGGTCAACCAGCTTTGATCCCTCATGATGACAGGGGCGTAGATGACCGCGGCACACCAGGCCACGAATAGGATCGCCGCGTATCGTACTTTTGCAATTCGTCTCGGTCCAGGATGGATCAAACTCAAAATGCCAATGACAAGGGGACCTGCTGCGAGTAGGTCAACGATGTAATGGAGACCTAAGGCAATGGTTGCGAGGAGAGTAAGCCCGAGGAAAATCGCTGCCAGAGAAAAAACCAGGCGTCCGAGTGGCCTCGCGTAAGCCAGTACCACTAAGGCCCAGGCCGTGTGAAGGGATGGAAAACAATTTCGATACTCCGGTATCGCCAAATAGCGAATTGCTTTCATCTTCTCTGCATTCGGCGGGTCACCTGGAAATCCCGATCTGAAGAAGTAGGTGGGTCCGACCACTGGAATGATGTGATAGAGGGCGAATCCAGCCACGCCGACCCATAGAAATGCGGATAAGATGCCGCTTTCATTTTGCCCTTTTAGACGCTTCGATATGACAAAAACAGCAGCAGCAGCAGCCGGCAAATGCATGTAAATGAGGACAAGCAAGCCGCGGAGTATAGGCATGGACGCCACGCCAGCGGCGATCTGAAATGAGGGAGCGTCGAAAAATGCAGAGTCGATCATGTAGACCGATGCATCGAACACCCGTGGGTGTAAGATACGAGTGAGGCCAACAAAACTGATACTTGCCGCGATGAAGCCGGGGAGAAGGTACATTTTTCCGAGGACGTTGGCTTTTCGATTCGACCCAAGTGTTTGCAGACCGAACTGGGTCACAATGGCCGTTAAACCAAGGCCGGTGCCCAGGTTGAGCAGGACTTGGTACAGCGTATGAGAGCCACCAGGGCGGTACCGGCTAAGAGCAATATCGACGCTTAAGCCCACAACGGTAACCAGTATGCACGTCTTGATGCCGGGTTTTTGGCTCAGGAAAATTAAAAATGAGCCGAGTAGTGCTGAACTTAGAAAAGGAGAACCGTTACCAAACAAACCAAGAACATGCTTGTGCGGTGGATCGACGACAGCCGCCAGACCGAGGATTTCACCAACCAAGATCAAGGCGATGAGGGTGATGGTCCAACCGCCAATAGACTGTTCATAAAGACTCGCATTTGAGTCCAGCTGTGTCTCTGTTGATTCTGTGGCGGACGGACTAGACATTGATCTCGGTTGACCTTGGTCGTTCACATTGCAAATGCAGACCCTTATTGCACCTTTGGGACGCCATGTCGATCAGCAGAAACGTAGCCCTATCTGATCGGCTGTCCTCGTCCAACCAATTCAGTCAGGAGGCTTTGAAACCGTTCCTTGGAGATCGATATTTTTTCGCAGACGCGTCCGTAGAGCATTAAGGTCGGAATGGAGCGACCGGGCCTCTCTTTTTGTGCTTCGTGCAAGGTGTACAAAATGACCCGTTGTTCTCGCGTAAGGCCATCTCGCACATCTGGCAGTTGATGGGGATTCACATAAGCCCGATTATCATTCACGTGTGGGCCTTTCAAAAAACAGAGATTGACTTTGTTGCGATCTTTGGGTGTTTGATGGGGTGAGTGTACACATTTCTGCACTGGGAGTATTCTGTATTCGAAACCGGAAACACTCCGTATCCGAACCTGACCGACGAGTGGATTTATTGATTTGTTTTGGTTCTTAATCGCTATCACCATCGCTTTGGGCGCCGTCTACGGAGGGTGGAGATGGTCGATTTTGCTCGGGTGTGCTGCGGCCGTTCTCGCATTGGCTCGACAGGGTGAACCAACCACTCAACCCCCGTCGGTCGTTCGAATCAAAGCTAATGAAACAGGCACGGGGCAGAAAACATGTCGGCGATGTCACCCAGCTGAATGGAAAACCTGGAATGCCAGTTACCACAAGACCATGACTCAGCTGCCATCCGACGAGACAGTTCTCGCGCCATTCAAGCAGGACTTGAATGGATTGTCCGGACGTTGGCGCCTATTTCAGGATGAGGGTCTCTACAAGGCGGAACACACGGAACCCAATGGCCGCGTGAAGACGGCGACGGTGGCGCTGCTGACCGGGTCTCATCACATGCAGAACTACTGGTTATCGGTTGGAGACGGCTGGTTGATACAGCTTCCTTGGGTCTGGTGGATTAAAGGGCAGCGATGGATTCCCGTCGAAATGTCTTTTCTGAGGCCAGCGCCTACAGGCCCGGAGCCGCCATCAGTTTGGAACGATGAATGCGTATACTGTCATACGACGAGTGGATTTCGCGGGGCGGACCGTGCTGCAAATACAACCCAAAGCCAAGTCGATGAGTTAGGCATATCGTGTGAGTCTTGTCATGGGTCCGCAACCGCTCATGTTGCTCATTATCAAAGTCCCATCAATCGCTATTTGGGTTGGCTGAATCGGCCGGTAGAAAAGATTACGGCACCGCTCAAGCCAACCGATGACAGCATCAATGTTTGTGGTCAGTGCCATGGTTTGTTTGCCCACCTAAATGGGCGAGCGCGGGATCTCGCAGGCGATTCCCATAAGCCTGGAGACGACCTTGCCAAAACCAGAAAGTTTCTGCGCTTAACTCCGTCTCCTCTGGTCGGTAAACGCCCTATTTTAAAATCAAAAGAAGGCCGAGGGCCAACGGTGATTCGCGGCTCGAGCGGGCCCCTTCATCTGGTCGGTTTAAGCACCGATGGATTACACCTGGTGGGTGGTCCGAAAACCCCACAAAATCTATCTGTTTTCGTTGGTGAGCTTGCATTGAATGGGGAATTTGAGCCGTACTCAGGTGGTGGATTTCTGAGTGTGCCTACGTGGACCGACCGACAATGGTATGGGATTCTTGATGCCCTTGGATATTCAGGCGTTGCATTCAAACCTTATGATTGGAATGCATTTTGGGATGACGGAACCATGCGCACGGCGGGCCGAGCCCTCAACGGTATGCTTGATTCGGCCTGTGCATCCGCGGGCAGCATGACCTGTTCGACTTGTCACACCATGCATGGTCATGAGCCTGATGATCAGCTCAAAGCTGGCTATCGAGGGAATAAAGCCTGTGAATCCTGTCACAAAGCCTACGTAGACGATCCCGTTAGCCATAGTAATCACCCGCTGAGTGGTGGCGGAAGCGATTGCCAAAACTGCCATATGCCGCACACAACCTATGGCCTCTTGGGGGCATCTCGGACACATCGTGTGGAAAATCCTAGGCCGTTTTTAATGCAGCAGCGCGGCCGGCCCAATGCATGTAATTTATGTCACATGGATAAGTCGGTTCGTTGGGCTCAAAGTTGGACGGACAAATGGTATGGTAAAAAAGGCAAAGACATGCCTCTTGACCGCCGTCCGGCTTTGGATGAACCCGCGGGTTTAGTTTGGCTGCTCTCCGGTGACGCAGCCCAGAGAGCAATTGCCCTTTGGCATCTGGGGTGGGGATACACACGTGAGATAGCTGGCACTGATCGCTGGTTGGACCAATTGAAGCCGATCTTGAAATCTGACCCGTATGCAGCTGTGAGGGCCATTTTTGAACAAGTCCTAAAGACCGTACAGCCAGATGAAAAATACGACTTTACGCAGTGGCCTGCAGACGGTCATCATCCTATGGAAAGAGCCGACCAAGGTAAGGCTGTTCCGACGGTACACACCGAATCCTTATACCAATCATTGCTTGAGGATCGGATCGACAGGCCCATCATCATCGCAGAGTAGGTCTTTGCCAGCAAAAAATTGAAGTCTGGCTCGTTTATTTGACGATGTATTTGCTCTTATCGGGACTTGGTTCGACGCTTGGGCTCGTTTTCTTTGGGCAGCCTTCTGCGTCCGGGTGGTCCTTGCAAAAATAGGCGACTGTGATGCCGAGATTACACGCAACGCATTGGGCTTTCGCCTCGCGACAGCATGGATGATTAATCGCCCCGCTACACCCAGGCAGCTTTGGGTTATCTCGGCATATGACATTGATTGTTGTGCCCTTCTGACAGGCTAGGCACGTCGCGAATTCGTCTTTACAACAGTCGGGCTTTTCCTTTTCGGGTGGTGCACAGCCACTGGTCTCCGGTCTCTGAGCACAATAATCCGCGATCGATACTTTTGCTTGGCATGCCAGGCATCGGACAGCAGGAATCTTGCAACATTCTTTAGATTTTATTTTCGTCATTAGCCGTTTACGACAACGGTCTTTACACGCCCGTCTATTTGGTACACGTCGACACTTCGAGATGCACTTTTTGACGATTCTCAGAGTATGGCTGCTTTTCGTAGCACCATCTGTTTTTGGTGTTCGAACTCGGATTTCAGCCTGCGAGAGACAGGTCAGCAGTGCAATAAAGAATAGAGATGTGGTGGCTAATAAAAACGGTCTTAATCTACGGGAGTTCATGCTCTTTGAAATCCTATTCAGTCGTTGGCTGCTCCAGATTGAAAACGAACCTTTCGTATTCATATTCATTGTCCATTCGGTTGAAGGTCAAGAGAAACTACAGTGTAGACGTGCCCAGACTGCTCCGACGCATCAGAGACCCTGTCTCCGTTTAAAGCGTGTAGAAAATATTGAGGTGAACGCGGAGGTTTTGATCACTGAATTGAGTCCGATTGAGTGGATAGGCTAAATCGAGCCTCAGTGGAATTTGTCCGCTTACGAGCCATCTCAATCCGCCACCGACACTGGACCGAACCCGATCGGTGGACATCTCGGACCAAGACGGGGCGATCGCTCCAATGTCTGTAAAAGTTGCAAACCATAAGTCATCGATCACAAAGGTTGGGAAGCGGAGTTCAAGACCACCCAAGAACATTGAGCGTCCCCCAATGGTTGATGCAACTGCAAATGAGTCTTCTGCCGATAGACCCGGTGGATAGACATCTTCGCAATAATTACCTCGCCCATTGGTCTCTAAGCCGTTACACGCATCGACCGCCGCATCTTCATAGCCCCTGATCGGCAGCGCAACCCCATCGCCGCCGGCCTTGAAGAAGAAATCAGATTGCAAGTCACTCTCTTTTAAGTCGGTCCAGACCGCACCGACTCTGAGATTAGGCACGATAATGAATTGCCGTTTGAAAAACGATTTGATGTACTGGCCGGTCAGCGTGGCTTTGATGGGCAGTTCATTGAGCTCCGTTAACTCTGGAAAAACAAATTCTGCTTGAGCTGATACCAGCCAACCAAGCGTTGGATGTAAGGGACTATCGCGTCGATCCCAGGACAATGAGGGCGAGAGAGTGACTTGTTTGGTCGGTTCTTCGAAAAGGGGTCGTTCGCCTGCCCGAGTCAGGGGTCTGAGTCGTTCCTGGACGAACTCGGTTTTCAAGGTTGCTCTCAATCCACGACCCCACCGTGCTGGGTACGATAGATTGTAGAAATCAAAACCAATGGTCGCTTTTGCATTTAACTCTTCTTGATAGGCATCGCGTTGACTCGTTCGGCCTCGTTCGAACAAAGTCTCAATTGCAAGGTCGAGTCGAGTTCCAAACAGCCTTCGATTCTTAAAGAATGGACCGGTCCTCCACACGGAATCATCGTTTTGTACATCAGTGGCCGCATCGATTCGGTTACTGTGGGAAAATCCAAGACCAACTTCGAGCGCGCGACCCAAAAAATTACGGTGTCTAATGGTGGTGCCAACTGCGTAGAGAACGGGGAGTTCTTCTTCAAGTGGTGTCGAATCGATTTGCAGGCCCAGATACGCTTCCAGCAACTTTGACCGTGATTCTTCAACCGTGACCACCACAGTGGCATCTCGATCTTTAATTAATCCTTCGTTCGTAGCCACCCAATCTTCAGATTGTCGCCCAATGTATTCGATGTTGACAGCGGAGAAAACGCCCAGTGAGCGCAGGTTTGCTTGACTTAGAAATAGACCATCACTGCCAAGGGGTTGGCCCGGCTTGAGAAGCAATTCGTCACGGAGGATTGAATCTTTTGTTGAGAGATTCCCCCTCAATAAAATGCCCGATACAAGGGTTTGAGGGCCCGGATCAATTTCGAAGAAAACGCGTTTTAACCGCATTCCGTATAGCCGGTCCTCTGAACATGAATCGCCCTTTAAAACCAGTCCAGATGCGAGCTCACACGCTGAGTCAACTCGGGCACTCAGGTAGCCGTTTTGGTGGTAATATCGGAGGACAAACCCGCGAAGGGCCTTGAGTCTGGCTTGAGTAAATCCAAGTTGTCGAATCCACCGACCGAATTCATCCATGACCCCCTGTTCTTGAAGCAGGGCTCTTGCCTCAGTCTGCATTTGAGCGTCCATTTGGCCGATGATTTTTGAGAATTCGATTTTGTCGATCAGGGTTCGCAGGCCTTCATCAACATCGATTTGGATATTCACAAAGCGGGGATCGTCATCGGGAATAATTTGGAAACAATTATGAGTCAGTGGGTTGTCGCTCCAAACATCAAACTGACCACTAAACATGGACTCGTCAATGGCTGGACCCTCGCTCGTCTGCTCTTGTTCTCGTAATTGCCTCAGAACGCTCCATTCCTGCGCACCGACCTTCGGGTTTGCGCACCGAAACTTTAATCCGGGCATTCCATTGCGTTTATAGAGCTCGCGGATTCGGTTGAGATCATTAATGAGTTTTTCATCCTGAACGATCCCAGCAGACTTTGTCAGTGCATTAACGACGCCATCAGGCGCGATCCCTTTCGTTTCCATTTCCCCCAAGATGTCTTGTTCAGGGAGTGTCTGATTGCCACGAATTGTGATTCGTCTGGCATAAACTGAAGGGCCTTCATCGATTCTGAATGTGATGATGAAGCGCCCATCGCCAATCGCCTCTCGAGAGCTCTTAATGGATACGAAGTAACGCGCGGATGCTTGGTACAAACCCTTCATTTTTCGGATACTTTCGATGACCTCTGTTTCATCGAAAGTTCCTGATTCACTGAAGGTTAGAACCTGCTTTAATTCTCCGTCGGAGAGGGTTTCATTGCCTTCAAATCGGGTCCTTAAATGCTTGCCCTCGACGATCCGAACTTTCGGATATACGCGACCATTTTTCTCGGCTAGATCCGGTTCTAAACGCACCCTGGCTGACACCCAGCCAGCGCGTCGATAAAGGTCCTCGACAGCGGTAAGCTCCTCTTTTAGAGTCCGTCTTGCATATCGTCCTACACCGAAAAGACCGAAAAGACCTCGCCAAAAATCGGTCCGTTCACCAGTTGAAATCTGGTTGATGATTTTCCAGTAGGGCATGCCTTTGGCACCCTTAATGAGAATCTGCCCAATCTTTGGTTGTTCACCTTCCTTGATGCGGACCTCTACCCTCACTTTTTTCCCATTGGGACCAGAGTATGAAGGCGTAATCTTGACCTCGGTACCCAAATAACCCTGGCGCCTGTAAAGGTCTAAAACGCGTGTTTCATACTGTTCGATAAGCGTCTTATCTCGTTGAGCGAATGTTCCATCAGACTTCATCGGTGGGAAACTGCCACCCCTGCGTAAAGGTAATCTTTTTCGAATTTCAGCTACGAATTGCTTTGGATAGAACCAACTGGCCCAGCTTGCGTAGACAACATCAAGGTCTTGGATAATCACGTGTCCGACACAGTCGAACACGATTCGAGTATAGCGGCCGCCCTTAACGGGCTTCCAACGGATTGTGATGCGCCTGAAGTAACCGGTTCGCATCAAGCGGCTCCATGACTCAGCCACGCCTTTTCCCGTGATCTTACTGCCTTGTTTCAAATTGATTAAATCGATGAACTTTTGTCGATTTCGATCAGCATTACAAATTGGAATATCGCATCGAAGCTCCACATTTTGAGCGAGGACCCAGTTTTCCCAGCGTGCTGCTTGCGACCGGATGTCACTCATGGTCAGCGCGTCGTCCGGGCTGGCGGCCAGGGCTGTTATGGCATGCCCCATCAACAGACCTATGGTCAGACAATATCTCAATTCAAATTAACCCTTAATTTGAGTCGACCTGTCGTCGAGATATTACTGCCAAGTCGTTCATTGGAGAGCTCGCCAAATGCCACATTATTGATTTGATATCGCAACCCAAATTGTTGTGGATTCCCGTCTTGTTCTTCGCCTACGAGAACACGTGAATAGAGGTATAGCCGTCTGGAAAGCACCTTGTTTGCATCGATATATAGCGTGCCGGTTGACAGCGGAGTGAGGGTTAAGTCGACTTTAAAAGTGTCTTCCAGTGGCCGTTCGACCAGACTCAGCAGTGGTGCTAAAACCACTTCCGTTGCTGGTTGTGCGCCAGCCGCACCGCTGAGATTTTCTGGATAACTGCCCGTGAGTACCAGCATGACTACTTCGAACTTACTTGCACCGCTATTACTCGATAGGTCAAAGGCAAAACTGGGTGGCGATTCACGGGTTGGAAAGGCCAAACGAGCTGATAAGACGACTTCTTCAAGTCTGATGTCTCCCGAACCTGAATCGAAGCTGGTTGATGCTGTTGAGACACTTTGACCAGTTCTGAGCGTGAACGTCCGATTCGCTTCAATTTGTGCATCGAGGAAATTACGGCCACCAAAATTGACCACTCCATTTGAGACATCAAATTCACGCCTCGCGTAGGTAATGGTTGAATCCGGTAACACGCTGATCGTACCCAAGATGGCCAATCGTTCATCGGCTGTATCGTGCGGCATGTTGTACAAAAAACCTTTAATTTCTTCTAAATCTAAACCGATTTCGAGATTGTTAGTCAGGGTCAGAACTCGGTTCCGGATGTAGAATCCCCCTTCACCGACAACGCTTAAGTCGAGCATCAGTCTTTTTAAGGACGGAATGCGTTCAAAAACACTCACGGTCCGAGTTTGTGTCCGACCACTGAGGCGGTTTCTAAACCCCTGGTTGAGTTCTGCAACGCCAGTTAAATCTGCCAGGTATTCGCCTTGAATCACGTCGATCTCTCCAGAGACCTTCATTCGCCGCTCATCCCGTCTGTCGTCGAACTCCTTTATCCAAGATTCGTAAACAAGGTTGGGTGTATCAAAAGTGCCCCGAACCACCCGCGGCACATTGAGTCCGATTTCACTGCCTGAAAGGCCAACTCGGATACGGTCAAGAGTAAACCCCTTTGTCGTCACAAGGACGTCATTAATACGAATGACTGAATCGTCTCGCATGAGACGCATTTCGCCCGCAGTCTCGGGGGCGTTTGTCCCTTTTATGAGGCTGATTTTCAAATCTCCGGCACCGTTTACTTCATCGGATGTAGAGTCAGTTCGATGTGCCTCGATGGCAAACCGTGCAGGCGCAAGCAGATCGAGTTGTGAACCGATGATGGCGGCTCGCGGCACAAATTCACCTTGGGTCACGACCAGTTTCAAATCCGGTTCTGGTGCTTGGATAAACCCTTTTAAAGACCCATCCAGGTTCAGTTCGCCACTCGCTTCGCTAAACACACTGTTTAAGAAGGGCATTGCGAGACCGAGGTTGATCTTGCCCCTGGTGGTCATCTCTAATCGGCCGTCAGAATAAACATCTCCGTCGAGCCGAATTGTAGATTCATACTGGTCATTTTTCTGATCAAAGCCTTCGAGATTTAATATCCTGAGTCGCAGTGCCAATTGCTGAGTGTTTAGCTTTGTTCCATCCCATTTGAATTGCACTGGATTGGTGAGGTCAGCAGAGTAGCTGACTGCGTCTTCGAAAGCATATTTTGTCTGCAGTTGCTTTAGGTTTGCAGTTGCTTCTAGGAGGGCTGGTTTGAACGGGTCAAATTTAAGTTCGATGCGACCGGTCATTTTAGATTTTAGTGCACTCTCCGACAGTTGTGGCAAATGGTCTTCGACACCAAAACCATCAAATTCGATAAGCGCGCTACCCGGGCCTGATCGTTTGACCAGTGGTGTAGATGCACTGATGCGTAGGTCATCCAAGATTTGACCGGTCAATTGCATTTGTTTTTTATCGGCCCGGATTTCAAATTCTGTTCGGCCCAACTTGTAATCTCCATATTCGCCTTCGACAATGCTCAATTGGCCTTGTCCCGACGGGGTCTTCAAGTTGCCCGATAGGGTCACATCGGCCACGAGACGACCAGCGATTGGTAGTGGCTCTTTGACGAAATGATTGATCCAGTCCAAAGGGACTCCATTGATCTTCAGCTGGCCAGAGAAATTCAATCGCTTGATATGTCCATTTCCGCTGAGATCGACCAAAGTTTTACGGCGGTCCTCGATTTTCAAAGTCTCTATTTTGACTTTCTCTCCGGACCAATCACCCACGACTTCGACCCGCCGGAAGCAGAGTGGTTTATCGCCATACGGCGTTTTCCAGCATGGTCGTGCGATCCGGCCTCGCCCGGTGACGCGGGGATTGCTCAGGGGTCCGCGAAGTCGCACATCGACGGCTGTTCGTCCTGAGAAACGATCGATGAACGGTAATGATGCCAATTCAAATTGTCTTGCGTTCAGACGAAAGTCCATTGGTTTTCCGGGCTTAGACAAGGACAGACGGCCTTTGAAGCCAATGGATCCATTGTCGGATTTCAAGGACACTTGGTCGAAATCCAATAAGCCGGCCTGGTAGGCGACTTTGCCCTTGATGGCTGACTTCGGCAGCTCGCCATAACGCACCCGTGTGGCGTTGATATCAGCGTGAAACCGTGGATTTAAGGCGAACCCTTTGACGCCGAAGTCGATACGGGCCCGTCCCTTGGTCGGATATCCAAACGAGGCCGTCAGTGGGCTGAGTTTGCCAATCACGGCTTGACCCTGAATGTTGATGAGAAAGGTATCCAAATCAAATTTGCCTTTTAGACCCAATCTTTTGGTTCTGTCCGAGAGCTTGAAAGACTGAATATCGAATGTGTTGTCTTGCAATTCTAGATAACCATCGACGGCTAAATTTCGGCCAAGGCCGAATGGTCGATTTTTAGCCGACAGTGTTTCGAGCTGAGTCTTAATGGAGAACAACGGAGTATCGCCGATAAGATGTCTCGCCTCAGCAAAGATATGGCCTGTTAATCGACCCCCGAGACTGGCCCCTACGTTCGTGGGCATAGACACAGGCAACGCGTCGAGTGGGACGTCGTCCATGAATACACTGAGGTGTGCGTAGTCGTCGTCTGTACGCCACTCTCCGTGCGCAATCATTCGCCCTTTTTCAAGGTCTGCATCCACGTAGTTGACCTTCATAGCGTCGTTCTTCGTTTTCTCGATTTGTGCCTGAAGGCTTTGAATCTTCACGCCCTGACAGTTCAAGTCCGTGCCGCCGATTTGGATAATTCCGTCTAAGTCATCTGCTTCTCCTGAGACCTGTGCATCAATGGTCGCTGGACCTGAGATGGGCGACTCAACAAATGTATTTATGTGTTTGTCGATCTGGTCTGTATCGAGCCGAAGTCGCGTATTTAGATAGGGCACCTCTGGCCTGTCTAACTCCATTTTGAAGCCTTCGAGGAAGAATGGGTCGCCTCGCAATAGGCCCCGTAACTTGCTGAAATTAAAATCCTCATCATTCCAGTTGAAGTCGTCGATTTTCACCTGTCGGAGAGACCAAGACCAAACATCTTCAGGATCCGCATACAGCGGTTTTTTCAGTGCAGTATCTTTTGCGACTCGCACTTGAATACTGCCGACTTTGAGGCCTTCAATTTCGATGGCCATCAAGCTGTCCGTCGCGGTTGAGTAACTTCGAAAACGCCCGGCTGGAATTTGAATACCATGAGCAATGATTGACGTGCTTGGATGGTCGAGAATAAAGATGGCATTCCGAATTTTGATGCGCGTCAGGTCGAGGTCCAATGGTTTTGAATCACCGGTGTCGATTTGTGTACCGATAGACCAAAACATTTCGGCGATGTTCATCACTCGATCATCTTTTGGATCAGAACCAGATTCCGAACGAACGAGACTGACTAGGCGTGTGACCGGTGCATCGATATGGACACCTTGTGCTGACAAACGGTTGTCGAAAAGGCCAAGAATATCGAGCTCTCGAATCGTCAAGCTCTTGGCTTCGATGACGGTTCGCCCGGTTGAATCAACCAGCACCGGCTCTAAGAGCTTGAGGTCAGAAGGCCATGGCCCCCAAGCCAGTCGAGTCCAGGCCACTTGGCCCCTGATCTTTGAATTAACCAGTACGTCAAATGCTTGGTTTGTAAACCGCGAATTGAGTGCGAAATAGCCGAGAAAATACACCAGACAGACAAATGCGCCGGCGAGTATCACAAAAGCGCTCACCCGCTGATACATGCTTACGCTCTTACGAACGAGTGTCTGTACGGTGTCCATCCGGGCAGCTTATCAGGGAATCCTAGTTTACGCGAAAAGCCCTATCACTATGTGATAGGGGGTCTCGGGATGAGGGTCTAGATGGGCCGTCCTCGCTGGATCAGGTGCCCCGAAAAATCGACGTCTCATCCGACGAGTCGACTAAATGTTTCATGCCATAGAGGCCTGGTTGTTGATCCTTTAGCCAGATGGCAGCCCGAATCGCCCCCAGGGCAAAGATATCTCGATTGGCAGCGCGATGTGTGAGCTCTAATCGCTCTGATTCGCCAAACAGAAATACTGTATGCTCACCCGGGACAGCGCCGCCCCTTAAGGCGGCTGTTCCGACCTCGTTTTCACTCCGAGGTCCCGTGATTCCATCTCGGTTTCGCCGAGCGTCTGGCCAATCCAAACCACGGCTTTCAGCAGCGGTTTTTCCAAGCAATAGCGCGGTTCCACTTGGTGCATCAGCTTTCATTCGGTGATGAATTTCAAAAATTTCAGCATCAAATTCACGACCAAGACTTCGGACGGCTGCCTCCACGAGTTTGTTCAATACGGCAACACCAATACTGAAATTGGCCGCTGAGAAAATGGGTTGGATTTCTGATGCTTCAGCGATGTCTTCGAGTTGCTTTTTGGATCGGCCTGTTACCCCTGTCACAAGGGGTATAGAATTCTTGCCTACAAGCTCTAAGACTGCATCGGTGGCTTTTGCGACGCTAAAGTCGACGATGACATCGCAGGTGCTCAAGTCGCCGGTTATTTCCGATTCATCGATGGTGCAGACGACGCGGACATCATGTCGCTCTGCAGCACATTTAATGACACGCCGACCCATACGTCCACCGGCACCATAAACGGCGATTTTACAAACACTCATGGCGATTCAGGCCCAATTTCGAGTCGCTGGCAAATCCCATCTAAAATCGATTCTGACTCGGCAGAAAGTGGGGTCATCGGAAGACGTAAGTCTCGGGTGCAGCAGCCCAGATGCTTGGCCACTAAGGTCTTGATTGGAATGGGGTTTGATTCGATGAAGAGACCGTCGAAGAGTGGCAACAAAGCGTGATGATTGCGGCGGGCTGCATCACCTTCTCCTCGCTGATATTGTCGCCATATTTCAACCATTCGGTCAGGCACGAGATTACTCGTAACGGACACGACGCCGTTCCCTCCAATACTCCACAATGGCAGGGCTGTGATGTCGTCGCCGGACAGCACATTGAGATCACTGCCACATGCAGAGAGAATTCGCGCTGCGAATGCCATATCCCCTGTTGCTTCCTTGAGCGCCACGATATTTGGGATGCGCGCCAATTCTCTTATGGAGTCAACACTCAAACTAACACCCGTTCGACCGGGTACGTTGTAGAGCATGATTGGTGCGTCCGGAATCGCATCACTGACGGCTTTGAAGTGATGAATCAGCCCGCGTTGAGTGGGCTTGTTATAGTAAGGCGTGATCACCAGGAGTCCGTCTGCTCCAAGTTTGCTGGCACGCGCGCCGAGCCGGATTGTCTTCGCCGTGTCATTGGATCCAATCCCTGCGACAACGTTAACTCGTCCGTTCGCAAACTCGATGGTCTTTGCAATGACAGCAGCGGTCTCGTCTTCCCCGAGCGTCGCTGATTCGCCTGTTGTGCCACATGGAATAATGCCATCGACGCCCGCAGAAATTTGCCGCTCTATCAGCTCATTGAGTGCCTCGAAATCAACTGAATCATTTCGAAAAGGCGTGATGAGAGCGGTATAGACCCCTTGAAACATTTCGAAACCCTTTCAATTAGAGCAGAATGCGCGCATCGCTTTTGCACATTCAACGGCAAATGTTCTTCCCCATGTCGCAAAAGCTGGCAGACATTTTCCATTCGGGATCGCGGAATACCCGAAAACAGGGATCAGATGCAATGAACACAAGAGCAAAAGACAAAAAAATTATGTCGAGTAATGATTGTAAGCTGTCAGAATTGTTAAATGAACTGGGCTCTCGATGGGTGTCTTGGGTTTTGTCTTAAAGCTGATGATTGACAAACACAGATCGAGCCTGTAGTTTCCGCCCGCTCGACTCTTCACTCGACGGAGGTTTCATGTCGATTTTGATGACTTTAAGCCTGACGGCAATCGCCGGAATCTTGGCAACAGCGGCTATGTGCAAGCTCGTTCTCGAGATTATGCCAAAGATCGACGCATAAACGCGCCTGGTCTCCCATCCTAATTTTTATTCTGCTCTGCGACCAGATCGCCATTCGTCGCGTCGACTGTAACGAAACCGAGTGCGATTGATCTAAGCTGGACGAGAAACCTATCTCTCCTGTAGGCTATACGATAGCGATCAAGCCTCGATAAGTTTTACGCCGCGTGAGCCTGGTGTACCCTGATTGGGAACACCATGCTGTGTCGACTTTGGTCAATTGAGTTACAAGGAGCAGTTGTGGGCGAAAAAATAATCTCAAAAGAGTTTATCAAGGCATTGCCGAAAACCGACCTTCACGTCCACTTAGATGGGTCCATCAGGCCGGCGACGCTGATTTCGCTCGCCCGTGAGTACGGAGTGGAGCTTCCAAGTTATACGGAGCAGGGTTTACGGGAGACCGTTTTTAAAGACCGCTATGAGAATCTGGGTGAGTACCTTTCTGGTTTCGGTTACACCGTGGCTGTCCTCCAGAGCGAATTGGCACTTGAGCGTGTGGCCTACGAATTAGCGGTCGATAATCAGGAAGAAGGCGTTCGCTATCTGGAGGTCCGATTTGCACCACAGCTCCATGTCCATTCACACCTTCATGCATTGATGGTCTTAAAAGCTGTCAATCGAGGGCTTGAGAGAGCGCAAGCCGAGTTTAACTCAAGTGCGGCCGTTATCGAAAATGGAGAACCGCCGTTTCATTATGGCATTATTGTCTGTGCCATGCGCATGTTCAGACGGAATTTCAGCGAGTATTTCAAGTCGCTTATCAACGCCCATCGGCATGCACCGCAGAAAGAAATTTACAGCATGGCATCTCTGGAATTGGCGCGAGCGGCTGTGATTGCCCGAGATGTACACGGATTGCCGGTGGTGGGTTTTGATCTCGCCGGTGAAGAGGCAGGCTATCCTGCGGGTGACCATGCTGCTGCGTTTGAATACGCACATAAACATTTTATGAAGAAAACGGTGCATGCTGGTGAGGCATATGGGCCTGAAAGTATTTTCCAAGCGATTACCGACCTCTATGCAGATCGAATAGGGCACGGTACTTACTTACTCCAGTCGGACATGATCACAGATCCGGAAATTGAAGATAGGCAGCATTATGTCAGGCAGCTCAGCCAGTACATTGCTGATCGACGAATTACCTTAGAAGTCTGTTTGACAAGTAATTTACAGACCAATCCGAATATGAAGTCTCTGGCAGAGCATACCTTTCGTAATCTTCGAGAAGCGCGATTGTCCACGACCATATGCACCGATAATCGAACGGTCAGTAACACGACCGTCACGAATGAGATTATGCTCGCCGTAAAGCATCTCAACCTTGATTTCTACGACTTGAAGTCAATTATCATTTACGGTTTTAAGCGCAGCTTCATGCCCATTTCATATCTCGACAAACGGGCTTATGTCAGAAAAATAATCGATTTTTATGAGTCCGTTGAACGCCAATTCTTCCACACCGACAAAGACGACTCCAAGCGAGCGTAGCGTGATTCGCCGCCTCTGTATCGGGTTGTGCGTCTGGACATCTTTTGCATGTTCACCCGCCCCGACTGTCCGAGCAGGTGATGGGGGTGATCGGCAGCAGGTGTATTTCTCTGATGCGGGTTCCGCTCGCTTGGGCATCGAAGTGTATCGCGATGCAACGGCGGAGCTGCCGGATGTGATTTCACTCTCGGAGACCGGCGCGTGTCGAACTGGGCGCACCGCGGGTACGGTTTGCGCACCGAACGGCCGCTATATTGCCGGTGCGCGGGTCAGTGCCGAGACCAGAACCTGTCGAGGTGAACCCCGAGTTGTCGAGACAACAGCCGACGTGAGGGGCTACTTCGTTTTAGCCGATCTCGCCCCCGGTCCCGTCAATATCACCATTACCAGCGGCAATTTTGTTGGGCGATTCTCAGTGGATATCGTTGCGGGTCGAGAAGTGCCTGTGTCCAATGAGGGGTCGGCAAAGGTTTGCCTGCCGCCGGATAATGCTCGACTCGCTGTTCTCACGGGTGACTACGACGATATCGGTGCTGTCATCGATGATTTAGGTTTTGACCATGATGTTATCTGTGGCAGTTGGAGCAACGCCCGACCCGCACTCGGCTTTTTAGCAGATTTGGAGAGACTGACCCAATACGCGATTCTATTCATCAATTGTGCGAGTGGCGTCAACTTTCGAGCCACCAATCCTGAAATGGAGACCATCTCGGACAATATCCGAGAATATGTCCGGCGGGGCGGCTCTCTTTATGTGTCGGACCTCGCTGTTGACTGGGTACAGCGTTTATGGCCTGACAAGATCCAATTCTTAACAAGCAATCCTCAGGACCGTGAGATCGACCCATGTTGTGTCTGTACAACCGATTGCGACCTAAGTTGCTATGTTGAGCCCCCTGACGAACCGACGTACAGCTGCTCTCTTCCCAATGATTTGCCGCAAGTCTGTCGGGAACCATCGGGGCCCACCGGTTTTGGTCAGTTGGGTGAATTAACCGGTGATATTGTATCGCCATTTTTGAGGCAGTTTGTGTCCGATGGCCAAATTCCAGTGGCGTTCGACGCGGGGGGGTGGGTTGAGATTGATTCTGTGGCAGCCGACGTTGAAGTGTTGGTCAGAACGGAGGCCCGTCCGCTGATGGTCCTGTTTGAACCGTATCCTGGTGGTGGTCGGGTCGCTTACACGAGTTTTCACAATCATGGTCAGGCCACGGAAGCGATGCTTGAGATCCTTCGCGCCTTAATTTTTAGGCTCTAATAGGATTTGTCCCGTTATGCAAGAGCGCACAAACCTACTCCTTCCAAATGCGACAAGATGGTCGAGCACAGACCCCATCATCGAGCTAAGAAATGTGTCGAAAGTATACGATAACGTCGCTGTCATCGATGGTTTGTCTCTGGCCATAGAGCCCGGTAAGACGACTGTGATCTCCGGACAATCGGGGAGTGGGAAAAGTGTTCTGTTAAGGATGATGAATGGCCTAACTCTTCCCGATGAAGGGGACGTTTTTCTTTTCGGACAAGAGCTCAGGACAGCCACTGAGCAGGTGCGTACCGAGTTGCGAAAGCGGTGCACAATGGTCTTTCAGAATTACGCATTAATCGATTCGATGACGGTGGCACAGAATATCGGATTCCCCCTCGCCGAAAACACAAAAATGTCAAAAAAAGACATTCGAGAACTTGTCCATTCTTTGCTGGAAATGCTCGAATTAAGTCATGCAATTGACCTCTTGCCGGCAAGTTTATCTGGTGGCATGAAAAAACGTGTGGCTCTTGCGAGAGCCGTGATTACCAATCCTGAGGTCGTTCTCTTCGATGAACCAACGACGGGCCTCGACCCTGTAATGATCGAGTTTGTTGATCAACTGATTTTAAGAACCCAGCAGGAATATGGAATCACGTCCGTCATTATATCTCATGACATGGCGTCGAATCGTCGTCTGGCCGACCGAATGGCGATGCTTTCTGACGGTCAGATTATCGCATCGGGCACCTTCGACGACATCATGTCCAGTTCGATTCCAGCTGTGCGCGAATTCATGCAAGATGTCTCTGAAACACGCTCGATTCATGCTGACGAAGCAGAACAAATCGACGGTAACACCGAGGATGACGATTTTGTGGTTGAGGTCGAAGAGTTGCATAAGTCATTCGGTGAAAATCATGTACTCAAAGGGATTTCGTGTCGAATCCCCAAACGCAAAATCACTGTCGTTATAGGGGGGTCTGGCTCAGGTAAATCGGTTCTGATTAAACATATGATCGGCCTTTTCGAACCGACATCTGGTCGCGTGCGGGTGTTTGGCCAAGATTTGTCTGAGTTGACCAGTCGGGACATGCAGGGTGTCCAAGCGAAGATTGGCATGCTCTTTCAGGGCGCGGCTTTGTTCGACTCCATGAGTGTCCAGGAAAACATCGCATTTCCCCTCGTCGAAGAGCGGCGAAAAACCAAAAAAGAGATTCAAAAGTTGGTGCATGAAGTTGCCGGGCGACTGTCCGTTGATTCCATCCTGGACCAAATGCCGAGCGAAATTAGCAATGGTCAGAAAAAGCGAGTTGCCCTTGCTAGGGCACTCATCACTGAACCAGAAATCATGATTTATGATGAACCAACGACCGGCCAAGACCCAATCATGATGAAGCGAGTTGACGATATGATTGTCGAAGCTGCGGAGAAATTTGATATCACGAGTATTGTGATCAGTCATGATATGAAATCGACGTTTCGCATCGCTGACCAGGTTATTATGATTAAAAATGGTGACCTTGTGATTGCCGATTCACCCCAGGCCTTACGGATATCGACAGACAGTCGTGTAAAAGAGTTTATCTTTGCTGGATCCTAATTCGGCCAGTCTAAGGCTGTTTTTCTTCGGTACGCTCTGAACTCGCGTCATCTTCAAAGGTCAGGGCCACGGAATTTACACAATGTCTCAACCCCGTGGGTCTCGGACCATCTCGAAAAACATGGCCTAAATGACCATTGCATCGTGCGCAGACAATTTCCATGCGGAGCCTGCCGTGACTTCGGTCAGGAACCCGCTTCACTCGATGTTTCAAACTTCGATAAAAACTGGGCCAACCTGTGCCAGACTTAAATTTTGTTTTTGATGAAAATAAGGGGGCACCACAACCAGCGCAACGGTAGGTTCCCGTACGAGTGTTATGCAGCAGGGCACCGCTATGTGCACGCTCGGTTCCTTGTTGGCGTAAAATGTAGAATTGTTTTTCTGACAATCTACTTTTCCATTCTGCTTCGCTCAAAATGAAAGGTTCGTAAGAATCGGGGTCTACCTGACCCTGTTTAGTGCTCTGCTTTCCATCGCGTGCTTCTGATTGTTCTTTGGGAGCGGATGCTGGCTTCGATGTGGGTTGTGACGTCGAGTGTGACGCCCCGTTGTCTGGCTCGGTCGCTGCGGCATCTTGTGCATTTGCCCGATCGAATGGCATGAGCAGCGCAGAGATGAGCCATGCTGTCTGATGGAATCGTTGGACCATGTCAAAGCCTCCTTTAGACGGTCTCCCCCTTAAATAAACCGAGCGTCTAATCTCAGAATTTCTCCAAGATCTCTTTTACGACGATGACGACCATGAGAATCATCAATAAAAGCATGCCAATGCCATGGATTACACTCTCGACCAATGGCGGAACAGCCTTTCGGGAAACAGCCTCAATACCGACGAATAAAAGACGACCGCCATCCAAGGCGGGTAATGGAAAGAGATTAATCACGCCTAGGTTGATGCTGAGTATGGCCATAAAACTGATAAACCATTCCAGGCCCATTTTAAGCGTATCGGCACCCGTGTCTGCCATCTTTACGACACTTGCGAGCTGAACGGCTTCGGTTCCTTCAAACCATCGCCCCACGATTCTCATCATTCCACGCACAACAGCCCAGGTCTCTACGCATCCAAGTCGGATGGCATCGGTCCATGATTGTGCGCCGAATCTGACCACATCCGGCGAGATACCGAGGACGTAACCCTTGGGGGTCTTCTCTGCCTTCATCTCGATGACGTGACTTGGCCACTCATTGGGAATTTTGGGAAAGGATAAGGCGACGCCCGTTTTATCATCGACCTTCGTTTGCATAGGCGGCGGCGTGCCGTCGGGAGATCGCCTGATGGTGACTCTCAAGGTCTGGCCTGCTGTTTTTCCGACAACTTTCTTGAGCTCTGAGAAACTTCGGACTGGATAGCCGTTGATGGACTCGATTGAATCGTATGGTTTGAGTCCTGCAGCCAAAGCTGCACCGCTCACATCTCGGATGACCTGCGTGCCTTCATGCCGCCAGTCATAGGTCACCGCTGTCGATGACCCAAACAAGAAACTATAGGTTACGATGGCCAGCAGAAAGTTCGCCATGGGACCGGCTATCATCACAATCGCACGCTGCCAGGGTGGGTATTCCCGAAGAGCATGGGTGCTGCTGTCGGATATATGTCCGTCGCGCCGCCTGTGGCTTGTGCGCGTGAGACCCTCTAATTGTACGTAGCCACCAAACGGGATAAGCGCGAATTGAAAAGTGGTCTCTCTGCCGTGAATCCGGATCAATGCGGGCCCAAAACCAATGGAAAAGCGAGTCGCTTTCATTCCGAAAAAACGGGCTGCAAGAAAATGCCCTAACTCATGGACGAGGATGAGTATATTGAATCCGATGATAAAGAGAATTAACGACACACCGTAAACCAATTGAAACGAAAGGGCTGATTGGTCGAGGATAACGCGGACGGTCGAGTACGTCATGGTAATTTGTCGTTAAAAGAAACCGAACAGGAGATCGCATCTGGTTACTTTGTCACCTATTTTGATGTTGGTTGCTTTGAATCTCGGCGGCGCGGGCGTCGAACTCGGCGGTGGCCTCTTGAATGAACGGATGGTCTTGTCGGCTCAACCATGGGTCTCCATCCGCTATTCAGTGGCAGAGATATCTATTGGACCAAAGCTAAACTTTGATCTTCGGGATGGCCAACTGCGTCAGCAAGATTGGGATGAACCAGGAGATTATGGACTCATCGTTCACAAGTTCAGTTGGGGCAAATGGCTGCGTGGAGGTGCCATTGCACACAAGAGCTTTGGCAATGGCACCCTGGTCAACCGATACCATAACCGAGTCGACAGAGATCACGGTCGATTGGGTCTCGAACTCAAAATCCTCACTGAAAAACAACGCTTTTGGCGGCCCAATCGCTATGAACTAATGGTCGACCAAGTTCTGGATAGTCCTGTAATGGCTGGTGGTTTTGGTTGGTGGTCAAAAAATGGAGAGCTCAACGTGCTCTATGCAGCCGACCATGCTGCGCCTACGCAGATTGAACCGGCTGTACAAGCCGATGGGTGGCTCAAACATTCACCTCGCTCGCGCTGGGCATTGGGTCTATCCAGCCGGTGGCAATTAATCCCCCGCGGTGGGCAAATGGAACTGGCCTTCATCGGGGATATCAACACGATACGAACCAGGGGCTGGGGGATTCACTCCGGTCTTGAAATTGCGTTCCAAGATCGGGATGACTGGCGTGTTCAGCTGCGGGTTCTTGGAATGCGTTCTGGACGCGATTACACATGGAGTCTTTTTGACACGAGCTATTTGATCGACCGATGGCGCGGTATTGAATCCGAACTAGAAAACGCTGACGCCGTATGGGGGCTTCAAGGGCTCTTTCAATTGACCGTGCAAAAAGCTCTGATCATCGGTTTTGAATATACGGATGTCGAGCAGTCCGATAGAACGGATTTTGGAGCCTGGATGAGGATCCCTCTGGACCGGTTTACTCTGGGTGCATTTTGGAAGGTGAGGCGAGTCAATGGGTTTCTTGAAACGTTCGACTGGGATAAGTTGCTCGCTGCGCTATCAGGACGATATCGGGTCAACCATTGGTTTACAGTCACTGGTGTGTTGAGTCGAGATTGGTTCGTTGATCGAGATAATGCGACTTATGCACCGAGAACAACCGCTTTAATCATGGCTGGTTTTGACTGGATTAACCCCCGCTAGCAGCCAATAAAATACCGGCTGCGACCGAAACATTTAATGACTCCACGCCGCCAGGCCCCGCGATTTTAATCGTCCGATTGCACTCGTTTAAAACGGATTGGGAAATCCCCCGGTTTTCATTACCAAGAACAAAGCAAACGGGCTTTGGGAATGCTGCTTGAGTCAAGGTGTCTTTGGCTCGGTGGTCAGCGGCGATGACGTCGAAACCCAGCTCACGAAGTTCGCGGAGGCCGCCAGAAAGCGTTGAGCATCTGATGATAGGAATGTGCTCTGCCCCGCCTTGTGAGACGCGCAGTGCCGCTGGATTAACGGCTGTTCTACTTTCGTCGGTTAAGTAGGCATCGGCACCGAACCAGGCCATGCTTCTTAAAATCGCACCCATATTATGGGGATTCGTGATCCCATCGGCAGCGATGATGCATTTGGCTTTCTTGAGCGTCTTTTTTGTTGTTCCAAAGGCTTTTGTCAGGAGCGGTTGAGCGATGGCGACAACGCCTTCGTGGTGGGGCGTACCCGCCACTCTTGTTAAGTCGTCTATCTCGACTTCTCGATAGGGTTTTCGGTTTTTTGCCGTGGCCTTCAATACCGGACCAATTTCTTTCCGAATTTGTTTTAAATAGAGTACGCGGCGGAGATCCTGAGGGCGGTGCTTCGCGAGGGCGGTTACGGCTCGGAGCCCATAAATGACACTTTCCTTTTGGCTCACGACTTCATCTCCCATTCGAATCTGGCCTACCAACCAAGTAGACAAGACTCTATCACAGAGTCAGAATGGAGGCCTGTTTGTACTGAATTGAAGCACATGGATACGTCTCAAGGCCAATTTGGACACGCGATCTCAACGGCGTTTGGCTTGTTGATTTTGTCGAGTTTTACTCTCTTAGCTGGTTCACAGCTCATCGCATTGGCTGAACTTCCAGGCAACTGGCCCAAATTATCCATCATGATGTGGACACCCACATGTCTCCTTTTAATCGCAATCGCCATTCGTCGATTGAGTCCAGTGCAGGTGCGCTCGTGGGCCGCAACAAACGAGAGCATAAAGTTAGCAATCGCTGGGTTTTCTATCGGCGTTTTATCCGCGCCATTACTCGCCATTGTCACCAATGTAATCCGCCTCATGGTTCAAGGGGATGAAGTCAATCATCAAGTCGCTTTGGTGACGCTGAACAACCCAACCCCTTTCGAGTCAAGTCTGGTCGCGATGATGATCATTATTTTCATTCCGGTCGCCGAAGAGATTTTGTATCGAGGCGTCTTGTTTGATGCATTGCGTGCCCTGATCAGCGACCGGGCGGTGGTTGTTTTGACCGCGATCACCTTTGGAATTGCACATTTTGATGTCGCCAACTCCATCGGTACTGGCCTTCTTGGACTCGGGTTAGGCTGGCTGCGGTTAAAAAGTACGACCATTTGGCCTTGCATTTTACTGCACGCAGGCTTCAATCTAGTCGGCTATTCTGTCATCCTGCTCACGAGCAGCTAATTGGGGCTTTGGTTCAACTTGACGAAACCCGATCTGTGTTTAAATGCTCTTGGTGGTAGGTGGCAGACCCGTTCCTGTCAGTCTCATGGGTCAAATTTGAAGCGAGGAGAGGTGGAAGTTGAGTAATCAACGCGACGATGAACGGCGGTCCGACCGCCAAGGTCAAACAGAAACACTGACCCGTCGGCGTTTAAAACGGCCTCCGCTTTATCGAGTTATCTTTCACAATGATGATTACACAACGCGGGATTTTGTGGTGATGGCGCTCATGCGGTATTTTCACAAAACACACGCTGAATCGACGACACTCATGCTGCAAATTCATACCCAAGGAAAAGGCATTGCTGGCCTCTATCCTTTGGATATTGCGCGTTCGAAGCAACTGCAGGTTGAATCCCTCGCCAGAGACTACGAAATGCCACTCAAACTCACCATCGAGGCCGATGATGACGGTCAGGAGGAAGATGAGTAATGGCGGAGTTAACACCCGAACTGCAAATCGCGATCCGAACGGCACTGGACGAAGCTCAGCACAGACATCATGAATTTGCTGGCACGGAACACCTATTGTTGGCGCTCCTGTGCGACACTGTATCCGCGCGAGCAGTTCGCCGTTGCGGTGGCAGTGTTGATTGGCTCAAAAATGAGCTGGAGCAGTTCCTTGCTGAGAGCATACCAAGACTGCCTGCTCACATGGATGTTGAGGCTGCTGCCTCCGTTGGATTCCATGCCGCCATACAGCGGGCGGTCATTAACGCACAAACCTCTGAGAGAGAGCTCGTCGCAGGCCCTCATGTGCTGATCGCCATGTACGCTTTAGAAGATTGTCATGCCGTCTATCTGCTCAAATCCCAAGGTATCACGCGCATCGCACTCATGGAGTATGTCTCCCACGGAGGCGGTGATGGCGATTACGAATCTCAAGATTCGTCTGTCGGTGGGGGTATGTTCGCTGTCGACGGTGAAGAAAATTCCGATACCTTGGAGCCTGAACAGGCTCTTGAGAAATTTACGGTTAATTTGAATGAAGAAGCATCGGAGGGTCGAATCGATCCGATGATTGGTCGTGGTGACGAGTTAGAACGCTGTGTCCATGTCCTCAGTCGAAGACGTAAAAATAACCCGATTTTTGTCGGTGAGGCTGGTGTTGGTAAGACGGCAATTGTTGAAGGACTCGCTCGTTCGATTGAAAACGGGTCGGTACCCGACGCGCTCCAGGGAGCGACGGTCTATTCACTCGACGTCGGTGCTCTCATTGCGGGCACCCGGTATCGAGGTGACTTCGAAAATCGAATGAAAGCGGTCGTGAAGCAGCTGGAATCGATGCCCGATGCTGTTTTATTTGTCGATGAAATCCACACGCTGATTGGGGCGGGTGCCGCGAGTGGTGGTGCCATGGATGCATCGAGTATTCTAAAGCCCCTCCTGGCGCGTGGTAAAATCCGATGTGTGGGTGCCACCACTTGGCGCGAATATCGAAATATTTTCGAACGCGACCAAGCGCTGGCGCGCCGCTTTCAAAAAATCGAAGTAGGCGAACCGTCCATCGAAGAAACCGAAGCCATTCTCAAGGGATTAAAACCCGAATATGAAGCGTATCACGGTGTGAAATTCGATGATGAGGCCCTGAAAGAAGCAGCGGTGCTTGCCGGCCGCTACCTAAACGATCGCTTTCTTCCCGATAAAGCCATCGATATCATCGATGAAGCGGCAGCCTCGGTGAAGTTGGCGACTCGTAAGGCCGTGACTGTTGAAGACATCGAAAATACCATTGCGCGAATGGCAAGCATTCCTGCGAAATCGGTCGCAGGCGATGATCGGCAGCGTTTGGCCGAACTCGAGAGTGCCCTTGCCGGGTCAATCTATGGTCAAGACGAGGCGGTTAAACAACTGGCCTCGGCGGTCAAAATGGGTCGGTCAGGCCTCGCGCATCCTGACAAACCCATCGGATCTTTTCTGTTCACCGGTCCCACAGGCGTCGGTAAAACCGAGGTCTGTCGGCAGTTGGCCCGAATACTGAATCTCGAACTGATTCGGTTTGATATGAGTGAATATATGGAGCGACATACGGTCAGCCGCTTAATCGGTGCACCGCCGGGTTACGTCGGCTACGACCAAGGTGGTTTACTCACTGACGCTGTGGCGAAGACACCCCACGCGGTGCTCTTGCTCGATGAGATTGAAAAGGCCCACCCAGACGTCTTCAACCTACTTCTGCAGGTTATGGATCACGGGTCTTTGACCGATAACAATGGGAAGAAAACCGATTTTCGGAACGTCATTGTAATCATGACCAGTAACATCGGTGCGCGCGACCTTCAGCGTAATCGGCCCGGGTTCTCCGCCGACCTGGATGAGCTCAAAGGTGATGATGATCCGGCGTACAAACGGCTATTCAGCCCCGAGTTTCGAAATCGTCTCGATGCGCGCATTCGATTCGAGCCCTTGAAACCCGATGTCATGCGTTTGATCGCCCGAAAATTCATCGATGAATTGGCTGAACAATTGGCGGATCGAAACGTGACACTCACCTGCAGTGAGGCGGCTATCGACCGCCTCATGGAGCTCGGTTTCGATGCCCAGAATGGGGCGCGTCCCATGACACGGGCCATCCGAGACCATATTCGGCAACCCCTTGCCGACGAACTTCTCTTTGGTCAGCTCGCTGATGGCGGTAACCTTGCCATCGATGTCAGAGACGGGGATTTTGTCTTCGAGTTTCCGGATAAATAAAGGCCAATTTGAGTGGGCCACCGGCACACGTTTACGTGGTCTGCGATTCTTGGGTCAATTGGAGAAAGACCTCCTCCAAGCGTTGGCCCTGTGTTCCTGTTCGTTGCCGCAGCTCATCCGTCGTGCCGCTGGCGACTAATTGGCCATGGTTGATCACGGCGACTCGGTCGCAGACTTCGTCAGCCACGTCAAGCGTATGGGTGCTCAGCAGTACAGTCATACCATTTTCATGGGCCTGATTTTGTAATACGTCCTTCAACAGCCTCGCCCCCTTCGGGTCGAGGCCGACCATGGGTTCGTCGACCACCATAAGGCGAGGTTCATGAAGAAGGACGGATGCCATGACAAGGCGTTGTTTCATCCCGTGGCTAAAACTCTCAACCAGTTTATGGCGGACATGTCCCAATCCAAAGAGCTCGATGAGTTCCTTTGCTTTTTTTCGTCCATGAATTGCCTCGATTCCGTAAAGCCCAGCTATAAAATACATGTACTCTTCGGCTGTGAGTTTTTCATACAGGTGAGGTCTATCCGGCACATAACCGATTCGTTTCTTTACTTCGATCGGTGATTTGACGACGTCGAAACCGTCAACTGTAATCGTGCCTTCAGTGGGTCGAATTAAACCACAGATCATTTTCATAGTTGTTGTTTTACCGGCTCCATTGGGACCGAGAAAACCAAAAATAGTGCCCCCATCCACGTCTAGATCGAGTTCTCGAACAGCGATGAAATCTCCGTATCGCCGAGTGACATTCCGTATGTTTAGCATGGCAAAGCCTTCTTGATGGCATCTGCTAGCACTATGTAATCATCTGAATCATTGTGTAAAGCCGCAGAGATTCTAAGTAGGCGATCCGATGAATTAGGCCAAGGGATGACTGGCACCTCAATGCCAAATTGCTCGAGTAGTGTCCGTTGGTACTCGGTCCCGAATAGGGGAGATATAGGTCGCGTTGAACTGGGTAGTCGAACTGCAGCCAAATGCCCGATCATGGAGTCAGGGACTGGTTTTTCTAGACCAAGCGTAGTCGACAAAAGTTCCTGAGCTTCCAAGGCGAGCATCCGGTTCCTACACCTGATGACGTCCCAGCCGCCGTCGACCATGTCGTCCAAAACGTCGATTGCTTTGGGCACCGATAACCAAGCCGTCGGATCATGTGTACCGATCCAGTCGAACTCAAGGTGATGCCATGGGCGGCCCAAGTCGTCGGCGTTGAGTCCGAAACCGTGGCTGATGACGGCTGGTCGTGTCGTCGATTGAACGTCCTCGCGTATCCACATGAATGCAGCCCCTTTCGGTGCGCAGACCCACTTGTGCAAATTGCCAACGTACCAAGAGGCAGCGAGGTCGCCTATTGATAGGTCAAGCATGCCTGGTCCATGAGCACCATCGACCAAGACTCGAACGCCGGATGCCTCGAGCATCTCCGAGAGCTGCTCGACGGGCAAAACAAGGCCTGTTGGGCTGGTGACATGGTCGAGAATGGCCAGACGCGTTTTTGAACTGATGGAGTCTAGGATGGTCTCAATGACAGTCGTTGGGTTGATTCCTTCGAAGCCAAATTCAGCGGTCACGACCTGGGCGCCTGTTTTTTGCGCCACGAAGTCGACGATATTTTTGCAAGCATTATACCCGTGATTGGTCACCAGAATTTCATCACCTGGTTTTAATCCAAAACTTCTGATGATGGCATTGACCCCTTCTGTCGTGTTTCGGATGAAAACCAGATCCCGAGGACGGGCCTGGATGAAGGCTGCAAGTCTGGCTCTGGCTTCATCTATACGGTCGTAGATGTCGCGCATGAAGAATTGAACGGGTTGCTCTTCAATGGTTTGTCTGAGCGTCTGTTGATAGTCCAAGACATCCTTGGGACATGCACCGTACGAACCATGATTTAAAAATGTGATGTTTGGGCTCAGAGTCCAGTGGCGCGCGTAGCGAGATGGCATATGGTCCTGCTTTCAACGGTCGTAAACATTTAAGCACTCAGCAGTCGACGTTTGACCCTCAACAGGGCATCGCGCGGGAGCATGGCTCGTTTCAATTGGCTTATGACGTCAGCGCGCTCCGATAAACGGGCTCTAGGAGACAACGAGACCAAGCCGAGAGAACTATACCCCGGCGATATGATAACTCAATCGACCTTTTTCAAGTGCCACTCAGTCTCCGTCGAGTTGAATTGGCTAGAGTGGGCTGTTGAATGGCTTCACATCAGTCGAAAAAGACCGGCACCCATGCCGACAAGTGCAATCATTAATGTACTATTACTCACCAAATCTCGCTTATACACATCAAATCTCCCGAGGACGGCACCGCTGCTCAACCCGGCAATGTGTGCAATTGGATCGCCTTTGCTCAGCACAGACAACAGAACGGAAACCGCGCTAACGAATAGAAGTCGTTGACCCGCTAGAGTGTGTCGATTGGCCGAGATGGTCGCCCCTAAAAGACCGAACATGGCTCCAGACGCTCCGAGAAACCACCCTGGTTGCATCAGTACCCCCGCTACTGTTGCAAACCACCCAGACATGAAAAATATGCTGAGCGTCGAGCGTGCCGAGCGGTTTACGCTACATACGATGCCAAGCAGTCCACAAAAAAGTAGATTGGTGGTTAAATGAACAGCGTGAAGGTGGAGGAGGGGGGCGCAGACAACCCTCCAGGGCTCCCGAAATAGATGATCCCGACTCAAAGCCCCGCCGGCAATGGCTTGATGCAAAACATCCTCCTCGTTGCTCATTCCAAAGAGAAGCCACCAACTGAGCAACAACACGGCAATTGCTAAGCTGGCACCTGAAAGCCGAACAATGTCTATTGATTTGAAATCTACCACCAGCACTCTAGGAAGACTTTGGACGTACAGGATAAAACTATCGCCCTTCGGTTGGGAATGGAATACTCGACGTGTAAACAGCGAAAAGGCATGCTCAGGGCATGGGTAACAGCAGCGATAAATCAGATTCAAAGATAACGGAACTCACCCAAAGGGGATTTAAATCCATTTTGATGGTGGGCCCTCGTGGTATCCGAGGCCTCTTTGGTTGGACATTTTTTGATCCGGCCAATTTGGTCACGATTGTGTTCATGGGCACCGCTGCCCTGCTCGCGATTCTATCCATGCGCGAACGCGGCGCGGCCGATTGGTACATGCCCATCGGTCTCTATGTTGCTCTCGCTGCGTTTTTGAGGGGCTACTTCTTTAGCTATTATCACGGATCATCCATATCACGTGTCACCACCCTTTTGATTTTCGTGTTAGGTACTCTAGCGACAGCAGCGCTTTGGGAAGAACGCGTGAGTGCTCGAGAGGTCTTACGAGCGGGCGGTGTGTTTACGGTATCCGAAGCACCAGGATTTCATTTTGCTGCGCTTCTACACGTCGCTGCATCCAGTGCGGTCTTCATTCACTTTTTGTTGCCGCGTCACTGGTTGATCAGAATGACCGACCAAGTCGTCGAGACCACAGGGCTTGATCGATCTCTTGAGAGAGAATCGGCAAAAATTCTGGAGACTAGGGCACCAAAACCCGTTCCACCTGATGAGAGTGACGACGCTTGATCGTCTATCAAAATCCCCTGCATTGCAGTTCCAGGGCACCCACCTCGAATTCAGTACCAGCGTCGTTGGTCTGGACAATTTGAACCATGGGTCGCATATAATCGCTTGGCATCGATTTCCAGGCCACGACGTGACCTGCCTCGACATGGATTGGTTGCGTCGCCCACAAATTAAACGCACCCCCGTCTCCCGCTGTATCGATGGCCCAAAACCCGCGAGCCGCTTGGCCAGATTCAGGGTTGGGGATGGGCGCGCTTGTAAATAGTTGGTGAGACAAACCGGACAACGATGAGCCGTCTACTCGGTCTGATGTCAACACGTCGCGCCAAGCCAGTACGCGCTCTCCCTCATCATCACGTTCGCTAAACAATGCTTGAATTCTGCCATTGTCTTTGCGGACCGATGGACCTCCCAATTGAGCACTGAGATAGATTGGATCCGTAAGATCATCATCGTCTGCAAAGTTTAAGATGTCTGGATATTCGACGCTGAGCGGTGCCGCCAGAGAGCCAGCCACAAAATCATATAATTTGAGTCTCATATTGCCAAGGCTTGACCGAAAGCCGACGAGGACATCAAACGCCGTATCGTGTCGGTCGGCGACGAGTCTGCGTCGGATGGTCGCCCATTCAATCGGTTGAATCCGCCCAAGCTCAGCACTGCTGAAAAGCCATTGGAAATTTGTTTGCTGGTTGGGTCCAAACAGCCTCAAAATCCGATCTCGGCACACGACGACAACCGACTCACCATCTTGCAAGCGGAGTGCATCAACAGCGAAGATTTCATCGCATTCTTCAGGCAAAAGCACAGGCTCTGCGTCTGTTCCCTGTAAATCCCTCTGTCGATGTATCCAGTGTACACCCCAACGCCCGGGCTGGCCCTCAGCATTGAGATGTCTCGCGATAAAAACCCGAGCACCTCCCACACCATTGAAGTAGCGACCTTCACCAGCACGCCGATTGAAAGGGCTGGACCCGTCATTGGGGAATGTCAGACATTGCGAATCGATTTGATTGCAGTCACCGACGGCTTCAACATCTAAATCGATGGCTGTGCGTGTCGGTGAGAGGGCGTTGTCGTATTCGTAGCGAGCCCGAATGGCGGCCCATCGAGACCGATCATCGGCATCACGATATCGGTAGGCGATCAAATAGGCATCACGCCATTCATTATCACCGATCAAAAATTGTTCGACTGGCCCCAATGTTTGGAACCGGCTTCTCAATATTTTGGTTTCATCAGCTGTGCTGCAGCAGAGTCCATCGTCAATTAAGCCATCACAGTCTTGGTCCTGGCGATCGCATGATTCTGGTTTTGGTGAACATGCAATATCTACATCGAAAATGGTTGCCGTCGAGCGAAGCCTTCGCTCGATGAGCGGAACATATTCAATGACAGGCGTGGGCTCTTGTGTAAACCGAACGACAAGTGCATGCCGCGTTTGCGCGGCATCATTACAAACCGCATTTTCACCGCAATCACTGTCGCTCGAACAGGCTGTTTGGCCGTCCTCGCATAGCCCATCAACGCGTCTGTCTGGTAAATCCGCGAATCCGATTGAACGGGTATCGGCCCAGGGCCAGCCTCCATCCCATGTGACCATGGATTCCCAGAGGCTCTGTGTTCCAACGAAATAGAGTTGCATATCACCTTGGCGCGGTTGGGGTGTCGTCATTGTTCGACGTCCAATGAGTGGCTTTTGGCCCCGGTAGACTTGAGATGAGATCAGCTCTGTGATGTCAAACTTGCCGACTCTGAGTACCCCGTCGCGATCGTAGAGGGATCTAAGGCTCATAAATTGTTCTGCTCCGAGCTGCTCTAGATGCCACAGGAGTGTTTGACCGCCATCCGATATGAGCTCTCCCCGTTCGGTTCGACAGGGTAAATTCCCCTGCGCAAGCCAAGTACTTGAATTGATGAACACGCATTGACCCGACTCTCCGAACCGAAGCAACACACCGCCCGTCGTCGTGGCAACGCTGTCTGGCTTTGGCAGTCCGGAACTGTCAACAGTTGTTGGACCCAGGACACTCAGATCTGACTGAAATACGTGCCAGGAGACAGCGCCGTCCACTGTTTCGCCAACAACGACCAGCTGACCGTCTGCCTCAGCAAGCATGGGTTGGCCCACTAAGGTTGCATCGGGATTACTCAGACTCATCAGACTCTCCGATGGTCTGTGTGCCTGGTAAATTCGGATCGGCACCTCGGGTCCACCATAGGCAACCCATGTTGTTCCGCCTGCCCTGAGCGTCGTGACCCATTGGATTCCGGTCAGTGACTCTACGAGAAGACGGGGGGAATCGAAGGCGGCATCGCGACCCATTCGGCATTGGTTTAGGCCTGATTCGTCTGCCCAGACCAGGTACGATGCTTGGCCACCGTAGGCCATGGCAACTTGTTGATAGGACGGGACGCTAAAGGCACCCGATTGCGTCTCAGTTCTCAAGCAATTGGTGGTTGCCAAACCCATGTCTGAATTCATATCGATCGCGGACCCGTCGGCCGAGTTCATGTCAAGCAGTTGTGATGCGTCAGCCGCGTCGACCGGCTGAGTCATATCTCGGCCCACATCGGGGAGCGCATCATTGACTCGAACATCCATCGTGCCTGAATCCGTGATGGGCAGTTGCGAGTCCTCGGCGGCGAGGGGAAGAGTTTCGGGGGTAGTACACCCTCCAATAGAAAAAATGAGTACCGTTAGCAGACCGCGCATAAGTCAGAAAAGCTCTGTAGCCAAGTTAATCACGTCCACAGAGTATTACAGACAACGCCATCATTGCATCTTCGTTTTGTCTCTTTGAACGATTATCTTTCCATCGGTTTGCTCAGAACACTTACTTGACAGGCGGATGGGCAGGTCGTACCTGACCACTATGATTTTTAGGAATCGATACCAAACCCAAACATCTGTCGTCTTGTTAGGACTCGTCTCATTCGCGGTATGGTTGCGCTGGCCGGCATTGGGGACAGCCGGATTTCATAATGAAGATGTTGCCGGTATCACATTAAATGCAGATCTCATCTTGCGCGGCGAGCTGCCTTTGATCGACAACCTAGAGTACAAAGCACCGGGTACTTTCTATTTGACGGCGATGCTTTGGACACTCCTCGATCGTTCGATGTTTACGTTGCAATGTTTCGGCATTGGTATGGCCTGTTTTGCATTGCTCGGCGTCTTCTGCCTTGGTCGAATTCTTTATGGGCGAGACTGCGGACTGGTCGCAGCCACACTCTACGCAGCGCTATCGCCAATTACCGACAGCATCGACGTCAACTACGGGTCGTGGATGATCGGCCCCTACATCTGGGCAACGGTCTGTTGTCTGTTAGCGGTGAAAAGTGGTCGGCTTCGATGGTTTTTTTGGACCGGGGTGATTCTTGCCATCGCGGGTGTCTTAAAGCGTCAGGCAGCGGTTTTATTTCCGCTGTTTGCGTTGATGCCCTTGATCGGTCAGCGATTGAGTTGGCCCGATGACTGGGTGGGCATTCTCGAGCCCAAGAAGGCTTTGGGCCTATTCTTTGTTGGCCTCGGAGCCGGCTTTGCGCCGATTCTTTTTTGGTATGCACTAAACGGGGAACTGTTTAGTTTCATGGGCAGCTATTTTTTCTCGGAAAGTGGTTGGAAATACGTCCGAGGTCAGACGTCGTGGACTGATCGAGGCTTGCGTCTTGGCGATGGCTTTCTTGGTTTCGCGATGTATGCAGCGACCCCCAGTTTACTTGCAATATTGGCCATATTCCGAAATGTCACACCGGGAACTCCGTGGACCGGACGCGGGCTTTTTATTTCGCTGCACCTCATTCTCAGTTTTTTGGGTGCCGCCCTCGGTCTTCGTTTTTTCAAAGGCTATTACCTCCAGCTGCTGCCCATATTGGTGATTATTGCAGCTCACCCCAACGGGGTTCTCATGCCTTGGATTCGTCGTTCAAGTTGGACTCGATTGGGGTCTCGTGTGCGCCCGTTAATCGTTCTGCTTTGCTCGACTCTTCTCATCTCTCCGGCGTTGATTCATGATGCCGATCAAGTCGCTAAGATTCGAAAACGGCGGCAGCATGCACGTGATCCAGTGGCTCAAAAAATTGGACGATACATCCGAGATAACAGTCGAGCAGACGAGCCAATTTGGGTATGGGGTCGATGGGCTTGGCCAGTCTACTTCCACGCCAATCGCCCAATCGCGACGCACTTCCCGAAATCTCTGGGTGTTTTTACATCTACCTTAACCAATACTTGGCGTCGCCCAACGAAGAATACGGCTTTCGATCCGAAAAGCCCTTGGCCAACCCTGATTAAGCAGCTCAAGGCTGAAAAACCGAAGTTTTTGGTCTTATCTCACAATGAAAGTTATCGAAAATTTAGAGCTCTCAATGCCTTATTGCGCTCTGACTATAAAGCCGTCAAGACCATCAAGACGGCTGGATTTTCTTTCTATCAAAAGAAATAAATGACCGAAAACAGGTCGACTTATACTTTTCCAAGTCCGTGTGTATTCAACCAAATTGACTGCTTTGTCGACATCATTCAGGCAGACTGTTCCACGTCGCTGCCCATCTTTATAGCCTCGCTGTTTTCGTGTCCGGACGGTCCATTTGGTTTAGATCCAGGGCCGATCACCGTCTGTCGAATTGTATAAGTCCGTTTTCCTTGTGACTCATGATAGGTGCGCGTCAAAAGGTCGGCCAATAATCCAAACGACAGAAGCTGCACGCCGACGATGATCAAGAGGACGCCTAGGAGTAGGAGTGGTCGGCTGGCAAGGGGGGTTCCTAAAATCAGTTTCTCTGCCGCAAGCCACCCACAGATTCCAAATCCACTGAGTCCGCTCACCAGACCAGCAAGGCCGAACACCTGCATCGGCTTCACTAAGAAACCTTGTATGAACAAGATGACCATCAGATCGAGGATGACTCGGACGGTGCGGCTAATTCCATATTTTGAAATGCCGAATTGTCGAGCTCGATGGTTGACTTTCATTTCGTGAATTCGAGCACCAGACCAATTGGCGATAGCAGGAATGAACCGGTGCATTTCTCCATAGAGCCTGAGTGCCTTTGCGACATCCCGCGTCATCACTTTCAACGTGCATCCATAATCGTGTAGATGAACTTTTGTGGTCACGCTGATGAGCTTGTTGGCGATAATCGATGGCAGTCTGCGGTTGATAAATGTGTCTTTTCTGTCGGCCCGCCAGCCCGCCACCAGGTCATAACCCTCCTGCAGCTTACTCACCATGGCAGGAATATCGCTCGGGTCATTTTGCAAGTCCGCATCCATCAGGGCGATCATATCTCCACGAGCGTGGTCTAGGCCGGCCTGCATGGCAGCGGTCTGACCGAAATTTCTGCGAAAACTGACGATTACGAGCGATGGATCAGACTCGGCGAGCCCCGATAAGACTTGGAGGCTCGCATCGCTCGAGCCGTCGTCGACCAAAACAATCTCATAGGCCAGTTCGGCTGGTTTCATTGCCGAATGAATTTCCGAGATGAGAAGCGGGAGGCTCTCTTCCTCATTAAAGACAGGTACTACGATTGACAAGTGCACGTTTAAGATCCTCGCATGGGCGCCGCACCATATCCTTTTCGCGTAGAAAAAAACAAGAATGGTCAGACGATCCGTACAGCACTTATTGAATTAACGGTCTAAATACACCGGGATTCGAGTCTTTAATTCTAATGTTGGAAGGTCGATCTCGAGCCGATATGCGATGACCTCGACCCCGGTTTTATGGGCTTCTATTAATGTGTTTGCATAGATTGGGTCGATGTCTGCGGCTGGTTCAAATTCGGTTGCACCCGTTCTGGCAATACAGAAGACCAGCACGGATCGGTGGCCATCTTTGACCATAGTCATCAATTCTCTCAGGTGCTTCGTCCCCCTTGACGTGACTGAATCGGGAAAGCGGACCAATCCATTTTCACCGGGCAGCGTTACATTTTTTACCTCAACATAGCAGGTCGAGTTGTCCGTCGAGAGCAACAAGTCGATACGAGAATTTTCGTCTCCGTATCGAACCTCTCGTTTTATGTTCTCATAGCCTTTGAGTTCTTCGATAACACCATTGAGGACCGCCTCTTCGACCAGGCTGTTGGGACGCTGGGTGTTTACGCAGATCTTTTCGTCATTATGTTCAATAATTTCGAGTGTATGCCTGAGTTTCCGCTTTGGGTTCTCGGAGTCGCTTACCCAGGCCCATGCGCCCTCGATAGCGCAGCCTTTCATCGACCCACTATTCGGGCAATGAACGGTGAGTATATCACCGGATTCTAACTCTATGTCTGCAAAGAAGCGTTTGTAACGACGCACAAAACGTCCACGGATTAGGGGGCGATTGATCTTCACGACGAGTCTCACTTTTCCAACAGGGCTTGAGAATTGGCCGAGTTCGCATCATAATACGGAGTGATAAGACTTCCAAGAGTCGCACCACGGAGGGTGAATAATGGGTATCAAGGTAAACGACCGAACGCGTGCGCTTCAGGCGCAGCGCAACCTCAATCTCAACAAGCTACTTCTTTCCAAGAACTTCGAACGGTTGAGTAGCGGCTTGCGTATCAACCGGGCAAGCGACGATGCGGCCGGGCTGTCCATTAGCAGTCGAATCGACAGTCAGGTTCGCGGTATCGGTCAAGCGATGCGCAACGCGAGCGATGGGGTCTCTGCAGCGCAAACAGCGGACGCTGGTCTCAATAGTGTGACCGAGAACTTACAACGTATGAGAGAGTTGGCCGTCCAAGCATCCAACGGCACACTTACATCGTCCGACCGGAAGGCGATCCAGAGTGAAATCAATCAGCTCGGCGATGAAATCGGTTCCATCGGTGAACGAACAACCTTCAATGGTCGAAAATTGATTGGAGGACAGGCAAGCCCCTTCCGTTTGCAGGTGGGCGCTAATTCAAGTGAATCGGTCGACCTGCCCAACGCGGATGTACGAACCAATCAATTGGGGTCGACACCTGAGGTGACCTCTGCATCCATTGGCGGTAATGGGGTCCAGGCGGGTGACCTGTCCATAAATGGGGTCAGCATTAGAGCAACTCAGGCTGTCGATGATCAAGTATCGACGGTTCAATCGAGCGGGAGTGCCATTGCTGTCGCGGCAGCCATCAATGACTCAACGCCGAACACGGGTGTCTCTGCAATCGTTAATGAAACGGTGACCGCGGGCGGGCAAGTCGCTGGTGGTGGACTCGACTCTCAAAACCAGTTAACCATAAACGGGACTGCCATTACTGGAGTTCAGGTCGCAGCTGGCGACGCTGGAAATTCCCTGATTTCTGCAATCAACGCTCAATCCGACCTAACGGGTGTCACCGCATCGAGAGATCGTTCGGGGGGCGTTGAATTGTTGGCTCAAGACGGCCGAAATATAGATGTTCAGGCGACCGGAAATGCGGAGGCCATCACGGGCCTTTCGGCGGGCACTACCCAGGGCACGGTTACGCTCCGCGGAGATGCTCAATTCGATATTGCTGGTGCCGATCCGGCCGCCGCAGGACTTTCCGCCGGTACGGTCGGGTCGACGCAGGGCACCGCTGTAGCTGCAATTGATGTGACTACGCAAGCGGGTGCGAATGACGCTCTGGAGACCATTGATCGAGCACTCGAGCAGGTGACGAGTCAGCGTGCTCGATTCGGAGCGACCCAAAATCGATTGGAATCGACCATCAACAATTTGGCGAATACATCGGTGAACTTACAAGAATCCAATAGCCGCATTCGAGATGCTGATTTTGCAAAAGAAGCATCGGAACTTCTTCGACGCCAAATACTGGAGCAGGCACAAATTTCTATCCTCGGGCAGTCGAACAATCTGTCAAAACAAAGTGCGATCAAGCTCCTTGGTGGAGCCTGATGGCGTATTTGATCTAGTGAGATGAGGGACGCCGCCGATTCTGATGGCGGCTGGACCGTTGGCCTTTGTTTTTTCGATTGTTTGAACGGGGTTTAGGTTCGAAAAGCGGCGGTGGAACAAACTCTTGTTCCAATTCGTGCCATTTCCTCGCACTGTCAGGAGAGAGATGCCCTGCATGGGCCCGAATCTGCGCAAACAGGACCGCTGACGCATAATTTGGACTCTTAGCAAAAGAGTGTCGCGAATTTTTTTTATTGACCAAACGGGCAAATCGCAATTGCGACAGCAAAACCATGATGGTTGATTCCATGACCTTTCTCGGAATGCAAACTCGGATGGCCAGTGGTCTCGTCAGCTCTTCGACCAAGTACCGAAGTCGCGAGTTTTGAATTGGTTCAGACAGAGAACCGATGACGGCTTCAACCACAGGCCACATAAGAACGGCGATGATAATGCCATTGGGCATCCGCGGAATCTTCGCCATCTGAGTATCCAGTGCGTGGAACAAACGATCGATTCGCTCGCGCTCTGACTGGCTCAGTCTAGACAATGTTGCGGCGAGCTCTGGAATTAAAATTTCGAGTAAGCGCAGTTCGTCAAGCAATCTAACCGTCTCGACACAGGCTCCACCGCCAGCGAGTCTGAGTAGTTCTTCGTAGAGTCGTGGCAGCGCAGCTTTCCCGATCTCTGCTCGCTCATTGAGAATGGCTGTCCGGGTTTCTGATTCAATTTCGAAATCAAGTCGAGCCGCGAACTTAACCGCCCGCAACATTCTCACAGGGTCTTCTCTAAACCGCGTTGTTGGATCGCCAATGGTTCTCAAAAGGCCGGCTTCGAGATCCGTCAACCCATTCACGTAGTCGATGACCTCATCTCGATGCGCGTCATAGAAAAGTGCGTTGACAGTGAAATCCCGTCTCAACGCGTCAGATTTTGGCGTGCCAAACTGGTTATCATCAAAAATGATTTGTCCATGCTCTAGGTTCTTCGGTTTAGCCCGGAAGGTCGCTGTCTCAATAATTTTTCCGCCCTCTCCAAGGATGTGTGCGAGTCGGAATCGTCGGCCAATTAGGCGACAGCGCCTAAACAATCGCTTTATTTCCCTTGGCTGCGCGGATGTGACCACATCAAAATCTTTTGGTTTTCGACCGATCAGCAGGTCCCGAACGCTTCCACCCACCAGATACGCATAGAAACCGTAGTCATGGAGTCGCCTTAGTACGCGAAGCGCATCACGGTCAATGTTCTTTTGCCGGATGCAATGGTCACTCATTCGGTTGGGTTCGATTTCTAACATGGCCACGAAAAAATCCTAAATGGAACGGAATTGCAACGCAAACATCAGTCATTTTTGTTCAACGCCTACAAAATCTACAAAAAACGACCTAAACCGCAACATGCACTGTCAATGCTCGATTGACACATGAGCAGGGAGTTGAAATGCTGCCCAGCAAGTTTTTACCGTGACCAACGAATTACCGTTATTTCAGAATCAGATGAGGGAGGCAGAAAATGTCTAGTGTCAATAAAGTGATCTTGGTTGGGAATCTAGGAGCTGATCCAGAGATTAGATACACACAGGGTGGGCAAGCCGTGTGCAATTTGAGAATTGCAACCTCTGAGAACTGGAATGATCGAGATGGTAACCGCCAGGAACGTACAGAATGGCATAGCGTTTCAGTTTGGGGCAAACAGGCTGAAATCTGTGGTCAGTATTTAGCCAAGGGTCGGAAGGTCTATTTAGAAGGTCGATTGCAAAGTCGCGAATATACAGACCGAGAAGGCGTAAACCGACGCGCTTGGGATGTTGTGGCAAACAATGTTGTTTTCTTAAGCGGTCGAGATGATGGCGGCGGCGGTGGCGGCGGCTGGGGTGGAAATAAGAATCAAAGCGGCGGCGGCTGGGGCGGCGGTCAGAATCAGGGCGGCGGAGGCGGCGGCGGGGGCGGCGGTCAGAACCACGGCAGCGGAGGCGGCGGCGGCTGGGGCGGCGGTCAGAATCAGGGCGGCGGCGGCGGCTGGGGCGGCGGTCAGAATCAGGGCGGCGGAGGCGGCGGCTGGGGCGGCGGTCAGAGCAGCCAACCGCCGAGCCAAGGGACACCTCAACCATCGGGATCTAACGATTCAGATGGTGATGACCCTATTCCATTCTAAACGGAGCTCCTACCAGACATTCTGTGCCTATGGCCACTTCACCTTCTTTTCCGTATCGGGAACGGGGCTCGGTTTAAGGTCCGGCTTGGAGGGCACTTGCTTCTCTTCGTCGACAAGGCGCCATCCCATCCGAGAGTGGTGCCATGTTTGGAGCCAGTTCGCTTGCTGAACTCTCATATCTGACGTTCGATACCAAGTAATGGAGATCATGACTTTTGCTTTTGTCGCACGAGGCCCATCGCTCACCACTTGGACTAATCGGACATCACTCAGCTTTAGATTCTGGGCGTTTGCGATTCGTTGAGTCAGCCATTTTTCTCGTTTCTCTTTGGAAACATGAGACGATGCAGCAGGCCACATCCCCCATCGCACCTGCTGATTAAATGTACGCAATGTATCCCTTAAATGGGTCATTCGATTTGGCGTTGAACACGCGAGGACGCCCAATAAGCTTAGACAGATCACAGTGATTCGCATGATTTTTTTCTTTCTCCAAATCTGGACCGATCCCGAGATACAATTCACTTCTTACCCCTGAGGACTTGCGTAAATCGAGCTTTGTCTTCAGCCCCAAACTCTCCGGTTATAACCAGCCCTACGAAGAACAGTAATCCGGCTACGACAGAGACGGTAAGAGCCATTACTTTGCCCATATCGGGTAGTTGCCGTCCGACCAGCGTAATGACAATACCAACCGATAAGACGCGAATGACCGTTGCCATTGGCATCGGCGAACCAAATCGCTTCCAAAGGGCAGCCAAGCCAAGGGCTAATCCGATTGTAAATGTTGCAAAGGTTCCAATTGCTGATAGGCGGATTAAACTCTCTTTCGACGTAATTACATCAGAACCTAACTGCTGCATGACGACGAAGTAAATGATTGTCAGGGCAATGGTGACACACCCGACAACCAAAGCTTGTCCCGCCCTGTTCGATGACATAAGGAGTGTATTTACGATATTGAATAAACTGAATGAAAAGTAGGCTGGGGCCAACCAAACCAACGCGATGGCACCAGCTTCATAACCCTTCGGAAGGATGGAAAAAATGGCATCAGGCATCGCCATCAATACGACGACGGCGGAGCCAACCAGAATTGTTGAATATCTGAGTGTTTGGCGAATGTAGACTCGAGCTCGGCTCAAATCTTGAGTAAAAGTCGCTTCGCTCATCATCGGAAAAATGACGAACGTAATCGCGATCGTAGCTTGCCATGGCAAACGACTGACATTGACAGCCATCCCATAGTCGGCCATGACACCGTCTGCATTTCCAAAAAGGTTTGCGGCTATTGGCTTTAGAAACAGTGCGTCCAATTTGAAGATCAGATTAAAAACGAGTGTGTACAACATGACCTTTGCTGCAAATAAATACAGTTCAGAAATTGGTTCGCCGGGCTTGAGTGAACGTCTAACATAGAGAATTGCGATAACCATGATGATGACCGCAGCACTCGCGAAACCATAGAACGCGCCTAAGACACCGAGTCCAGCAGCAGCCATCCCGAGAACAAGGGTCGCTTTTAGAGTGGTAAAGCCGATGTCAAACATGGCTTGATTCAAAAATCGTTTCTGCCCGTTAAGGGCCCCTATGTATACGGTATAAATTCCATAGCAAAATAGAATAACACCGGCTGCCCGATAGCCATTACCCAAATCTGGATTGTTTCGACTTTCGGCTAGAAAATCGCCGCTTAGAATGAAGCCAAGACCAACAATTCCGCCAACGACAAGCATCATTTTCTGAGCTTGAGCGACAACCCCAGCCGCTGACTCAGGGCGTTCGGCCACAAATCGAGAGACCGTTTGCATAACTCCAGTGACCATCATCATGCTGAATATGCTCAGAATGTTATTCAAGTCGTAGTATTGTCCATACAGCTTACGGCCATCACCACTAAATGCTTGAAAGATGAACGGCAGGCCAAATGTTATGAGTGCGCCGCCCACCATGAACCATAATTTTGCTCCGGTGATTAATAAGAAGCCTCGACCGGCGACAGTCGCGTCGTTTTTCCTCGACGGGGCAGGTTTCTCCTGTTGTGAGATCGGTTCCATTTTCGCTCGTTTGTCGTTTCTCGGGCGGACGATAGAAAATCGATACCTCCAGTGCAAGCACCCATTCAGAACTTTGTCCATTTCCAATCAATTAAAACGGGGCTTATCATTTCTTCTTCTCTCTTTCTCTCTGTCTGCCTGCTCGACGCCAAAGCAATCCGACATAATCGCAATCAACATCGTTCCACAGGGCTTCGACCAGTGGTCAGTGAGGGCTACGGGACCATCTAAACTGGTCATCGATGGAGTCGAACAGAAAGACAATTATCAACGCGTTAATGGGTCGACAACTCGGGTTGTTCAGTTTGCTGAGAAGGTGTATCGGCTGCCACCGCGTCGTTCAGATGGTTGTGGACGCGTCCGGTTTGTTGCCTTGGGTGACGGGCGCGCACACGTTGACCATATTGGCCCGTCCGCGTACTGGCCAGGTCTGCTCCAAGAGGTGTACCAGAGAACGCCCGCATTCATATTAAATACGGGCGACCTCGTTAAGCGTGGCCATCGAATTCATGAGTGGGCCAACTTTTTTCGTCAGACCAAGGTCATTCCACCCATGGTATCTGTTCGAGGTAATCACGACCGAGGTGGTCTTTTTGAAGAGCTCATCGCTGTGGATCGCTTTGTTCATTGGTTTAGATGGGAATCAGTTGGCATTATTGGTTTCGATACTGAGGTCTTGGACAATGAACTGGACCACGCACTCACTTTGCTTGACAGAAGCCTTGCGTCTCTCGACAGTCATTGGAAAGTTTTGTTTCTTCATCGACCGATTTGGTCCAGGGGCAATCATGGTTCAAATGAACGAGGATGGAACGAAAAACTGATTCCGATTATCGACCGACATTCGATCGATCTTGTGCTCGCCGGTCACGACCATAATTATGAGCGGTTTTGTGCGAGCCGTGGTGCTAAAGCATCCAGCCGTTGCTCGGGTCCGGGTCTTGGGACCACGTATGTCGTGACCGGCGGCGCAGCGACGTTCACTAACCCAGTACCCGGTGTATCAAGAAAAGTAGACCGTGCGGTAAAAAATGCCGATGCCAGTGCCAGCAGAATTTTTTCAGGCGCGCACCATTTTATCGAATTGTCAGTGTCCGCACATCGGCTTAGTGCAATCGTTCATCGGACGCGAACGGGTAATCTTTTTGGTGCGAGTATCATGGATAAATTTACGTTGAACAAGAAGAACGAACGATGCCAAAAGACGTCGAGATAAGTTTCATACCCTTTGGCACAAAACTAAATGTGCCGAGGGGACTATCGATTCTAAAGGCGATTCAGCGGGCTGGATATCCCGTAGGTTATTCTTGTCGTGGCCAAGGCGTTTGCGTCGCATGTTCTGTGTGGGTGAAGGGTGATGTCTCTGAGCAAACCCCTAGAGAGATACAGCTCCTTCAGGAGCGGGCTGACACTCAAAAACGAGGCGACTTTAGCTTGAGACTATCGTGTTTGACTCAAGTGACGGGGCCAGTTTGTGTAACAACCGATTACTGGTAATTTAACGTCCGAGCTGCTCGCATAGTTTTCTCGGCTGAAGAGCAAAAATTTATTTGTCAAAATCTTGACAGAATTATGGGTGTTTTTTCCTGCAAAAACTTCATGTTCGCGATCTAAATGTCGTGGTTATGGATTGTTTAATCCCGCGAAAGACAGAAAAGACTGCCTGAACTGATGGACGGTTTGAGTTTACTGAACGCGGTCACACCCTTACATAAATCATTTGTTAGCCTATTTCTTTTTCTAAGAAAGTCTGTTTGATTTCAGCACTTTGTACGTCTAGTTAATACATAGAAACGTAAGCTGCTTCCCGCTCATACATGTAAATCACTCGATGCTAGAAGCCTGAATCTATGTGCCTGGTGTTTCTTGAAGGGGTCGATGTGTGAAATTAAGTCACCCGATGGAAAATATTGGCATGGCAATCGCATGCTTATACTCCCTGTAAGAACGGAGGCTTAAAAAGATTGGTTTCGGGGAATGATTTAATTCGCTCGATCTATTGCAGTATTACAGATGGAGGGTCCGCCATGGTCACTAAAAAACAAGAAATGGAGCTCGTAGACAGAGCCTTGCTGGGAGATGAGCAGGCCTTTACCAACCTCATCAAACCGCTCAGGGATAAAATCTATTGGCGTGCAGTGAAGGCTCTACGCGACCTCGATCAGGCCGAAGATGTGACGCAAGAAACGATGATTCGAGCGTTCACTCGTCTGAGCACCTTCCGCGGAGAATCACGATTCAGTTCTTGGCTTTATATGGTCGCCAGCAATTGTATTCGAATGCATATCAGGTCGGCCAAACGTAAAGGGGCACTCCGCCTTGACGATAATATCACCCAAGTTGAGACACAGAGCCACAATGTCCTTCTGCTCCCTTCCAAATTGCCTGATGAAGCCGCTGAAGATACTCAAATCTTCACGGCCATCGAGGAAGCCATAGACACGCTTCCCGAACAATATGGTGCCATCTTGAGGCTATGGGTTGAAGATGGACTTGATCTGCGCGAGATTCATGAGGAGTCAGGTCTTTCCATCGCAGCGATCAAGTCACGCTTGCATCGGGCTAGACGGCGTTTGAAAGAGCAACTTGATGCTCGGTATGGAGAGGGTACGCTGCTCGCCGCATAGCGACGCGCTGCCCTCCGAGGAGGCAGCCTTTTGGTCGCGACAAAAACTACTCTACTCGTTCCGCTCACATTCGTGCTTGCCGTTTTTCTATTCTGGTTTAGGCCAGGTGGAATAGACGGCCCACGAGTTGACCCGATCCCTATGAAGGGAAAAGGGTTCGATCATTCGTTATTGAGCAAAGTGTATGCCCAGGTTGTGGATGAGGCGGGGGAAGTTGACTATGCAGCACTCAAGGCTCAACCAGATACGCTCGATCGATACCTTGGTCATATTGCAGCAACGAGTCCGAAAAATGCACCTCATCGTTTTCGCAGCATAGACGATAGGCTGGCTTACTACCTGAATGCTTACAATGCGTTCGTGCTTGCCGCGGTCAGGGACCACTGTCCCATCGAAAATGTTGATGACGAATATATCGGGGGTGGTTTTTTTTGGCGGGTATCGTTTCTTATGGGTGGCGAATCAATCACGCTAACGCGGTTACAGTCAGAACGTATTCGTCCGGTTATGCAGAGAAATCCATCTGTTCATTTTGCCCTTGTCGGTGGTGCTAAGGGACATCTGAGTCCATCGGGTTACGCATTTACAGGACCCTCGCTAAAACAGCAGCTCAACTCTCTTGAACAGCGGGTTATTATGGATTCACGTTTCGTAGAAAAACAGAATGGCGTGCTTAATTTAAGCAAGATTTTCGAATGGTATAAGTCCGATTTTATTGATCCTAAACAGTGGGTTGGGCGATTGGCACCCGATAAGATAGACGGCGTTGAATCGGTTCGATTTAGACCATTCGACTGGAATCTCAATGGACGCTGCCCCTAGGTGTGACAAGTCGATTCTTGCATTTCCAGGGTGTCGGTGCATTAATTCGATGGTTCGAGTCCCTATCGGTTTTCAGGAGTGAAAATAATGACCCAGCGAATTGCTCTGGCTGAGCATAGTGTCACGATTCGACATGCCGTTCGGGTTTCGTTGAGTAGCCTGGGTTTCGACTTAATTGAGGTGGCGACAGCACCTGAACTCTTGGATGTATTACGCAGCGATACGATCACATTATGTATTTTGAACAGCTGCCTGCCCGAGATAGATGCGAACTCCCTGAGGGATTTGATAGACGAACTAAAGGTTCCGATTTTATGCCTTGAGGACGGTGAGAGTGATGCACTGGTTGCTGTATTTGGCTCTCAACAAACTCAGCTTCAGATTCCTTTTGAATCCCAAGTTTTGGTAGAAGCTGTTTGCGCCATGCTCAATCTCGATGTGCCAGATCAAGACTTATATGCCCCCTATCGAATTGATGTACCGTTGGCTCATAAAGGCGATGAGGGAGCCAAAAATGAAGATGGACAGACCGTAGAACTGACTCCGATTTCAGACGAAGCTGAATCGGTCGATGCAAGTGCGGACTTTGACGAAAGCGTTCATACGGACACGATGTCCGAACGAGAAGAGTCCAAGTCAACTGTCGGGATAGTCGATCAAACGCTTGTCGGAGAAAATGAGTCACAATCCCATGGAATAGTTCGAACTGAGACATATGAGGTATCACCCGAGCAGGTTCTTGATGCGATGGCGGAGTCGGCAGACTTTGACGAAGCGGATTCAGTCACAAACCCCATCGACGCCCTCGATGCGGAAGCAGCGGTTCTTCCCATTTTGGAAGATCCTCAAAATGAACCGCTGGCCATTGATGAGAGTAGACCTCCGACTCTTAAGATAGATGAAGCCGATGATGAATCACCTGGCGATTCACTGACCCCGGAGTTAGTCCATGATCACGACTCAGATTTGGTCTCTGATCTCGAACGGAGCCCGCATCAGAGTGCGTCTGTAGCGGAGTCGCAATCGGCAACCAGCCTAGTTAAGCTGCCCGAGAGATTAGCGGACTTAGAGACGCTTCAAGCCCTCAATGTATCGAAAGAAGTCGTTGAGAGGGTTGCCTGGGCAGTTGTTCCCGTGCTCGCTGAAGCCATCATCAAAGAAGAGGTCAGAAAACTTTTGGATTCGAAGGCCTCGGACGACAACTCCATCTAACGCAAGCTGCCCTCCAGTGAGTTGAGTGATACCAAAACGCGTATTGGAGACCACTGCGCTTTCCGGCGCAGTGGTGGATTTGAATCACCTTATTTCGACAAATTAGCGAGGCTGTGCTGCGCCGCAGCTATTCTGAGGGTTTCTTGGTGCGCAGACGAAGTTGATGTTACTGACAGCACCGCCCTCACCCACGTGGGCTGAACATTCAAATCCATCGCCACAGGTGGCGTCACCAGGGCCATCACATGGCTGCAGACAGGCATTGCCTGTTCCGGCACTCCCGTATTGGACTTCGCTGCAGACGAGATCACCGCCACAGACAGCAGTTCTGTCGAAGGCGCATGGTGTGCAAACAGCGGTCGGCCGACAAACTTTCGCTTCAGCACCGCTTGCTGCGTCCATGACTTGGCGACTACAGGAGTATCCTTCGCCACCGCAGTCATCAGCCGACCGACAGGTGGCAAGACAGTAGCCTGCGACAGCACTATCCGTAGACAGTGGCAGGCATGTTTCTGATTGGCAGTCCATATCTGAGCTGCATTCGCTGCCCGCACTGCCCGCCCCTTCGTTGGTCATGCATAGTGTTTCTACTACCGGTGGGTCTGAGCCAATGATGTTAATGCCACAATGTTCACCTTCGCCGCAGTCCGCATCTCTGCGACAGGAGGTGAGGCTTGCCTCCGGCATGCCCAAAAGCCGATTCTCAACGCAGGAGCCGCCTTCTAGGTCAGCTGTCAGGCCAATTCCGAAACATAGACTTCCTTCGGCGCAATCCCGGCTGTTACGGCATGGTTCTCCGCAGAAGCCAGAGCCGCCGGCATTCAGGCAAAGGGATGGGTTTGTACATTCACCAGACAATCCACCGCACTCTTCACCGTAGCCAACAGCATTGATCGGAATGGTTGCACAACGGCCAGACGCTGTAATTTCGCTTACTGTTCGACCGGCTTCAATCTCGCCCCTGATGACGTAGTCACACGCTTCATCGGGGATATCGCCCTCGGCCGCACAGTCTGCATTTGTCTGGCATGGACGCCCAGATCCTGATCCTTTTCGACAAATCTGAGCTGGTGCTGAACCCGGCTCAGCACTGATACCGAAGTTAATAATTGTGCAGTAGTCTTCGTCTGGGCAATCGTCGTCTGTGTTGCACATGCCTGAGCAATAGCCGTTGCCATTCTCGTCGTCAAAGCATGTGGCACCTTGGCATGCAACTTCCGGAAATTGGGCAGTACACTCGTCTGTTACGCAGCATTCGCCGCCGGCGGTCACCGATCCATCTTCCTTTGGAAGACAAATGCCCCGCAGGATATTGTTTCTATTGAATTCGAATCCGAGCACGCATGCGAAGTCATCCGGGCAGTCCGTATCCGTTTCGCAATATTGAGGCATGCAAATATCGACGTTGTAACTGCTGTCGGTCCCAAATGGATACCATTCTTCAAAGCATCTATAGCCCGTTGGACAAGGTGATTCGGCTGCATCTGGGTCGCAAAACGAAGTGCAGACATCGTATAGGCACATGTCGTTCGCGCAGAAGACACCAGCTTCTTCGTCACAGGACTCACCAATCTCGCGGCCGTCGGGTGTGCGCGGCTGGCAAACAGCACCGTAGAATGTGTCAGGCGCAAAGATCAGTTGGTACTTGCAGGCTTCTTCCGGATCGTCACACTGGCCGTTTCGTGAATAATCGCATCGGTCGTTGGATCCTGGCGCGCAGGTTCCACTCACGCCGTCTGTCAAGCACTTAAACTCCGTGCCATAGGGTCCATTAGGCACAGCATTTTCGCACTGCGTATCATCGATACAACTTCGTGTGCAGAATCCGTACTGAGTTGTAAACACCGGGTATGAACAATCGCCTGTATTGCATTCGATGTTCAAACAGTCTGGCCAGTCAGCTGAGTCTGAATCGCAATTATCTGGTCGGTAACATGCATCCCCGAAATCGTATTCATCGCCGGGCGCGACAGGCATGTAGGGCTTCGTATTTTCACCCTCGATTCGTTCTGGCCAATCGTTGGTTGGCCAGTCGAGTGTTTCAGTCCTTGATTGGTCTACATGTTGGACTGCGCGTGCACCCGTCGGCACCGCCTTTCTGTCTGCGCATCCTGTGAAGACCAATGTCACCGCCAAGAGTGTAAAAAATGTAAGACGCATGCGGATCCCCTTCGAGTCGAGCAACTGCCAATTCTGAAAGCCAGAAGTCCGGCGAATCCTAGTGATCAGTTGCCCTCTTCGTCAAGGAGATCCTGTTATGTTGCATAAAGATCTTTTGTTGGAAGTACCTCGAAAAAGGGATATGAACATATTCCAATGATTGCCGATATTGGTAGAGGTTGATACTGTACCCCCGGCGGAATAGACGGAAAGTAGGCGTCGACGACATCAATGAAGTTCACTTGCGACCAGTGTAGTACGCGTTATTCGATCTCTGACGAGAAGGTCGATGGCAAAGTTTTGAAGATCAGATGTAAGGTCTGCGAATTTACGATGGTGGTGCGCGGAAGTGATTCTCGGACGGGCGGTTCGGTGAGTGCCGTCACAGCTGCGGCCTCGAGCATCATGGAGCCGATCTACGAGATAGAATGGTATGCAGCACCGGATGGACAGCAGGTCGGTCCTGTTCCGCTGGAGCGGATTCGAGCCATGATTCGGTCGGGAATATTGACTGCTGAGAGCGTTGTATGGAACGAAAACCTGTCAGACTGGACGCCGGCAGCCGAGATCGACGAACTCAAAGCGATGTTCGCCAGCAAACAAAAAGCCCCGCCACCTCTACCTCCGAAGCTCCAAAAGGCTGATGTAGCAAGCCCGGTCTCGCTTACGCCAACAGAGCCCTCGGTTGCCCCGGCCGGACGAATGGTCTCGCCCGATGCTACCATTCCAAATCAGCAGAGCGAGCGGGGAGATGCAACGACAGCCTTGTCGGTAGACAGTCCTCAAAGTGCTGTTGGACCCGTAACGGATCGGGCGACGCTTCAGTATTCGTCCCCCGATCATTCAGAGCCAGGACTTCCATCGAGTGAAAGCCTCGTACCCGCGGCTGACGCTCTGTATGTCCCGGCGGCAACCCTCGATTTACCTGAGTCGGACGATGAGCCATCTGCTCCAAGCGACACCTTTGCATCCTTGAGCAGTGAGTCTTCGTCTGGAGCAACATCGGGACAGGCTTCGTTGGTCAGCCAGGCCGACGGTCCAGAAGACGTTGGTGATTCAACCGAGTTAATGAGTCTAGTTGGCTTGACTGATGGGGGTGGTCATTCGGGGACTCAGGAGGCTGTTCCTGAGTACGGTGGGGCGGCCTTAAAAGACCAGTCAACCAGAAAAATTGAACGGCCAGAGTCCGATAGAGAGGGCTCTGTAGCTCCATTGGCAGCCGATCCAGTTAAACAGGCAGATGGCATAGAATCTGACTCTGTGAGCGCGCTCTCGATCCATGGATTACCGGCGATCGATGACGTGTCTGACGCGCCTGTGGCCGTCGATCAGGTCGAGGCAATGCCCGACGATGTGCCTACATTGAATATCTCGTCTCAGTCCAACGCAATAAACATTTCGAGCGAACCGTTACCCACATTCCCAACACAGCCGTCGTCTGTGGCGACAGAGCGTAGGGCTGGTCCTAAGGTTGGTAAATCATCTTCTTCGGTGTCCCCAGGGCTCGTTGTTGCTGCCTGTTTGATCGGCACTACGGCCATGATTTGTGCTGTGATCTATTTCTCGGCGTATCGGGACAAAGTGGAGAGGAAGCGGGGCGTTGTTGTTCAAACTCAGGTGGATGCGTCGACCAGGGTCGCGTCTGCGCAAATCGTCGATGCGGGTCTGTCAGCCCCTTCGGTCAAACCGATGGTATTGCCAAGGGGTGCCGGTCAAGACGAGACAGATTCAAAGCAACGGCTAAAAACTGAAGCGGACAAACCGGTTGTTAAGTTGAAACCATCTGAAGTCGACCGTCGAAAATCTATCGAAGGGAAGTCCACTGCGAAAGCCGCTAAGCCAGATCGGAAAAAGTCGGACAAGGATAGGCCTAGGGGCGTGAGAAAAGGGGCGACTAAAACACGGTCCAGTAAAGCTAAGGCGTCGCGAACCCAGGAGAAAGCACGGCCAAGTGAGTCGAAAAAAAATGCTGTTGCGAGTTCGCCAAAGTCGAAATCGTCTTCAAAAGAACAGATATCATCGAAGCAAAAGAAGAAGGCAGAGCCGAGGACTCGTCGAAACTTTATGCTCGCCGGCGGTCCTTCGTCTAGTATTCCCGACCCGACGCTGAAGACACAGAAACAAGCTGCGAATCCAGGCCGCCAGACGAATGGCCTATCTCAAGGTGTCGTAAATGGTGTAGCAAGCCGGTACGTGGGTGCGATGCAGGGCTGTTACAACCGCCATTTGAAAAAGGACCCAACCTTCAATCCGGGGCGGTTGATGCTCAGGTTTCAGATTAGGCCGACAGGCTTGACGGCCAACGTACGAGTTCTGGGAAAAGGTGGCTCGTCACTGTCTAGCGGGATTTTGTCTAAGTGTTTGAAAAGACTCGTCAAGAGATGGAGGTTTCCGACGTTTCAAGGGGCTCCGTTCGATACACACTTCCCATTGGTCTTCCAGCGGCAATTCTAGTGTGGGATAAATTGAACACCGCACTGGTTAAAATGCTCTGCGCAGGCTAGGATAGAGACCTATGAACGATGAACAACTAGTTGAGCTTATTGCGAGTCGTGTCCGTGCCAGGTTAATGGCAGGCGGTGCCGGCCAGGGTTACACTCGGACTCACGGCGATGCGCCTAGCCATTCACAGCCTGGTTACTCGCAGACGAATTTATCCGGACAGCACAACGACATGCCAGACGGTACAAACGAGTGCGGAATGTGTGCTGTCCAACGTCCTGATGGCACTTATGGTGCCGGTCACATCGGCCATGTTGGCGAATTGACGGGTGAAATAGCGAGCTATATCGATCACACATTGCTCAAACCTGAAGCGACTAAGGATCAGCTCTTCAAACTTGCTGAAGAAGCTCGTAAACACCAATTCGCTACGGTTTGTGTCAATTCAGTCAACGTCCATATGATGGCGAGATTTCTGAATGGTAGTGGTGTACCTGTTTGCGCGGTTGTTGGCTTTCCCCTTGGTGCCATGAGCCCTCGTTCAAAAGCGTATGAGACTCGCGAAGCGATTCGTTGTGGTGCTGGTGAAATCGACATGGTCATCAATATCGGAGCACTCAAAAGCGGTGACTACGAATTGGTTTTGAGGGACATAAAGGCCGTCGTTGAAGCCGCCAAGCCAATTGGCGTCAAAGTGATCCTGGAGACGACAAAACTCGAACATAACGAGAAAGTCATCGCCTGTGCCTTGTCCAAAGCAGCCGGTGCGGCTTTTGTTAAAACCAGCACGGGTTTTGGCGGCGGAGGTGCAACCGTCGAAGACGTGACTCTCATGCGTGAGCTCGTTGGAACAGAAATGGGCGTGAAAGCATCCGGTGGTGTTCGAAGTAAGGAAGATGTGAACGCAATGATCCGAGCGGGAGCCAATCGGATTGGTGCTTCGGCGAGTGTCGCGATCGTAACCGGTGGGAAGGCGACGGGGACCTATTAAAGGACTTCAGACCTCACCTTAAAACCCGTTTATCGAGGTCCACAATCCGCGCAATCAGTGCCGAATTCACAGACAGAAAAAGCAGCGTCAGGACCGCCATCGTCGCATGCGCCGTCGTCGGCGAATGCACATGTATTCTCGCAAAGACCGTCGACATTGGGATTGCCCGGGGCTGCTTCAGCCGACGCGATTTCAATCATGACAGCACCTGCTGAGTTTAGTCCGTAACCGTGGACGGTGATGAAATAGATTTGTCCAGCTTGAACCTGCATTGTTAGCCTTGAGGTGGTTCCGTTCCCTCCATCATCATCGCAGGCCATTTCACTATTTGCATCGTTACACTGAGTCCGAGCCGTCAGCACGGTATCGAAACTAGAGCCGCTGGTATCGACTGAAATGATTTGAGTGTCAGGCAGCATCAATTGAAACACCAGGTCTGGTCCTATACCGCGATTTCCACAACTGGAGGTCAGGTCGTTGGGTGCTCCATTTGTGTTCGCCATGTAGAGACCCAGTGCATTGATTTGTTGCGGTGCTTGGCAGCTCGCACGGCCGTCTTGTGGCGGAACATCTCGACAAATGGTTAGGATGCAGTTCGGATCGTTGGCCGGGCAAGCGCACAGTTGGTCTGCTGGGCAATCCTCATCAAAAAAACACACGCCTCGGCACGTTCCATCAGCGCAAGTTAGGCCGAGAATGCAGTCGAAAGATGAAACGCATCTCTCTCCAAGTCCGGCGCCCTCTGAGCCGCCAGGTGCTCCATTATTTCCGCCGGTGGTTGCGCCGCCAACACATTCATTGGCGATACACTGGGCTCTTGGCGGGCAGTGATAATCTTCTGTGCAGCATCGTCGGTTTGGAAAGTCCTCGTCTGGTGTCCCGTCACAATCGTTATCTAAACCATCACACCGTTCAGGTGTCGGGGTTGTATCGGCAACCTGACATTCCACAACTCCGGTTTCCAGATTGCATGCAAGTGTTCCAATACCCGTGCAACCGTTATCGAGTCGGTCTGTACAATTCATTCCGAGTCCCAGTCCTTCATCAGTCTGTCCATCACAGTCATCGTCGTGGGCGTTGCATCTTTCTAAAGTCGACATGCAGTCACTCCATTGCCCATCAGTACAGCTTTGTTGACCGCACATTGAACCACAGGCTCGTCGCTGATCTGTTTGACACGCCTGTTCCGGTGTCGCTTCATCCGTGAGATTGCCCTGGGGGTCTGTTTGAATGGTTGGTAAGTCGGCCCCATCCATAGGCGTCGAATTGGGTGGTGGCTCCGCGTTCAAAACCGGCCGATCTACGGGTGCTTCGATTTGAATGACGCCCCCGTTTTGCTCCTCTGCGCCACAGCCTGTGAACAACACCCACACATACAAACAACTGTGAATTCCTAGCTTTCTCATCTTATCACGTGCTCTCGGTGCCTTCTTTGCCTCGGTGATATACGTCTCAGAGTTGCGCTGAGTTAACTTTATGCTGACTGATAATTTAGGTGCCTTCCTCGAGATTCTTTGCGCCAAGGGACATTGAAACTCGATACGTCAGCCACAAAACGACCAATAAGATGAGCGTACAACCAACCATCCAACTCAGCCGATTATATGAAGGCACCGTGTTGTATGCCAAGAAATCGCGAATTCCAAGGAGCATTGGTGCGCTAAGCGTCGCTGTCAGAATCAGTAAAGAAGCACCTAATAACATGAAAAAAACACCACCAATGCTGCTGGCAATTCGTGTGGGGTTGTCCAGATGAAATGCGGGCCAAAGGGCACCTAGGCCAACGGCCATGCCGACAAGACTCAAGGTCGTTAGAGTGGCGATAACGACAGAAAATAAGAGCATCCAAGTAGGCAAATCTGTGATCCACCCGCTGCCTAAGGCCAGGATGACACTTAAAATAACCAACGGCCCACTGCCCCAAACGACTTTTGCCCAGAGCAAAGTTTGTGCAGGAAAGGGAGCAACACGGACGGTCCAAAACGCTTTGCCCTCAAGACTGATCGCTGGAAAGAGAAATCGAACAGCCAGGGTTGTCACCACCAGGCCGCTCAACGCGTAATTGACAAAGAAGATGCCGACGGAGTTGATTATCTTCGCATCTTGAAGTGACCGAAAATGTTTAAAATTAAACAAGTAAACGATCACTAACGCACCGATAAGTAGAAGCTGTGTCCACTGGGACGTGGTCCTGAAAAACAGTCGATTGTCTCTGGCGATCAGTGATTTTAGAGGACCGTTCGGATAGGTCATTATAAACCAAGCTGCTTTGACGGATCCATCGTCTCGCTGCTGGTTTTGCCGGCCCATTTGTGCTGTGTCGTACGCTCTCAAATAGATACTCTTCGACACCCAAGCACTCAGTGCAAGGCACGAGATCGCTCCGGAGAGCAGCGTGATTAATGGTAATAGGACTTGGTTTGATTGGCCTTTAGCGAGCGCGAGTAATGCCTCAAGTGACCAGGTTGTTGGCACAAATACGTTTTCGCCCCCACCCAGTCCGGAAATCAAGGACACGAGATCTTCAAATCCGTCAGGTTGTAGGAAACGTTCGGGCTCTGCGAGCCTGAAGGCCACGTAAAGAAAAAGAAATCCGACTACGGCCAGGACAATGAGTACATCTCGTGTCTTCTTAGCGGGAAGCCATGTTGCTAAAGAAAGAGTTGCCAAGCATCCCAACGCTGTTGCCATCACAGTGAAGGGGAATAAGACGATTGGGATGCCCATGTAAAACCACCACGGCGCGTCTAGTACGGGGCCAACAGCCGCAAAAACAGGCACACCAAAAACCAAAACCATCCATGATGATTGGGACCATGTGAAGACGAGGCGAGTCAGGAATAATCGACCGCTTGGTATTGGAGAAGACATCAATAATGTCAGATCATCGGCGAGCAAGAGCGTTGTAAAGCCTGCGATCAAATTTGAGAAAAGAAGCAAGCCGAAAAAGAAAACCAATATGATGTCTAGGGTGCGTCGAATCAGAATTTCAGCGAGGAATTCTGCTTGTAGAAATTGGCCAAATAACCAGTATGCACCAGCACCAGTCAGCCCCATAAATCCGATGCCCAGGATGGCAAAGAAAAAGAGTCTCAGCCGTTCTTTCGATCGGCCGGCCTTTGATTGGTTGACCAATCCACGTAATGCGGGCCAGATTAAATGCGAAAAACCCCTCAGCGGTGGAGGATATCCTTGTGTTTCTCTCGTCATCTACGCTGCCGTGTATCCACCGTCAATAATGATTGATTGTCCGGTCAAATAGGCGGACTCATCGGAGGCTAGAAAAACAGCTGTACCTGCGATTTCATCGGGCTGACCAAATCGCCCAAGGGCCGCACGGTCGGTGTATGATTTGGAAAACTCTGGATTATCAGTCAACAGTGATGCCAGTTTGGTTGCAACGAGGCCAGGGCAGATTGCATTGACTCTAATGTCAGCTTGGCCGAGCTCCAAAGCGAGTGTTTTCGTCATCGATACAAGGGCTGATTTAGTGAGCCCGTACACGCCTTGTAATGGTGACCCCAGGTGACCTTGGATCGATGCAATGTTGATGATTGACCCACCTTTTCCGGCGTCTAGAAGAGATTTGGCAACGCACCGTGTCGCCCAAAAAGGGCCCTTTAGATTTACGTCGAACGTTTTGTCCCAAAGTACGTCGGGTGCATCGAGCAATGGTCCAAAGTATGGACTGGTTCCTGCGTTGTTCACCAAAATGTCAGGCGTGCCGATAGCCTCTCTCATTCGCGCGTAGGTTGTCTCGACATCCGATTGGCGACCGGTATGGCAACTGTATGCCCGAACGGGTCTTTGGTGAGACTCAGACAGTGTTTCGGCCACTTTGAGAATGGCATCGTGCTTGCGTGATGAAATAGCACATACTGCGCCTTCGGCCACAAAAGCGTCGGCGATCGCGAGGCCAATACCTCGGCTTGCGCCATTTATCCACGCGACCTTGCCGTCGAGACGACCCGCCATCATTTTCTCCTCAACCCAGCTATCAGTGCTTGGGACTTGACTTAAAATCTTGTTTCGTGACCATAGAGGCGGCCGAGACGTGTATGCCCGATGTCTGGTGCCGCCAAATTAAACGGAGTTCCTCTTTGTTACGATTGCCGATACGCCAAGCCTTCACCGCTTTCGCTTTTCTGTTCGTTTGTACCACATCTCAGTTAAATGCACAGAGTCCAAGCGCGACGGGCAGCGCAGACAGCCCAGCGAACCGTGGTCAACTCGATAAAGTGGCCCAGCGGGTGAGTCGGCTGTCGGACCAAATGAACAGCCCTTATTGCAAGGGCAAGACCCTCAAGACCTGTACGAGTCCCAATGCGGCGACGTTGAGGCGTGAAATAGAAGTGATGATGAGGCGTGGTCTATCCGACGACGAGGTGATCAAACAGCTACAAGTTCGCTTTCCGGAAACAACGCTCAGCAACCCCGAACAACCCTGGTACACATTTTTTGTGCCATTTTTTCCGTATATTTTTGGCGCGAGCATCATTTTGGTCGTGCTGATGGCTTGGCGACGGGGTGATCAACCAGAACGAGTCGCGATGGCCGACGTTGACACGGAGACTTCTGGCCGAGGCACCAATGAAGAGAGAGAAGACAGATTGGCCAGATTGCGGTCACGTGTGCATGGCGATGATTGAAGATTGCCAAAGAGAAGGAGCATAGAGATGAGATCGATTTTATTAATGAGTGTTTGTTTTGGTATCGTCGCTTGCCAAAAGAAGGCGGATGACGCGACCAAACAACCTGCTGTGAGCGCAAAAAAGGGCCAGCTGACCCAGGCTCCCGTCCAGAAAGCCACCATCAAGCCCAGACCCAATCCACATGCGCAAAAACCGACGTCGATGCCGACGTCAATGCCGACGTCAATGCCAACCTCGATGCCATCCAAGCCAACGGGTCAGAGTGGCGCGATTGAGGGGACGATTTCCCTCGCTCCAGGCCTTGAGAAAAATGTGCGTGCGGGGCAAACCCTGTTCATCTCTGTTCGCCAGGACGCAGGTGAAGGGAAGAAAGGAATGATGCTTGCCGCGCAGAAGGTCGACGTGACAGGTCCCCAGATCTTCCCACTCAAGTATCGGGTGAGCGGACGTGATGTTATGATGCAGGGCACTGTGCTTGCCGGTCCAATTCGCGTTTACGCCCGAATCGATCAAGACGGCGATGCGATGAGTAAGCAGCCTGGAGATCTGACTGGGTTTGTCCAAGGGGTCCGAAAAGTCGGTGACAAAGGCGTCGACATGCTCCTTGATTTCATCATTAAGTAGTCTCGAATTCTTTTTTTTCGAGGTGGGCTTGGGGTGAATACCCAAGCTCTTTCGCGGACTCGATGTCGTTCATATTGTAGAACGCCGCCGGATTGTCGGCCCTCAGCCAATCTACCCTCAAACCGCCGAGCAGTTCTTTGAAACTTACATCGTCGTTGCGAACTCGCTCAAGGAGCTCCAGTCCGATTGTGCTGCGCCATAAACTGACCAGATATTGGGGGTGTCCATCTGCTCGGTAAAGGCGCACGTCGACTTTTGAACATGGGTGGAGTCCATCCAGTGTGTCTTTCTCAATACAGGGCAGGTCGCAGGCCAAGACCCGGACCCACTCGGTTTTAGCGGCGAGCAGTGCCGTCACCAGTGCGCCCGGCGCCCCTTTTCCAATGACTTTATCTTCGATAATCGGCAGGCCAAGCCCTAGATAAGGTGCTTTCTCATTCCCGACCAGAAAAGTGGACTCCCGATCACACAAACTGACCGTTCTCTCTATGACCGAGACGCCGTTGCGAGTGAACAGGGCCTTTCTTAGGCCTCCCATACGCTGTGCGCGACCGCCCATCAAAATTGCCGTTGAGATCTCTTGAGCCACAGTGATCGCTACACTTTGCCTGCAGCAAAATCGTGGAGGAAGTTTCTCATGATGAGTCGACCTGTCGATACAGGCTTAAGGGATTTCAAAAGGTGAGACGCATGACCTGGGCCAAATTCAGAATCGATCGCCTCGGCCCGAACTGTGATGTAATGCCCGATAATGTCCACATCGAATTCTGGATGCCACTGAACAGTTCTGGTTCGTTTACCGATGGCCATCGCTTGATTTTCAGTATTTTCGTTCGATGCGATAATCGTCCCAACGCTCGGCGGCTCTAGGACGGCATCAACATGGGTTTGTATGACCGGGAACGACCGTGGTAATCCCTCAAAAATTGGGTCTTCGCCGTTCTGGGTGACGACTGAAATGCCGATCTCTCGTCCTGCTGGATTGACGCCTACAGTGCCACCGAGGCAGTCACCGATCAATTGGTGTCCATAACAGATCCCGAGAGTCGGGATTCCTGCGTTGACAACCTCTGTCATAAATCGTCCCGACGCAACGGACCAGTCCTCATAATCCACCACGCAATGTGCACTGCCACTCACGATCAGTGCATCGACATTGTGTGGATGTGGCAGAGTCTCACCTCCAACGGCATCGACAACGTGGAAGCGGTCGGGTGACCACCCTGCCAGTTGTGCATACCAAAGGTCGAAATCACCTCGCCTTGCAGCGAGTTCGGGCATCGTATGCCCTGTCATGAGGATTACAGGTTTCATTTCATTAGCATGAGTGAGTCTTTGCCTTTGATCAAACCGTTATCTCAATTAGACGTTTAACGCGCCGTACTTTGTAGTCGTAAATTGACGGGATATCGGTGTATTTTTGCTTCGGTCATCCACGGCCTGATGGTGAGATTACGTGACTGATATCGGTCTATCGGTGGGTTTTTTGCTTGTACTCGGTGGTGTTTTTGCAGGCTACGTGAACGCAGTTGCTGGTGGTGGATCGGCGCTAACAATTCCCCTTTTCATGTATTGTGGATTAGATGCATCCCTCGCAAACGGAACCAATCGTGTCTCGGTGGGAATCCAGGCACTTTCGGCCAACTTATCCTTTAAGAAAGCGGGGGTTAAGACGGACAAAGCCGTCTTATGGCCCATTGTTTGGGTGATCATCGGTGCCACTCTTGGTGCATTCGTTGCCGTTTTGCTTCCCGCTGATTTTCTCAACATTGTGTTCTCGATCATCTTCCTCGTCTTGGCAGCCGTAATTGCCCGGGGCCCTGCACTCCTAAATCCGCCAAAGAGCACGGCCAACAGACATCCGTGGAGCACGGCCATCAGTTATACCCTTATCGGGGCTTATGGGGGGGCTTTTCAGGCTGGAGTTGGCGTTCCTTTACTCTTGGCACTCGTTCAATTGGGTGGGTTAGATGTGATCAAGGGGAATGCATTTAAAGCCCTGATCATTTTTGTTTACACAGCCATTGTTTTGTTGATTTTTAACGGCGTCGGCCAGGTCGTCTGGTTACCAGGTCTCTTGGTTGGAATGGGTGGCGTTTTTGGCAGTGTGATCGGTGCCAGTCATGTGATTTCTAAGGGGTCGAATTTAGTGAGATGGGTGGTCATTATCATCTTATCAATCTCCGGTCTCAGAGGTCTTTGGACTGGATTGATTCACTGAACCTAAGCAAGACTTAGCCGTGAACACTTGACAGGGTAGCGTTGAGCGCTTACCAATTCGGCCGCGCATATGTGGACACGGAGGCATCGATGCCGATTTATAAATACCGCTGTCAGACCTGTGGAGAAGTGACCGAAGTCATTGCCAAGATGTCGGATAAACCGCCAACCGAATGCAAATCCTGCGGTTCAGCCAAGCTCGAAAAAATCGTCGCGCGCACCGCGTTCCGATTGTCTGGTGGCGGTTGGTATGCTCACGGGTATGACGGTGCGTCCAATTCTACGACAGCCGTTTCGAGCAGCGACACGTCAAGCGATGATTAGTCGCGTCTTAGGCGTGACTCTGGCGTTCATCATGTCCCTCGGTTGCGGCTCATCAACCCAGAGTGAACAATCTCTTTGTGGATCTGGAGACGCACGGTTATCGATTGGGACTGGCGATCCCATGGTCGCTCTGGCCGACGAAGGGATTGCAGTCGAAGAAGGTCTACAGGGAGGCTATCATATTGATGTCTCTCTCTCAGTCTCTGGTGTTTTGGACCCGGACCAAGCAGATATCACCTTGGCCCTTTGGTTGGACGAAAGTCTACTTGCACGACATCGAACGGACAATTGGCTACTTAAGCTCTATGACGATCCTCATTGCGAATATCCCGAGGCGCGTTTGGTTTTTTCAAAAAGAGATGGCAGCTTGTTGGAATTGGGTGAGGTCATGGCACTGATTGGGCAAACCGTTCGCCTGGAGGCTGCAATCGAGACGCCGACAGGCAGCGCAACGGGTGTGTTCAACTTCGACCTCTCAGTGCTGATTCGGCAGCAAACTGAGTAGAATTCACTAAAAAATTAGCCGACTCTTGCGAGTTTCACTCGCCCAAAAGTCAAACGACACTTATAATGGCGGCCTCATGACGACTCAAAATATCCAAAATCTCCGTAAGCGAGAAGCTCAACTCAATCAGCGATACGAATATTATTTTGCTGGTCAGCCAAGGCATTCTCGAAATCCATCGTTGCTCGATGAAATGCTCACTGAGGCGAAATCGCTCGTTTCAGATGCGCGCAAAATAGATGATCGAGTATGCGTTGAGTTAGCTGAGGCTGTCTCAAAGCAGGCGAAACTTTACCAAAGTGAAGTGCAGCAGATTCGAGAAATTCAAGCGTCGAGCACAGAAGTTTTTCTGAGCCACGAGTATCGGTCTTGGGCTCGTATCGTATTCGATCGCTACGAGCGAAACTTTGCTGGTCAGTCACGGGCGTCAAGAGATGCAGGCCTACTGGCAGGGATGGTCAGTCAACTCCAATGGCTTGATGACGCCTTGGCTAAACTAGAGGGTCGTGTGGATGATGATGAAATTTGCACTGATACCCGAGGTAGGATTCAGTCAAACCTGCAGCTCTATCGAAGTGAACGCAAGCAAATCACATCGACCCGACTGTCCGGTGATTTAGATGACCGAGCGAATATGTTGGCCAGTGCTGCGAATGTCCAGTTTGAACAATATCGTATCCACTACGCGGGCAAGAAGCGTCTCTCTAGGAGCCTCACCCGTTTGGACAATATCATCGTCGAGCTAGAGAGCATCGTCGACCAGATGCGCGCACTGGGTCCGCAGGGTTTTGCCAACGAATCCAATGAGAAAAATATTGAGATCGTATCCGGCCGACTCGACGTTTATCGAAAAGAAGTGTCGGCGATCAAGACGGCCCGAGGTCAGGCATCATTCTCTGAGTTTGTCAGCGAATTAGGCCGATCGGCTAATGAAATTTTTGAACGCTATCGAGCAAACTACGCAGGGCAGCGGCGAGAGACTCGAAACTTGAAAGAGTTGATTGATTTGACCGAGGGACTCTACGACCTCGCGGAAGAGATGAATCGACTTGATCGGGTTCGGGATGATGATAATAACCAACATAATTTAGCGGTCGTTCTCGACCAATTACGTATGTACCATCGTGAATACGTCGAGATTGGCAAAGTACAGAAACGGAGCTGAGCAATGGAAAGACTTGTTGTTCGTGTGCGAGGTAAGGTTCAGGGCGTCTGGTATCGGGCTAGCGCTCGTGAAGAAGCGGGCAAACTTGGGCTTAACGGGTGGGTCGCAAATCGCCCTGACGGGTCAGTCGAAGTTTGTGTTGAAGGACCACGCCCTAAACTGGAGCGCTTGCTTGCATGGTGTCACCAAGGACCACCCGCCGCAGGGGTAAACCTGGTTGACCCGGAATGGCTACCAGCGACTCATGAATTCACACAATTTGAGATCATTCGATAAGTGGGCAGAGCCGGATTGGCTCTTCCCGCGAGTCAACAGACGCCTTCGACCCCAACAGACGGATTACCTCAATGATCAATATCCCAAATGCCTGCTGGCCCAAAGATGACCTTCTTGTCGGTGGTCAGCCCTCTCGAGACGACTTAAACGCCGCGAGAGACGCGGGTTTCAAAACCATTGTTAACATCCGCGGCCTTGGCGAAGACGGGACCGATTGGGAGCCTGACTTCGTGAATGGATTGGGTCTAAATTATCACCACATCCCAGTGTCTGGCCCGATGGATCTGACCGAAGAAAAAGCGCAGTTATTGATGGAAACAATAGAGTCCAGCCGTTATCCATTGATGATTCACTGCGCCAGTGGAAACCGTGTGGGAGCCCTCTTTGCCATCAATGCGTTCATACGTGGCGGAGTGAGTCGGGCAGATGCACTACAAATTGGGACCGACGCGGGATTGACCAAATTAAGACCCTTTGTCGAGGGGCTTTTGGGTGATTTGTAGCCGGCCATTCTGCGGGTCCCATTAGGCTAAGTTTGCGACCTCACCCAAGTGGATACGCCTCATAGCGGGCCGAACCAGTCAAACAAAAACTCACTCGGCGTCGGCACCATCCTCAATCATTTCATCGGTGCTGCCAGTGTCACATGAGTCACAGGTCAGCTGCGGCGTGAGTGCAGAGAATTCCTCGCCGTCCGCCCAGACCAATCCAACGGTTGTGCCCGCGAGATCGAAGGACGTGGGCTGGATTAAATCACCAACGATTTCGCCGCAAATCGACGTCTCTGACCTCACTTGGCCCTTCAAGGTCAGATCCGCTTCGATATCGCTCCCGCTAATCGGGTTGGCATCGCCGGTGACCTTGACATTACCAAAGGGCAATTCAAATGATCCATCGGCCGCTAGGTCGACATACTCAGTCTCAATGGTCTCCCCAATGGGCTCGCGGCCGTCTACGGACAGGGGCGTCAAAGTCATTTTGATCTTCGGTGCGGCCGGGTCTGTGTCTAGCCCTGTTACGTCGACAATCGTGCGCATCAAGAGGGGTTTCGATTGATCGAGTGGTGTCAGGACTGCGATCATGTATGTCCCGGTGGCGTCCATTAGCATGGGACAGTATGGGACAACTTCTTGGACCTCAGGCAGCTGGTCGCGAGCTTCTGAAAATTCATCAACAGCTTTGTCTGGGTCCGGACAGCCTGTCAGGAAAAGAGCCCCGAGCGATAGCGAAACCATCAGCGTAATTTTTTTCATCATCTTTTATCCTCATGCCCCAGGTTTACTGGTTTCAGGGTGGACTATTTTGTCGGAGTCTGCGACGCTTCTGGCCACTGTGTCAATGAATCCAAGCAGATAAAGAGTCTAATTTAGACGTGGAGGGGTCTCTGTGAAGCGATTTTTTACCACTTTTATGGTCCTGATGGTTTTCGGGCTGATTCCGTCTGCATCTTGGTCAAGTGGATTTTTTGTTGCTCGTTTTGGTGGGCCGCACGGGCATCCCACGACCGATAATCTCACAGCGATGTACTATAATCCCGCCGGGTTGAGTCTTGGTGAAGGGACACGGCTGTATCTCGATGGGAATTTTGCCCGACGCTTAGTCACGTACACCAGACCCGAAGGTGCCGTTGGTAATATCATCGACGACGGATGCCTTAACTGTTCTGGGACGCCTCGCGCAGACCTCGCGGCCAATACCGGTGAGGGTACGCTGGAGAATTACATCGCAAGCCCCTTCATTGGTGTTGCCTCAGATTTCGGTCTTAAAAATGTTGGTTTCGGTCTGAGTTTATACGCGCCTTTCGGCGGCACCAGCGTTTACGATGAGGTGCCTCAGGTCGGTCCCCACATCGGTTCAGTCAATGGACCCCAACGGTGGTGGGCCATTGAAGGCACAATTAAGAGTGTCTTTATCACGGGTGCTGCAGCTTACCGAATGCCGGACCTCGGGCTGTCCTTTGGCATTGGACTCAACTTGGTCAAAAACCAGGTGTTCACTGCGCGTGCTAAAACGTCTCCTAATACCGACGATCTAATCGACACCTCAGGCTCTGGGTTTCGAGTTGCTGAGAATCAATTAATCAAAGAAGGTCGTGCCATCATCGATGTAGAAAGCACGGAGTTCTCTCTTGGTGTCGGGGTGATTTACGAGCCTGCCGATGATGTTTGGATTGGGCTGTCCTATCAGAGTTCGCCCGGATTCGGTGAAAACAAGCTCGAAGGAAAATCACGCCTGATTTTGGGTTCAACGCCAGAAGAGATCGAGAAAGCCGTTTTGTACCAATACCTGCCCGACGTGTGGCAGTTTGGTGCGCGCTGGCGGCCCAATGAAACGACAGAACTCCGTTTTTCGGGAAATTACATTCGGTGGAGTGTGCTCCAAGAGCATTGTGCACTCGGTTTGCCTGAAGGCAGCTCTGACGCGCGTGAAAATTGCGATGCTGGACCCTTATTCATTGCCCCCAGAAACTGGGAAGATGCCATGGCGTTTCGACTTGGTGGCTCCTATTGGTTTAGCAAGGGTTCAGAGGTGATGGTTGGCGCGGGTTTCGACCAAAATGCAGTTCCCGACTCAACCCTGGAGCCAGCACTTATCGATATGGATAAAGTCACGGCCTCTCTCGGGGCTCGCTTCACGTTTTTTGACGATGCATTTGCGGTCGCGACAACCTTTACTCAGGTGATTTATTTTGCTCGAGATATCGATCCAAGCGTTCAAGAACCGGCTTTGTTGAAAAACCCAGAAACGGGTACGAGACATGGGCCCAACGCGGGTGGTAAGTACGAGCAATCAATCAGTCTTCTGAATCTCAACCTTGAGTATAAATTCTAGGCATTACGATTCATGAGCTTTGAGTCTATTCGTGGCCAGGAACATGGTGTCGAGGTCCTAAAGCGCGCTCTGGGACGTAACCGCCTACATCACGCCTATCTATTCGCAGGTCCACTCGGTGTGGGCAAAGAACGAACGGCTCGAGCGTTTGCGTCGGCCCTTCTGTGTGTGCAACCGACACCGGACAAATTGGCCTGTAATGTCTGCCATGCGTGTCGACGTTTGGCTGAGGGTCAGCACCCTGATTTTCATTTGGTTGAACGACTGGACAAAAAAGACGGTGGCACCGAACGGTTCATCAAGATTGAGCAAATTCGGACTTTACAGCGGTCCCTGAGTTTTAAAGCCTATGAGGGCCAGCGCCGAGTCGTCTTAATTCTCGAGCCGGAGTATATGACGGATTCGACGTCCAATGCCCTGCTCAAGACCCTCGAGGAGCCCGGTGAACAGACGCATTTCATTCTCGTCAGTGCAGGTGTTCATCGCTTATTACCGACGATCATTTCTCGTTGTCAGAGAGTCCGGTTTGGTCCTTTAAAAGAGGAGCACATCATTCATTTACTGGATGAGTCAGGGATTCAGGACGTGGACTTGATGAAGACGGTGGCGCGGCTCTCAGAGGGCTCCATTGGTCGCGCATTGATGATGTTAGAAGAAGATGTTGTTCCCTTGCGAGGCCTGATTTTGGCGGCTTTGGATGCAGACGAGCATCCACCCCTGTCAGAAACCTTAGATTTGGCAGAAGATCTCGCGAAGCCGGCCCAAAGAAAGCGACTCAAACAAGCGTTTCATATTCTGCGAACATGGTATCGAGACCTCCTTGTGGTAAAGATGGGTGGTGACGGACGCCAAATTTTGAATATTGATCAGCATGCGCGCCTGAGCAGTCGAGCTGATCGATTGACCACAGGTGTGATACAAGAACGCCTAAAGCGGACAGGGGAGGCCGAAGTTGCGATTTGGGAGCGAATGGCAAACACTCGACTTGTGTTGGAATCGCTATTCGTTTTCCTAGCGGGGCGCGTGCCCACGGAGCTGAGCCAATGACAGACGAACGCATATCGTTTTTAGACATCGTGGATTCAATTGTCAGTCCTCGCGCTAAGCCGAAACCTAAACCTCGACCCGAAAGGCCCAAGGTTATTGTAGAGGCTGATGAGGGGGTGGATGATGATGAGAGCCTTGCCGACTTTTCAGCAGACCGACCTCGGCATCCGACGAAACCCGCGCGAGATGAACGTGCTCGAGAGGCGGGTCGACACGGTCAGAGTGGCGGCCGTAATCGTCGTAATTCAAGACGGAGAAATTCCCGTCAACAGACCGACAAGAAACCAAATCGAAACGAACAAGAGAAAGCGGACGCAAAGGGGCGCAGCCCCAAAGCTCGTGCGGATAGTAAACACCCGCCCGGTAGTCAGCAGAAGAATGCAGAGGGTGAGCGAAAGCGCCGGCGGCGGAGGCGTCCGAGAAAGCCGAAGACAGATGGTGGAGGCCAACCGAGTGGTTCAGGGGCCCACTAGGATTGCCCCTTATTTGACTCGAATCTTTGGCCGTCTATGTCCGACGATTAGTTTCTTACCGATTCTCAAATTAGAGTTCTTTCGCAATCGATTCCATTGGCGCAGTTTTTTGACTGTGACGCGATGTCGCTTAGCTAGGCGCCAGAGGCTATCACCCTTTTTAATCCGCTTGTAGACGGGCAGGGGCTTTAAAGCTTGGTTGCCATGTTTTGCAATAAATTGGCTGACCGCGGCCACGGATTCGGGCGCGTGAAACCGGATATGCAAATGGTCTGCATGGCCCTTTAAATGGCGCATAATTTTCGGTCGACCACCGGGTGGCTGGAAGATCGTATGAAGCTTTTCTTTTGGAATCTTCTTCACATTCAGTGCGTAGCGATAAAGTAATCGCATGAGTCGCCGATCAGAGAAGATGTATTCGACCTTGTTGTCCGCCACCAATGATTCGATGAATGTCCATGTTCTCGGCACATCAAGTGTACGCACTCGCGCCAGACGTAACCGGGTTGGAGAATGCCCCTCCTTCAAATAGTAGCCGATGTCAGCATCTCGACCCGACTGATGTGACTTATGCGGGGGAAACCGCCCTCCGTGCTCTCGGGAGAGATTACCAATTGCCAAGACGGGCGTATTGGGATGTTCCGCGTGAACTGCATCAACTGCATCGATGATGGCTTGCACCATCTCCTCGGTTCCAAAATTCTTGTTCCTTCGGCTGGTGAGTCGGTCGCTCGTTTCCAGACGCATTGGATAAGCCAACCAGCCCCGATTTGGTTTGCCGATAGAGACACTGCGTGGCCAGCGATTTTTGTCCTTTTTGAGGACTTTCTTTTCGACTGGCGATGGCACCTCTTTCTTCATGGGGACAGGTGGTCTCACAACCCCAATTTGACCGGCGATTGAGGCCTCCTGAGTTTTTTTTCCCGGAAACCACAATTGGCCATTTGATTTGGCGACCAACCACTGGTCGATCTCAGCATCCCATGCTGGATCTGACGGGTTGAGCTGGCCAGTCGTCAGGTTGCAATCACCCTCGAACTCGCATCGATAATCAAGTGAATCGGTGGTGTCATCAGCGTAACTAACGATGGACCAAACAATGCTTGCGGCCACGATTAAGAGAAGCCCAATGCGCACACCTGTTTGTGATGGAAGCAATCTCATAAGACAACATGTTGCTGTGAAATCGGGCGGACTATGACAGAAATTGATCGAAAAAGCCAGGGCTAGGGATTTGAGTCGATTTCCGATGCATTCTTTTGAGTATCTCCGAGCCCGAGACGCATGAGCGCAAAAAGCATTGCCCAGATGGCGGTGAGCGTGAGTCGGGGCAAGAGAGGCCCGTTCAACTCACTGACAACAAATCCAAGACCCAGCAAAGAGATCGATACGATTAAATGCAGCTTCAAATACTTGAGGATGAATGGACTTGTCTCGGTCTTGCCAAGCAGCATGCGCCATCCCGGCTTGCAGAGGATGACATCCGTCGGCCATACAACAAAAATCAATAGGTTTTGGCGAATTTCTGGCCATTGACTGACCATGTGGAGATAGAGCAAAGCAGTCGCGAAAGCACTAAAAATAAGCCCTAAAATGATGAACAGCCCCCCGTAAAAAGGCACTGGGAGACGGCGTCTGTATGTCACAAAAAGTAGTGCTGACAACATGATCAGAGATAGACTTATGGGATACCATCTGACTGGATTGCCAATGGGTTTGGGCCCCATTCGTTGATGGTCAAAAACAGCAGCACCAAATAGTTTTCTGCCCCCATCAGTTTCTAGATTTTTGAGTCGGGATTCGAATGCAATCGGGTCACCACTCTTAAGATATCCGTCGGGTTTCAAATCCATCTTACGGCCGAGAACCCATTGAAAGGCGACGTAGAATAATGGGTGATTGGAATAGCCAACCTCTGAGCGTTTTCGAAATGTCTCAGGATCCATGTTTTGGGTCCAGCGAGCCTTCATGATGCCTCCAAGATGCGAATCGATTAGATCACGGATCTTGGTGACGCAGTTGACCCGAAATAAGTCGTAGACAAACTCACGCGAGTCCTTTTTCACCATCTTGTCCAAGTCAGATTTTATCGCGCGGGCAATCTCTGGCGCGACCAGCAGCTGATACCGTCTGATCGTCCTGTCATTTCGTGTCCACTTACTACGTTGATACCCGTACGAACGTCGATTACCCCAGTAGACTGACTCACCCATAATGAAGTTGTAGATGAAAGCGGGATCACCCAATTTTGTGACACCGAAATTGTAGACTTTTGCCTCATCTAAAGGCTGGGCTTGATCATCGCGAACAACAACTGCTGTGTGGCCAAAGACGGTGTAGAAGGCATCGCCTGGACCGACGATGGCGACATCAATGATCGGGGTTGCAAACGAATTTGTTGCTGGTGACCGGGGACTGGCGTTCGCACTTGCATTTGTGAGCCCAATTGAAAGGACAACAATGGCACTGGCGAACCAGGAATTCGAGGCGCGGATCACGGTGGGCAGAGTTGATTCACACCGCACACCCCATCGGTGCATTGGCCGCTGTAACAGGCATCATTCGTTTGGCAGACTTCACCGAGGCGGCCCCTCGGTTTACAGACGTCGCCATCGCAGATATTACCCAATTCGCAGACTTTGAATGCGGGTGCTTGACCACATGGTTGGCCCTCACCGGGTAGGGCTCTACACCGGCCATCTAAGTCAGGCGGAAACCCATTGATGTCGGTCCCACCGCAATATAATCCGTCGCCGCAATGGTCAGGGAATCCAGGGGCACAGGTCGCATTTTCCGCCACACGGGCGCGACATCGAAACTCCGCGCTCAAACCACGAACTTCGACGATACACGCCAAGCCTTCTTCGCAGAGCGGTCCTGCTGTAATGTCGCATGCTTCGCCTGCACCAACGAGACCATCGGTATAGACCTGGCAGCGCCCTCGCCCGCCATTTTCACCGTCGCAGTACAGTCCACTTTCACACGTAGGCCCATCGCCACCGCATCGCGCATTGAGTGCTGCGGGTCCGCTGCAAACACCCCCAACGCACGTCAGACCAAGTTCGCATGATGCATCGCTGGTGCAGTCTGCATCCATTGTCCCTTGGAATTCGCATCGACCTGGGCATTGGTCCGATTTCGAGCAGAACTGTCCGTCGCCGCATCCCTCATTCTCTGAACATGATTGGCCGACAGCCCGGTTGCCTTGGAAACTGTCCAAGCAGGCCGACGTTAGACTTGCAAAATCAATGGTGCATGCCAGATTGTCGATGGCTCTTATACATGATCGTGTGCCGACCGGGTTGTAAGATACTTCTCCCGATTCAATGAGTGGCTGCATCCGTGCGATGGTTGCATCCTCGAATTGTCTCGTCATGAACTCGGCACATGGTTCGCCAACCACCCCGCTGAAAACCGCGGTAAATTGACATCGGTCTACGAATCGACAGATGGCATCAGAAAACTGTTCGGACAAATCATCCGGGATTGGAATGACCACGCCTGGAGTCCCAGAATCAGCGACATTCAATCCCCCGTCCGTCATGGGTCTCACCGTCGTTGAATCGCCGATTGCCATGGAATTTTCCCCACCGTCGGCTTGGCTTCGGTTCGGCCCCCCGTCAACCATACTTGAATTGGAATCCGCTAAATTTTCGTCGGATGTGTCATTGCCACTTGCGCAACCGATCCAGATACAGGACATCACTAAAATAGCTGCGATACGAAAGTCTGATCTTGTGTCTGTATATCTCATGCCATGCACCATACATCGTTGCGGCACGGCAGCGCCAGTGAACCGTAGCAGAAGGGCCATTTCATGATACAAAATCGTCTTGGCTGCCCTCGCCAGATTCTGGTGTGGCAATGGCTTACACTGGGTGTCACCCTCTTGGTGATTGGGTGCTCGACCAAGGCGAGAGCACAGGCCGATTCTCGCCCCGATTGCTCACTGGGTAAGGTGGTGACTCGCCAGACCCATGGTCATTGTTGCTGGCCCGGTCAGAGCTGGTCCAGGCAAAGTCTTGAATGCGTCGGCCCTGCACAGTGTCCGCCAAACTTTTCGCGCAGCGATGACGGTGTCGAGTGCATGAGAGACTCATGCACAGGGGGTCGCATAGATGTCTCAGGGCGATGTTGCTGGCCCGGTCAGACTTGGTCAGAGACCGAGAATCGGTGCGATGGGCGCCCAATCTGTCCTGCAGGTCACACTGCGGTCGACCAACAATGCGTGCCACATAGACAATCCATTCAAGACCAGAAACTTGAGTATGAACCTGTCAAAGATGACGCCTATGTTTTCGTTGAGAAAGGTGTTTATTCAAGGGGTTCCGAGAGGCGAGAGCCAGGGCGCTACAATAACGAGACAGCGCACACCGTTGCTTTAACTCGAGATATTTTGTTCAAGAAAACCGAAGTAACACAGCGGGAATGGCTCGGACTCATTCCGGCTAACCCAGCACTCTTTCAGCAATGCGGGCTAGATTGTCCGGTTGAGCGTGTCAATTGGTACGAGGTCTTAGAATGGTTGAATCGGCAATCACGGGCTGAAGGGTTGACCCCATGTTACCGCTTTGGAAAGTGCACGGGCACATTGGGGGGTGGTTGTCAAAAGGTTGGTCAGAACCCACGTACCTGTGACGGAGATTATGTCTGCACCAACGTCAGCTTCATCGGACCTCAATGTTCAGGCTTTCGACTGCCTACCGAAGCCGAATGGGAATATGTAGCCCGGGCTGGAACCAGCACCTCAACCTACGCCGGCAACGTGACGGCCATGCCTGCTCGCGATGCATTCGTACTGGATCCAATCGCGTGGTATGCCCGAAACGGTCAGGTGGACTATCCGTCTGGTCAAACGTGTTCTAGTCGGCTTAAGTATTCAGGGTCAGGCCCTCAATGCGGTACCCATGCCGTGGGTCAGAAAGTGCCAACGGACTGGGGGCATTTTGATATGCTGGGCAACGTCATGGAATGGGTTTGGGACGGCTTCGGACAATATCCCCGGCGCTCTGCTGTCGACCCGGTTCAACATTTTGGATTGGACCGGATTGTGAGGGGTGGAAGTTGGGCGAGTAACGGGCGCTTCTTACGTGCGGCGTTGCGCAGTCGTATGAGTCCAGGCGGTCGGAATGCTGAAATTGGATTTCGGGCCGTGCGCACGGTGGTCAAGGGCGAGCCTAAACCCGCTCCCATACCACCCACTGATGAGGCGTTTGAAAGCGGCACAACACATCGTGAGGAGCCATCCACAGTCCCTGCAGTCAAGCCAGCTGGCCAGCTTCTGAAAGTTGAACGCGGTTTAATCCCCGTCGGGTCGGATAAGCCTGCTTCGACCATGAAAAAAAAATCCAGTTCAAAACGCGAGACCAAATCCAAGCCAGATAAAGAGGCCGACGAGACTCAGACCATTAAGCCCATTCGTCTGCAGTTAGTTACCGATCCTGACTCCGATTAGTGGCATCGCTCTGATCTGATGTCACAGAGTTGTCGGGTGGTCCGATCATGCCCAGTACAATACTGAGCAAGATGACCACGCCCATCGGAATAAAAATCCGTTTCAAATTTCGTCGATGCAGGCGCTGTAAGGTCTCTTGTTCGGCGACAGGATCAATGGGGTCATCAAACAGGTCATCCTGACATTGAATCTCATCTGATGGTTCGGGGGTCCCGTCATTTGTCATTGGCTGTCTCCATTTCACAGCAATTCCTTATACAAACTGTCTCAATTTATTGCCTGTGGTCAAACTTGTTGCCGCGCCGTATTTTCGAGACACGACCATCTTGGCAGACTGCGGCGATGACAGAGCAGGCACTTCGTGGTACCTCTATGGCCCACAGACAAAAGGGGTTTCGATTGCTAAAAGAGCGTCCAATACGGTGGTTGATTACATTGATCCACCGGCGTCCAGTGGTCGTACTGATCGCATCAATGGCGTTGACAGCCTGGTCGGTCTATCTCTCCCTTGGCATCGGTATCAAGAGCAAGATGAAGGACCTGCTGCCTGAAACAGCGCCCAGTGTCGTCGCGTTGCAAGAAGTCAATGAGCGTCTTGGTTCGGCTGACAATCTGATCGTTGCACTGGTATCAGACCAATTCAAAACCTTGATCCCCCATCTCGAAGCCATCGCCGCTACGCTAGAAGCACACCCAGACATTCGGAAAGTCGAATGGCGGCAAGATGTCGAGTTAATCGACCGCAATGCTTTGATCATTTTTCCAACACTTCCGGAGTTAAAAGATCATTATCAGTCGCTCCGAGAAAGAATTAGAGACGAGGTCAAAAAACGAACCCGCTTGCTAGACGAGGACGAATCCGATGCTGAGGGGGATGAGCCGGCTTTTAAGCGATATACCTACAGCTGGGCCGAACATGAACAAGACGATGGATTAAGCAATCTCGGTCGTACGTTCCGAAGTGGCCGAGGCAAGTATCGAGAATATTTCTACAATATGCTGCATACGGCTGTTGGGTTGAAAGTACACCCAGTTCGCTCTTCTGGTGATTTAAAGTTTTCCCGCCACATTCTCGACGTGGCAAATGACTTATTGAATCAAGAACTCGAACAACGCTTTGGCGGAGTGGGCGAGGGCCGGGTTGTCAGCCAAGTTGTTCTCGCTGGTGGCTATCGCAACACCGTTGAGCGAGCCAACCAGGTCAAAAGCGACATGCTGGGCTCAATCGGAATTGCTTTTGGCATTTTATCTCTCATCATTATGGTCTTTTTTAGAAGTGTACGGGCTCTTTTCTGTGTCCTAATCCCTGTTGCATCAGGCATCGCATGGACCGGTGGTTTCGTCGCGTTGACCATTGGCTATGTCAATCTCATTACGGCATTTATATTCGCGATACTTCTCGGTTTGGGCATCGATTTTGGGATCCATTTTTTTGCTCGCTATAAGGAAGAATATAGTCTCGGAAGAACGCCTGTGGATGCCATGGTGACGACTCATCAGCATTGTGGATCCGCCAGCATTCTCGCTGCTGTGACCACGTCAAGTGCATTTGCCGCTCTGAGTATCGCAGACTTCCGTGGTTTCAGTCAGTTTGGTGGTGTCGCAGCAGCCGGCGTCCTTCTGAGTTTAATCGCCGTTATCGTGATCTTTACCGCGCTGGTTTTTTCAATTGAACGCGTCTCTCCCATGGGCAGACCTGCGGTCACACAAACGGCAGAGCAGGCGAGAGACAAGAATCGAAAACCTTTTCCACTCTCTGGTCGATTTGTTTTGTTTGCGCTCGGTGTGGGTGCTTTTTGTCTCGCGTCGGCAGGTCAAGTCGGTTTCGAACTGAATATGAACAAACTGATGCAAAAGGACAAAGTGAAACCGGAGTACCAAAGAGTCACATACGGCACGGTTAAATCGTCTGCTCCAGCGGTCCTTATTGCCGCCAACTCCCAGGAAGCGAGGAGCCTTCATGAACAGCTGACCGCCATAGGGAAAACGCCTGAGGGCAAACAATTCTTGAAAGAGCATCAGTCTTTATTTGCTTTGATACCCACCGAACAGAAGGACAAAATTACTTGGGTGGGTAAAATCTGCAGGAAATTAAAGCGCAAGGTTAAACTCTTCGAAGGTGATTCACGAGAAGGTGCAGATGAAATTTTAAAACGCTGCGAACCCACTGAATTTTCTGTCGGAGATTTGCCCGATTGGGTCAAAGCGAAATTTACAGATAAGACAGGAAAGGTTGGAGAGTTCATTTTCGTAACGCCAAGAGGGTCCATAAACGATGGTGAGAGAGCACTGGCTTTCCGAGATCTAATGCTTTCTTTAGAGACTCAAGCGGGTACCCCGCCCGCCGTCACAGGCAAGCCCATTGTTTGGGCCGATATCATTACCGCGATGTATGTCGATGGTAAGAAAACGACCATTGCTGCATTTATCACGGTGTTTTTACTGCTCCTTCTATTCGAAAGAAGTCTTATCGCGCTGAGCTTAATCGTTTTACCATTGGTTTTGGGGATCGCTTATACCCTCGGATTGATGGTTCTGTTGGGGATCAAGATCAACTTTTTTAACATGCTTGTCTTGCCTACGATCATCGGGATTGGTGTCGATGACGGTGTTCACATTTACCATCGGTACCGTGAACTCGGCCCAAATAGTGCTCGTTATGTTGTGCGATCGACCGGGATGGCGGCGGTACTCACCAGTCTCACAACGTCTGTTGGATTTGGAAGTTTGTTGACCGCCAACCTCTTCGGTCTGAATTCCTTAGGTCTTTTGTCTATCATCGCCATCTTCGCGGCACTTTTTACGACCCTGTTCGTTATGCCGGCGGCAATGCAATGGCTCGACAATAGACAGCCGACCAACCCATCCGAGGTCGCTTCGGCTTGAACTCGTTTAGTTCGTGGTCATCAGCCGTCTCAGACAATCCCCTGTGGCCGCTCTTCGCAAAGCTGCGTTTGCCTACTTTGACTCTGATTCCGAACGTGGTACACCGATCGGCCTAACGGCACGTATACTTGGAGACAAATCATGAACGCAAACTCCTCATCCCTCGAGACCTATGCCACGATCGATCAACTGTACCTCGCAATTGAGGAAAGAACATTTCAGCCAGGCTCCCTGATCAAAGGGGCTGTCGATGGAATAGATGGTGAGTTCGCGAAGATTAAACTGACATCGGGAAGTGGCTTGGTTCCTAAGGCGGAAGTCGATGGTCTGGACCCGGCCAATGAGCACCTATTCTTCGTCGAGTCCCAAGATGCTGAGGGCGTTCGTTTATCTTATCATAAGGCACTTCGACTCAGCCTTTGGAATTGGCTCACAGCGTGTCAGAAAAATGGATCCGCAGTCTCAGCCACCATCGTGGGGGAAGCTCGAGGAGGATTAGCCGTCGAGGTTCATGGAGTCAAAGCCACCATGTCATTGATGGACTTGGAGCCTGGTTCGTCTCGGGAACTCTCTGACCTCATTGGAAAGACAATGGATGTTCGTGTGACGAGCATTCGCGAGAAAAAGGCACAGATCCAAGTGTCGCAAAGAGCACTTACCGAGGGTGATCGTTCTGAGAGAAAAGAATTTACGCTCGCCAACCTAGACGTCGGACAGATTGTTGAAGGTGAGGTTCGGCGTCTCGCAAACTTTGGTGCGTTTGTTGACATTGGCGGCGTGGACGGCCTGTTACACGTCAAAGACATGCAATGGAAGCGTGTTGACCACCCTCGTGATTTTGTCTCGGTGGGCGATTTAATTAAAGTCAAGGTGCTCCGATTTGATTCTGAGACTGAGAAAATCGCACTGGGTACAAAGCAGCTGCTTCCCGATCCGTGGAGCGATGCAGAGGAACGATATCGTGCCGGTAAAGAGGTCAACGGTGATGTTGTTGGCCTGACCGACTTCGGTGCATTCGTTATGCTCGATGATGGGATCGAGGGTCTTGTCCATGTATCGGAAATGTCTTGGACAGAGAAAATTGCGCGATCGTCGGATGTGCTTAAGAAAGGCCAGCCGGTCAAAGCTTGGGTGATTCGGTGCGATATCGAGCGACGTCGGTTGGGTTTGACATTGAAGAGCCCTGATGAAAACCCGTGGAAGAAGCTCAAAGAGCGGCACCCTATCGGAGATAAAATTCCGACAAAGGTCACCAGCACTGTTGAATTTGGGCTTTTTGTGTCTTTGGGTGATGGTCTCGAAGGCCTTGTCCACATCAGTGATTTTGCTTGGGGGCCAATGACGGCGACACCCAGTGAACTTTACTCAGTTGGGGACGACATCGAAGTGATGTTGTTGGACGTCGATGAAGAAAGGGGCCGGGCCAATCTCGGCTTAAAGCAATTGAGCGATCCGGCTCAATCCGCCACATTCGAAGATTTAGAAATTGGGGCGACCATTGAGTGTGGTGTCAGCAGTGTCCAATCCTATGGCGTCTTTGTGGAACTGGAGAACGGCATTGAAGGCATGATCCACGTCAGTGCCTTCGGAGACAAACTGTCCAATCCAGTTGACGAACTGGTCACGGGCCAGCGCATTCTTGCCGATGTGACGGCCATCGATAAGGCCGAAGGGCGTGTTAGCCTCGCTTTCAATGATTTTTTGCCCACGTCATCAGACGCCGACCTCTCGACGCCTGAGGTGTCGGAGACAGAATCAATCGAGGCTGAAACCAAGTCGGACGACGCAGCGGCTGTGGTCGATGAGAATGACGGTTCTGTTGACCCCCAAGAGGCGCAATCGGAAGCCTCAGCAGTACCAGCTGTCGAACTGAATGAAGATGCACAGAAATCGGACTCAGACAGCCCACTCGATGTTGCTGACGAAGCCAGTGCCGGCCCCGTTGAATCAGCCGATGAGGTGGCCGTAATTGAGGCAGAGGCCTCAGTTGAGGAATCAGCTGACCCAGACCAAGACAAATAACGCGAGCCCGCTCAGTTGCCTAAGTAGCCTTCTGAGAAGGTGCCGGGGACGGCAATGTCTTCGGGTGCCTGCCGGTAGTGTTGTCGAACAAACTCGCTGATTTCATCGGGCTGCACGCAATTGGCCTGGTAGACCCATTCCCAAGCGACGACGGCAACAGCACTTGGCAGATTAGCATAGGGTGTCATGACCCATCTAAACGGACCTGTTTCGTCTCCGGGAAATCTACGCGCAGCATCGCGAAGTTCGTCGATTATGCTTTCGGGTGCGCAGGGGTTGTAGAGAAATGCAATGCCACCATGTTCGAGGTTGTGCAACCAGCGGGTTGCTGGGAGGAAGCTGTATTCTCCCCAGCAGGCCCACATGGGTCTATGGTCACCGGTTGCTGGCGGATTGGTCGTATACTCGATCTCATCTGGGAGCGCGATGTGCATTCGACCCAGTAGTTCCTGGCGGTCGCCCGTGCCCTGAGTGCACTCGCCAAGAATCCAGTCGGCCTGTTCGCACTGAGACGGACACGTTTGTCCAGTTGGCACATCGTCGCATGATTCCGATACGACGTCACAGGTCCAAGATTCTGACGCTGTCGAAGTTGACTCCTCGCCGGCGCACGACGCCAGACCGACGACAACAGCACCGACGAGACCAATCGAGAAGAGACGGCACATCACCAAATCAGAGCCTCATTCCACCGTCGATGTCGATGCATCGGCCGGTAAAATAATCGCATTCGATGATAAAACGTACGCCGGCAAAAATTTCATCTGCCGACCCGACACGTCGGAGTGGGACAGCCTTGAGCATCCCTTCGAGGACATCCGGTCGCATACCCTGAAGAATCGGCGTATCGACAAAGCCTGGCGCGATGGCACCGGTCCGAATGCCGTATCGAGCCAGCTCCTTGCCCCATGTGACCGTGTCGGCGACGAGTCCAGCTTTTGCGGCGGAGTAGTTGCTCTGACCTTGGTTGCCGTATCGGGCGATACTACTGATGTTCACAATGACGCCTTGTTTTTGGCCGGTCGCAATGTGTCGTTCCGCAAATTCTCGAGTACACAGAAAAGGCCCCGTAAGATCGACGTCAATGACCATCTGCCAGTTCTTCAAGCTCATTTTTTTGACTTGTCCGGTCTCGCGGTCTTTCTTGACTAAGAGTCCATCTCTGAAAATACCTGCATTGTTGACGAGGGCATTCAATGACCCAAAATCCGCCCAAGCTTGGTCGAAAAACGCAATGACCTCCGCTTCATTTGCCACATTGGTTTTGTAGCCTCGGATCGTTCCGGGCAAGCCTTCAGCTTCTGCAACCAGGCTATCGAGACCCTCTTGATTCATGTCGCAAGCAGCGACGTTCGCTCCGGTTGACGCTAGCTTGAGACTGAAGGCGCGGCCCATACCACTCGCCCCGCCCGTTACAACAATATTCGAACCCTCTAATTTCATTGAAAATCACTCCTCGTTAAATCCGCCCTTGTGGATGTCCGATCTAGCATATTCGATGCAAGTAATCATCACGAGCTTGCGGCCAGCCGAAACAGAGTCCACTATTCAATTATGAACATGCCTCAATTAACCATAAAGCCCAACCCAGATGTGCCGTTTCGGATTGTAAAAAAGACCGAGCATTTTCTGGTCGTTGAAAAACCGGCGGGGATTGTGACTCAACCTGGTCGAAAGCATCAGTCTGACACGCTGCTCAATGGGCTTTTTGCCCAGTACGGTAAAGCGTTGCAGAATCTCGGTAAGAAACGAGATTTTGGTCTGCTGCACCGTTTGGACCGGACCACCAGCGGGTTGGTGGTGGTCGGCCTCAGCATTGAGGGATACGATGGCATTAGACAACAGTTCGTCGACCGGTTGATCGAGAAAACATACCTGACCCTCGTTCACAACACGCCACAACCCCCAGGTGGTACAGAAGATACACCCATTAAAGAGGCCAGGATTCGTGGTCGAAAGCGAGCCGTGCTCGGGGGGGGTCGGGGTGCTCAAGACGCCAGAACGAAGTATTCAGTGCTCATCCATTCCGGCCGCTTTTCATTGTTGAAGTGTCAGCCTCAAACGGGCCGATTGCACCAAATTCGTGTCCACATGGCTCATCGCGGGTGTCCCGTTGTCGGTGATTTGGAATACGGCAAGAAAACCCCAATCGATCGCCGAATGGGCTCAGATAAAATGTGTTTGCACGCCGCTAAATTGGTCTTTAGACATCCAATTAATGGTCGAACAGTCACTGCAGATTCGCCGGTTCCACCAGCGATGTTGGCTGCCATAAGCCAAGTTGGAATGACCTGTCCGAAGAAGTGGCGTTGACATCTCTAGGCCGCATCCTATGCGTCTGCCTATTGGTCAGTTTAGCCCACGCAGAGGTACATTCTTGGACAAAAGGGCTCACGGGTTATGAAATTGCCCACATCCAGCGGGTGCTTGAACTCAACGGTTTTCAAGCGCGGCCCTTGGATGGCAAGCAGGTGGTGGACTTTGTTCATATCCATCGATATCCGGTTTTAGTCGAATTCGAATCATTACCGACCTTTCCAAACTACCTTCATGCACTCACGGACGAAGACGTGATTCGCCGTGAGGTTTTACTCAAACCGGGTTCATTATTCGAGGAAGCCCTACTCATCGAGACTGTTCGAAACTTACGACGTCTCGGCATTTTTTCGCTGGCTGTAGCCATCCCGATTTATGACTCAAAAACGCAGCGAAATGGGCTTTTGGTTTTAACTCGAGATCTTTGGAGTTTACGACTTGAAAGTCGCTTGCAGTTTACCGGCTCATTCATCGACCAGCTGAGTGCCCAATTGACGGAAAGGAACCTCTTCGGGCGGGGTAAATTGGTTTCAGCTCGTTTCATCATGGACCCATTCACCTACACAACAGGTGCGCTGTACAGTGACCCAAGACTGGGCGGGAAGCGGTTTTCCCTCTTAGGGAGCGCGGATGCGATTTTTGAGCGCGAAACCAATCGCTATGATGGCTTCAAAACCTTCTTAAATTTTGCCAGACCCTTTTATAATTTCGGTCAAAAATGGGGTTTTAATGGATATCTTTTTTTCCAGCGGCTCAGTGGTCGTCAAGCTCGACAAGGGGTCCTTCTCGGCTATGACGACCCCGAAACTACCGAGGTAGAGTTAATACCAAGACTTTGGGAAAGCGAAAGCATTTCGAGTGAAGTATTGGTCAGCCATCAGACGGGTAAACGGGTCATATTAAGGAGTTCTGTTGGGATTGGCGCGCTTGATTACCATGCGTACGCAGTCAAGGACTCTAAGTTGGCCGATTACAGTGCCCAAACTCAAGCGCGCTTTAGACAAGACGTGATTCCAGACGATCAACGTTGGTTCTATCCGGTCCTGGCCGCGGAGTTTTTCGAGAATCGATACAAAAGTTTTCTCAATTTAAGTGGCTACGCATTTAGCGAGTATGTACAACTTGGTCTCTCCGGACGTGCTCGAATTCGAACGCCGCTCGCCGTCTTTGGTTCGTCGCAAGATCTGGCACTACTGGGTGGCTCCTTAACGTTTCGCGAGGCCATTTTAAAAGATGGTCTGTTCGAATTATCCGCTGGTTGCCAGTCGCGATATGATCGCGCTACCGGCCGGTTTGGAGATACGGGATATTTATTGCGCAATCGTGTGGCGTCGCCTTGGCTTGGCGCAGGGCGGTTGGTTGCTCGTCATGACCTACTCTACTATGCCGACCCGGTCCGCCTCTACGCGCTGACCTTGGGTGGCGATAACGGATTGAGAGGGTATCCAAGCCAAAACTTTGTGTCTTTCGGTGGCGGCCGATTGAGGTCAAACGTCGAATTCAGAAGTGCGCCAGTCGAGCTTTTCACTTTCCGGGCTGGCCTCGTTGGTTTTTACGATGCCGGTATTTTATACGACGGCTCTCAGGCGACCGGGTTGAAGCAGAGTGTCGGCGCAGGTTTTCGAATGATTGTCCCACAGGCCAGCCGCTTTACATATCGACTTGATTTCGGGGTTCCTTTGGATGGGACCGGCTTTATGGTCACCATAAGTGGTGAGACCAACCAAGCCGTTCCCATGACCATTGAAGAGGACGTCATATCGCCGGACGCCACATCGGTCGGAGGTTTGGTAAACCAGCCCTAAGGCCTTGACAAAGGTTGTGTCCAAGGATCCCCAGAGTACTTTTTGCTTGAGGAGAAAGTCGGCCCTGTTTTTGTCCCATTCGAGTCTGATTTTTCAGTTGTGCTCCGCGCTGTCTCGGTCTTTTTAATCCGGGCTTTAAACGGGCTGCCTGTCCATGGCTCTGTCCATGGTTCCGACTCATTGACCACCTTTTTACCGACGGTCTGTGTTGGTAAATCGATGTCTACACTCTCCGGATATTCCCACGCCCATAGAAACCCTGTGTACATGGAAATGACACCCAATCCGATGGTCGGCAAGGTCATACTTCGGCTGATGGTGTGCGTCTCAACATGATCTCCATGTTCCACCTTGATGATGGCTGTTTCCGGAAGCCCCATCCGTTTCACCGTTGCAGTCCCTTGGCCAACATGGTCTCCATTCACATAAATGTCGCAATCGGGCTGATTGGTTTTTATGGTCATCATGCGATGACAACCGGAACAGATGAGTCCTAAAGAGATTAAGACGGCTAGTCTGACTTGAAAAGACATCGTTAGAACCCCAACACCATATTAAAACGCATGCCGTGGACGATTGAATTATCAAGGCTATAGGTTCCAGCGAGATAACTCACCTCCGGTCGGATAGACACATCGCTGGTGCGTCCGATAATCATACCAACTGCTGCAAACAGACCGAGGCCTGACCCTGATAAATGGTCATCATCGTTGACGTTGTCTTCCACCTCCTCAATGCTGATGGCACTCAACGAAAGGCCGCCACCGATATACGGTGTGACATCGTCATCAGCCAATGGATAGTACGCACCCAGTGAGAATTCTGCGAAGGAGAAGTCTGTGCCCATGCCGCCCAAGCGACCGTCGGCTGTGAACAAAACGGTTCGATTATCGAACAGCCATGATGCGCCGAGGGTTGGTAGAACCTCTGCGCCATCTACGCCAACGACCAGACCGCCAATACCGAACCCAAAATTTTGGTGTGACCGTTTGCGTTTCAAAGAGTTTTGCTCGCGTCGTGTCACGGTATGAATATTGGAGTTTCCTTGTGCTTTGGTCCGCGTGTAGAGCGCGAGAGCAAGACGCTCCATGACCGTTTCTAGGTCCGACGGGTTGGCTGCAGTCATCATGTCGGTAAAAATGGCTGACTTCTGTCCAACCGCGAATTTTTCAACCTGAACAATGGCGCGCTTACCTAAACGGGTGATGCGCCCTTTTATGTAGTGTTTAGCCCCAACAGATTTCGCGATTTCATCGGCCTGCGCTGCGGTGACTCTTCGGTCCTTAGAGTCGTTACGAATGACGTCAACGGGGTGGTTGCCGAGAAAAATCGACAATACATCTCGTGCGGCATCCAAGATTTCTGTGTGTACGGTCTGGCCCTCGAATGGCAAGATGGTGACCGTCAGCTTGGTCTTCGCATAGCTTGCATTGAGCATGACCAACATCATGATTATGCTGAGTTTGATTAAGCGTGTCATTGATTTCCCCTTGATGCTTCTTTGATTTCCTAACCCTTGGACAGCAACGGCTGTGCCAACCGGCAAGAATAGTGGTTTTTTGTTTTTAAATTACTAATTTTATTTGGTTTTTGTTTTTGTTTCGATGAGGGTGTATCCAATAGAGTGAGAACGAATGTTCTCAATTGGATATCTAATGTTCACAGCCTGGTGCAGACATGCTCCATTTTGGCGTACGTCTATGGCAGGCGTGCAGTCAACCCATGAGAGCTCGAACCATCAACCCAATGGCTGATACGCTTGCAACAGCTAGGACAGCCTTTCGAAACGGCTCACCTTCAATGCGTCCAATCAAAAATCGGCTCGCGTATAAACCGACTCCGATGGCGGGTACCAAAAAGACCGCCAGCACAATGTCCGTTTGCGAAATTAATCCGCCCGAAACGCGAGCACCAATGGTCACGAAGAGGCCAATGATAAAGATTGTGGCAAGGCTTGAGCGTAGTGTGCCACCCCCCGAATCTCGATAAAGCAAAGCCAATGGCGGACCACCGATTGACGAGACCAGGGCACCCGTGCCAGACACCGTACCAGCAATGAGTTCTGTCATCGCGTTTCGTGGAATTCGTTGTATCAGTGTCAGTGAGATCACAGCGATCATGACGACCGCTGCGATGCTGATGTCCAGAATGAATTGACTGGCGACCTTGAGTAAGAGCACCCCGAGGCCCGCACCAATACCTCGACCGAGCAAGACCCAGCCCAACCCTTTCAAATCGAGTGCCGCCCGTTCACGCCAGGCCATACTGACCGCCAGTGGTGCGATCAACAAGAGTTGCGGGACCGGTGCTAATCTTGGGTCGATGAGCGATAAGACAGGGACTGACAACACCGCAAATCCGAACCCAATAGTCGCCTGAAGCGTTGCCGCTACACTGGTGACCAAAAACGCGACACCGTAAACAGTGGGGGTGACTGGCAGCCAGTCTAGAATTGTTGACATAAACTCGCTCGGGTTGGTTTGCGTCCGAAGATGTACCAGAATCGAACCCAAGGTGGGCTCCGCCGGAAAATAGCATAGACTCGGGTTTAGGTCAGACATTTTACAGACGCGATAGGGGGTGCTATCGACCCTATTCAATTCAGCTCAGGTACGCGGTGAATTCATGTATGTGTCCCAAATGCATGCGGATCAAAGAAGTCGCATTGGATTACCCAAACACATCGATCTTCTTGCTCGGTTTTGTAGCTCGGTCATCGTTGCCTCGGCGTTTGCTGTCTTTGCCCGAGCAGCTGGAGATGTCTTTGACTCTTGGGTTCCATTAAACACCTCGTTGGTGTTGGTCGGCCTCCAGGCTCTTCGATGTTTGTATTTCATGGGCGTGTGGGTATCTGAGATGGGGTTGGTCATAGACCGCTTTGGAATTTGCTATCGAGGCTTTATCAAGTCGTGGCGTATTCGCTGGACACACATTGAGTCCGTTGATGGATTGACACTGGTCCACAAGACCGGAGACCTGACTTTTGTTGGTCAGGGGTACGGTCTGTTTCAGTCAGCTCAACTCGAATCTGACTTGCGGCTCAGACACCAACAATCCCTTCACTTTGACGCCATGACCTTGCCAGTTGACCCGCCATTAATCGAGACTCATCGCCTCCAATTGAGACCGTGGGGTTTCGAGGATTTTGACTCGTTTCGTAGGCTTTACACGTCGGCAAACGTACGTCGATATAATGGTTATCGATTCCAACGAGGCAGAGCGTTAGCCGGTCGATTTAACCGTTTGATTAAGCCTCCCTCCTCGGCTCGTGGGTGTTGTTGGAATTGGCGCATATCGATCTCTGATCAGCAGGCGGACGAATCAATCATCGGTTTTTTCGACGCTTGGTTGGCCCCCAAAACAAACTCAGCTGTCTTCATTGCTTATGCATTGGATTTCAAATATCAGGGCCAAGGGCTCATGAGTGAGACTTTGGACCAAATGTGTATCTTGTTTTTGGATGCCTGGGGATTTGATGCTGTTCAAGCCACTGTTTTAGTGAACAACGAACCGAGCATAAAACTACTCGAGCGAAACGGATTTAACCCGATCACTGCGGCTGATGAAACGGGAGCAATGACCTATCGTCGACGCAGATCATCTCTGTCTCATGATCAGGTCGCCCAGAACTTCGAGGGCTTCTAGAGACTGAGGGCTGAGTTTTTTGTCATCTTCATCGTCCTCGTCTTCATCGTCTTTTTTTGATCGTTCGGGGTCATCCAAGATCTCTGAGATTTTGATGATCCCTTTGTTCTTCCGCGCTTTGTCCAATTCTTTCTTTACTTTGAGTAGCTCGGCATTGGTCTTCTGTCTTTCCAGAGAAAGCTCATTGAGCGTTTTGATATCGCTGTCGGTGATGGCGAGCCAACGTTGCCCCTCGACGTTGACATTAACCTTCGTCCCACGAAACGCTTCAATGGTTTTCGGTGGTAGCGCGTAGGGCTGATGTCGTTCACCATAGTCTTCATTGTTGAATCTCGAGGGGACGATAATATCGGCCGCGACACCCTCGTTCTGGGTGGATTGCCCTCCTGGCCTGAAAAAATGCGCCGTTGTGACCTTCAACGCACCGAACCCGAGGGGCAGGCTCACAATGTTTTGAACTGTGCCTTTCCCAAATGTGTGAACGACTCCGACGATCAATGCTCGCCGATAGTCCTTTAGCGCACCGGCTAAGATTTCTGATGCGGAGGCACTGACTCTTGATGTTGCAACCACCATTGGTCCAGCAAAATTGATGGTTTTATCGGTGTCTTCTAAAACCTGTTTGCTCCCCGTCGCAGGGCCCGCGATGGCCACGACGGGACCGGTCGCTAAGAATAAGCCAGAGATGTCGACTGACGCCTTGAGTAAACCCCCTCCGTTACGCGACAAGTCCAACATGAGGCCGTCTGCTTTCTTCTGAGCGACTTCGACCAGTAATTTCTTCATATCGGCCGTACAGTCTCGCGCCCCTTTTCTTGGGTCGCCTCCATAGAACGACGGGAGGCGGATCACCGCAATTTTGAGCTTTTTTCTGTCTCTCTCAATGGTTTTCCACTCCAGTTTTGCGGCCGACTCTTTCAGGTCGATCTTGTCCCTGGTGATGAGAAAGTGATGGGTTTCGGCTTTGTTTCGCTGCCGCAAAATCGTCAGTTTCACCTTTGTGCCTTTTTTGCCCCGAATCAGCTTCACAACTTTCCGGAGGGGCATATCAACGACATTGACCGGTTCACCATTTTCGCCCTGCGCTACAGCAATCACTTTGTCCTTTCGTTTAAGCCCGCCTTGTCGGTCTGCGGCACCACCCGGAATCACCTCGCGAACGATGGTGTAGCCGTCGCGGCTACTGAGTTGTGCGCCAATTCCCTCCAGAGAGAGATCCATGGAAATTCGAAAATCAACCAAGTCGTCGGCAGAAAAATAGGTTGAGTGCGGGTCCAAGGCGTTTGAAAAAGCGTTCAAGAAACCGGCGTAGACGTCCGCTAAGGTTTGTTCTTTCACATCTTTAGTCACCAACTCGTATCGGTGAATGAGTTTTTTCTTCGCCTCCGCTAATTTGGTGCCTGCAGCCACATAGTTCGCCAGCTGGAAGTGGATGAGCTTTTTGCGCGCCTCGGCCCTGTCTCGGTTTGTCCGAGGGCGTTCTCTTTTGTCGGCATCCATCTGCAAGCTGAGGGAGCGATCGATGGTTAGAGTTGGCTCGCTCACGAGCTTTCGAACATGGTCTTCCATTGCGGATTGCCATTTGATTTGCTCCGTACGCAACCATTCGAAAGTTTCGCAATCACCTTCCTGCACACTGGCCAATGCAATTTTAATCCGTGCTTTTACCTCAGAGAACTCGTCGGCTAGCAGCATGACTTTCGACGGGTCCATCCGCTTCGCATAAAGCTCGACAACACGCTCGTTGATCTCGCCGCTCTCCCGTCTAAATTGGACGTGGCTATCATGGTAGCGTGCCATCAGTCCTGCGAGAGACCAGCAGACCAGTGGGCTTTTTGTATCTTTTGTTTGCGCAAAACCGTGATTGACGGTGACAAAGCTGACCGCCAAGAAAAGAGTCAGGACGCGATATTTCATAGATATGGACCCTTCACCAAGAATCTCAAGTTCCGATTGAATGACTGAGTCTGGAAAACTTGTCAGTCCGTGTAGACAACTAACGCATCCGACCAGGTTCTTATTTCTGACGCACGAAAGGAATTGTTAGTTACGAAAAACTACATCTCGCTGACACCGTCAAATTTGAAGCATCCCCGTATGCTCGCGATTTGGCCGCCTGAAGCACGACAACTGATGTCAAATGACACATCGATACTCTGAACCGTATCGTCGACTTGTTCAAAGGTACGAATGATCAGCTCACCGGCCCATTCGCTCGTCAATGCCATATTGCATTCGTCTGGCATGTCTAAACTTTCGCGGGTGCTGACGGCGAGGTCTTGACTGGTTAAACGCTGTTGTGAGGAGCCGTCTGAGTCAGCGGCAAACCGAAATGAGACGTTGGCATTGCTGAGTTGCAGAGTGAGCTGCTCTCCCTCAGTTGAATAGGTGACTTGACCGGGGCCAAAGGTCTCGCTTGCTTCGCTGGCTCGACTCAAATCATTTCGGTACGCTACTTGGCCTACGTTTTGTTCGCACCCCTCATCGGGCACCACACTCATGAATGCAGCTGTAGGATCGACCAACTTGATAGGTTTTGAGAAGGCAAAGGGCTCGAGCGGGTTGTCTGTAAAGGCGGCGTAGAGGGTCACAAACTCGGGGCACTCCAGGGCCCCCCCTGCTCGACAAGTGACGTAGACCGTCTGCGCCAGTCCATCGACAAATTGCACAACCGATGGGTCCATCCTGCCCGCTTCGATGGGACTGGGAAAAATAAGAAGTTCTCCCGAATAAGCCTCTCCATCAACACGTTGATTTGCCTCGATAAGGATTGGAGTGCTGTCGAGCCCGTCAGCGCGCATATATCGATCTGCAATCGTGAACGTGACATCCAGCGACCGTTCGGGTTCATTTGCTGGAGCGACCTGACATTGTCCCCCGGTACAACTGAGCCCATCTGCACACGGGTCAGCACCAATACGGCACTCTGCCCCTTCTTCGCCCGGTTGCAAAACCGCTTCGTCACAGCCAGAAGACGCGCCGATGAAAGCCAGTAAAACGAGTGTTCGATACCACATGCCAAACAGTGTAACTCGATTGCACCCAAAAGTGCTAATCCGCAGTGGATTCAAATTAGAGTTGCCGGATAGACCAACCACCTAGGTCTAGTAATACCAGGGGATTTTGCTGAAATCTCTCGGTCTTTTTTCCAAGAACGCGTTGCGGCCTTCGACTGCCTCATCGGTCATGTAGGCGAGCCTTGTCGCTTCTCCAGCCAACAATTGTTGCCCCACGAGTCCGTCATCGATCAGGTTGAATGAGTATTTTAGCATTCTTTGCGCTGTCGGACTTTTATCGTTAATTTCGGCCGCCCATTGAAGAGCCGTTGTTTCGAGCTCAGCATGGGGAATGACCGCATTGACCATGCCCATATCGTAGGCTTCGCTCGCCGAATAGTTGCGTCCGAGGAAAAAGATCTCTCTGGCCCGTTTTTGGCCCACTTGGCGGGCAAGATAGGCTGAGCCGAAGCCGCCATCGAAGCTCGCGACATCAGCATCGGTCTGCTTGAAGACCGCGTGTTCTTCGCTCGCGAGAGTCAAGTCGCAAACGACATGTAGACTGTGTCCCCCACCAACGGCCCAACCGGGCACCACGCAGATCACCACTTTGGGCATGAACCGGATTAAACGTTGAACCTCAAGAATATGTAGACGTCCCAGTCGTGCCGGATCGGGTGCACCCGTTTCTTTGCCCTCGTATTGATAGCCAACCCGACCGCGAATTCGTTGATCACCGCCGGAGCAAAAGGCCCATCCGCCATCCTTTTCCGACGGTCCATTGCCCGTCAGTAAAACACAGCCCACGTCACTCCATTGTCTGGCGTGATCAAGTGCCAGGTACAATTCGTCTACGGTGGCAGGTCTGAATGCATTTCGGACTTCGGGACGATTGAATGCAATTCTGACTGTGCCCTGGTTGACCGCGCGATGATAGGTAATGTCTTGGAAATTAAATCCGGGTACGTCTTGCCACTCATCAGCGTTAAAAATCGGCGAAATCATAGCTGTTGCTCCTGCTGAATCTTTTTCCCGCTGGGAAATCTACACTGAAAAATAAGCGATTGCATCAGCCTTGCGGAGACAGTCGTTCACTGGATGGCTTCCCGGTCCACGGTCCTCATCTCATCCCCGACCTTTGACTGGACGACCGATCGTCGGTTTTTCAAGCCCCGTACATGGTTAGATCCAGAGCCATTTTCATGACCAGAACCTGTCGATGGTTTGTTCGCAAATAGGTGGATCCAATATTTATGCGGCTAATTTTATCTCAAGTTTTCTTAAAAAATGCCGTTGTGTTTAAGGGAGGCCAACAATAATTGGCCCGGTGTTTGCTTTACTAGCCGGTTGGAGATGCTCAACCAAGTTTGCTTGGGCGAGTGCAACGACAGTAGGGGACGTCAAATGAGTACTGACTCACAGCCTAAAATTACGAACTTAGACGAGCTTATTGAGCAGGGTGAGCAACACTTTGCTCAGGGGCGGGTCGAGGATGCACAGCGCTGTTTTGCAGCCGCTTTGGAGTTAAATCCTGGTCACAGTGAAGCGCTCAATAATCTGGCGGTCTTGTGTCATCATTCTGGCGATCTGGACCAAGCGGAATTATTTTTTCTGCGCGCAGCCGCGCTCGCGACCGATCCGTCAGATGCATTGCTAAACCTGTCTTCAATCGCCTGGCAAGCTGCTCGAATTCCCGAATCAACAGGCTATCTCGAGCGGTGCCTGCGCTTGGAGGGGGAGACGCCGCGCGTGTTGGAACAGATGAGTTTCATATGTGACTCCATGGGCGATCCCCATGCCGCCGCAGCACTGTACAAAAAGGCGCGACAGCTCAGCACCTCGACCAAGACGGACTGGTATGCGTCTTTTTGCGAAATCGACATCACGCCGGACCTCGATGACAAGCTTGAGCTCCAAGGCTATTTTGGACCCTCGCGAGTGCCCAAAGAGATTTTGAGCCCCCTCAAAGCGCAAGTATTGCTTTTTGAGGACGCCTACGGAAAACGAGCATTATTTGTGACCGCTGATATTTTCGGTTTTGGACAAGAAATGGTCGCTGTGATCCGACAATTTGCGGCCATTTGGGGCATTGACCCGTCCGCCGTCATTTTAAATGCATCCCATACCCATTACGGTCCTGGCACTGTGTCGCACACAGTGGCCGGTTTGGGTCGATTTGATCACGAATTTGCCAACGATGTTTGTCAGGCGATTGGGAAGTGCCTTCCGTTACTCTATCAAAACCTACAGCCTGCAGAACTGCGGCATACGACAGCGGACGCACAGATCGGTTTTAATCGTCGGCGGAGTGTAGACGGTCTGGTGAAAATGGTGCCAAATCCAGAGGCTCATTACGAGACGACAACACCTGTGATGTCAGTAAGGTTGCAGAACGGTCAACGCTTGCTGATGGTCAATCATGGGTGTCACCCAACGGGACTTGGCGCGTTGCCTGCGATCAGTGCGGACTACCCTGGAGAAATGAGAGAGGCGTTAACCCGGACTGACCACGCTGATGTGGTTATGTTTTTCCAAGGTGCCGCTGGCGATATTAAACAAGGTGTTCAAGTCGACAATCAAATTGGATGGATTGGCGATTATGAATCGGTGCAGATCCTCGGGCAACGTTTGGCTGCGTCGGTTGTCGCCAGCTTATCGGAGCTCAAGGATGTTCACGGCCCCCTTCGTGCAATGAGGCGTGAAGTCGTTGCGCCCCTGAAGGACAATCCGAGAGACCTGTCTGTTCTCGAGCGTCCAGAGAATGCCCAAGTCAGTCGAGAAATGATCGAAAATTGGGCTGCCGTCGTCGATCTCATCCACCCTGATACCAAGGATTCCCTCTCTATAGAACTCGGCTGCGTGTCCATCGGTGATGTTCTCTTCGTGAGTATGCCCGGTGAGCCCATGGCCATCACAGCCGGCCGCTTACGAGAGATCAGTACTCGTCATGAATCCGTCTTTGCTCTTGGTTACACCAATGGCTTGGCTGCTTATTTTCCTGCCGATGAAATGATTCAAGAGGGCGGTTACGAAGCAAATAGCTCCTCATTCGTCTATTCTTTGCCGGCTCCGTTCGATGTCGGTGTAGAACATCAGATTTTAGAAGCGTCGTACATCTCTGGCATCGGCGTCGCACCGCCTGTGGAGACACCGCCCGCATTTCCGCGTGCTGATGATGTCCCTGGGTCGTTCTTTGTCATGTCGACAGGGCGTGCCGGTACGCAAACTCTCGCAGCGATGCTCAAGATGGCTCAAAATGCCAGTGTTTGGCATCATCCTCAGCCCTATATGATCCAGGAGACGCTGCATGCCTATCGTGGCGATATTGATCCAGGCCCGACCTTTTGGGCTGGTCGTGGACAAATCATTCGAAGTGCCTGGGATCAGGGTTTAATCCACGGTGAGACCGATCATAATATGACCCCCTTCTGTGGCGAAATTGCCAAAGCGGTCCCAGGGGCCAAATTTGTTATTTTGGTCCGAGACCCAAGGGAATTCGTTCGTTCGGGAATGAGAAGAAACTATTATCGAGGCGTTGGTGAATGGGAAGAGGGTCGTCTGAGACCGAGAGACGATGATCCTATCTTCGAGAGCTGGTCTAAGCGCAATCAGTTCGAGCAGGTGTGTTGGCTATGGCGCGAGACTTATGAGCACATTGAGCGATTGCGTGGCGAGATCGGAGATGACCGCGTTTATGTATTGCGATTTGAGGACCTGGTTGCCAGCCCTGACGCGACGCGAGACCTTTTTAACTTCATCGGTCTTGATGGGTATGATGAAGCGCAGGCTCGAGCCATTCTCGGTAAAAAGATGAATGCTCAGCAGGTGGGTGATTTTCCCCATCCATCTCAATGGACAGATGAGTTGCACAAAGTGTGTTGGCGTGAAGTTGGCGAATTGGCCACTGTCTACGGTTACCCGGAAGAATACCCCAAGCGCCGTGCAGTGGGTGCGGCGTAGCACGATTTTTTTCGATGATAGAACGATTTTGCTTAATCAAGGAGTAAGAATCTATGAGTGAGAATTCGGAAAATCCGGTCGATGGGATCGACTTCTCTCTTTGGACCCTCGATGGACCGGCCAAGAAGGAGCAGGTCGAGACGACTCAGTCAGATGCTCCAGACCAAGGGTTGGGAGAAATTGACATATCCGATTGGTCGTTGGGCCCTGAAGTCACGTCATCGGAAAGCATGTCTTCTGATGCGCAGGAAACACCTCATCCGACGAGCAATGATGAGTCTGACTTAAGTGCCGACGATTGGGTCGTTGGCGGTGAAGATGCGTTTAGTCGATCAGATTTGGACGAAGCCGGACGTTGCTTTGAAAGTGCACTTCTACTCGACCCCATCAATTCGATCGCGTTGAGTAATCTGGGGGTCGTGCATCATACACGCGGCGATTTAGATCAAGCGGAGAGGCTCTATTTGAAGGCAGCCGCATTCAACGAAACCCATGCAGATTCGTATTACGGCCTCGCACAGCTTTGGTGTGACCGCGGGAATCATGGATTGGCTCTTCGGTATGCTGCACGTGGCTTGACGCGGCAACCTGAGAATGAAGAACTCATTGAGTTGGCGACTGCGTTGAGTGAAGTGATTGATGCACATTTAACTCAGCTGCACCCGAGTTAAGACACACTTGCCCCAGCTTCTCTGAGCATGTCGATGACGTAATCTTGCTCAGCATCCGTCATTTGCGGATAGAGCGGCAGTGCGATTGAAAGTTTCTCTGCCAGCCATGCGTTCGGCAGATCCATAGGCTGATAGCCAAACTCATTACCGTATAGAGATAGACCATGGATCGCCTGAGTCCCCTGGCGAGTTGCAATTCCTTTCTCAGCCAGTTTGTTCATCAGCGTGTTTCTCTGTCTATAGAGTTCTTCCCAATTACTCTGATTCGGCTCCTTTGGTGCGAATAAACAGACATATGCTTGGTATGAATGCTCTCCGCCCGTTTCAACCTTTGGGATTCTTAGCCAACCCATAGATCGAAGACGGTGGTCATAGCGCTTGGCCAATTGTCTTTTTCGGGCCAATATCTTGGGGAGTTTTTGCATTTGAACACGACCCAATGCACCCTGCATGTCGGTCATCCGATAGTTGTACCCGAGGCGATCGAAGTCGCCTAGGAGGAAGCTGGGTGTCTCACTATCACCACTTTTCTGTTTCGGTGAGATGCCGTGGGACCGCAACGACCGAATCGAATCCATATACCCTGCGTTGCGGGTGATGAGCATGCCCCCTTCCCCTGTTGAAATCACTTTTCGAGGGTGGAAACTGAACACGCCAAACTCCCCAAAAGTGCCGACATGCTGGTTTTTGTACATGGTTCCCAGAGCGCACGCTGTGTCTTCTATCACAGCCAAGTTATGCTGCTGAGCGATCTCCATGATCTGAGCCATCGGTGCAGCTTGGCCAAATAAATGAACCGGCATAATTGCCTTGGTTTTGTCGCTTATAGCCGAATAAATGCTCTCGGCAGTCACATTAAACGTGTCCAGATCGATGTCGACTAAGACCGGTTTCGCTCGGTTATATAAAACTGAATTAGCACTTGCGACAAATGAGAATGATGGCACGATGACTTCATCACCTTTGCCAATACAAAGTGCATTGAGAGCCAGGTGTAAACCCGTCGTGGCCGAGGTGCATGCCGCAGCACCAGCCGCATTCGTGAACTCACAGACGGATGTTTCAAATTTTTCTACTTCTGGTCCTTGGACAACCCAGCCGGTCTGCAAAGGTTTTTGGATGGCCTCACACTCATTCTCATCAAACCATGGTTTCGCAATAGGTATCTGCATTGTTTGAGGTCTAGATCCATCTTTGGTTGGTGCACATATGTAGGATAATGTGTTCTCTAGAGATAGGCCAGCAGTATCTACAGATTCTATAATCTGATGTCTCGTCCTCTCTTTTAATTTGAGCGGGCGCAATTGGTAGCCGACCCCAGCCTCGCCGCGGATGGGGATCCCGGCCCCCACCAATGTTTTTATATCTCGGTATACAGTTCTCTCTGAAATACCAAAGATCCGAGCCAACTCAGTTGCTCTGACCACCTTGGGTTGTGAAAGCATTTTGATGGTTTGTAATAATCGCCTGGTTCTATGCATAAGTGGACCGCCCATTGGAATTGGTTGGCAACGATGATTCTGTTTTTATCTGAATATATGTTCAGTATTATGAAAAGTCCAAAAATCTATGTCAATGTGTTGATCATGCAACGTGTATTTTGTGTCTTTATTACATTGCTGTCGACAGCTGTTGCTGGGCCTGCATCCAACCTGGAACATGCCGATCAAGCAACGTTCGGCTTGTTAGTCGATGGGTCGCTGACGGGCTCTGGTTTTATCGTCGACCCGTCAGGATATGCGTTGACCGCGGCACACCAAATTTCCGCAGCTCAGCCAAACCTACACGCTCAATCTAATTTTCTTGGTCGTGTGCGTCTCGACGTGGTTGCTCTCGATCGCGGGCGAGATATTGCGTTATTGAGGACACGAAATCGGAAGACACGTTACCCCTTTATTCCGCTGGCGACGCAGAGGCTTTCTATTGCGGGGTCTGTGCATTTGCTTGCGACTCCCAACTATCGACATAATCTGGTGCTTTCTGGTCGCGTCGCTCGGGTCCGAATTGGATTCGAATATTTCAAGGCACTTGGACACTATGTGGCCGTTCAATATATTTCGGCCCACGCGCCGGCCGGGACCTCGGGAGGACCCTGGCTTAACCCAGCTGGCCAAGCTGTGGGTATGCAGGTGGGTTTGATGCATACAGGCCAAGGGGCTAAGCCCGCGCCAGCAGGCGTTGCTTATATGGTACCCGCCAACGATCTCAAGGCGGTCCTAGATAGCCGAGAGTCGATCGAGCGACCCAGCATGAGGATCGGCGTAGAGGAATTTTGGGAACAGGATGCCGACTATCGTCAGCAATTTGCTGCTGAGACGACCGGTCTCATTGTTGCTCGGATCTCAAAGTCATCAAGGGCCTATCGGTCAGGATTGCGGCGAGGTCATGTGATTCATGCGGTGGATGGTCGCAGGGTGTCTCACCGAGACGATTTCCTAAATTTTATCGGTCAAAAACAAGTCGCTGACCGGGTTGAACTCACCCTAATTGGCAAAAACGGCCAGAATCGGACGATTTCTGTCGTACTGGAAGGTATATAAATCTCTATTAATTTCAGACACTAATGAATTGTTTTTAAAAAAAATGAACCGAATGCATAAAAAAGATTGATCAATCAGTGTCCGAGGATCTAAAGTCGCGCGCTCGCCGGGCATTCCGGGGAGACTTAGGCGCAGCCTGAATCCGGTTCTTTGAAAATCTAGTTGAATAGAGTCTGTATAAAGTCAGGCTCTCGTCAAAACTTAATTTACTGAACGCGTGTTTGTACGAAAATTACAGGCAGCATTTATACGAAGCTATAAGATTAAACTGGAGAGTTTGATCCTGGCTCAGAACGAACGCTGGCGGCGTGCCTAACACATGCAAGTCGAACGAGAAAGTTCCTTCGGGAGCGAGTAGAGTGGCGCACGGGTGAGTAACGCGTGGGTAATCT
>JAYZEG010000063.1:0-101990 GCA_036337435.1 Myxococcota bacterium
TTTCCAGACCAGTATACCGATGCGCGCGTGGTGCGCCTTGAGCAGAATTATCGCAGTCAGCGGCATATCTTGGATGCAGCTAATAAAGTCATCGAACACAATCAGAATCGACTTGGCAAGTCGCTTTGGACCGAGCGAGACGGCCAAGCTTTAATTCAATTAGAGGTCGCCGATAGCGGTCGCGCAGAAGCCAATTTCGTCGCGGCCCGGATTTCAAAACTCTGTCAGGAAGAAGACCTCAGCCCCTCGGATATTGCGGTTTTGATGCGAGCAAACCATCTGTCTCTCGATTTGGAGACGTGCTTACGTGCGCTGTCCATTCCATATCGAGTGGTTCGCGGCCGGGCATTTTTTGACCGCGCCGAAGTCAAAGACGCGCTGGCCTATGTACGCATGCTGGTCAATCCCGATGACGAAGTGGCGTTCAGACGCTCCATCGCGGCGCCGGCTCGAGGTGTCGGCAAGGTTTCCATCAAAAAGATTGACGGCGTTTCGCAGAGAGATTCGCTTTCCTTGTGGTCATCTGTTGATTCAATCCTCGCCGAGGGGACACTAAAAGGCAGGGCAAAGACTGGACTGGCCCAGTTTTATGAATCTGTAAACAGATACAGAGATGCGAACTTAGTGGGTGCCGAGGCTGCCCAATCTATCAAAACCTTGCTCGGCGAAGTCGGTTTGTACAGGGACGTGTCCGTAGATGATCGAGACGAGGACGAATACCAACGACAGCAGAATATAGCACGTTTGGTCGCTGACATTGAATCTTGGAGCCAGCAGGAGCCGGATGCCCACTTGGAGACGTATTTAGAGCAAGTCAAATTAGTCAGCGACGGAGATGCTCAATCGGACGAGTCCGGTGAGGTTTCGCTGATGACAGTTCATGCGGCTAAAGGGCTGGAATTTCCGGTGGTTTTCGTCATCGGTATGGAAGAGGGAATTTTTCCACACAGTCGCTCTATTCAGGCGGGCGATGTCGAAGAGGAACGTCGGTTGTGCTACGTTGCCATCACCCGCGCCAAAGACCAGCTGATCTTGACAAGGGCACGGCGCCGCCATGGGTTTCAAGAAACGCAGTACAATCCGGCAAGTCGTTTTCTAGCCGAGTTGCCGGACGATGTATTGAATGCGTCTGTCCGCGTTCAATATGCGCGGTCAGAGCCTAAGTCGCACCGCACCAACCCCGTAAACTCCGCGACTTGGGGTGCGGATTCAAACCAAGCAGAGCTCAGCGAATTCAATCGGGGTGCCCGAGTTTGGCATGCACAATTTGGGGCGGGGACCGTTCTTAATGTCACCCATGGTGTCCGTCTCATTCTGACTGTTCAGTTCGATGGTATGGAATCCATGAAGGTCGTGTCTGACTTTGTTTCTGTCTATGACGGTTGACTGTCGCGTCTATATCTTACATTAGGGTTCCTGACATAACTCTTTAAATAGAGCGATGGCTTCATCGAAAGACAGGTCATCGATGACTCAGCGTCGCCAAAGAGCGAAAGCTGCCGCCGAGTATGGAATCAACGTGAGCAAACGATGCAGACATTGTGGGGCACTCATCTCGAGCCAAAAGTCGGCTGAATCGGGCGTTTGCGTTGTCTGTGGGCGGATGCTTGATATTGAGCCGACGGTGCCAGAACTGGCTGACACGCCGTCTGTGGGCAATGAGATTTTAGTCAATGTGCCCGTCAATAGCCAAGCTGAGACATTGGGTTTGGAACTCGGTGCACGGCTGGGCCCTTTGCCGACGGACTCAGATGATATTGATATTTCTGCTCTCCTGGATGGCCAAGGGAATCCATCAGCCGCGTCTGAGACGGCGGCTCCGTGGCGTATTCGAACAACACGGGGCGTAATTTACGAGGCGGCGTCCATCGACGAGGTTGCTCAGCACGTACAGAATAGCGACGATCCAAGCCGACTCGATGTGGCGCGAGGCCTCGCTCCGTTTCGAGCCATTGATAGTTATGCTGAATTCACGGCGTTATTGACTGATTCATCGCAAATTCGAGGCTCGATGTCAGACTTACTCGAAGACATGAGCGTCGCTGCATCCATGGATTCATCCGTTGATGCGGTCATTTACGAAGACGGCGCGTCATCGGGGTCGCTACAGCTCGATTTACAAACCGCCAGCCATCGGCATGCGGGCGTGCTCGGTCATCGGGAGACTCGACATGCTATCTCTTCTCAGGTGCCGACGCTTGCGGGTTCGGATTCGACATCGGACAAACGCCTTGGATTCGGCTTTGCTGCCTCTATACTCTTCGTTTGTATCGGCTTCGCTCTCACGAATGTTGGGCGTCTTAAAGCAGATAGGCAGGACCAACCGGATGGGCAGCCACTTGTGGTCATAGCAAAATTTGAATCGAAGCAAATTGAACGCGCTCAAAAGGCCATTGAGGCAGGCAGTTACACGACGGCTGCAAAAATTCTTGAAGGTTTGTCTAAGCGTTCAAAGAATCCAGTCGTTTTTAAGAATCTAGCCATCGCGCTCGCTCGGACCAACAGACCGAGTGAAGCAAAACGCGCACTTGATACGTATCGGCGATTGGTGAATAGGGAGAAAAAGAAATGATCGTGATTTGCGAATCATGCGGTGCCAGTCTTGACGCGTCTGCTGCTGCAGACAACTCAGGGCCGATAACCATCAAATGCACTCAGTGTAACCATGTTATGACGAGTGTTGAATTGATAAACCAGGGCACTGGGAGAATTGGTGATACTCAGCCGAAGCGGGCTGCCTTCAAGGTACCCGAGAGCACCATCGACGCACCAGACCCTGACTCGGTGGCTGACGAATCAACAGGATATCCAGATTTTGCGACAGCACCCGAAGATGCGTTCAAACAAAAACCAGCTGTCAAGCCCCTTGAGACGCCGCTTTCACCAACCCTTGGCACATTTCGGCCGAATCGTAAGAAACCACCTCCGCTGCCACCCCTCGGTCCAACGGGCACGACCGCCGGGATGATCCCCCCGAGCATTGTGCCCATTGATGATGCTCAGACCCAACCTGTCGGACCGCTGTTGGACGCCTCCGACGGCGCACTCAGTGAAATGGAGCCATTGGCACCTGGCGATACGGAAGATTTCCCTCCGGTCGGGCCCAAGGCGTCCCTCGAAAATGAGTCCATTGCCCCTGCAGAGTTGGCTGCCGAATCTGCGGTTGAGCCTCCTCAAGAGACAATTTCGTCCATCGCGGATGCCGTGAAGCATTTGACGACCGGCGAGATTCCCAAAGTGACTATTCCAGCACCGCTGGAGCAGCCACTTCAATTTACAGATGAAAAAACCATCTCGCCAACGGCGACTACCTCCAAAAAAAGAACGGGACTCGCTTGGCTGTTTTTTATCAGTATTTGCGTCAACATTGCCCTCGTTTATTTGTGGCAATCGGAGCGGTTTCCTAGTCGAGGAAACGTCGCCACAGCGAATCTTGGAAGTCCAGCAAGCCTCTCTAATGTCAATGGGTTAATTTTCGCAGCCCAGGCGATTCAGCAAGACACAGATGACGGTCGAAAAATGGCTGGTCTGATTCTGAAGAGCCTTACGATTCCAAATGATTCGTCAAAGGTTGCTCAATCGACTGTAGAGAATGCGAAACTACTCTTAGCCCAGCTCAGCTTGGACCGTGCACAAAACGCAGCACTCCAAAAGCAATCCACTGCAGCCGAGCTGACCCAAGCTGAAGAATGGTTGAACGCCCTAAGTCCTGAAGCCAACACCCATCCCTTGGCTCCAGGATTAAGAGCAAGATTACATCGTCTGGCGGGCCGTACTCAGGCGGCAAATACAGCGTTGAAGAATGGGCCTGTTTCCAAAACAATGACGCCGAGTTTCGCTCGCGTGCTGAGAGCTGGTGAGCGTGCGCTGCTTGATCTCCCAGACGTGGCGATGGATGCGTCGGGACGAATAATGGGCTTAAATCGTTTGTCTTCTGACATTACGATGTTGCCGACCTATTGGGGCTTGCGCGTAGAAGCGGCTCTTGCAGCAAAACGATATGACCTGGCCGAGCAAAATCTTTTGGCTGCGCCGGCTGGATCACTCCGTGCGTACTTTCGTCGGCAACTGAAGCAGCAACGTCCTGTTGAGAAAAGCTCTGAAAAAACCGATGACATACCTGTGTCCGCGTCAGAAAAAAAGACGGTTGAATTGGCGATGGAAAAAAGCACGAAGCAGGACAGGTCACCGTCTATGCTCAAACCAGTGAGTGGGGCAATGACGGCTGACAAATTGAGACCCGATGTCTCCAAGAAGACCCGAGGTGGTCGACTGTCAAACGATGAGAGTCCGATTGAAAGAGCCGTAGCCAAAAAACGGGCGGAGACGGGTACAAAAAAGGCCAAGCCTAACTCAGTAAAATTGGCTCAGGACACCGGACGGGAGTCCTACAAGTCTCTGATGAAGCAGGGGTCGAAACTTTTGGAAAACGGTCGCGTCCGTCAGGCCAGAGTCAAATTTGAAGCCGCTGCCAAAGCAAATCCGAATCGCCCATCACCCTTCGTTCAGCTGGGTTGGTGTGAAATTAATTTGCAGTCGTACAGTCGTGCTGTTCGCCAATTTAAAAAAGCATTGAGCGTAAGCCCAAACCATCGGGACGCGTCTTTTGGTCTTGGCGTTGCCTATGAGAAAATGGGACGCACAGGCCAAGCCATCAAGGTCTATGAGGGCTACTTGCGTCGTCATCCCAACGATCGGAATACCAGAAAAATTAAATTTCGACTCGACCGTCTAAGGCCTTAGGAAGGGGTCGCACCAAACATCGAGACAACCTATTTGTCCTCTCGTGCATTTAAGACTCGTAACTGTGGCAGAAACCGCCTATAACGCGACCCCCAAAAGTCAGACGGACAATGTATGAAAGCCAATCGAAGGGTCTTCCAACGACCAAATGCCAAGTACGAGGCCAGTCTGTGTCTCACAGCTGATATGGTGGAGTTGTTGGTTCCGTTGCGTGAGCAATACGTGGATTCGAGCGGTGGACACAAGCCCCTTCAAATCGTGTCCCCTCACATGGAGACGGTGCTCAGAGCTGTCAGATGAATCTGAATACAGTCATTAGAGCTTAGATTTATTCAGCTGCCCGCTGGATTTAGGCTGACTTTCTTGTGTTGGTACTCATGCACCTATGATTGTGACCATCCCTCTGGTATCAGTTCATTATTCGTGTCCGTTTGGGCTGTGTGCGGGAGAACAAGGATGTCTGAAGAGAGCTTTAAAACCATCGAATGGACTAAAACAGCTGTTCGACTTCTAGACCAAAGGCGGCTGCCATCGAACGAATCGTATGTGTCCTGTGCAACACATCTCGAGGTTGCCCAAGCCATCGAGGAAATGGTTGTGCGAGGTGCCCCAGCCATTGGTATTGTTGCGGCATACGGGCTTACGCTTGGACTACGGGAGTTGATGACCGAAAAACAGACGGCTCAATTCGATGACATCGACAGACTGTTTCATCGCCTCGCCGCAACTCGCCCAACGGCGGTCAATCTGTTTTGGGCACTCGACCGTCTCAAACGTCTGGTCGAACGCCACGGTGAAGAACCTTTGGCTCGTTTGGCCGACCGGATTGAGTCCGAGGCCATGACAATTCACCAAGAAGACCGAGACATGTGTCGGGCCATGGGGCGATATGGAGCCGAATTATTTCATGCTTCTTCACGCATAATGACGCACTGTAACACCGGTGCACTCGCAACCGGTGGCGCAGGAACAGCTTTGGCGGTTGTTCGTGAACTGGCGACTCAAGGTAAGCTCATTCATGTCTTTGCCGGTGAAACAAGACCGTTCTTGCAGGGCTCAAGACTGACCGCCTGGGAGTTAGACCGGGATGACATCCCGGTCTCCGTGATTACAGACGGTATGGCCGCTGATTTAATGAGACGTGGTCAGATTGACGCCGTGGTCGTCGGTGCCGATCGAATTGCCGCGAATGGAGATGTCGCAAACAAAATAGGCACCTATGGCTTGGCCGTACTCTGTCGAATGCACGAGATCCCATTTTACGTTGTTGCACCGACGTCGACGGTCGATCTGGAAACAATCGATGGCACCCAAATCGAGATCGAGCAACGGTCTGCCCGCGAAGTAACCCACGTGGGTGACCAGCGGATTGTGCCTGAGGGGGTGTCCGTACTAAATCCCGCATTTGATGTGACGCCCAATACGCTCGTCACAGCCATCATCACGGAGAACGGTGTGGTTGAAAAACCCTACACGACCGGTTTACGAAATGAGATCGCGTCGTAAAAAACCATGAGTGCACTTTCCTTTTCAAGATTCGTATGGATCTTGGTTGACATTTTTAGAAACTCAGCATAATGTTCGCGGCCCTGTGAGCTTTTTGTGCTCGCAGTTCTCAGAAATTGGACGTATACAGACTGGCAGAGTGAAAGCTCTCGTCGGCCAGATGGACAGATAAGATGTACGCAATAATCAAAACGGGCGGTAAGCAATACCGCGTGAGTCCCGGGCAGACCTTACGTGTCGAGAAATTAGACGGCGATGTAGGGGAGACCGTTGAGTTGGACAATGTACTTCTCGTGGGCGGTGGCGAGGGCATTCAAATCGGCACGCCCAGCGTATCAGGGGCGGCAGTCAGCGCTGAGATCGTTGAGCAGGGCCGTGCCAAGAAGATCATCGTTTTCAAAAAGAAGCGCCGTAAGGGCTATCACAAAAAGCAAGGGCACCGGCAATATTACACGGGCCTTAAGATCACCGAAATTCGCGCATCGTAGCGCATCCAATCGGTAGGAGTAAGCGAGATGGCACATAAGAAAGGCCAAGGAAGTACCCGTAACGGGCGCGACAGTAACGCACAACGTCGCGGTGTGAAACGTTTTGATGGGCAGAAGGTTCGGGCTGGCAACATCCTTGTTCGACAGTGTGGTACACGTTTCAAGCCGGGAAATAACGTCGGCGTCGGTCGTGATTACACCCTGTTCGCTCTCATTGACGGCTACGTCAAGTTCGAGACCTTCACGGGCGGTCGCAAGCGCGTCGCCGTGTACGAGGCTGCGCAGGCCTAAGCTGCGCATCCAATCCCATTAAATTTATAGACCAAGTTTCGATCGCGGTTCGCTCAGGCTCGGGCGGCCCCGGCATGGTCAGCTTCCGCCGTGAGAAGTACGTACCCCACGGGGGACCAGACGGCGGAAACGGCGGACGCGGCGGCGATGTCATTTTGCGCGCCGATGCGTCTCTGACGACCCTATATGATCTGCGATATCGCAAGCACTGTTACGCTGAAAATGGTCGACCTGGCGGTTCGAAGGACTGCACGGGTGCCAATGGCAAGCATTTCATTATACGTGTCCCCGCTGGAACACAGGCGTTCGATGACCAAACGGGGCATCTCCTCGTCGATTTGGTTGAGGACGGCCAGGAGTTCGTCGTAGCGCGTGGCGGTCAGGGTGGCCGCGGTAACGCGGCTTTTGCAACGCCGTCGCGACGCACTCCCGAATACGCTCAGACTGGTGTCGCCGGAAGCGAGCTTGACGTCCGCTTGGAGTTGAAACTACTCGCTGATGTCGGCCTCGTTGGGTTTCCCAATGCTGGTAAGTCAACGCTGATTTCGCGAATCAGCGGCGCGAAACCAAAAGTTGCAGACTATCCCTTTACGACCATCGTACCCAACCTCGGGGTTGTCCGAGTCGATGTGGATCGGAGTTATGTCGTTGCTGACATGCCTGGCTTGATCGAGGGTGCTGCGGAAGGTGCCGGTTTGGGGCATCAATTTCTCCGGCATATTGAGCGAACAGGTCTTTTTATCATCCTCGTTACCCAAGACTTGGACCCGGAGCGGAATGCATCCCAAGATTATCTGGTTCTAAGAGACGAACTTAAGCGTTACGACGTCAACCTGACGAAGCGTCCTTTTCTGGTTGTCTTATCGCAGTGTGACCGACCTGATGTTTTCGAGCAACTTGATGATTTACAGGCAGTCGTCGGTGAGACAACGCAAGTGTTAGCCGTCTCTTCTGTAACAGGCTTGGGCCTGGCGGAATTGAAGAAAGCGGTTGCTGATCGTTTGTTAGATACGGGAAAATGGGGCGGCCGTTAGTCTTTTTTTTCGGTTAAGCGTCTGTTTTTAATGGAGTTTTATTCTTGCGAGATGTCGCTAGTATAGTTGACACTGAGGCGCGAGATGTGCTAGTCGGATCACCAGTTTCCGGTCAAATGAGATCGCCGAAGGGACCCACCCAAATGGCAAGAATTTTTGCAGTACTCGTTCTATTTTCTGGCGTTGCATACGCCCAGGCCCCAGGTTCGCCAGCAGAACCAAAAGCGGCAGAGTCGCCCAAGGTGACTGAACAAGGAAATACAGCTCTGTCGACACCATCCAGTGCTGACGATGCATACAAGGTCAAACTAAATGACCTGCAAGGGCGCGTAAACGAGCTGAAGGAAAAGATTTTTCGGACAAAGACTCGGCTCGCCATTTTGAAGGAAAGTATCCTTTCCACAAGCATTGCAGGCGCTGAAGCTCAACTGATCCACCGAAATGAAATGGGTGCCAGTTTTAATCTCGAAAAAATCATCTATTCCCTGGATGGAACGCCCATCAAGACGAAGATCGACAAAGATGGCGATTTGGCAGACCAAAAAGAGATCCAAATTTTCGACGGCCCAATCGTTCCCGGTAATCACACCATTTCGGTTGTGATGATTTATCGTGGCAATGGGTTCGGCATTTTCTCCTACCTCCGCGGCTATGTCTTCACACTCCGCTCGTCGCACACGTTTCACGCTGAGGAAGGGAAGCGAGTCCAAGTGAAGATTATCGGCTATGAGAAAGGCGGAATGACAACAGACCTCCGTGACAAGCCAGACATTCGGTTTGAGAGAACCCTAGCCGAAGCGAAGCAGAGCGCATCCGATAAAGTCGATTCGAAGTAAGGTTCTTCATGTTTGAATGTGTGTCTGCACCTACTTACGCGAGACGGTTGTTAACAAGAGCCGTCACCGGTCTAGTCGCTATCGGCTTGTTTGTCGGTGGTGCCAAAGAAGCAGGTGCGGATGGTGGAGAACTCAAGCAATTAAGAGCCGACCTAACCGCCGTCTCCGATCAAATTCAAGCTCTCGATAAGCTGTACCTTGCGGGTGCCATTCGGGAACAGGGAAATCGATTTGCTGCGCGTATGAATGATGGCCAGTTATTCTTTGTCTCCAAGGCGTATGACCGTGCTGCAATGGTTTTCCTAGACCTGGTCGAAGACCAATCGAATCGGTCAAAAGCTGGGTACAGGGACGCGGTCTTTTTTCTTGCGGAATCTCTGTATCAAGTTCGCAATTGGTCTGGCAGCATCCGTTATTTCGAATCACTCGCCACACTGGGCAGTTCGACGCAGAAACAACATGCGGTTGCCAGACTATTAGAGTTGAGTGGCTTGGCCAACGACGGCAACTTGGGTCGCAAATACGTGGCTGTCGCGACCCAAAGCCTTCAATCGCAAGCATCGCCATTGTTACAATACGCATTGGGCAAGTACCAATATCGACAAAACAGGCTATCCGAGAGTCGGACTTTGTTTTCGCAAGTCAGTGCAGGCACGGACGTTTACGTTAAGGCTCAGTATTTTCTCGGTGTTGTCTTCATTCGGTTGAAGAATCTAGACAGTGCCGAAGCGGCTTTTCGTGCAGCTTTCGCGGCATCCGAAAATGCTCAGGACGGAACAGAGAATAAGCTGATTCGAGACGAGGCATTATTGGCACTCGCTCGAATTGCCTACGAAAAATCTCAGTTTGATATCGCGGTTGACCTGTACAATCGAGTCCCCAGGCAGTCGCCGAAATTTGACGAAGCAATGTATGAGTTGGTTTGGATCGCGATTAAAGCCAGAGATTATGAGCGCGCGCTCAGAAAGCTAGACCTCCTTCTCATCAGTCAGCCAGAAGTCTTAGACAGCTCCGATGCACGTCTTTTAAAAGGTAAACTGAAGTTGATGCTTAAAGACTACTTGGCTGCAGAACAATCATTCTTGGCGGTCTCGGATGCTTTTGGACTCATTAAGACGGAAATGGAAGATGTAGAGAAAAAGCATCGGGATTTGGCGCGTCATTTCGATAAAATTATCGGTGACCGAATCGCTGATTTCGATCTGAGATCAGTTCTTCCAAAGAAGGCCACCAAGGTGGCGGGCGATGATTTGGCTCGCGGCCGCGATGTACGCTTGGTGGCTGATGTTGCCGCGCAAAGACGGGATATGGAACAAGCTAAGCGAAACGTGAAACTCCTGGAAGCAGCCCTCGCATCGGACGCGCGTGCCAAGATCTTTCCCAAGGTCAACATCGGACTGTTGCGAGCCGTTGAACTAAAAACAAGATTGGCCTTAATCAGAGCCCGTTTGAACGATGTCTCTGGTCGTCAACCGGTCGGTCGTCAATCGGATTACAACGTCTTGCGAACTGAGCGACAATCCTGGCAATCACGACTTGAGAATGTGCCAAGAAGTGTCGCGCGAATTCAGGAGCGAAATGATAAAGTCGAAGGTAAAATGGCTCAGCTTGACCAAGCCGCTCATCGGCTTCGGGTTGACCTACGCGGTGTCGAAGCCCAACTCGTCGCCATTGATAAATACCTAAAGGACTCTGACGACACCACGGGTGGAGGGGCTGCTAATCGATCCTTGCAGCGGGAAAAAAACGAAGCCAAGAAGGTCAAAGCGGAGATCGAGGAATTGGTTAGTCGCATCGATAAAGAGCGACTCAATGTCGGCCTAAACGACGCAGCATCGAGAAACGATGAGAAAATCTTTTTGAGATTCAACGATGCTCTGAAACGCGAAAGCGAGTGGTTAATCGGTCGCAATGCGCTGTTGGAACGGCCGTTATATGAGCAAACGCTCGCTTTAGATGGGCAAGTCGATCGGTTCAGTCAGGCAGCACAAAAACTCATCGGCACACGCATCGCCGAATTTAAGTCAATCCTTCGAGCTGAGCGGTCGCGAATGACAACGTACAACGGTGAGTTAAGTCGTCAAGAAGCGTCGACTCGAGCACTTGGCGGTGCCATTGCGGCCAGAACGTTTCGTAGGGTCCTGAAAAAGATCACGGGTATCGTCATCGAAGCCGATGTGGGTCTCGTTGACGTGTCTTGGAAGCGCAAGGACGACAAATCGAAGGACATCGGACGGGTCTTTGAGCGGCAACGAGCTGAGTACTTGCGCCTTCAAACTCTATTTGAAGAGGTGACAGGTGAGTAGGCGCTTCCGTCACCCCTTTGAGCGAGCGGCGTTGTCTGTTCTGCTTACGCTGACTTTTTGGGGTTCAACTGCCCATGCACAGGCGAGCGGTAGCGAAGATACCAATGGCGCAGGCGCAAGTCCTGTAGAAGCGGGCTCGTCTACCGACGAAAAGACCGAGAAGAAATCAGCGACGGCTGCCAAAACCGTTGAGAAAATAACACCTAAGGCGGAGACGGAAGCCGAGAAGGAAAAAGGCAAGGGCGACACGGACGAGTCGGACCCGGAAAAAGGCGCGGCATCTACCGGAACTGGAGGTGTCGATTCCAAGGACGACGGCAGCACGACATCAAGCATGATTGATGGCGTTGAAGATGCTGTCGCTGCTGCTGCGGCCCGAGCTGAAAAAGAAGGATTGCCTCCTGAGTTGGTTGAATTGAGCCGTGAAGTTGCAAGCTTTGCAAGTGTTGTTGCTGAATACCGTTCCGATGTGCAGAGATTGGTCGATGCACAATACGCTCGGCGCAAGCGCACCATACAAAAACGCTACGAGCGCGTCATATCCGATCTCACAAAGCTAGAACGGGAACGCCGGCTCGAGGCCATAAAACGCTTTGAGACGTTCTTAGCCAAATATCCGAACAACTCTCAGTACACTCCCGACGCCCTGTTTCGCCTGGCCGAGCTCTATTTTGAAAAATCAAATGATGATTTCCTAGCGTTAAATGAAGCCTACGAAGAACAGGTTGTCGCGTTCGAAAACGGTGAATTGAAAGTCGAACCCGTTCCGCCGGCGAAGAACTACGAGAAAACAGTTGCTCTCTTCTCCAAGTTGATTTCCAGTTGGCCAGAGTATCGAAACATCGATGGTGCCTTGTATCTAAAGGGATATTGTTTGTCGGACATGGGTGAAGATACCCAGGCAAAAGACACGTTTCAACTCTTGGTCAATCGCTTTCCAAAAAGCAAATTTACTCCTGAAGCATGGACTCGTTTGGGAGAGTTCTACTTCGATTCGAATCGCCTCAAGGATGCCATTTCTGCCTATCGGCGGGTGCTCGCCTTCGAAGGGCACCATCTCTACGACGAGGCACTCTACAAATTAGCGTGGACCTACTTTCGAGACGACCAATATGACGAAGCAATCGCTGGTTTTAGACGCCTGATTGAGTTCAGTGACAAAGAAGCAAAGGCGACGGGTCGAGCGGGGACGGAGTTGAGAGCTGAGGCGATTCAGTATCTGGCAGTCTCGTTGCAAGAAGAAGATTGGGATGGTGATGGTGAGCGTGACCCGGGTGCTGGATTTCCTCGGGTGATGAAGTACGTCAGCGGCACTAAGGAATACGACGTTGAGATTCTGAGGGCTCTCTCAGATATTTTCTTCGAGAATGCAAAGTACGAAGAAGCCATTGCGACCATAAATCACTTGCTTAAGCATTTTCCCAATCATCCTGATAATCCGAATTTGCATTCGCGTATGGTGGCCGCCTATGAAAGATTGCAGAAATTCCCTGAAGCCTTCGCTGAACGCGATAAACTCGCGACTAAATACGGAGCGGGTGGGGAATGGTATCGACGCAATCAGGATAATGCGGAAGCCATTCAAGGTGCTGATGAATTGATGCAAGACGCGTTGAGTCAAGCCGCTCAATACCACCATTCGAAGGCACAGCGACATCGGGCGGATATTGCCAAAGGCGTGGCTAACGCGCAGGAGTTGGCGATGGCGGAATATGCGTTAGCTGCCGAGGCTTATGAGAAGTATTTGGCCCGATTCCCTCGGACGGAAAATGCTTATGATCTCAACTTCTTTTATGCAGAGTGCTTATACTATTCTGGTAAATTCTTACGAGCAGCGGAGCAGTACTCTCGGGTTAGGGACAGTAAGCTGGGGAAGAAGTACCTGGAACCATCCGGGTATTATGCCGTGGTTTCCCGACAGATGTCCGTCAGAGACTTAATCGATGCGGGAAAGGTCGTCGCCAAACCCTCCCTCAGCGGCATCGAAAGTGCCAAAGACATCGATGATTCAGGGGACGGGGTCGACGCCGACAATGATGGCCTAGTCAAAGAAGTCGAGCTAGAACCCATTCCCGAAGAAGTCGTTCGGTTGATTGAAGCCCGCAATGCCTATATGGAGCTTAAGCTGGTCAGCACCGAGGACAAAAGCCGACGGCCGAGAAACATCTTTAAAATGGCTGAAATCTATTTTGATTTCAAACATTTCGACAAGGCTCGAAAATGGTTTGCTTTCCTCATTGAGACCTACCCGAAAGAAAAGGTGACCGGTAATGCAGCTAAGCTGATGGTTGAGACATACCGGCAGGCAAATGACTGGAAGAAAATGGCCGAATGGGCCGAGAAAATTGCTGCGGCTGGATTGGGCAGAGAGTTTGACGAGGAAATTCGCACACTCAAAGTGGGTGCGCTTTTCAAAGATGCTGAGCGTTTACAAAAAGCAGGAAAACTAAAGGAAGCAGCGGCTGAGTATCTTCGCCTGGTTGATGAAAATCCGGGCAATAAGTTTGCCGCTAATGCCCTTAACAATGCAGCGGTCGCTTTCGAAACACTGCGTATGTTTGAGTCGGCCACACGCGCCTACGAACGCATCTACAAAGAATACCCGAAAAGCGAGTTCGTCGAGGACGCTCTCTTTCGAGTCGGCCTCAATTCTGAGCGTTTCTATGATTTTCAAAAAGCCATCGACACCCATTTGAAGCTGGTCACGCAGTTTCCGCAATCAGCCAATCGGGCCGATTCGCTTTACAAAGCGTCTGTATTACAGGAACGGACTCAGCAATATCGAAAGGCGGCTGCTAATTTCGAGCGGTATGCTCAACTTTTTCCGAATCGGAAAGATACCGCGGAGACCTATTTCAGGGCTGGAGACACCTACAGAAAATTAAAAGATACACGAAACGAAATACGTGTCTATGACCGCTTCGCCCGGGAATACGGCTCCGATCCAGCACAAAATCCTCTGGTTGTCGAAGGCCTCACGCGAATCGCCAAAATTCACGAAGCGCAAGGGAAGAAGAGGCAGGCTGCGCAGACTTGGCAACGTGTCATAGACGAATTCAACAGCCGTGGCATGCAGCCTGCCACCTACGAAGCCAATTACCCAGCGGAAGCTTCATTTCGTCTCGTAGAACGAGATTTTGTTGTCTACGAGCGGCTCAAGATCAGCGGCTCAATGAAAAATATGCAACGCACAATCAAGGACATGATGAGACGTCTCAAAGATTTGGAGCGTCGATATAACGAGGTTCTTCAGTATCGAGCGGACACCTGGAGTATCGCAGCACTTTATCGCCTGGGTCATATTTATCAGCTGTTTGCCGAAGATTTGTACGATGCGCCGATTCCAGACACTCTGTCCGAAGAAGAGCAGGACGTCTACCGAACCATGTTAGAAGACCAGGCCATCCCTATCGAAGATAGTGCTGTAGCCAAGTATGTTTTCGCCATCAAAAAGGCGAGAGAGCTTAAAATCGTGAACGATTGGACAAAACGCATCTTGACATCGCTCAACAAGTATCGGCCAAGTGAGTACCCGCTCTTTAAGGAAGAGCTCAGGGTCGCTGCTCGCCGGCAATTGACCACGCCTAGAATGATCAACTTGACCGAGCCAAAAACAACGGCTGCTGAATCGTCTGGTCCGGCAACGCCGACACAAGACGGTGAGACGTCTGATTCGGGTGCGTCATCAGACGAAGACGCGCCAGATTCGTCACCGCCCAGTCCGGGTGCGTCCAATAATCGGAAACAACCCAAAGAACCGGGTGTCAATGAGGAGGAGGAGAAATGAGTCAATCTAAATTTTTCATCTTCTTTTGCGCGGTTTTGTATCTGGGGTGTGGTGGCCGACCTCAGCCGAAACTCGAAGAACAGCAGAGTCGGGTAGACACATCACAGCAGGGTGATGTGAAGACAGCTTCGGTTCCTGGTGTTCCAACGTCTGCAGTCCAGCGGCTCACAGCGGATGAGTTGAGACGCTTGCTCGGCGAGGCTCGCCAGTCGGTTAATGACGGGGATTTGACGAGTGCTGAGGAAAAATTTAAGGAACTGATCTTACAGGCCGTCACACCCACCGAGGACGAGGTGATGGTCTTGGCTGAAGCGCGCTTTAATCTTGCTGTGCTTGCAGAGTGGCAAGGTGATTACACACGGGCCAAGCGGGACTATGAGGCATCGCTAACCCACGCACCTGAGCTCGGGGATTCTGTTGTTGCCATTGGCCGCATTATGATTCGAGAAGGTGATGAAGCCGGTGCTGTCAATTACGCATCAGGCCGATTGGCGGCTAAGCCAGACAGTATTTCCCTGCGAAACGCTCTGAATAGTCTACGCATCGCCATCGGTCGCGATATCGGTCGGGTTGAGCAAGATTGTAAGGCCATTCTCAGGAAAGATGAGACCAATTTACCTGCCATGATCAATCTTGCCGTTGTCTATGCACGGAAAGGTAAGCACGAGCTTGCCATTGCCATCTTAAATAATGCCAATGCCATAGATGAATCGAATCCCGAGGTCTTTTGGCGATTAGCGAACTCACATTTGGCGTTGCAAGACAAGATTGATGCCAGGTTGGCTCTTGAAGCCGCTGCAAACCTGCCACAGGGAGGCAGCGCGGAGGTCTACAATAATCTCGGCCTCATTTATCATGAAGCTGGTGACTACGGGAATGCTGAGATCCAATTTCGACGCGCACTGGCCAGATGGCCCGATATGCTGGCAGCTCGAGTAAATCTAGGCAATGCCCTCAAGGGGCAACAACGGTATACGGAGGCTCTCACTGTGTTTAAGCAAGCGGAGATGATCCCGGGTGGCCGTTCCACGGTCGCTTATAATATGGGCATCCTATTGCTTGATGGTCAGTTTCCTGATCAGAACCCTATCGAGCGATTAAATCGGTCAACCGCGCTCCTGCAGGAGTATCACAAAGCTGAAAAAGATCCGAAGGCAAAAAAACTCGCTCAGACGTATATTAACGAAGCAAAGAAAAGAATCATTGTCGAACAGAAGCGGGCCGAACAGATGCGCAACAGCCAAAAACAACCTCCGCCCGATAGCGAGCCGTCCGACGGCGACATGGAATCCGATGAGGAAGCCGCCGGTGAGATGGATGGGGAAATGGAGACAGGCACTGATTCCGATGCGTCGGGTGATGGAGAGTAATGATGTACTCCTTAATGCGCCGAGTCCTTTTTATCTTTGGTGTCGCTGTCTGTATTTGTACGGTAACGCCAGTATTTAGCCAGCCCAGCGCAACTCGCCGGACACCACGAGTAATCGAGATCGATACACTCAAAGTAGAAGGTCGGATTCAAAAGCCAGAGGCATTTTTCTTTTTGCAACGGAGCCAATTAAACTTCGAGGGACTGGAGCCAAAAAAGAGCTTTCTCCCTTTAATCATAAAGAGCGTAGACAAACAGCCTTTCTAGGTACATTATGTCGAGGTGAATACGGGGTAGGAGGCGGATTGAGTGCAAAATCCTGCCCAGCCACAGAAAAGAGTGGATCCCCGTTTGTTTAGGATGATATTAAAACCGAGCCGTTCTGAGGGAGCGGCCAGCTAAAACTTAACGCTGTCGCAAGATCAGACCAGACAAGGTGGTCTTGAATCGGAAAAAGGGGTGACGGGAATCGCCCCAGACATTTCCGTGTGACGTAACTTTCCCCCTTATGGAGGACCGCGAGCAATGGACGTTATCGCTACATTTTACAAGCAAGGTGGCGCTTGGATGCACCCAATTTTGGCAATGAGCATCATCGGCCTCGGCATTATGATCGAGCGTTTTATCTTTTTGTACTTCAAGTACAATATTAACGCGTCCGCCTTTATGGCGCAGATTCAAAAGCTGGTCATGGCGAATAACATTGACCGAGCCATAAAGCTTTGTAGCGCAGCACCATCAGCCGCTCTCCCGCGCGTTATCAAAGCGGGCTTGATGCGCGCTAATAAAGGGCCTGATGAGATCCAGAACGCGGTTGAAGAAGCCACTTTGGAGATTGTACCCATCGTAACCAAGCGAACGACCGTTCTGCAGCAGATTGCGAATATTGCAACGCTTCTCGGCCTCCTCGGTACGATTCTCGGTCTTATCGCAGCGTTTGACGCTTTGAAGAATCCGAACATCCCCGCCGACCAGAGACAGTCCATGCTCGCCGGTGGTATCGCCATGGCGATGAACACGACGGCCTTTGGTCTTATTGTGGCGATTCCTTGCTTGGTCGCACAGGTGTTCCTGTCCAGTGTGACGAAGAAGATTATCGACGAAATCGACCAGTACTCAGTCCGACTTGAGAACTTACTTGTCTCCCGACTACACGGGAACGCAGGCGAGAACTAATCGGACGCTTAGGGTGTCATACTAAAGCGCGTCTTGGTTCTGTAAGGGATGCGCTCGCATGTGGACAACAAGTTTGAGAGACTGGAAGAGGGTTAATCATGGCGCGCTCTAGAAAAAAAGGCATTGACGACAAACTTGAGGACCTCAACTTGGTTCCAATCATGAATTTGGTTGTTTGTTTGATTCCAATGGTTCTTCTGGGAACGGCACTCGTCAAGGTCGGCGTGATCAACGTTAATGCGCCGAATTTCGGAATGGGCAAAAGCTCCAACGAAAATGAAGATGAGAAAAAGCCCCTCAACTTAACCGTCATGATTGGTGAAAAATCAATCATGATCAAAGCCAGCGTTCCACTCAACGCCATCATTAAGCCCACCGACGGCGTTGAGGTGAGCGAGAGTGGAATCACCATAAAAGAAGTTGAGCCATTCCGCATGCATGAGGTGGAAGTAGGAAAGAACGAGACGGTGAAAAAACCATTTTACCATTTCAACTTTCCTGTCTTGTATTCTCTCATGGCGCAAATTAAAGACGGCGTGAAAGATCAATACCCGAATGAGACGGTCATCAAGTTAGCCGTCGATTCAAATATTCCGGTCAAGCACGTCATCGAGGTGATGGATTCGATTCGGTTCCGACTCGAAAAGGACACCTACCTAAAGGACGATGAGTTTAAAGAGGCCCGCGTTAAATACGAAGAAGTCGACGGGAAAAGACGCGCCGTTCCTTTGTGGCCGGATGTCATGTTCGCAGCTAAGGCGCAATAGATTTAACGCACACTGATTGGGAATCGAAATGGCTGAGAAACGAGAAAAGACGCGCGATGAGATTATCGCCGACTGGGTTCAGGGCGAAAAAGCAAAGCAGCGTGCGGACCGCAAGAAGCGTCGGATGGTCGATAGCGAAGCGACCGTCACCATCAACTCACTGATGGATGCCATGACGATCATCCTCATTTTCTTGTTGATGAACTACTCGATGGACCCACTTAGAGTGGATTCGAGTAAGGATTTAAAGCTGCCGATTTCTAACACCGAGTTGCTTCCAAAGAAAACCATCGCACTGACCATCAGTGCCAAATCGATCATCTTGGATGGTGAGCCGGTTTGTGAAGTGAAGAATGGGGCGATAAGCAAAATGGATAAGGGTGGTGATGAAAACTCGATGCTCATCCAACCCCTGCTGACAAAACTCCAGGCTGCCGCCGCAAATCAGAAAGAAATTGACACACGAATGAATCAGAAATTCGAGGGCATGATTACGTTTATCGCCCACGATGACACACCCTACAGTTTGTTGCGGGATGTCATGTACACCGCCACCAATGCGGATTTTAAGAAGTTCAAATTCGCAGTCTCGAAAGGTGGGCGCCGCGGTTACCATGCGCCCGGTGGCGAAGCCAAGAAGGGCCTCTTTTAGGCGGTGGCTCTCGGCATCACCGGTCTATTGTCAGGGCCGAGCTAAACGTGGGTCATTCCAAAAAACACCCTCGTCTAAAAATCTCTTAAAATCATCACGTAATTCAGTGAGATCTGTCATGAGATTGTCGTCAAACATACACAAACCATGGGCGCATTCAGTTTTAATCGAATCTATGTTTAATCAGCGCGTTGTTGAACTTGCAACTGACCCCAGGCGGAGCTAGTGTGTCTTTAGTGTTCGGGCATTCAAGGCGATTGAAGTTGGGAACATCTGGTCTTAATCTGGTGTCACGTCGGGCAAGGATACGAACACATGGTTCGCTGTTCACCGCGCGTGTGGTGGGTCGCTACAATAATGACAAGGCACGGTTAACCATTGGCCGAATTATGGAAGGACGTTCTGAATGACAGACAGCAGGGATAAAAAGATCCTGCGAATCGGTCTAATCCAGAACGGAAAGATCGTTGAGGAGCGGCTTTTAAGACGACGCGAGGCGGTGACCATCGGCCAATCTCCGCGTAACACCTTCGTCATCTCATCGATAGCGGGCCTGCCTAAGAGCTACAACCTCTTTGAGGTCAAAGCCAGTAATTACCATTTGAATTTTCGACCGGGTATGAACGGCAAAGTCTCCTTTGGCGACTCGGTTTACGACTTCAAAACGCTTCGCGAGCAGAAACGGGCAAGGAAGCGTGGTGAAGGGTACGTCGTGGAACTATCTGACCACAGCCGTGGTAAAGTTGTATTCGGCGACGTCGTGATTCTGTTCCAATTTGTCACACCGCCACCACCGCCGTCGAAGCTGCAATTGCCTGCGTCAATGAAGGGCGGCATTACCCAACGTCTGGACTGGCCCTACGTCACGTCGCTGATGGCGAGCTTTGCGCTTCAAGTTTTCAGCCTGACTTACATTGTGACTCAAGACTATCCTGAGCCACCAAAGAGTTACGATTCCCTTCCGGACAGGTTCATTCAAATGATGGAGGCTCCGAAAAAGAAGCTTCCAGAACCGAAGCCGGAAAAAGACGACGAAAAGAAAAAGAAAGAAGACGACAAAAAATCAAAGGTGAAAAAACCGAAGGTTAAGAAAACACAAGTCGTCGCAAAAGAGCCACCCAAAGAAAAGCCGAATGAGAACCCGGAGCAGAAGGCTCGTCGGAAGGCAAAAGAACTTCGCAAGATGCAGAAGGAAGTTAGCAACAAGACGATCCTTAAATTTATCGGTGTAAAGGGAGATGGGGAAGGCAGCATTCTAGACACTCTGACCGACGGAAGTCCCGATGTGAAAATGGAGGATGCGTTTTCGGGTAATGGTGGTGTGATGCAGGCCACAAAGAAGGGAATGGGTCGAGACCGGCGAATTGGGAGCACGAGGGGCAAAGTAAAGGGCATCTCTGCTAAAGACCTAAAGGGAAAGCGCAGCCGCGTTGCGGGCGGAACTAAAGGGAAAGAGACGAAAATTAGGGGCAAGATTAAGGTGAGGCGTCCGAGTGCTGCATTTGGGACGGGTGTACTCGATTCAGCGTCTATTGCTCGGGTTGTCAACCGCCGAAAAGGTGCCATCAGAAGCTGTTATGAAAAGCAGCTCAAAAAGAATCCAAAGCTTGCAGGCAGTGTAAAAGTCCAATTCACAATTTTGGAAAGTGGACGAGTCGGTTCGGCGCGGATCCAGAAAAATACGACAGGCAGTGGCGCGGTCGGATCGTGCATAGCCGGCCGCATCAAACGGTTCAAATTTCCAAAACCGGACGGTGGTAGCGTAACCGTCGCCTTCCCATTTGTATTCTCACCTGCGAATTAAGTTAAAGATTTAGCCGAGAAAACACAGCAATTGTTCTCGTTTTCGTATATATATGAGGCGGGCCTGCGCAAGTGGTGTGTGAGAATTTTGACTGGTCAGTGTCCTGTTTGTATATGAGAGTTGGGAGTAGCGTCATGACCATACCAGCATATCCCCTGAAGCGACTGCGTCTCGCAGTGGCGATAGCAGCGATTACGGTCTTCACATTAAGCTCCTCGGTTACGAGTGCACAAGAGCTCGGAGCAGGTTTGAGCGATGAGCAGAAAGCGCAGAAAGTGAGTCAGGCCTTAGTGACTATTAAGAATACTCTCAGCTTCACTCTGAAGCGCCTTGAACTCGCCCGAGAGAACAAAGATATTATTCAAGTCAATTGCGTCAACGATAAGCTCACTGGCATCAAAGGATTCTTGACCATTGCCGAGCGTTCTCAAGGCAGTTTGAAAGAAGCGAAGGCCCAGCGCGATTCTAATCTATTGCAACACGAATTTGCCAAAGTGATGCTGATTCGCGATCGTGTCGAAAACTTAAAATTACAAGTTGAAGGTTGCGTTGGCGAAATAAGTCAATATACGGGCAATAGTCAGTTGACGCTGGAGGTTGATCCAGATATTCGAACCGACGACCCTGCTGTTACTGAAGCAGTACCGACCTTCGAGGCACTCAATAGTGCTCGGCCTCCGGCGGTTACTGGCAGTGAATGAGGGGGGCTGGACGATGATTAAAGGGAGTAGTTCGCTTTTATAGCGGCGACAAGTTGCAACATTGAACAACAATGCAGCGATAGCAAGTTCGCGAAGAACGGCGTTTGAACAGATAATGAACAGGGTTAGCCTACACGTGTGCATCGCTCTGTTTACTGTTACGTCTTTAGCCCCACTCGGCAATGCTGATGCTGTGGGTCCAGGTATCCGCAGCACCAATGTTGTCTTGCATCCAAGATTAAGCCTCTCGACTGGATACGACAGTAATTTCTGGCGTGAATCTAATGCGGAGGCGACGTCACCGGTAAATCCCGTTACGGTTTTTAAATTTGGTGGCGGGCTCAGCTTAAAGAATCGAAACGCGAACCGCACTGGTTTCGTTCTGGATCTGGATGCGATGGGTCGCTACGTGACCACTGAAAACGCAGATGAGACGGCCAGTTCACTCGACCAAGCTGCGGCGATGGATCATGCCCGAGGCCAATTTAAGTTCTCGCTCTTGCCCAGAAAACCCATCTCCATTGATCTGTTCGCGCGCGGAAAATATTCGGAGCAACCAGGCGTCGAGCTCTTGAGGGAAGACGGCTACAATCGTCTGTCCGCATCCTTCGGGCCCGATATCAGGTTTCGGCCCGGTGGTCGACCTGGAAATCGTGCTTTGGAGTTGCGACTTGGCTACCGATTTACCATCGATCGAACAATCGCAACGTCTCGGTCGCTTGGCAGTAACCGTGGGGACAAGAATACTCAAGAACTCCAATTGCTTACGCGATGGAAGTTTTTTCCAAAGACGGCCGTCTTTATCGACGTCCGATATTGGATGGTAGATTACAGACAGGGTGTGGACTTGGACCAGGATGGCAACCAAGTGGATGGACCCAACCGAGATCTGAATCCACTGCGAGCCGAGTTAGGTATCCAGGGTTTGCTCACACCGCGACTTTCCCTCACCTTGCGAGGTGGGTACAGCAACAGCTTTCATGACTCCGGGACGTCTTATGCGGGGCCAATCGCGCGAGCCGACATCGATTATCGCCTCGAGCCGCGTTTGACTTTAGGTATGGGGTACGCCTTCAAATTGGGGGATGACGCATTCTCCAACTATTATACGCTGCAGCGGGGCAACGTCAGAGCGACAGTCAACATGCCAGGCCGGGTCTTTATCAGTGGCCGTGTTGGAATCGACTACTACAAATATAGCCGAGAAGGCGCACCGATTTGGACTCTAACTTTGCCAGAGCGTACAGAGCCAATCCTGTTGGCTCGTGCCGAACTCGGCTGGGAACCGGTTGATTGGTTCACGCTTTCGGCCGCGTGGACCTTCGAGAACAATCGCAGCAAATATTACTACTGCCTCGGAGAAAATCCTGGCAATTGTTTTGCTGGTGACCCAATCGATCTCGCAGAGTATACTCGTCACACCGTTATGCTCAGCGCGACCGGTAATTATTGATCCGCTTCGGTGGGTACACCACGCCTAGGTTGGGCTGGGAACGTTCGAATGAAGAACTATCAATACGGAAAACTAATGCAGGTCGGCTTGCTCTTGGCCCTAGGCTGCGGGTCTGCCGCTCAAGTCCGTGACCTCCCCCCTATGCCGGACACAGCGACCATCATGCAGAGCGCGACGCTGGGTCCAGGCGATGTCGTCGAGGTACGAGTCTACCAGGAAAAAGAATTGTCTGGTTTGTTTCGAGTGGGCGTAGATGGCCTTTTTTCATATCCGCTGGTCGGTGAGGTAAGTGCCAAGGGGCTTACAGCCTCCCAACTTGCATCGACCATTACGACGAGTCTCAAAGCCGGTTACCTTCGCGAGCCTCAGGTCAGTGTTTTTGTCAAAGAATTTAACTCCAAGAAAGTCTTTGTGCTGGGTGAAGTAAGAAAGCCCGGGACTTTTCGTTATGAAGACAAGATGACCATTGTCCAGGCGGTTACCCTGGCAGGTGGACTGAAGGCCTTGGCTGCCAAAGATCGCTTGATATTGACACGCCTTGTCGAAGGTGATGAGAAGAAATTTGTCGTGCCCTTTGAGCGAATTAGCCAAGGTCGTGTCAGCAATATCTTCTTACAGCCAGGTGATATCGTTTTTGTTCCAGAAAGCTGGTTGTAGCGACTCCAAACAACCAAGTGATTCAATTGGTCAATTTTTCTAAGGCCATCTGTGCAAATCGTCGGCGGAAGCCCCTGCGAGTCAAGGCAAACTGGAGTCCCTGGCGTTTCCAAACACTCGGCAGCGGATGCGGTGTATCGGCCCCAGTCAAAAAACGTCTCACCAGTTCTGAGCGCCGCGTACGGGCTGGGAGTGGCTCTAGAGGCCAAATGTTAAAATGGTGGAGTCTAGCTAATGCCAGTTGAAAAGCCAGGTCGAGGTCCACGGATATCGCTTGCTCTCCGAGCTGTTGCCATGTCATCGGGTTCGGTCCGTATCGTAGATCCTTTAAGATGAGAGCCAGATCGACATAAGCCCAAAGCCCGTCAACGAATGATGCTTTAGCTTGGTTAATCAACCAAATATTCAGGCGATCGACCGGACAAGGGAAACGGTAGGTGAGTCCGTCTATGGTGCGCACCGAGCCGTTAGAAATTAACGAGGCCCAGTGAAGTTTAGATAAGTGGATAGGCGCAAAAGTAGTGTGAATTTCCACCAGACACCCGCTTTGCTCTATGCCAACTGAAGATGCGCTTGATGCCCTGAGCGAGTCTGCTCCAAACATGCTCTGAATCTCTGCGCGACTGTTTGGATGGGCGATCAGATCGAGGTCGGCACACTGACGCGACCCCGGGTCTCGGTAAAGATTTTCAGCGTAGTCTAGGCCTTTGATGGCTAGACAATCTTGAACAGTTCCTTCAGGGAATTGAGACAGGACAGCGATTTGGCTGAGATAGCGTGAGGTGTTTTGCTGCCAGATTGTTCGGCAGAGTTGAGTGTTTGCCTCGCTCAAATGCCCTTCGATGTGGTAGAGAAGACCACCGATGCGCTGTACGCGAATGTACTCGGTTAGATCTTCGCGTATTTGCGGTCGAATGGTGCTGTCATCGATCCAATTTCGGAGCGTTCGATGTACTTCAGCACGGCCCTTTGAGCTTGTCGGCAGCGTTTTTTCACTGTGTTCTGTCACCGAGCTCATGGCGTTAACCGAAAGGAACTAGAATGGCACGTATTTTGGTCACTGGGGGAGCCGGTTTTGTCGGATCGAATCTGGTCCATGCTTTGCTCGCTCGCGGCGATGAAGTCGTTGTGATTGACAATTTCTCGACGGGCCGGATAGAGAATCTAGCTGACGTTCGCAATCGTATCAAGCTGATTGAAGGCTCGCTCGCTGATCCCAAAGCAGTCTCAGAAGCACTTGAGGGGGTCGACGGTGTATTGCATCAAGGGGCACTGCCGTCAGTCCCGAAGTCTCTGGCTCTGCCCCTAGAGACCAATGAGGCAAACATTGTTGGTACGCTCACGCTTTTGGAGATGTGTCGTAAAAAGGACGTCCAGAGGGTGGTCTACGCAGCATCGTCGAGTGCTTATGGCGATCATGATGCTCCCATTAAGACGGAGACGCTCGAACCAAGACCCAAATCCCCCTACGCAGTTCAAAAACTCACAGGGGAATATTATTGCTCAGTCTATCACCAGCTCTTTGGGATAAATACAGTCGCACTCCGGTACTTCAATGTATTTGGCCGTCGGCAAAATCCGTCGAGCCAGTACGCGGCAGTGGTCCCAGCATTTGTGACTCGGATTCTCCAGGGAAAAGCCCCAGTGGTTTATGGCGATGGAACGCAGTCAAGGGATTTCACCCATATCGATAATGTCATCGATGCTAACTTCAAAGCCCTAGATGCACCCAGTGATGTTTGTGGTCGTGTCTACAATGTGGGATGCGGATCCAGTGTGACTCTGCTTGACCTGATTGAATCGATCAATAAGACCCTCGGGACTGAGGTCAAGCCGCAGTTTGATCCGCCTCGAGCGGGCGACGTGATGCACTCACGTGCCGACATTGAACAGACGCGCAAAAACATCGGATACAACCCTGAAGTAGATTTCAATGAAGGCCTTCGTCGCACAATTGATTGGTACCGTCGGACTAATTGATGGCCTCCGAGGAGATTTGGTGTTGTAGGGTGGCGCTCCGTTGCGTCAGGGTGTAAGGAAGGCTCGTAGAGCTTGGTTAAGTTGGGCATAGAAATGATCACACTAAAAGAAAAACTGGACGATCGAAGCGCGCTTGTTGGCGTCATTGGACTCGGCTATGTCGGCCTACCGCTTGCGGTTGCATTCGGAGAAGCAGGGTATTCCGTTCTCGGTTTTGAGGTCGACGAGAGTAAGGTGACCGCTTTGAAGAGTGGGTCGTCCTACATTCCGGACATTGAGACGGCTCGAATTGCTGCCCTGATTGAAGAACAGCGGATCGATGCAACCACTGACTTCTCACGCTTATCAGAATGCGACGCCATCAGTGTTTGCGTGCCAACGCCACTGAGGAAAACTCGAGACCCAGACCTGACTTATATTATCAAAGCGACTGAGCAAATTGCTCAGCATCTACGTGCAGGCCAGCTTATCGTGCTTGAAAGTACGACTTATCCAGGTACGACCATGGAAATTGTTGCGCCGAAACTAGCCGTGTCAGGCTTTGAGATTGGTCGAGATGTCCACTTGGCCTTTAGTCCGGAACGAATTGATCCAGGTAATGAAACCTTTACCGTGGAGAACACGCCGAAGATCATTGGTGGTGTCTCACCGGCCTGTACCGAGGCCGCAGGTGCTTTGTACTCGGCTATCGTTAATTCGGTCATTCCTGTCTCGAGCCCCACTGCGGCCGAGATGGTCAAACTTCTAGAAAATACATTCCGGGCGGTCAACATCGGTCTTGTCAATGAAATTGCCATCATTGCCAACAAACTCAATTTAGATGTTTGGGAGATTATTGAAGCGGCTGCGAGTAAACCTTTCGGGTTCATGCCCTTCTATCCGGGTCCAGGCCTGGGTGGGCATTGTATCCCAATCGATCCTCATTATTTGAGTTGGAAACTACGCACCCTCAACTATCGGACGCGCTTTATTGAGTTAGCTGATGATATCAATAACCACATGCCCGAATACGTCGTTGACAAAGTTGGGTATGCTCTCAATGAAGACCGAAAGCCCATCAATGGCTCAAAAGTTCTCATTATGGGCGTCGCATACAAGCGAAACATCACCGACTGGCGTGAATCGCCGGCTGTGCCAATCATAGAGAAATTACTTGGTCGCGGGGCTGATGTGTCCTACCAAGATGACTTTGTCCCTGAGCTTCCACTTGGCTCCCATGGGTCAGGTGAGGTTTTAACGTCAGCGAAATTGGATTACTCGGCCCTTCAGAGCTATGATTGCGTCGTGATCGTAACCGACCATAGTTACTACGATGTAGAGGCATTAGTCGCGTATTCCCAACGTGTTGTTGATACGCGCAACTTGACTGGTCAATATGGGCGGGATGACCAGAAGGTGATTAAGCTTTGATGACCAATAGACCCCAAGACGAAGCGACGCTGACCCAATGGGCTGGTATTGTTTGGAAGCATAAGTGGCTCGTCGTCGCATTCATGGCTCTCTAGATTGCCGCAGGTGTTTTGTATACGAAGCGACAGCCGCGCATCTATGAGGCGTCAACTCAACTTGTCATTGAACTCAATGCGCCCCGCTATTTGCCGCGTCGCGGGGCCGAGGTGGTCTCTCTTGGCTCTGGAACCAGCTGGAATACCAAAGAATTTTTTGAGACGCAGTATCGGATTATCAAGAGTCGGATGGTGGCCGCAAAGGTGGTTAAAACTCTTGGTTTGGATCAGGACCTGGATTTTTTAGGGGTCACTAAGCTTGAGGAGGCTGACGCTCGGGCGAGGCGGTTGAAAAATGCGGATCCCATTTCCATCCTTGTGAGTCGCATTTCAGTTGATCCCGTGTCTGATAGCCGAGTTGCATTAATTCGGGTTCGCGATGAAAACCCCAGCCGCGCTGCCAAATTGGCCGATGCCATCGCTCAAGCCTATGCCGCTCAAAATGTCGACCGGAAGGTATCCGCTGCCATCGATGCGGTCGAGTGGCTTCGCAAGCAGGCGGGCGAACTCAAGTCAGAGCTCATTAAGGCGGAAAATGACCTCTTGGTGTTCAAACGGCAAAACAATATTTTGGGTGCAACCTTGGCTGACAAACAAAACTTTGTGAGCCTCGATTTACAAGATGCCCGTCGACAGAGTCGTGATGCAAAACGTGAATCGGTCCAACTCAAAGCACAGCTTGACCAGGTCAGAAAACTGACGGGTATGCAGGCTCAATCCAGTGTGTCCGAGGTTTTGTCAAACGGCCTAGTCCAGCGTCTCAAAGAACAGCTGATCGGACTGAAAAACTCGCGCGTTGAACTCTTGAAGCGCTACTTGGAGAAACATCCAGATGTGTTGGTCGTGGACTCAAAAATCCGCAGGGTGGAAAAGAGTCTTCAGCGCGAGGTAAAGGGGATTCGACAGTCCATAGAGCGTCGTTACAAAGCCAGTCTGGTGAGCGATAGTAAGCTGCGAGCAGAAGTTGTGGCACTGGAAGAACAGGCCAAGTCCTTACAGGCGCACGAGTTGGAGTACCGGCGGCGACAAGCGGCTATCGAATCTAAAAAAACGCTTCATATCCAAATGCTGAGTCGATTAAAGGAAGCTCAATTACAAGCAGAGGCCCGTGCCAATAATGTGCGTGTTTTGGATGCAGCACTGGTCCCTAAAGCGCCCATTCGGCCACGATTATTTCTGAACTTGGCGGTCGCATTGGTGTTGTCGGTCTTTGGTGGAATCGGCCTGGCCTTCCTCGTCGACCGTTTGGACAATACGGTCAAGAGTCAAGAGCAGCTGGAAGCCTTTGGATTGACTTTCTTGGGTATTGTGCCCTCCGTGCGTTCAGTGCGTGGAAAGGGCGGCATGCCGAAGGCTCTCGAAAATCCAGACCGTTGTGTTATCGATCACCCCAATAGTACGTTGGCTGAGTGTGTGCGGATTATTCGCACCAATCTCTTGTTTATGACACCTGAGCAAGAGCTCCGATCGATGCTGGTCACCAGTGCCGGGCCCAGGGAAGGGAAGACTTGCACTTGTGTCAATATTGGCGCGACCATGGCCATGTCAGGGAGCAAGACGCTGCTCGTCGACTCTGATTTACGTCGTCCGCGGTTGCACAAGATCTTTGGGTTTACCAACGAACGGGGCCTGACAAATCTAATTATGGATGCGGATGCAAAAGTCGAAGATATGGCGATTAAGAGCGAAGTGGATCGCCTGGATATCTTGTGTAGCGGACCCCTTCCGCCCAATCCATCAGAAATACTACACACGCAAGGCTTTAAACGTACGCTTGCCTACCTGTTGAGGGAATACGACCGAGTCATCTTTGACTCTCCCCCCGTGGGCGCGGTGACCGACGCTCAGATTCTCGGCCAGCAACTAGACGGTGCAGTGCTCGTGGTGCGTGCCGGAGAAACCAGTAGAGACATGTTAAAGAAGGCAAAAGAATTGCTGGATACGGTCAATGTGCGCTTGCTGGGGGCCCTGCTCAATAATCTAGATGTCCGGCGCAAAGGGTATGGTCAGTACTCCTACCAGTATTACAGTCAACAAACTGATGAAACGACGGTCAAGCAGAGTTGACCAGATCATTTATGGGCCGTTTAACATCTTGGGTTTAATAACCTTAAAACAGGGTTGATTTCGATGCGCGTTGTCACGTGTCTTCCACGATTATTAGCCTATGCAGACCGCTTTCGGATGCTGTGCGCTTTATCGCGTAAATTAGAGTGTTTACACGTACTCACTACCGATGAACCAACGGCACTCAGCGACCTTTTGTCGGCCCATCCGAACATTAGGGTGGTCATCCTTCCCCGTAAGAGATTCAACCGGCTTGCATTCGACTGGGTATCTGAGCGCTTACGGGCAAAAAAACTCGATATCATTCATGATAATTTTGGCCATTTCGCACCGGTTTTTCAGGCTTGGGGCGGCTCTCGTTCGAGAGAGTACCGATTCATATCAACGCTATACACGAATAATTGGGCTTGGTTTAATCGCGTCCGTAGCCCCCACCTCGACTTTGGTTGGAGTTATATTGGTCAGCGGATCATTACTCTTTGGCGAGATCGTAGAATTTGCCAGCATGCGGACCGAGTCTTGGTTTTGGGGCCAGGTCATGAAGATGACCTATTAGACGGTCACAATCTCGATACGTCTCGTGTTCGATGGGTTGAGTCGGAGGTTAATGTGACCCGCTTTCAGGCTCATGACCACAAACTGAGTCATCCACCAACGCTACTGTTCACTGGGGCCGTTTGTCGAAACAAAGGCATTGATATCCTGCTAAAAGCGTTGAGCTCAATGACCGATCTTCCCTATCGACTGAGATTGGTAGGTCGAATTCTTCCCTGGGAACAACAGTGGTTTGAAGACGCCGTAAAAGAGGCCGATCTTGGTGATAAATTGGTTCACGTGCCTCAGGTGCCCAGGGCCGAAATGGCTGAGCAATATCGAGGTGTTCACTCTTTGGTGTTTCCCTCCCGTTTCGAGGGCTCACCACGCAGTGTGCGTGAGGCCTTGGCATCAGGAATCCCAGCGATCGTGTCCGACATCGCAGGACATCGAGGGTTGGACCCAGCTGGTCATTTCTTGAGATTCGTTGATTCCTTCGACCCTGATTCTTGGTCTGTATCTATTCGAGAGGCGTTGAATGAACCACAGTTCCAGCATCAGGAACGTCGACGTTTGGGAGCGGCCCACATGCTTAAATCTCATAGCTTCGACGCCGTTGCTGAGCGCCTTTTGGAGAATTATAAAGCCATACTGAAGCAGCCACCGCGTTGATCAGGTTGAAGCCCATTTAAAGGTTGTGCCGGTAATGAATGATGCGATAGACCTTTCTCTGGTCGGTCCCATAGTTTGCCGTTAATCCAACCCCCAGACCGAGAGCAGAGAAAAACGCCAGGATAAGCGGCAATTGGTAGAGAGCATCGGTCACAAAAAAGAGAAGTACACAGCCGATGATACCAGCGAACGACCCTTGTAGGTCCGAACGAATGTGTGCGTCTTTGACGCGCGTGAGGCCGCGTTTGATATAGGCCAACGAACGCAGCAAAATCATCAAAAAGAGGATCAACCCAAAGACCCCGTGGTCTGTCAGTACGGTGAGATACATATTCGATAATTGAAGGGCTGGTTGATGACCAGCGTAGCGTGGACTTTGGGCGAAGCGACCCAGAACGCGGGCACCGATGCCTGTCGCTAAATTGGCATGGTCTGTTCTTTCATCGGCGATGATTGTCTCGATAATCGCACTCTGCTGACTGCTCCGAGCAGCGAGGTCTGAAACGATTTGCTTCGGTTGCATTCTGGGGTCGCCAGTGACAGATAAGCCAACGATCGCTGCCAATAAAATGAAGATGATTAAGCTCATTAAGCGCCGTGCGATCGGCCACAGGGCGATGGTTGTGACAATACACATCACAGCGATGCCAGCTCGACTCATCGTCAAAACTCCGGTCAAGGTAATAATGCCAGCCGATATGCCTGATATACGACGCTGAATTGTAGATGCACCTGATGAGGCTCGCACGAGTGCCAGGGGCAGAGCGAGGGTAATGACGACAGCCATCAAAACAGGATTCACCAGGTGTCCGACTACGCGTCGAAGCGAGCCCGCCCTTATCCATTCGATAACTGTTGGAATCATATCGATGAGTCCGACCGCAGCTACACCTCCGACCAGAACCCCGATGAGCGCGCTGCGGCGGTCCGTGACCATTCTTGAATTGAGGATGAGGTAGAATACAACAAAGCCATTGCAAACCCACCAGCCGAGTCCGCGCAGTGCTGCCAATGGCATCGGACTGAAAGGAATAATAAAAAGCGTCCAAATAATGAAAAGAATGACCGGTAGGTCTGTGGGTGAACGGAGTGCAACGACTCGCTTCGAGTCCATTCTTCTCTGAGCGAGGTGGACGAAAACGATCAAAGTCGGGAGTAAATAGAGAATGTTGAAAGTGACCCCGGCAACACTCAAAGTCATGACTTCGCGGAAGTGAGCTGGTGCGACGATAACCATGACCAAGAGCCAACAGAGCAAGAGTGTTGTAGTAAAGATACGCGTCATCACGCGCGCAAAAGTCAGAATGATCAACTGCAGATCAAATAGGACTGTTCTTCGACTGATATGCAGCATTTCATAGAACAACTTGTGTCGCGGACTTGTGTAGTAGCCACCCCGCACTTGCGCTTGGCCGGTGATGCCCGGCCGGACAAGAAATCGACGTTCGTAACCTGAAATCTTAGCTTTGTGGTCTTTTAAAAAAATCGGCCTGACGGGACGTGGTCCGACCAGATTCATGTCTCGCTTCAAGACATTGAAAAGCTGGGGTAGCTCATCGAGCCTGTACTTTCTCAAGAAACGGCCAATCGACGTATAGTGATCTTCATCTTGTCGAACCAGTCGTTTTGCGATTTTCGCCTCGGAACCGACCTTCATGGTGCGAAATTTTAGGATGTCGAATTCACGCTGATGTAACCCGATTCGTCGGCCTCTGTAGAGAGCTGGACCTGGACTGGAGAGCTTGACACAGAGGGTGACGATGATCATGAACGGGGCCAGAACGAGCAGACCCAAGGCAGCGGCCGACATGTTGTATAGGGCTGTCAGCAGCGTATACATATGTTTTCGCTCAAATTGAACGCGAGTTGGGAACACGCCACGGGATCGAATTTGTTCTGAGGCCTGTTTTTCGCCGCTGGGGGCGCTGTCTGTAATCGGCTCAGAAGAGTGCTTCATGCAGCCCGGCCTCCCCGATACTTTTGATTGAAGAGCATGAAGCACATCATGGCCCAGAGAGATCGACTGTTGTCTTGGCTGCGGCCTAAATGCGACGAGATCAGTGCTTGGACATCATCGGTGCGCCACAATCCGACGCGTCGAACACTTTGGGGGTCTAGTAGGTCCATCATGAGTGGCTTCAAGGGGCCTGATAACCACTGCGCCATCGGGACATTGAACCCTGCCTTTCGCCTTTTGAGTAACTGTTTAGGGACTCTGTTTTTCAATGCTTTTTTCAAAACTGCTTTTGTTTTCAAACCCTTGAGTTTGTAATTGCCTGGCATTTTGGCTGCGAGCTCCACGAGACGATGATCTAGGAATGGAACTCTCGCTTCGAGAGAATGTAACATACTGATGCGGTCGACTTTGACCAAGATATCGTCCGGCAGATAGAGCTCAAAATCCGCCGCGAGTATGGCATCGAGACTGCCCGGTTTTGACATGGATTCAGTGGCTTGTCTGAATAATCGTACCGTATCTTCCAATTCATGAGACGACTCGAGCATGGCTCGTCTCACCGACTCCGGCATAAATTCCTTAAAGCCGTAATGCGCGTCTATAGCCGGTCTTGATGCAGCACCAATGAATGCTTTCGCCTTGAGATCAAAACTCATCTTTTTATGGGACGTGGGCAATAGGTCAACAAGTCGATTGGCTAAATTGATTCGAATGGGTTTGGGTAAGTGCTTCCACAGGCGTGCGAGTTTCCAGGCATAGTGTGTCCGATACCCTGCGAAAAGCTCATCCCCACCATCACCACCGAGCGCGACGGTGACATGCCGTTTGGCTAACCTGCACAGGTACCATAGGGGAATGACACTGCTGTCGGCATAAGGCTCATCAAGACTGTCCATCAAGGAGCCGAGCACCGTGTCGGGGTCAGGGCGAACCAATTCAACGTGGTGTTCTGCTCCCGCGCTTTCTGCTGCGATTCGCGCATAGTTTGACTCGTCGTAGCTGGCCTCTTCAAACGCGATGGTAAATGCCTTAACGGGCCCTGAATGCAGTCTCGACATTGAGTTTAGAATTGCGCTTGAGTCGACCCCACCGCTGAGAAACATGCCAAGGGGCACATCAGAGACCAAGCGTCTTTGAACCGCAGCATCGAAGCAGGTCATGATGTCCAGGGCCGCCGTTTTAAAACGGCCCTGATAGCCTTGTTTATGGTCTGTTTCAAAGGTTTGCGACCAGTAGCGTTTAATGGAGATTCGCCCGCCTTTCCAGGTCAAATAGTGTCCAGGAGGTAGTTTTCGAATCCCATTGACCATCGTTTGATTACCGGGCACGTAGTTGAGCCCCAAGTAATCGTGATGAGCTTGCAGATTGATGCTGTCATCGATGCACTTCGACTCCAAAAGCGCTTTGACTTCGCTGGCAAACATAAGCGTACCGTTGGCGGTTTTGGAGTAGAAGACTGGCTTGATGCCAAGTCGGTCCCGAACGAGAATTAATTCTTGTGCCAAACTATCCCAAATCGCAAAGCCAAACATGCCATCAATTCGGTCAATACAGGCTCTGCCGAGTTCAGCGAACAAGGCGAGAATGACCTCTGTGTCGGTCCGGCTCTGAAAGAGGTGCCCCTTTTGCTCAAGCCGGTTGCGCTCCGCCATAAAGCTATAGAACTCACCATTGTAAACAATATGAAATCGACCATCTTGAGTCGACATAGGTTGTTGGCCGATGGACCGTGTATCAAGGATCGATAAACGCCGGTGGGCCAGCCCCACGCAGATGTCTCCATCTTGAATCATCAGGCCTTCATCATCGGGGCCTCGATGGGTCATTCGGTCGCGCATCGCCATTAACCGAGTTCGGTCTACTGGGGCCGATGCACCAACATATCCAACAAAGCCGCACATCTCAGTGAGCCGAACTCGATTTACGGTCTATGACGTTGAGGAGCATCTTTTCATATCGACCGACCACAGATTGATGACTATGTTGCTCGACGACGTAGTGGCGGCCATTTTGACCCAGTCGGTTGGATTCTTTCTTATTTCGATAGAGCCGACGAATGGCCTCGGCTAATTGTGTCGGGTTCTCTGGCTCCGTAACCAGTCCGCAATCGGCTGTTCGAATCAGATTTGCCGCATCGCTATCCGGATCGAGGCTGGCAATGGCTGGACGGCCCGCTGCCAAGATTCCGAAAATCTTGCAGGGCAGGCTGGTTGCGGCCATGCCGGTCCGAAGGGGAACCAAGCCCAAATCTGAAGCGGCGAGCAATTCGGGCAGGTCTGCCCGCTCCTGAGTGGGTAGCAGAGTCACTCGAGCATCGTTGGAAAGTTCGGCCTCTAACATGGGTTTCGCTTGTCCATCACCAACCAGCATGAGGCGGATATTCGGCAGATCATCGAGTTGTCTCCATGCGGCGACAACCGTCTCGAGACTTTGGCTGTAGCCCATCCGTCCACTAAACTGTACGACAAATTTACCGGCGTAACCTAGAGACTCTCGGTATCGATTTCGGTTTTTAGGCCTCGGCGTAATGAAGTCCACATCAGTGTAATTCGGAATCACCGTGATTCTGTCATCAGGTACACCTAGGCGGAGACAATGCTGTCTAAAACTTTGGCTGATCACTGAGAGTTGATCAGCTCGATGGAGCACATGCTTTTCGAGTCGCTGAAAGCCGTCGATCATGGCCGGATTGGTCATTACGCCCAGACGGATTGCCGCTTCAGGAAAGAGATCTTGGAGGTTGTATACGAAGGGGATTCCTTTGAGCACCGACAAGATCTGGTCAACGAGACCCAATGTGAGTGGGGGCGAGGGCGTGAAAATCGCATCGACGTTCCGAATGGATGAGGCTGCAGCCAAGGCAGTCGCGGTAAAGGACGCATAATTAGCCATTTTCGCGATGGCCCCACCCTGTGGCGCATATAGCCAAACCCTCAGAATATCGACGCCATTATGGTGATCACGTTCGAAGAGTTTGCCTCGATACTGTGGTTCGATTCGTCCAGTTTCGTGATGAGGAAAGGCACAGACCACAGTCACTTTATGGCCCCGCTGAACCAAGCCTTCGCAAAGCCCGGTCATCAGCGGTGCATTACCGAGTTTGTCTGGGTAATAATTGAGTCCTAACAAAAGCAAGTGCATGGTTGCCCCTTCTAGCCTTGGCGGCGCATCTTGCGCCTTAACGGCCGTGCCGTCAATCGTTCCCTCAACGGTTCTGTTTTTCAGCGCGTTGGATTTTATTTTTCAGGCGTTTCAAACGATGGTTTCTCGGGTTCTTGACCAATGCTTGTTCGACCCGCTTCAGTGCATCACCCCTTCGAGATAAGCTCAACTCAATTTCAGCAGCTTGAACGATGTATTCGACGGCAGGACGAAGCGATAAAGCGCGGTCATAAGAGATTAATGCAGGTTCCAAGCGAGACTGTTTTTGGTCGAAGCGCGCCTTCAAAATCAGCACCTGAAACGCCTTGGATGGGTCGCTTTTCGATACGGTCCACAGAGCGTCTAGAGTGGTCTTTACTTTGTCTGATGCATTCATGAGCCGATATGCACGGAGCGCTTGTCTAAGAAACGCTTCATTGGTTTTCCCCCCGGTTTGATAGGCGTTGTCGATTAGGGTCATTGCTTGTTTTGGCTGTCCCAGCAGCAGCAGTCTTCGCGCATCGATTACGTGGGCCATGTTGGGGTCTCCAGACTCCTTAAACCAGCTGATTACAGTGTTCAAGCAGTCTGTGTTTTTTTGTTTGAGGCATGCCCGCATGCGCGTTAAATGGCCGAATTGGGAACTGGGGTTCCAGCGTAAAATTTCGTCGGCTAATGCCACGATCTTATCAGTTTCGTTGAGTCGGAAAAGCGCGTCCACGAGTCGCCGTTGGGATCTGGGTGTGTCTGGGACTGCCTGTAACAAGTCGCTGACCGACCGGTAATCCCGGGTTATTTTGGCCATTAAAGTGAGTTCATCCCAAGGGGATTTTTCCAGTGCTCGCCGGTATTCGCCTGCAGATTGAGTGAGAAAGCCAGCTTTGTAGAGTGCCTGCGCTGAGATTAAATTAGGAATGGCATTCTGAGGGGCTAAGAGCTGAGCTCGATTTGCCCAGGACAGCGTGGTTTTCAATGCGCTGTCTTCCGCCGCCAAAAGCTGTTGCGATGCGATGGTTGGAATTAACCAATCCGCTGGATGTCGGTTTGCAAGCCGGTTGGCTTCTGCCTCGATGGCAACGGCTTGGTCCAGCGTCCTCAGTTTGTGTAGGTGCCGGTCGGCCGTGAGCGAACTCAGGGAGCCAAATTGACTGAGCACGCCCAAGATGAGAATTCCAGAAATGACAGCGACTTCCAAGCGAACCGGTTGCCTCGAACTGGACGAGCCCAAGCTGACAAAACATATGCCTAGAACCACCGCGGTTGGCAGCGACAAACCCATGGCACTCAGGCCAAAATCGGAAAGCTGATAGACGCCAACAGAAGCGAGTGCCGCCAGGCAGCCGGCCGCCAGACCATTGGGCCTACGGCCGAATTCCCGGACATGAAGACCCCAAATGAGTAAGGCCACAGCCACGGTGATAATGCCTAATAAAAGCCCAGACTCGATGAGGTGCTGAACCAGTATGTTTTCCGCGTGTGTGACGGTTCCGTCGACCGCTTTGGACTGGAATTGATTGAAGACGTGAGTAAAGGTACCGCGCCCGCTGCCCACCAACAGGTAGGCCGCTGATGAGTCGATTGCATTGGACCAAATGGCCCACTTTGGGTCCTCCAATAATTTTTCGGGCGTCAATAGATGCCACTCTTTGATGAGAATAAATGATGCACTGACGGCAAAAAGCAGACCACCACCAATGAAGATAACAACAGCTTTCAGCCGAGTCCGAAGACTGCTCTCCATTGCGCCGGATGATGAGCCGAGCAGGATTAGAAAGACCAGCCAACCCGCTAACGCCGCCGGGACAGCGCCCCTCGATCCAGTTGAAAAGGCCGCGATAAAGCAGAACAAAATGGCGAGCGTCGTGATTTGGAGCCGGATGGGTCGATTCTCATCGAGGGTCAGTCCAACGCCGGTAAATCCGGCCAGAAGGAGAAGTGTACCGAACGTGTTTTCGTTGACAAAAGGACCGAAAAAGCCCTGGAGCGTATCTCTATGAATTGATTCATAGACCCCGTAGATTTGTTTTGCCCCAGTCATCAGATGGATGAGGGCAACAAGCCCTGAAACGACCCCGACGACCAGAAGCAGGCGGGCCAATGAACGGCATTGGCGCGGCTTGGCCGAAGAAAGGATGCAGACGACGAGGGCAAATGTGAGCTGGTGAAACAGGACCGCTTGCGTGGCAAGATAATCCACCGTGAGGGGAGCCCACGAGCGATCTGGATTCGATTGAAGATAGAGTTGCGCCGCATCTGGTGACAGCATCTCAAGCCAATGGATCGGCATAGGAACTAATTGCAGTCCCGTGGCGCAGCATGGAACCAAGAGAAGCCAGACAAACTTGACCTGATAGGCTTTCGCATTCAGATTCACCGCTAGATGGACCAACCCTAAGGTCGCGACCAGCGCGGCGAAGGCCATTTGGACATCGATGCGGCTGGCACCCATGGCGAAGGGGGCCAAAGCGGCTACAAATCCTAGGGTTCGCAGGCCCAATTTCATGGCGATTTGGTTGCCTTCAGACGGGTCGGGACGACAAAGACATATCGTAATGCGCCGCGATTCATCTCACGACCTGATTGCTGTCCTTACTTCGAGCAGGCTTCGACGTAGCATTTGGACATGGCCTGATTAAGCAGTTCACAGCGGTCTTCATGATGGTTCCAGTCAGCCTTGCATTGGGTGCAGCAATCTCTCGCAACCCTCAACTCACCGGACGCGCCATATCCAGGATCTTCACGGATTTTTCTATTTTCCACGCGTTTTTCATCGTCGTGGCCTAAAACGAGCTGAACACTGGCGTTTCCAGCATCGCCTAGAAGGGGTCCCCCGACCGCGATAAAAAAGAATGCGAACAAACCGCAAACAACGAATACTGCTTTTACGCCACCGCTCATAATCACTCGGCTCCATTGGTTGATGGTCCATATCTACACCGAAATGCCGCTCTACGCTACAGATCATCGATGATTTGTGTTCTCCAAGGCCGTCCAACGGAGGTTAACAAAGCCCGCTCGGCCCGGTAGAGGACGATGAATCACATCGAAAAGTTGCGTTTCATCGAAGATATTTTGAACCTCCATGCTCATCGAAAACCCCGAACCGAGCCACCAACGAATACCCGTTGAGACCGTCACGTAGCCGGGCAGCTCCCGATGCCCAAACCGGTCTGATTTGACGATACCTTGGTACAAGCCGCTGAGATAAATGTTGAACCTCCGGAATGGGGAATCTACAAGCCAGTTCAGGCGATGGTTGGGCCGATACGGTAAGGGTCTCTTGGATTGGTCTCGATGCCATTGATAATGGTAGTTGGCTTCCAGGCGTATCCTCGAAAACTGGAGTCGCACTCGCGCTTCTAGACCAGCAATGTCCGCGGATAAATCGTCGCTTGCTTGGAGCCTGAATGCATCGATCGGCAAGAATAAGATCAAGCGCTCATAGCGTTGAAAATAACCGCCCGTCTCGATGAGCCAAAGTTTACGATCGAGGGCTTGCACGCGGAGGGAGAGAGACCCACTCCAGCCATCTTCTGGCCGGAGCGACGTGTTTCCAGAAATCCCTGGTCCGCGAAAATATAATTCGTCAAAGCTCGGATCGCGGAAGTTTCGTCCAACTTGGGCACTCAATCTGATGGCTCGGTTTGCAGTCCAGATGCCGTTAAATTGAGGTGCAACGATGACGTCTCGGCCAGTGCGCATGTCCAGTCTGGTTGAGAACATCAGTTCCAGTTTATCAGAGGGCAACCAGCCTAGGCCACCAACGACGGACCCTGACATCCGTTCCTCGGTTCGGAGTTGCGTTGATCCAGCGGTCTCCGCACGAGCGTAGGTTGCGTCGCCACTCGTCTGAATTAGAAATTCATCCCGTGGATAAAACATAATTTGGGTGCGCGTATCGACGCTATAATCGGTCAGCTTGAATTCATCTTGCATCAATCCAAAGGCAGACCGCTCATCGGAAAATTCATAGGATCTGACGATGGTTCCGGCGGACGTTCGAATGGCCATTCTGCCTCCGAATACGGATGCATCATCGAGGGTTAATCGTGCACTCTTTCGGTCTTGTTGGCTGCCGGCGGTTAGACTTGGTGCTTCCCCAGACCCTGGTTCACCACGCTCGTCCAGGTAAACGTCAGTGAGCAGTGACCACTGTGTTGACGTCCCGGTGATCCATTGGGCTTGGATTGCACCGCCTCCGTTCATGTGATGATTGTTGGCCCGCGTCTGTTGACGACCGTTGGTGTCCTGGTACGTGAAGTCGCCGTCTGCAGCCGAAAAACGTCCGCTCAAAAGGATTCGCGTTGAATCCGTGGTCAAATCGACGCAGCCATGAGCATAGCGATAGCCGAAGGAACCGAGTCCAGATTCCAGTTTGTTCGCAGAGCGTTCCTTGGGTAAGCGAAGTCTGAGCACACCGCCTTGGGCACCGCTGCCGTAGCTTGCACCGGCGGATCCGCGCAAGACCTCAATCTGGTCCAAGCAGCCGATGGGCATACTGGTCAAATCAATGGCGTCACCACGCGCTCCACTCAATTGAATGTCTTCGAGCAAAACCAAAACTTGGTTTGAGCCCGCACCGCGCAGTTGCAGAACTTGACCGCGGCCCAAACTTCCACTGCGTTGAACGCGCGCGCCCAAAACACGATCGACATGTTGACCAATATCTAGCCTCATGCGCGGGTCTTCATCGAGCTTTATGGCATCGACGGTTGCCGATGCGTTGCGTTGGTCTCGCTGCGGCCTTTCTCCGCTGACAGTAATCTCGTCGTCTTGGCCATAGGCCGTGGTCGCACTGCTCAGGACTAAGCAGGCGAGACAAATCCTGAATTGAGTTGTCATGGTGTCTTAGGCTTTGGCTGCTGTACGCCTTTTAGGGGAAAACTCGGATCAACGAAAACGGTCTTTACTTGGCGCAGATAAACACATGCATCCGGTCCCTTTTGTTTGATTGGTTTGGTCTGCGCGAGCAGTTCGACGCGGCCCACTTGCGTGAATGGTATGTCGATGTTTTCTACGTTAACTTGGCCCTTGGCTCGTTCAACCAAATAGCCGCCACGTTTTATGACCTGTTGCAGATACCGCCTCTGGGACTTGGCTTTGCAAGACGGTGTCGTGACCACGCGTTTTTCGGTGTTGCTGCACAAGTCCTCTGTTTCGGTGGCATCGACGACCAACTTGAGACCTGGAAGGCAAACGACATCTGCCGTTTCCAAGCGGCACTGTACGTGCGGGCTCAGATTCCGCAGCACCGGTTGAGAGATTCCCTGAATACCTCGGCAGTCTACAAGGTTTTCCTGAGTCTTTGTTTGAGCCGATGCCGAAACGGAAAACAGCAAGATAAGTAGGGACAACTGAGTCCATTTATCAGTGGTTTTGCAGACGGAACGAGATGTGCCTTTTGGTCGACTGCTCACTGGACTAGGGCCACCTATACGCTCTGAGAGTTTGAATCTCGTCAAAGGATGCTTCGAATCCCGTGGCGTCAACAAAACGCTGGTTGTCGATAACGACGGGATATTTGATATGATTCAATGAGCCTTTCGGCAATCTTGAGAAGCCGAAGCGCCCGAGTATCGCTGGAAACAACGGCTCGGGGACCGGGATCGAACGGCACCCCGCAATTCGGCACAGCAGGGCGAGCGGGACTGGCGGTGGACCCGATACATTAAACACCCCCCTCAGTTTATTCTTCAAACTGGTGAAGATGGCCATCGCCGCATCTGCTTCATGCATGAAATGGAATAAAGGGTCAAAGCCCATGACAGTCGGTACTTTCGGTCCGCGCAAGTAATTGGCTAAGGTGCCGCGCTTTGAAGGGCCGAGTGAATAGGCGAGTCGAAGCACGGCAGTCTCGACGCTTGGTCGTCGCCAAATTGAATTTCCTGCGTAGAGGTCAGCTGCGACTAAGTCTGCAAGGTTAGGGAAGGTGCTTCCAGCCATCAGCGGTTCGTCCTCATTGCGATACAAGGGGGCGTCGGCCGCGGCACCATACACGGTATGTCGGCCGACAAAGATGGCGTGCTTGACCCCATAATTCTCGCAATAGTCCCAAACGGCCCTGGTTCCGCCCAAATTGATTCGGTAGCGTTCCTCGCTGCCTGCGCTGACATAGGTCACCGTAGCCATATGAATCAGGGCGTCAGGTTTGTAGGTCCGAAAAACGTCTTCGGCCGGCCTTTTACGCATATCGACTCGGAACATTTGAACTCGAGCTGGGCAGTCTGGCCATGGGCGTCGGTCAAGCCCCAGAACGTCATGACCGTCGTTGACGAGCAGGTGGACAACTTGACGTGCCAATGCCCCACTCGCGCCAGTAACAACCACCTTCATGTTTTTTCCCCAAGGGCCTGCCGCCCGTCCACGATCAGTTCTGCTATGCGGCTCCTAACCTCTTTGACATAGCCTTCAATAACGAGATCTGATTCGGTGCCATCTCCCTCGAAAAGGATCGGTTCGCCGTAGTGTATTCGACAGCGAATCGGCAGCGGAACTGGAAGAAGGTAGGGTGGAACCGGCCAGTAGGGGACTCCGACCAGCTTGGCGAGTGACTTGGCATGGAACATCGCGGGAAATGCTTCTTCACCCCCGACGTAGGCGAACGGGACGATGGGGGTTTGCGTTTTCAGGGCGATTCTCATGAAACCCGTTCCGAATCGAACGAGCTTGTATTTGTCTTTGTAGAGTTTTCCGATGCCGCGCACACCTTCAGGAAACGCCATCAAGAGCCGTTCGTCCTTGAGCATACGGATCGCGTGCTCAGGAAGCCCCGTAAACTGACCAATGCGGGAGAACCAAGAGGACAGAAAAGGAATCGTTTGCGCGAACTTCTCTACCATCCCGTGAATGTATCTCGGTGGATTTAAATCAAAGAACAACGATGCCATAACCATTCCACCGTCTGCGGGAAGCGAGCCCGAGTGATTACCAATCAACATGGCTCGACCTGTCGGCGGGATATTCTCGAGACCAACAGGGGTCACCTTAAAATACTGTTTGTAGAAGAAACCCAGCATCGAATAGAAAACGCCCAGGTGTTCCCGCGATATGCCAACAGGATCGTGGCCGTATGCATTAAAGTCCAAGTCGAGGCTGTCGAGACGCGTTTGGACCTCTTCATGAATTAAATGAGTGAGCATGGGTTTTACCCTGATCCGATCGACAACAGAGTGAGTTTACGTTGGCCTTGTTATTATCGACCAGCTTCATAGAGTTGTCCATTGAACTCTTACGGAGTAAACAAGACCCGTTCGACAGAGGAGAGCAGACCCCATGAATCACGTTACAGTTGTGACCGGAGCATCATCAGGGATCGGTGCCGAACTCGCCAAGCAGTTGGCGTCGGCTGGGCATTCGGTTGCGTTATTGGCGAGACGTAAAGATGAGTTAATGGCCCTTGCAGATGACATCATTCGAGCCGGTGGCCGCGCCGAGGTCTTTCCTGTCGATGTTGCAGACCGAGGTGCTGTGGTGGAGGCGATGAAAGAAATCGAATCACGGCTGGGACCGATCACAACTCTGGTCGCCAATGCTGGAATTGGTGACTCAACTCCAGCGAACGGATTTAGGTCGGACAAAGTCGAGCGAATTATTAGAGTCAACTTGCTGGGCGTGGTCTATTGCATTGAATATGTCCTGCCCGGCATGCTTGAACGCGATCAGGGTCATATTGTTGGCATTGGCAGTTTAGCTGGCTATCGAGGCCTACCGGGCTCGGCTGGTTATTGTGCATCGAAAGCCGGATTGGCGGCGCTGCTCGAATCCCTTCGTATTGAACTTCAGAGTACAGAGGTTTCGGTCACCACCATTTGTCCGGGCTTTGTGAAGACGCCCCTAACCGCTCGAAATCATCATCCCATGCCCTTCATTCTGGAGCTGGACGATGCGACGCGCCGCATTGTCCGGGCCATGGCAAAGAAGCGCACAGAGTATGCCTTCCCGTGGCCACTTGCCTTCACGGTGAAACTCGCCCGATTCATTCCGAACAGGCTCTATGACCGTATCCTCAAGAATCAGTCGGCTCAGAAGGAACCGTCGAGCACAAACTAATGTGTCTAGTCGAGTAGCCAATCATGTTTTAGACTGCCGTTCCGTCTAAATCGCGCCGGTCCGGTGCGTGTCACGGCCTGTCTGCGCCTGAGCCACGCTTTGAAGGGCCGGGGCGCCACGGGTTGCCCCAAGATTTGGCTGTAGAGTTGCCGAGCTTGTTTTGTTCGGAACGTCGCTGGAAGCAGTGCGAGAGGATAGGTGTCGACGTTGATTCGCTGTCTGAGGTGGACTATGGCGGCATCTAACATATCAGCCAAATTGCGTTTCAATTGCGGCCTTGTTGAGAGCGGATACCAGTCCGATCGACCACGCTGATCATTGAGTTTGACGGCGTGATTTGGCTTTAGGAGACCCAGAAAGGTGAGGCTGACAGACCAGTCTTCGTCGTCTTGAACAGACGGCCATAAAGAACTCAATTCGGCGAGTTCAATGATGTCCTCGTCAAGGTCGAATCCCAGGAGGTGTTTCAGAGTCTGACGTGGTGTCTCACCATTGAGTATTACGGCGGACGGTAGGGTCAAAAGACCATTTTCATCATCCTTGGGGGACTCGATGAAAAGACCTTCGAGTTGGCCTTTCGTATACCGTAGGATGACGACGTGTACGGTCAGTGTTGGCTTTGAGTCGGATGTTTTCATATGTGCCAGAGTACTCATCCTCGGTCCGTCAGGAAAGGGGGCTCGCTTTTCGAGTGTACGCCAACGTCAAAATTTCCGATAATCAACGGTATGCCCGCTGGTTTTTTTTACTCATTTTTGCTGTTCCTCTGTTTTGCCTGTGCATCTGGCGAACCCCGCCCATACATGGAGATTATAACGACGCCAACCGATCGTGATGTCACTGCCCAATCAGAGGTTGGGGTTGGTGATGGGGGGGGACTCAACGATTTTGGTGGTTTTATTGAGCTAGAGCCAAATCGAACCGTCTTTTTGATTGTTGACCAACAACCGTACGAGACGGGTTTTAGAGGGACTTTGATTCCGCCACATCGGCCGGCTTATGAGCATCTGGATGAGCTTGATAAGATCGAGCCAACGGTCCTTGTTGCTGTTTGGGATGGGCCGGGGTCCATACGTGATGACCAGCTAAAGAGCTTGTCAGCTAGGCGTTGGCCCATTGTTCCTTTTTACCGGCCTAGCGCAAATGGACTGCCCTTGAATCGGGATGAGGTTCTGGCGAATCTGCAGGTCCTTCTGGAGTGGCTCATCAATAGCCCTTCTCCGTACCGCGTCGATGGTAAGATCCTGGTCGCCCTGGACTTAAGCGACGCTCTCCAGCCTTATTCAGACGACCTTTTAAGCTTTGTCGAGACGGCGGCTGAATTCAATCTACTGGTTAAAGTGTCTAACCCCGATGCAGCTCCGTTCCAGGCTCTCGGTTATTGGACGACCTGTCATGACGCCATTGATGTGCTTGATGACCGACAAATACCGTGTGTCGGGCCCAAGCAAGGTCGCGGTTCATTGGATCCTGAATCGGACTTTGCAAATCGCCTCGTTGAAGCCAGATTGCTCAGTGACGCTGGCCATCGACAACTCCTGGTTGATGGGCTTGGCCGCTGGGATAACGATGGACAGCTCGATTCGGTCGTTGGTTCGGACACGGTAAGGCCGGAAGGACTGACTGGCGGTCAGCTTATCAAAGCGTATGGAGAAGGCCGAGTTCAGCAAGTGAGACGTATGTTAGCCCGCTCTCAAGACGGCAACTTTATTTCGTTTTTTGACCAAGACGTTGACTTAGTTGGACGTGGTGACTTGAGAGTGGACACTCGAGCTGGCGCGCTCCAATTTAAGCTCAGTCCAAGTTCTGAATACGTAAAAGTGCTGTTGAATTCCACTCCCTTTGTTTTATTTCCCACGACTCAATGTGTAATTCAACGAATCAGTGAGGGCATGAGTTTGCAATTTCGTTTTGCGACCGGCGAGATCCAGACATGGCACCATCGCTCGGATCAGGCTTACACGGCCTTTTTGGTTGGACGGGTCATGCGACGAGTCGAAGACGTTATCATCGAGTATCGGGGTGCCACCATCGAGGCAGTGCCCTCGATTGATGGGTTGATTTGTGGGCAGTGATGTTTTCTTTCCCAGCGCGAGTTGAATCGAGACAGGTTTCACTCTCGCGCTGTTGGCATTCTCGGTATAGTCTAAGGAGTCCGAACGAGCTGGCATGATCGATTGAGCGACAAAAAAGAACCATACGATACGAGCGAGCGCATCGAGCAGCTGCGCGGTGAGCTGAAGAGGGATCCTGGCTCCCACGCGTACGTCGAACTGGCGCAACTGTATTTAGAACAGGGTGACTTGGTCTCAGCCCGCGGGGTGGTTCTTGACGGACTGTCTCTCGACTCCAGACATGTTGCCGGCCAAGTGATGCTTGCTAAACTGGACCTCACTCTTGGTTTTTATGACCGGGCAGAGCCAACGCTCAGACGAATTCTTCAGGCCCGGCCTCAGAACGTGGAGGCGACCTTATTGCTGGTCGACCTCTTGAGCATCACTGAACGTCAAGAAGAAGCCGTCGCTTTGTTGCGGACTAAAATCAGGCTGTTTTCAGATTCAGCTTTTGTCTCGAAATTACAGGAAATGACAGGGTCCGGTCAGGTGAGCATGTCCTACCCAGTCACGGGTGGTGCCACTCAGATGTCGCGCTACGTAAAGTCTTTGACGAAACGCTCTGAGTTGAATTCTCGGACGGGTGAAGAACCCCCAACCGAAGAGGTCGCAGCACCCGTTACGTTGGTCAGTCAGCTGAAAAAAACGGATACCGATGACGCCCAAACCGAGAAAACCGAGCCACCGCGTCAGGGGGCAGCGGTTGTTGGACGCGAGACGGCGCCCAACCCGCAGCCACTTGGACCCGATGTAGCGTACCCAACTTTGGGCAACAACTCAGGCAGACCAACGCTCAGTGTTCCCGATACAACCAATCAAATTGGCCCAGGCCCGGATGAGATTGTTCTGCGTCCGATGGTGGGTGCACCAACCACGCCCATAGATCCCACCCAAGCTGCGGGGCATGATGGGCGGTCACAGGAGGCCCAGGAGCAGACCAATCAGGGGTCTCATGGGATTCCGGAGCCACCGACGCTGTCAGATTTTGGCGATTTGAATGCCATCTCTGATGATCGGGTCGTATCCAAGAGGGCTGATCGGTCTACAGGGCGTGGCGATTATCCCCAAGAAACTGATCGTCTCGAAATTGACGAATCTATCGGCGGTGAAGAAACCACCAATAATGTTCTTTCGTCCGGCGGAAAACCGAGGCGAGTCGGAGAGGGCGAACGGTCCGATTTTATTGATACCGAACCGCGTCATCCCCTTGACCAAAAAACCAAAAATTATGTCCGAGAACCAGGTCATATGCCGCTTAGCCCCGCCCTGACAGTCGAGGCTGCCCGCGCCAATGATAAACACCTGCCGGCGCGTGTTCTTGAAGAGCCGAAGACCGTAGAGCGGACATCAGCAGCCGAAGCTCCAGAACCAACCCAGCGTCGGGCAGGCCAAGATGCTTTTTTTGCGATCCGAATCATTTTACTCTGTTTCATTGGTTTGGCAGCACTCACATCGATCTTTTCTGTGAGCCAATATCGGACGAGCCTGAGCAATGAATTGGATGCATATGACCAAATCAAGGCGAGTATTCAGGATGGAAACTATGCCAGTCGTAAACGGGCTTTTGATTATTTCGTAAATCAACATCAATTGCCCTTTCTGGCGGCGTCGGCTCGGAAGGTGGTTAATTGGTTTGGTCCCAGTGCCTTTGACCGACTCAAGGCTGACCAAGACGCGTTTCGTGACCGTCTGACCCAGGAGCTGATCTACATCTACGGGGAAGCTGGGCCTGTGGCAGACACGTCGAAAAAGACCTCGTTTCCATCTATGGCAGGTCGCAATGACCATGTCATCGCGCGCATTTTGGCTGCGTTGAAGGCGGGTCGCATAGATGAAGCTGAAAATCGACTCAACGAGCTGAAAGACATCCCCGAGCTTGCTGATGATAATGCGTGGATCGCAGCGCTCGTATTCGTCGAGAAGGGGCAAATTCAAAGCGCAATTGATCGACTGCGGGTGTCAATTCGAGCAAATCCGAATCATCCCCATGCCCTGCCGACTTTGGTCAAACTCACCAGCTCTCTACGGGATCCAATCCCAACGCTGGAGACGTATCGAAGATTGCTCAATGATCAAAAACCAAACCACATTTCGTCTCAGATTGATTTTCAGGCGTTTCGAATTAGGTTGGGTAAAAATACAAGTTTAGCAACGCAGCGCCTGCGCGAACTCCTGACCCGTGATGGTGAACTTTCAAGTTTGCAAGAAGCGACTATACATCAGGCGTTGGGCGAACACTTTGTGACCAGCAATCAGCCAGACGCGGCTAAACGAGCCTTTGAAAAGGCCATTGAACTCCAGAAACAGCGCTTTGAATTCGCGAGCCCTTTGGTCGCCTTACTGCTCGCGGAGTATGCGCTGGATGAAGCGGGACGTTTGCTTGAACACTATAAGGATGACGTCACACCCGACGTTTCTGCTCAGCTTGCCGAGCTACAATATTTACGCGGTTTTCCGGAAAACGCGATCACGATTTTGGGGGCTGGCCCCTTCGCTGATGTCTCAACTCGTCTGCTCAAAGCGAAAGCGCACTTGGCCATTGCCCGTCGACAACCGAGGGCAGCGAAAAGTCATCTAAATGCCGCAGAACAACTCTACCTGGACCTGATGAACACAGAGCGGCAGACGGCAAATCGCGCTCGCATCGGATTGGCATTGGTCCGGGTATTAAGTCGGCAAGAGGACAGCAAGGCACTGCGTCAGTTGGGGCAGCTGCGCGATGGTGTTGGGAACGCGTGGGACCGAGAAGCAAGGGCCTTCGTACTTTTAGCCTATGGCGAAGGGTTAATGACCCGTCAATTGTATCAGCGAGCGAAGACACAAATCCAAAGTGCCCAGCAATTGATTCCTGAACGGTACGAAGCGCACTGGGTTCTGTGCCGGCTCTATGACCTCATGTTGAGGTCCAAAGATGCGATTTCGCACTGTCGTTCAGCGCTGAAGAACCCGCATTTCGAGCCAGCCCGAGTAAAAATGTCTCAGATCGCGATGAAATATGGTGCTCACGGAGATGTCATCGATGCGCTCATGCCCTTGGCGCGAAATCGGCGTGCCACCGATGCCAGTGTTCGCCGGCTTGCAGCCAGCCTAATCGCCGGCGGGCGAATGGTCGATTTAGAAGCCCTTAAAAAACGCGTTGGTGATTCATGGAACGGTCGTGACCATGCTTTCGTGAACGGATTACTTGCATCGAAAAAAGGCGACGACGAACGCGCCAAGAGCGAGCTTTCTCGAGCATTAGAGGCGTATCCAAAAGACGAATCCGTCGTGATGTCATATGCTCAATTCTTCGCATCCCGGGGTCGTCGTGACCTGGCCTTGGCTGCTCTTAATGGTCTTTCGCAGCAATCAAAATATCACCAGCTTGATGTTTTATCGGCTCGGATCGCCGCGGAGATTGGAGATTCGAAAGCGGTCTTTAAGTACGTCAAGCGTGGACTTGAAAAAGCCAAACAGGGCCATGCATCCCCTTCATCGATCGCCAGTGCCTATGCGTTGAAGTCGCAGGCCCTGCTGATGAGGCGTGGAAAAGAGAGGGTTCGGCGTGCGCATATCGCCTCTCGGCGTGCCCTGGCCCTTGATAAAAATCATCCGGACACGATTCTTGCGGCTGCATTAGTATCCGAGGCGCGTGGTAAATTCTCCAAAGCCATCAGTTGGCTACAGCGTTTGGTCGCAGTGGCACCTCAGAATGCGAAAGGGCATTATCATCTCGGCCGTGTCCTGAGCATGGTTGTGGACGCTGAAGTCCGCGCGCGACGCCCGCTTGAAACGGCCATCAGACTTGAGCCGGATGGAATTTGGGGCCACAAGGCCAAACGTGTAATGAGACGCTTAAAACGTCGTAATCGTCGACGGTAACCAGTGTCTCATTGCACCCGGGGCCGGTCCTTGGTTATAAACGCTCGCAGCGATGTTTACTGGAGAGCTTTGATGTCGATACTCAATGGGGAAATGGGTGGCTTCTCAGACGAAGATTTTGATGTTTACCGGCCAGAATGTTGGTCGAGCAACCGCTTCAACTTGCCTCGAATGCGAACCAAAGAGCGCGTTGTCGAACTGACAAAGTCCATCGCCGACCTCTTCCATGACATCGACTTTCGGTCCGATGCATCATCGGAAATACCCAGTGTCTGGAATGGTCGTACGGTCAAAGACCAGTGGGGCTATTGGTTGAGGGATGAGAATGCACAGCGAACACTTCAGCCGATTTTGACTCAGCGCCTTGATTTGGCGACGCGCGTAAAGGCGCCTGCTGATCACTTTAAGCATCTGTTATTTTGCATTCGTCTATCACATGAGTCCTTGGCCTTAGGGTTGAGGTTGAGTCGATATGCAACCGTTGACCTAGAGAATTTCTTGAGTCGGTCTCAAATTGACGTAGATGGGTTGGATACCGCGATTGAATCTATCTCCGATGAGGTCAAACTTGATGGAGAGGCTGTTGACCGAGTCGCGTTACTGGCCGCGGCTGGTGATCTAAAGCTCGGTGACCGCGAATGGCTAGATCTGGTTCAAATACTCGACCGAGATGTTGTCATTGATGGTGACCTAGACATCCCCGCCCTGCTTTCGAAAACGGCCAGCTCGCTACTGCCACTATTGCGTTACATTTTGTGGGCACCCGAAAACGACCATATCGACATCAGCGCAGAGATTAGTTCCTTCACCAAGCAAACGGAGGCACGAACTGAGGCTGCGCGCAATGCCGCGGAAAACAAGCAGCAGGCTCACGCGGAGCGTGCTCAGAAAGCCCGAGACCGAACGTCGGCTAAAATGGATGCTGAAGCGGCTTGGCGACAAATGCAGGCGAAACGTCGCTCAGCGCAAGCAGCGACGACGACGGAAGACGGCACCGAATCCACTCCGCCCCAGAAAGCGCGGAGTCAGAACTCGACCGAGACGCCGAAACAGCCTCGTCGCAAATCGACGAGAACCGCTTCGTCGACGGCCAAGAAGAAACCGGCTCGAAATCCATCTAAGTCGGTCAAAAGTATGAAGCGATCTGGACCTGCGCCAGAGTTCAAACCTGGCCAGGCGTGCATTTTGAGTCGAGGGCTGTTTGCCGGTAAACGAGGCGAGATCGTCTCATCTGACAAACCTGGCTACTACAAGGTAAAAGTGGGCCTACTCGAAGTCAGTGTCAGCGGATATGACTTACAAGCAGATGTTTAAGCCCTAGACGACCTCGAGTCCGGAAGACGCGGTTCGCTTGCGATGACGTACCTCATTATCACTGCACTCGCTGTTATTTCGCCCGTTTTGGCGATTGCCGAGCCCATTGCGGTCATCGCAGGCTTATCGACGAAAGTTGAGTGGTGGTTGGTCGCTCTATGCCTTGCGACAGGCCAGACAATTGGATTTACTCTCATGTATTTCTTCGGCGAGTTTTTTCTCGCTAAGTGGACTTGGCTTTCACAGAAATTAAGGCGAGTTAATGTGGCAGAATACGCCCATAAGCGGCAGTTTTTTACCAGCTTGGCGAGCCTCTTTGGTGTGCCGCCCTTGACGGCCCTTGCGTTGGCTGGTCCACTGTATGAACCCAGGTTTGGTGGGTTTATCAGCCTTGTTTTCGGATGTCGATTGACACGGTTCCTCGTCTTTGCTGGCTCGGCGACGGCACTCATGGGTTATGTCGACCGGTCTATCATCCCCGAATGGTTGACACCCTACCTCTAGGCGCAATGCTGGCTTGGACAGATGGGTGGCACCGAGTTTGAGACTCTATTGGGCGTTGATGAACGCCCACAGTGTCAGAACCGCGTAGCCCGTACCACCCGTTCGGATGTGGCCATCATCTTTGGAGGCAAGCACGGGACCGGCAATATCCATGTGCGCCCAGGTCGCGTCGCCTTTGAAATGTTGGAGGAATTGAGCCGCTGTAATCGCCCCGCCGTATCGGCCACCCAGATTCGTAATGTCGGCCCGTTTACTCTTCAAATCCTCGGCGAGTTTTGGATCCAGCGGTAGGCGCCAGAGGTTTTCACCGGCTGTGTCGGCAGCGTTCAGAAGTTTGCTTGCCAATGCGTCATCGTCGCTGAATAAACCAGCATAATTTGGACCCAGTGCAACCATACAGGCACCGGTTAAAGTGGCCAAATCGATGATACAATCAGGTTTGAGTTGGACTGCATGGTGAATGCAATCGGCCAGGACAAGTCGACCCTCCGCGTCCGTGTTCAATATTTCGACGGTTTTTCCGCTGTACATTGTAAGCACGTCGCTGGGGCGGTAGGCGTCAGCACCGGTCATGTTTTCACAAGCGCCCACGATCCCGTGGACTTTGCAATTGGGTTGAAGCTTGGCCACTAAGTTCATTGTACCCAAGACAGCCGCTGCACCGGCCATGTCGATGTACATCATCTCCATGCCAGATGCTGGCTTGATATTCAGTCCACCGCTATCGAAGGTTAGACCTTTACCGACGAGAGCGATCTCTGATTTGGCCTCGCCCGTCGGTGTGTACGTGAGATGAATGAACCTGGGTTCGCGACTGGCACCTTGACTCACACCCACAATCCCGCCCATGCCGCGGGCTTTAATCTCGTCCCGATCGAGGACCAAGAGCTCAAATCCAGGTGCCTTGGCGATCTCTCGTGCCAAAGCTTCAAACCGTTCTGGAGTGCAAATATTGGCTGGTTCGTTCGTGAGCGTCCGCGCGAGGTTAACGGAGTTGCCAATCTGGATGCCGGCATCGAGGTTTTCCTGTGAACTATCGCTTCCAAGCACATCAACGTGCTCGATGACAGGTCTCGGTGCGTCCTCGGGTGTCGCCTGTAGGTCATTGAAGCGATAAGCACCCAGTTGCGAACCGATCACAACTTGGAGTGCATGCTCGGCACGTGCGGTCGGCGAGAAGATCCCGAGTTTGGGATGCCGCCCTTTGAGTGCTTCATCAATGCCGAGTGCAGCATAATCTCGAATGATGGCTGGCGTCAGTTTGTCTTGTTGGCCCAGGCCGAGTAGAAGGACTTTTCCTGCTTTGATACCGCCGAGGGTATCGAGGGCGACGGCTTGTCGGGCCTTGCCTTTGAAATAGAGTCTCTCTGCTGCAGCTGACAAGGCGCCGCTGAGCGCCGCATCGATCGCTTGCTCTTCTGCCGTCGGTCCTTGTTCCTCAAATCGCCCAAGAACCAATAAATCACCCTCGAAGCTGAGTGCGTCTAAACCTGATTGACTAACCTTCATAATGACTCCAATTGCATCTATTGACGGGTGGTTGTATCACCGTCATCGACCCGCCGCAATTCAGTGTATACGGTATTTGTTCTAGAGACGGAGATTTCGGTTCTTCTCATGACCCAGACTTGGCTACAACTCGACGCTGTTATCGACGAACTCCATGACCATGTCGTCGGTGGTCGGATTCAAAAGATTCGCCAGCCGGATGATACAACGGTGAGCCTGACCATACACAAGCATCGCCAAACTAAGTTTGTTCTGATTTCATGTCGTGCTGGTTTTGCGAGGGTCTCGGAGACCTTGACGCAAACGCCCACTCGGAGTCAGCCCTCAGCTCTCGTTATGTGGCTTCGCAAATACGCGAAAAATCGTCCTTTATTGGAATGCCAGTTGGACTCAGCTGATCGACTGGTGCGCTTTCACTTTCCAGACGGGGTTTTGGTTGCTGAATTGTCCAGTCGCGCCCCCAACTTAATGGCACTCGACGCCGATGGCACTCTACGCGTCTCCTTAATTCCACCGCGAACACCGCTCCAACACGGAGTGGTCTATCAGCCCCCGGTGCCGCCTCCGTCAGAGATTCTGTCGGATATTCGAGGGTCGATTCGTTCAGCTGTGGACACAGAGATTCACTACAAGGCGATCATCTCCGACCATGAAAATAAGCTCGACCAGGCCGAGAAAAAGCGCTTGCTAACCGGCGCGATCCGGCGCCTGGAGCGACGCCGTAAGCACATAAATGACGATCTTGGGCGGGCCGACAAGTTAGATGAGTTGAGGCGTGCAGGAGAACTTTTGAAAGGGCAACTACACCTGGTTCAGCCCGGCATGACAGCGGTGATGGTCGATGATTGGTTTACCGATGGGGTACCCAAAGTGACTCTTTCTCTCGACCCAAGACTCGATGGACCGGGCAATGTTCAGCAGTATTTCAAAAAGTATCGTAAGGCTCGCGACGGTGAGTCGAAGGCGCGGCATCGGCTTCAAGAAACAGACGCCACTCTCTTGGTCGTAAAGAAACTGAATGAAGCGAATCTGACACTGGATGAACTCCGACGTAGATTGCTCTCAATGGGATTGGTTCAAAAGAAGCAGAAAAAAGCCAAGACACCCCTCGAAGCAAGAAAGCCGTACCGATTATTCGTGAGTCTGCGAGGAGAGTCTATTTGGGTTGGTCGTGGCGGTACTGACAATCATCAGACAACGTTTCACCACGCACGGGGCAATGATCATTGGCTGCACACGAGTGATGTGCCCGGTGCCCATGTGATTGTACCCTGTCCAACTCGCGGCCAGTCGCCCCATCCCGAAACCCTCAAAGATGCAGCAGCCCTGGCTGTTCATTATAGCCGTCTCAGAGGGGAGAATGGAGTTGCTGTTCTGCACACGCAGCGAAAGTACCTACGGCCGGTCAAAGGGGGACCCGCTGGTCGAGTCACGGTTTCGAGTTCAAAGACCATGATCGACGACGGAGACCAGGCTCGAATCGAACGTTTGTTCGCAAAATAGAGCTCATGTTGTTGCCCTTGAGAGTGGGCTTTTTACGTTTGCTGAGCACGAAGCGTTAATTTTCCCCCTAAAAAATGTACAACTACATGTCGTATAGTGTAGTCTGTTACCCGTCATGCATGGGTTTCATTATTCTAAGGGGCGGCCCCAGTCCGGTCCACTCAATCAGTCTTGTCGCGCCGAAGAAAAAAAGGGTGTTGGTCGGCGATTTGTACTCTTGATCGACGAAGATGGTTCCCGTCAGAGACTCTTGCAAGACCTGCTCTCAATGGCTGGGTTTTCTGTGCTGAGTGCTTCGACTCGGCTGGACGCCCAGTCGCAACTACAGCGTCATCCGATCGGTGTCGTTGTTGCTGACTATGAGACTGTTGACGGCGTCGGCTTTTTGCATTGGCTCTGTTCAACCCAACCTAAAATCCGGTGTGTCATCACCCATAAGACGGCTGGCATCGAGGATGCTGTTGAGGTGATGCGGCACGGTGGATTTGATTACTTTGGCGAGCCGTGCAAAATCGGGGATTTGGTCTCGGCCGTTGAGCGGGCAAGCGATCAATATTGTCAGGACAGTCAGATCTTACCCGCCTCGGCTGTTGATTCGCTGTATGACTTGGCAGACGCTTTGCCTCGTGCGTTAAACGTGGATGCGTGTCTCGACTTAATGCTCTCAACTGGGCTCAAGCGTACCGCGTGCGATGGACTGACTCTGATCTTGCGTTCCACGTCCAGTGGCGTGACCGATTTGCACCGTGGCAATGCACTTCGATTGTACGTGGACGATTTGACCCGTCTCGCCACTGACCATCATTTGCCCACTGCGGTGCATGGCCACCGCGTCTTTGACTTTGTCCACTTGACATCGAGGACAGAAATCATCAACTCGCTGATCTTCATTCCAATTCTGTCTCGGAATGAAAATTTGGGCTGGCTGATCGGGACATGTCTCTTCAACAATCAAGCGGATGCGTCCGATGAAACTCTGTTGACGATCATTGGTGATCGAATTGGGTCTGCGATCTTGGCAGGTCAGCAGGAAACAGCCCTTCAAGTGACCTTCCAGCAAACCGTTGACGTCTTACTGGCGACGCTAAACGAAAAAGACCAATACACGGCCGGGCACAGTGAGCGTGTCGCTGACCTTGCGAAATTGATCGCAAAGGGGATGGACTGTGATGAGCACGTTCAAGAACTCGTCTTTCAAGGAGCGCGCTTGCACGACATCGGCAAGCTCGCCATCGATAATGCCGAACTCAACAAAGCAGGGCCCTTGACTGATGCTGAGTACGAACGGATGAAAACCCACACTCTTACGGGTGCGGAGTTACTCAAATCCATCCCTTGTTTTCAGGCTTTGATTCCGGCGGTGATTGGTCATCACGAGCGCCTCGATGGCACCGGATATCCTTTTGGCTTGAAAGGTGATGAGATCCCCTTACTCGCCAGAATCGTCGCTGTCGCTGATGCCTACGACGCCATGACGAGTGACCGAACCTATCGCAGAGCGATGGCGCCTATGGATGCGATTTTGGAGTTAGATCGCTGCCGAAATCGGCACTATGATGGCCGCTGCATCGATGCCCTGAAACAGGCTTTTTCAACGGGCGGGATTTTATAATCCGTATGCGCTCAATGGCGCGTTGATTTCTCTATCATTTCAGGGTAAAACCACGCTTTCCGTCTGGGGCTAATCTGGGCCTCCACGACGGTCAGTACTCTTGAAATTGAGGACCCTGTCGTCATGACTGAAACGACCAAGTCGTACTTACCCGTCAACATCGAAGATGAGATGCGCGTCTCGTATCTTGATTACGCAATGTCCGTGATTATCGGACGTGCTCTGCCAGATGTCCGAGATGGTTTGAAGCCGGTTCATCGGCGTGTTCTCTACACGATGAATGACCTGAAGAATAACTGGAACAGCTCCTACAAGAAATCCGCCAGAATTGTTGGTGATTGTATTGGTAAGTACCATCCCCACGGCGACCAAGCGGTCTACGATACTTTGGTCCGCTTGGCCCAGGATTTTTCCATGCGCTATCCATTGGTTGATGGGCAAGGTAATTTTGGCAGTGTGGATGGCGATCCAGCGGCTGCGATGCGTTACACGGAAGTCCGTATGCAGCGCATCGCACATGAGATGCTACAAGACTTTGACAAAGACACAGTGGAATTCGGTGCTAACTACGATGAGACCACGAAGGAACCGCTGGTCTTACCCGCCCGGATTCCAAACTTACTGGTCAACGGCAGTTCGGGTATCGCGGTCGGTATGGCGACCAATATTCCCCCACATAACCTGACAGAAGTCGTGAACGCCGCCATCGCAGTCATGCGCAATCCGGACATTACTCTATCGGAATTGATGGACATTGTCCCGGCACCCGACTTTCCGACGGGTGGTACCATCTATGGCACGGCGGGCATTCTTGACGCATACCGAACCGGGCGTGGCGTGATCCGGATTCGCGCGGTTTGTGACATCGAGGAGATGACCACAGACCGTGAGCGAATCGTCGTCAACGAATTGCCGTATCAAGTCAACAAAGCCAAGTTGCTCGAAAAAATCGCCGAGTTGGTACGTGACAAACGCATCGAAGGGATCAGTGATCTGCGCGATGAAAGTGACCGGCGCGGGATGCGTGTCGTCATCGAACTAAAGCGAGATGCACAGGCCCAAATCGTACTTAACCAATTGTACAAACTGACCAATTTGCAAGTCAGCTTTGGCATCAATTTATTGGCGATTGTACACGGTGAACCTCGGCTCCTGAGTCTGCATGAAATCTTGAGCCACTTCGTTGAACATCGCCGCGACGTTACGCTGCGACGTTGTCGCTACGAACTTCGAAAAGCTGAGGCGCGGGCGCACATCCTCGAAGGGTTCAAAATCGCGCTGGACTACATCGATGAGGTGATCAAGATCATCCGTGGAAGCCAGACGACCGAGGAAGCCCGTCAAGGGTTGATGTCGCGGTTCTCACTGAGTGAACGCCAAGCATCTGCCATTCTTGAAATGCGGCTCAGACGTCTTACAGGGATGGAGCGCGATGAAATTATTGCGGAATTAGAAGCAGTTCGGGCTGAGATCGCGCGGTTGCGTGCCATTCTCGATGACGAAGGTCTCCTGTTGGAAGTCATTGAGGGCGAGTTGGTCGAGGTTCGAGATCAATATGGTGACGAGCGACGCACGACTTATGTCGCCGCCAGCAGTGACTTCGATCTGGAAGATCTCATTCCAGTTGAAGACATGGTGGTCACTGTATCCCACGCAGGGTACGTCAAGCGTGTTGCGCTCACCGAGTACCGCACACAGCACCGAGGCGGCCGCGGCAAGAGCGGGATGACCACGAAAGACAAAGATTTCGTCGAGCATTTGTTTGTTGCTTCCACACACAGCACGATGCTGTTCTTCACCGACCGAGGCCGGGTCTTTAGCCGAAAGGTGTTCCACTTGCCTCAGGGCAGTCGATTGGCACGGGGCAAGCCCATCATTAACGTCTTGCCCTTCGATGCGGATGAAAAACTCGCCATGGTTTTGGCGGTCGATGAGTTTACAGAAGGTCACTTCCTTTTCTTCGCAACGGCCATGGGTCGGGTTAAGAAGACCAACTTAATGGCTTATTCAAATATTCGTTCAACGGGGATCATCGCCATCAAACTCAATGACGGAGATCAGTTGATCGCAGTCAGACCGACTACGGGGGAGAGTGATATCTTGCTTTCCACATCCAATGGCATGGCGATTCGATTTCGCGAGGATAATGTGCGGTCCATGGGTCGTGACACGGCTGGCGTTCGGGGCATCGACCTCCAGGGCGATGACAATGTGGTCGGGTGTGTCACGTTCGATCGCGAAGAGACCGATGGAACTCAAGTCACATTACTGACCGTCACTGAGAACGGCTATGGCAAGCAAACGACTTTGGACGGATACCTCCGTGGGGGCAACACGCAGAGTCGGGGTGGCAAGGGCTTAATCGATATTCAGACCGATGCACGTAACGGTAAAGTCGTTGGCGTCATCAAAGTCGAGGAAGAAACTGATCAATATCTCTTGGTCACCAACTCAGGTGTCATCATTCGTGCGAACGCGGGAACGGTTTCTCTCGTCAATCGCAATACGAAGGGTGTACGTCTCATCAACTTGGACAAGAATACCCAGGTTGTGAGCCTGGCGCGTTATGCGGCTGGTGAAGAAGAGGAGGATGAGGGTAGCGATGCCGACGGTGTCGTTGATGCAGATGGCGAGACTGGCCCAGGTGCTATCGCGGCTGATGTGGATGGCAGTGACGGCCAAGGCGAAGACTAAACAAGCAGGTCTGAAGCAGCCCGACGCTCGAACCCAAACGAAGGAGTTCCCATGACCCGTACGACCGAGCGAAGCGATGCACTCTTGGCGGCAGCCGAGACCTTGATGCCTGGCGGCGTGAATAGCCCGGTGCGGGCATTTCGATCCGTCGGTGGAAACCCCCCGTTCATTGCGTCTGCTGAAGGGGCTTACATCACCGATGCCGATGGCAATCGATACGTTGATTACTGCGGCACGTGGGGGCCCGCAATACTCGGGCATGCTCACCATGAAGTGGTCGACGCCGTTTGTGATGCAGCGCAGCGCGGCATGAGCTTCGGCGCCCCGTCTGAAGCCGAAGTCGACATGGCGCGCGCCGTGCAAAAACTTTATCCGAGTATTGAGATGATGCGCATGGTTTCCAGTGGCACCGAAGCCTGCATGTCGGCCATCCGGCTCGCCCGTGGTTTTACCGGTCGTGACGGTATCGTCAAGTTCGAGGGATGTTACCACGGTCATGCGGACAGTTTACTTGTGAAGGCTGGCAGCGGTGGGGCAACCTTCGGGGTGCCGGACAGTGCCGGTGTGCCGGCTGACCTGGCTCGGCACACGCACACTGTCGTCTTTAACGACGTGGATGCATTACGTACACTGCTCGATGATAAAGGCACAGACATTGCCTGCGTCATTCTAGAGGCTGTGACGGGGAATATGGGCGTGATTCGGCCTTCTAATGACTTCCTCCAATTCTTAGCCACGGTTTCAGAGAAATACGGCACCCTCGTCATCTTTGACGAGGTCATGACCGGTTTTCGTGTTGCCGTAGGCGGTGCACAGCAGCTGCTTGATTTTAAGCCGGACCTCACGTGTTTAGGCAAAGTGGTCGGTGGGGGCCTACCCGTTGGCGTTTATGGCGGACGGGCCGATGTCATGGCCTCTATCTCCCCTCTTGGGCCCGTCTATCAGGCTGGGACTCTGAGTGGAAACCCATTGGCAACGGCCGCCGGGCTGAAGACCCTCGACATTCTCAGTAGACCGGGGGTGTTCAACCGGGCTGAGCGGGCAGCCACTCAGCTTGCTGATGGCCTGCGGGTTCTGATCGATGAGCTGGGTATAGACGCTGTGGTCGAGCAAGTAGGCACCATGATGACCTTGTTTTTCGCCGCCGAAATGCCACAAAATTTCAACGATGTGGCCCGCTGTGATCATGAAAAGTTCGGGCGTTTTCATCGGGCCATGCTCGACGGTGGAATTTACTTGCCACCCAGTGGCTATGAAGCGTGGTTCATCTCTGCCGCCCATACGGACGCGGAAGTTCAGGCAACCCTAAATATCGCTCGCTCAGCGCTTCTGTCGTGAGCGAAAACCCACTGGAGCGAAAGGCGCGTGACGTCTATCGGTCCAGCCGCTACGCCAGTATCGGGCTTGAATTAGGCGTATCTGTGGTCATCGGATTGCTCCTTGGTCGGTGGGTTGAACAACAGTGGGATGTAGCCCCCTGGGGTGTTCTACTTGGAATCAGTTTGGGCTTCGCGGCGGCAATCCGGTCGATATCGCGCACATTGGCATCACTCGCCAAAGAAAATGACGTGAAAAATAAGCCCGGCGTCAAGAACCAAAACGGCGACGGATAGATGGATGCGAGAAATATATAAGCGTTCGTTTTTATTGGGCTTTGCATTGATTCTGGGCAGCCTCTATTTTAGGTCTTGGTCCATTAGTTTAGGCGTCTCTGCCGGGATTATTTTAGCCATCGTCAATTTGTGGTTGATCCAACGCGCCGTCGGTGGCTTACTCGCCGGCGAACGCGCGTCGATTGGGTGGTTGTACGTCTTTAAGTTGACCGTCCTGCTCGCGCTTTTGTTTGTGCTGATTGGCGTCCTCGGATTGAACGCAATTGCACTGGTGACCGGCTTTAGCGTTTTGTTCCTTGTCATCTCGACGGGAGGCGCCAAGGCCATCGGACAAGACGAGCAAGACACCGCCGAAGGTGTCGAGGTGGAGTCAGAACATGGCTGATGGACAGCAGATCATACCCGGAGAACACGGGCAGACATGGATGAGTTTTCCCTTCGGCGATTTAGAGAAAAAACTCGCTGACGGCGTCGGAGATTCGTTTCTCTTTGGCCAGAGGGTGACCGACGTACATCACGTCTCAGTCGGTTTCGTCGTCTTCGTACTCCTCATCCTCGCTGCCTTCAGATTTAGCAGCGCACTCAAAAAGGATAGTACAGGCGGTGTCATTCCCGAAGCGCGGTTCAATCTTCGCTCGGTTTTTGAGACCATCCTTGACTATGTGCTAAGCGTGATGACAGGGATTATGGGCGAGAAAGCCGCTCGGCATTTCCTTCCCTTCATCGGGACGTTCGCATTCTTTATTCTCACGTGTAATCTAATCGGTTTGGTCCCGGGTTTTCTCCCACCGACGGACTCATTCAATACCACGGTGCCCTGTGCGGTCCTCGTCTTTTTGGCGACACACATCTATGGCCTCAAAGAAAATGGAATGGAGCACATTAAGCATCTCATGGGCCCGGTCTGGTGGCTCGCTCCACTGATTTTTGTCATCGAATTTATTGGTCATCTGGCACGCCCAGTGAGCCTGTCGTTACGCTTGGCTGGAAATATGATCGGTGATCATAAGGCGGTCAGTATTTTTCTCATGTTGGTCCCCCTCGGCGTGCCGATTGCTTTACTCGGGCTCGGTTTCATTGTCTGCGTGGTGCAGACCTTGGTTTTCTGCCTTTTGAGTGTGGTCTACATCGGGATGGCCATTGAGCACCACGATCACGCGGAGGCGCACTGAGGCGCCGGTAAAAGATTTTCCCGGCATGGGCGCAGCTCATGCCAGCTCAGCGATTCATCGTCTGATATATCCATCATAGTCTACCTGGGTACGGTGTTGGTAGAGAGAGAGAGGCAAGGGTCGGCTCGTGAATGGATATCGATGATAATGGAGTGCTGTGGCATTAAAAACGCCGTTTGACGGCACAAACCGGGTGGCTGGCTGTAAACGCTGTACCCGCCCAATCGATTAGGAGACATGACACATGAAGGTCGTATCTGCTCTTACATTCTTGTTCGTAACATTCATCGCATTGCCTGCTTTCGCAGGTGACGCATCAACTGCAAGTGCCGCCGGTGACTACTTAGGCTACCTTTGCATCGGTGCCGGCCTTGCAATCGGTATTGCCGCTGCTGGTGGCGGTATGGGTCAGGGTCGCGCTGCTGCTGCTGCACTCGAAGGCATTGCACGTAATCCTGGTGCTGCAGGGAAACTCAACGGTCCAATGATTCTCGGCCTTGCTCTGATCGAATCTTTGGTCATCTATGCCTTCGTTATCGCAATCCTTCTCGTTTTGAAGGTGCCAGAGGTTGGTGACTTTGTTGCTGCGGTTGCAGGCAAGTAAGCTACGCGTCCTCGGACGATGAAAAGGGCCGCGTTTGCGGCCCTTTTTGCTTTTTGGGCCAACTCAGGCCAACTTGGTATTCATGGAAACCAAGGCTCAATCAAATCAATACGCACAGACGTCATCTCGGCTGGGTGTGCGTTCTCGCCTGTTAATCGGCCTTGCCATCATCCTGGTGGGGGCGGGCGGTCTTTCCAGCATAATTCTGATCGGGGCTGCAAGTCAGGAAGCAGAAGAGCAGCTCTTACGCCAGCATCGGCTGAGATTTGACGCCTTAGTTGAGACCATCAGGCACACTCAACCAGCGGGCTTTAAGCCAAAACTCGAACGGCGGTCTCGCGCTCATGACATGCATGGCCTTGTCGTGGTCGACCATCGATTTAGACCCATCCACGGTTTTGGCGTAGCGAAGCCGCTCATGCGTGACGTTGTTGCGGCTTCTGCGCAGCAATCAAGCGGTGTGAAGTGGAGACGACACCATTCGGCCAGCGGTGCTGGCCAATATCGCTTTGCACAACGGGTCAGAAACGGCGATGGAGTGAATTTGACCATCATTGCCTCATACAGTTTGGATGCGCTTCAAAGCGGCTTTGATCAGCGTCAGCAGATGACTTTACTCTACCTATTCTTTGGTTTGGTGACCGTGCTGATGTTTGGTGCATACCTCAGTGGACGTCTCATCGTAGCCCCGATCAAAAAGCTGACGGATCATGTGTCTAAACCCCATCGCGATGCTGAGTGGCCTTATGAGCTCGACACCATCGGAGGGCCAGATGAGATTCAGCAGTTGGCCAGTGCGTTTGGACATTTGATCCGCGAGTTAGACCAAAAAAATGAAATCTTGGCCGACAATATGCGGGTGCTCGAACAAACACAGCGCGAACTCCTTCGAGCCGAGAAACTGGCGACACTTGGCCGCCTATCTGCGGGGGTGGCTCATGAAATCGGCAACCCCCTGGCGTCCATTGTTGGGTTTCTCGACTATTTAAAGTCAGAACCCCAAATCGATGATAACTTGCGCGCCGATCTATTGAGGCGCATGGACCGCGAAGTCGAGCGGATTCGATACACTCTGAGGCAACTGCTCGATTTTGGTCGACCAGCACCTGATGAACCCATAAATGTGGGGATTCGGGATGTCATCGAGCGTACTCTGGCTTTGCTCAATTACCATAGTCAAATGAAGCATGTGGATGTTTCAATCTCTGGCACCGAGCAAAGCGTCTACATCGATCCTCATCGATTGTCGCAAGTCTTGACTAATCTGTTCTTGAACGCAGCGTCCGCTATCGACGGGCGCGGGTCCATCGATGTCGATATCGATCGTGAAGCAGATTTCGTAAAAATAACCGTCCGAGATGATGGTCCCGGTGTTGCACTGGAACTCCGTGATTCGCTTTTCGACCCTTTTGTCTCAGACAAGCCATCGGGGGTGGGGACTGGCTTAGGTCTGTATGTAGCTCAGCAAATTATCGAGGGGGCTGGAGGTCAGATTTCACTGACAGAGTTGGAGTCGCCTGGAGCCAGTTTTACAGTGATGTTGCCTTTGGTGACTGGCTGATGAGCCTATCCGTAGAGGAGTTGAGCGCATTGATTGGCAAACGACCAAAAAAAGTCATCTCCGAAAAAAAGAGCCTCCAATGCCGCCAAGGATAGGAAGGGACCGTAGGGAATGACCGTTCTGGACGGGTGTCCTTGGTCTGCGTATTTCTCATCCTCTCCGAAGTATGCATCTAATTGGTCTGTTGTCGTCGTGAGCGTGTCTTCTGCACCCGTCAGCTTGCTGTACAAGCGAACCAGGAAAACGGCAAGCAACGCTTGTACGGAGCTTGCAAAAATCACAAATGCGAGGGGTTTCCAGCCCAGGAAAGCACCGATTAAGGCCATCAATTTGGCATCACCCAGCCCGAGTGCCTCTCGCTTGAAGATCAACCAGCCGAGGCCAAAGATAGCCAGCATGAATCCTGACCCCACCGCGGCCCCTATCAGGGCTGTCTGACCGCTATACATGGGCAGCAAAAAGGCACCTCCAATCCCAATCGCTGTACCGGGGATACTCAGTTCATCGGGGATGAAAAAATACTCTAGGTCGATGAAAATGATCACGACCAGTGCGTAGATAAAGGTCTGTAACCAAATCCAATGAGCGAAGTTGAGCCAAAGGGTCTCGGGGTCGAATGTTTTAAAGACGGCGCGAAATAGCACAAGGCTCATGATGCCGCAGGCGCATTCGATAAGCGCATAGCGTGGACTAAACACTGCACCACAGGCTCTGCATCGCCCCCGCAAAATTAGATAACTCAAGCAGGGAATATTATCGTACCAGCGGATGGGCACTTCGCATGTGCTACAGCGAGAGCCAGGATTGACCAGAGATATCCCCTCGGGGAGACGATAAATCACGACATTGAGGAAGCTACCCCAAGCCGTTCCCCAGAAAAACGCGATCAAGAACAAGAGCGTTATGGCTGGGGAGTCTAGCATCACCGGACCTGTATCGAACCAAGCCGAGCGCGATTTTGTTTATCGCTTGGACCAGATTTGATCTTCATCCGCGTGCTGGACCGATATAGACCTGCATAGAACGTAAACCGAGCGGGTGTGATGGTTCGTTTGATATTAATCTTATGGATGTCTCGAATCAGATCGCCTTTCTTCCAGTTTCGGGTTGGGAACAGGCCTGCGACCGGATCATGGTCACCGTGTATCCGTTGACCGGGCGCATCGATGTGGACAAATACCTTCCAGGTCGACTGGGTCTTTGCTTTCGACTTCCAGAACATATGCAACTCAGCGGGAGACCCACTTTTTGGCTGTTTGGGCTCAACTTTCCAACCGACCAACTCGATCTTATCCTCGAAGTTAATGTTCACTTTGGTGACACCGTCGGGCAGTTCGTCGATCAAGGCATTGGTGATGGGATTTTTATCGATCACACCGTCATCTATTTTGTTTGAAACGAGGAAATAACGTGAACCTCGGTCATCGAGAACGGGAAGCGTTCGACCTGTCGCCCGTCTAAACTCCACGTTTACAGTGGCCAAATCCTTTCTGGGGATCAGCGCAAAGAAACGGTCAGAGCCCTTCGCCAACCTCGCAAATTCGGTGGACGTTTTTAACTTGGGCAAATCTCGAGAATAAAATGAATTAGTCTGATTCGACAGTCTATAGGTGTACAGTTTCTCATCACCATCAGCGACGTTCTTGTACACGTTGAGCACCTCTTTTTGGGAGAAGTTGGTACTCAGTTCGCTGGCGATGGGTACATTGAAGAAAACGAGCCAGGACATCAGTACGGTCAACAGTATGAGAGTCGATATGGGAGCACCTGTCAAACGTCTCATCGTACCGGACACAGTCGACTGGCCATCGATGGTGTCTCGTACCCAAGTTGACGTTCTCGATAAAACACCTTCTGTTCTGCCTTTCAGCATTTTGGTTCGGATGTAGCAAACCAACCAAATACCAATATAGGCGAGTAGGCCAAACGCCAGGGCGATGACCAACCGTCGAAACCAGAATTGTAGATTGCCCCATCCGTCACCGCGCACCAGCGGGTCTAAGGTGGTCCTGCGCTGGAGCAAGAGAATCGGAACAAGAGCCGCCATACCGAAAATGGCCAAGTCAAAATAGGGACGCCGACGTAGCGGATAAGCGAAGTACTGAATAAATCCAGCGAGCCAATGGTGAAGCCGTGCTTGGTAAAGCAAAATATAGGCGATCAACGCGAAGTTTAAAAAGCGTGCGATTCTCCAATAGGGGAGGTACGCAGGAAATGAGTCGATGGATGTCCCGACAATCGTATCGGCGAGTAAGCGTGTTTCGTGCTTCAAGTTACTATCGAGTAGGGCCAGAATGATCACGGCGATGACAGCCAGGACGGGATTTGGGTCTTGTTTAGGCATTCGACCTAGATAGAGCCCGATGGCAAATGCGGCGGCAGGTGCAGCGAGAAAAATACCAAAATGGCTGTAGCCAGCTCCAAGAGCAGGGGCAATAAAGCCCGCTAATATCCAAACGAAGAGAACAGCCCCCAGACCGGATTGGTCATTGGATTCTTGCTTGCTCCACAGCAGCGTGAGCAATGCCAATGGCAAGAGGGCTCCAAAGGGGAAAAGACCGAACCCAATCTGATGGACAAATTCGTTAAAGGATGGGCGGGTTGTCCCTGTTGTTGCATGAATATTATCAGCCCACAGAAAGAGAGACTCCAAGGCTGCATTGCCGGGCATGTAGATGGAGGCTCGCCACCAGCCCAGCCCGACGACGGTCAGGGCAACAGCCGCTGAGCCCCATCGCAGCGTGGTCGAGCGAGACTCTGTACCAAGTCCGTAGCCGGACAAGGTGATGCAGACGGCGATGGGAATGGCCAAAGCCGGGACGCCTCCAGACAGTCCAGACAGTGCAGTCAGCCCCCAAGCCCCTATCCAAATGAGCCGTCCATGACAAAATCGACTTTGGATGAAGGCGAGACAGGCACATGTGGTTGCGACCAATGTTGTGGACTGGCCCAAGGCCAACCAATGGTGAAAAGAGAAGAGCGGCAGGCTCAAGAGAATGATGGCACTCCACCAAGTTACGGTCCGGCTTGCAAAGCGACGAACAACCACCATCATGAAAAATAAAGTCAGTGCTCCAAAGATGATCCCGGGCAGTCGAAGAGATAATGTGGATACGCCCAGTAACGAGACGCTGCCAGCAACAGGCCAATAAGCGAATGGCAAGTCAGACACAGCATGGGCCTTGGCATGATTGCCCTGGCCAACATTAACTTCCAACCAACGTCCATTCTCGACCATATGATTGGCGACAGCGGAGATATTGGCTTCCCAGGGTTCCCATACACCAAATTGTGTCGCCGCAGTTGCGAGGACGCCCAATGCCAAAAGGCCGCCGATTAAAGGGTCCAAGCGCGCGGGCCATAAGCCACTGTGTGTCTGCTGTTCATCTGTCATGTCGCGTAGGGGCTCCAGGGGCGAAAATCCGGCACAACATAGTCCCTTTGGCGCCGTTCGGCCAGCAAAACAAGCTGTGGGCCGTGCCGGCGCAGCACAGGGTCATAACCCGGCTCAATTTATCGTGAACCGACGGAGAAAATCGGTGTTAGATCTAAACCTAGAATCCCAGTTCAATACAGAGGCCCTCAGGCGTATTTGGAATCTGAAAGCAGGTGAATCCAGGGTGACAGCCGACGAGAAGGTCGGGCGAGAAAATGTCATCGGGATTGACCTTCCGGCATGAACATGCGGCACTCATCGAGAGCGGGTTTAATGTACAAGTACCACCCGGCGCGCAGACGCCTTCGCCGCCAGGACCCGGATCGCAGGTCCCGTCGCGATAAAAACACTGCCCAGTTTGAACGTTACAGTCCATGGTCTCAGCATCTGTACAATCTGCAGCGTTATTACAACCTGGCTCGCATCGCCCTGTTTGAACGCTACATTGAGAGCCCATCTGGCATGTGAGCCCAGCACAGGGCGCACTCTCGCAGGCAAAGGTATCTAAATTACAGGCTGAGCGGGCGGGGCAATCTGTGTCATCAAGACATTCGACGCAGCTCCCTTGCAGACAAATGGGTCTGCCACCACATGTTTCACACTGGGAATCATTCCCGCATTCGCATGGCTCACTGCCTGTACATGTGTTTGTCGCCTGGTCGCAAAACTCGCCGATGGGGCAAGGCGTGTCATTGCTGCATTCGCCGCACTCACCTGTCTCGGCGATACACGCAGGCGTGGGATCTTGGCAGCGTCCTCCGCAACTATCGCACCGTCCACCGTTGGGCGCACACACACCGTCTGTGCAGGTATAATCGGCTGGGCAGACATTGCCGTTGGCGCAGGTCTTTAAGCAGAAATTCCCATTTTGAGTGGGTCGGCAAACATGGTCGTCTGTACAGCTTGAATCGGTCGTGCATGCCTCGCAGCTCCCCCGGGGCATCACGCACTGTCCATTGCTCGAATCGCAGGCCAAACCAGCTTCGCAGCGTCGACCAGGACAGACGGTGCAATCATAATTTACGGGAACACATTGGCCCAGTTGTTCTAGGCATGTAAAACCCTCTGGACAGGCTTCGAGTCCCTCGCCACAGGCTGTTGTGCAAAAGCTACCCGTGTTACCGATTGGCGTGCACTCAGCACCGTCGCCCAATGCATCACAATCACGGTCTGTATTACAGGTTTGGCAGAGCCCTTGGTAGCTGGCCCCACCCGCATCGGTTTGCCCTACGCCGGCATCCCGCGCACTCATACCCATATCTGTATTGATGACGAGAACATCGGCGGTCACCGTGGGTTCTGGTGCACATGACCATAGATACGGACCGTCATCGACGCAGACTTGTCCATCGGGACACGTGAGGATACCGTCCCCGCATTCTCGACGAGAACAACTGTTGGTCGCTTGTACACAGACACGGCCCGATCCTGGACATTCTCCCAGGCTTTGGCATGGTTCCGAGACGCATTCTTTTGATTCATCGTCGCAAATTAAGCCTCGGCTGCAATCAGCGTCTGCATTACAACTCTGAGGCTCATCGTCAGAACAGCCTGTCGCAACAGAGAGCAGAGCACCCAGTAGAATGATGGTCTTTACTGAAAATAAACTACGCATGGTTCTATTGTCCTCGGGCTTTATGACTCAACTGTAGCCAAAATGGGGCCTCAGTGAGCATCACCATGGTTTCTGAAGGTGTCGGAATATATGTGACTCGGAGGGGCTGAGGCAAGCATTCTGTTTAAACTTCCCGTCATTCAAAGGTTATTCAGTTCGATTTTTGTTGAAATTCCCGCAGTTTTAGTCGAACCAAGGGCGTGTTATGTCTGTAACGTTCAACAAAATTACGGTTTGAGTAGTCGATGAGTAATCTCAAGATTCCAGATGTTTTTTCGACGCATTCCGCGGCTAAATATTGTCGTGTCACGCCCATGACCATCATTCGCTGGATCGAAGAGGGCAGAATTAAAGCTTATAAGACCCCCGGGGGGCATCGTCGGATTATGCGTGGCGACTTGGACGAGTTTTGTCGAGCGACGGGCATTCCTATCGAATGGGACACCCGTGGTAATCAAGGTCCGAAACGCGTCTTGGTCATCGATGATGATGAGCATTCGGTTAACTCAATTTTGGATGCCCTTTTGGATGCTGAGGGCGACGACTCCATGGTGACCTTCAAGATCGCGCACACAGACAATGCGTTTGATGCCGGCATGATGATGCGAGATCTAAAACCAGAAATCATTTTTCTCGATCTTGACCTCGCAGGCACCGACCCTGTTCGGCTCATCGCATCCATACGTCATGATGCCGATCTACGAGATTGTCGGGTCGTTGGTATTGCCTCGGAACAGACGCCAGCAAACATGCCGGTCGACCGCGTACTGCATCGACCATTGGCCCGCGGAGCCGTCCGGCAAGCAACGGGTCCAATGCCCATCGTCAAAATTTAGGTGAACTCCCCAATCTGTGTTCCCCCTCGATTTGGATATCGGCGACGTCCATGACGCCGCAAATCCTTAGAAGGATTGAAGTAATTTGCCGTAGACGGTTTCATAATCGTGTGGTTTAGTGTACCCAGAGGTATACAAAGGCAGTATAGGTTCTTCGGAGGTCTTTTATGAATCGCTCAATCGGCGTACGAAGTCTCATTTCCGCGGGTATTAACAAGTTAAAAGCACCGACAGATGAGATCCCGATTACAGGGAATCGGCGTGCCTTGGTCATGGCTATAGCAGCGCAGAAAGGCGGCGTCGGTAAGACGACGACGACAGTCAACCTCGCGTGTGCTTGGGCAAAGCAATCAAAGTATCGAATTCTTGTCATCGATATCGACCCACAGGGTCATGTCTCGTCGTCGCTGAGAGAAAACATCAAGCCGGCGTCATCGACGTTGACCGAAATTCTTTTGGCCGACAGACCGCGGGACATCTTGGATGCAGTGTTTCAAACCAATCTGCCAAATTTGAGTTTAACGGCGGCTGATAAAGGACTCGCCGAAACCGATGCTCAACTGGCGAGTCGAGTTGGGCGGGAATACATTCTCAAGAGCGCCATCGCCAACGCGAGGAGCCATTACGACATTATTTTGATCGATTGTCCGCCAAATTTAGGAAATCTGACCCTCAATGCACTCGTCGCTGCCGATTGTGTCTTGGTCCCGTGTGACATGAGCATTCTCGCCTTCGAAGGTGTCGCCGATCTTCTTGGGACTGTTCGAACCGTAAACTTAAGGCTTGGTCAGAACTTGGATATTGCAGGGATTATTCGAACGCGGGTTGACGGACGCACTCGGCAAATTAACGACGCCATCGGTGGTGCTCTTCGAGACAACTATGGCGAGCTGCTGCTGGACACTGTGATTCCAATTAACTCAGCTTTAGCGAAAGCTCAGGCGGCCGGTCTCAGCATCTTTGAGTTCCAGGCTCGTTCTCGGGGGGCAGAAGCCTATCTTTCTCTGTCCAATGAACTGGAAGCCCGTCTATCGCTGGGCGCAGATCAGGTTCATGCCTCGACCTTTTAATTCTGCTTAGGCTGGCTTGCTCACACGAGTGGAACTGCTGTGATTATCCATGGAATATAATCGTCCGTCCGGCGGATCGTGTATACTAGAAGTGCATGTTGTATTTGTTGTAGGCCTTAAGCGAAATTGAACCCCAGTTCATCAACGTCAAAGCGCATCAAACGGGTTCCGAAAGCAGCACCTAAGGCGGGGCGTAAGCGCAGGCAGCGTGAGCCGGTACCCGTCACCGTGGATTTACTGCGATCGACGCCGTTTTTTGCTCACCTGCCGCAACCTTACCTCGATGCGTTGGTGTCCCGTGCAGAGCATGTTGAATTGGCGCGTGGAGAACATGCCTTTAATGGCCGACCGCTTGGTGGGCAGGACATGACTCTCTTTCTCGTTCTCTTTGGAGACCTCAGTGTTCACAGAACCCAGAATAAAGGGCCGGAGGAAACGGCGAATTATCTGACCGTCGGCGACTTCTTTGTTGAAAGGTTGATCGTCGATGACGACACAAAATCAATTAGGCTGACGGCCATGTGTCCAGTGCGCGTTTTGAAGTTCAGCTATGCTGATTTCAATGTGCTGCTTCGCGATCACGACGAGTTGAGAAACAGTTTTTCTGAGCGAATCCGCACGGTTGTCGACCGCCAAAAGTCTCGGTTCGATGATAAGTTCCAAAAAGAGATAGCCCGATTTCTGGTACAGGAAAGACTGACTTTTGCTGGGCGGGTCAAGCTCAAACGGATGGATTTATGCATCGAGTGCGACGGCTGCTATTCAGCCTGTAAAGACCGCCATGGGACCGATCGTCTTGGTCCTAGTGAAGTTAAATACGGTCTCACTGAGATTCCCCAGAACTGTCACAATTGCGTAGTGCCTGAATGCATGGACAAATGTAAATTCGGGCACATCGGGCGGCATGCCATCACAGGTGAGATCGTCATCGATGACAACTGCATTGGCTGCACAATGTGCAGTAAAGGGTGCAGCTTTGGGTCCATTCGGATGCACCCGATCGATGAATTGGACATGGAAAAATATTTTCCGAACCGCTCCCCTGACGCAAAGGGCAAGGCGATTGCTCAGAAATGCGATAATTGTACTGGCTATGAAGATAAAGCCTGTATTTCGGCATGTCCTACGGGTGCATTATTTCAGCTAGATGGCGTGGAGCTGTTTGAGAATTGGCGACAATTTAGCCCGCAATCGCAAAACGATGGTGCGACGATTGAGAGTCCCAATGAGTTCCCCTATCGATGGCGCCAATTTTGGGTCGCGCTGACCGTTTCTGTAACCCTATTTCTGGCTTGGGAATGCTTCGGCCGTTTGTATTGGCCAAAGGTCACATTTGCAGAGTTATTCTTTCAACTCGGCTGGTCTGCATCGGGTGTTGATCCAGTGGTCCCTTTTCGTGCCGGAGATTTCTTCAGTCACGCGCTCGGTTACATCGGTGGCGGATTGATGCTGGGGACTCAAGTATACCGATTAAGGGGTCGATTCAGCACGACACCTGTCTTGATGGAGGCCCATATTTGGATGGGTGTGATCGGTTTCATCATGGCGTTTTTTCACACCGCTTTTGTGTTTAGTGATCCTATCGCTGTCGCCACTTTCCTGACCATGTTTTTGGCTGTCGTCACTGGGACAATTGGCCGCTACGTTGTCTACATCGTCCCGAGAAATAAGCATGGCCATGAGCTTCTCTTGTATGAAGTTAACGATCGAATCAGTGAGGTCAGTAGACAAATAGAGGGCGTTTTCTCGGATCCAAGCGTTGGCCACACTGCAATCGTCAGGTTAAAAGACATCCTTGGACAAGAGAAAAATGAAACGGCGTTGGCGTCTTCAGAGTCCCGCGGCTGGCGGTCCTTCATCTCGCTCCTTGTCGACCTGATTCGACGCGATGCGTTGACGAAAAAACGTGTTTCAGACCTTGCAAGTGAGTTAAGCCAAGGGTTTGAAGATGCAAACCAGACTACGCTCCTCGAGACGCTCATGACGGAAAAGAGTCGGTTGGAGCGTGCGATTGTTCAGCATGCATTTTTGTCCAAGGTCTTAAAACGGTATCGAATTGTCCATGTCACCAGCAGCAATATTATGTTTGGAGCACTGATTCTCCATATTGTTTTCGCGTTGATGTATCAGGTCAATTGAGGCTAAAATAACCGGAAAGCGGGACGGCTAACAGCTTCGCCAATGCGGCACCAACGGGGAATGTTTGAGTTAATTAGCGTCCGATGATGACCATAATCGAAAAAATAGCTACGATCGCCGTTAAAGTTACCACAGGATACGCACGGTTATATGGGGCGCCCCTCGGCACAGACTAGGTCAGTCACTCGTCGGTTTGTTCTGCCAACCATCGTTTTTTGGCCGCTGTTGATTCTTTGTTTCAACTCTCAGGTTTTCGCTGTCGGGCCCTTATCGACCCCACATGCTCGCTATGACAACAATAACGATTGTACTAAGTGCCACGACATTTTTGGGGGCATGCCCAATCGAAACTGCCTTAATTGTCACAAACGCATTGGCCAGCGGATCAGTGCTCGTAAAGGGTACCATGGGCGCAATGCAGTTGGCGCCAAGTGTCATGATTGTCATCGTGAACATCGCGGGCGTGGCTATGGGATAACCCAACTCAATAGGCGAACTTTTGACCACAATCTCACGGGTTGGTCGCTCACGGGTGGTCATACACGTGTTCCATGCCGGGAATGTCACAGCGCAAAGCGACCAGGGACGAACCGGGACAGTTATCTTGGGGCACCAACGAACTGTAATGGCTGTCATGGGAGCTATCATGGCCAAGGCCAAAAAGCGGAGTTGAATCGCTGCCAGGATTGCCACAACACCACAAGCTGGGCGTCTCTCAACGATAAATTGAGATTCAATCATAACACACAAACAAATTTTCCTTTGACTGGCCTTCATCGACAAGCATCCTGTGATAAATGTCATCTCGGCAAGCGTAACTTCGGACCAATTGAGGTTTCAGGCTGTGTAAGTTGTCACAAAAACCCCCATCCGGTCGGTGTATTTGGATCACCGCGCAAGTGTGAAGAATGTCATGTGACCAGCGGGTTTAAGAAGACCAATGTCTTCGACCATTCTACGGCTGGTTGGACTCTTCGTGGTAAACATGCAGTGAATGCATGTACCGATTGCCACTCCTGGGAGAAATGGCGACCACCAACCAACGATTGCCGCGGGTGTCATGTCGACGTCCACAAGGGGCAATTTGGTCGACAGCGATGCGACAGCTGTCACAAACAGACCGGGTTTACGGGACGGCATTTGAAGTTCAATCATAACACCATGAGTCGGTTCCCACTGAAGGGGCGGCATACGCGCGTCGATTGTGTCAGTTGCCACCCCGGTGGCACCTACAAGCCATTGCCCATGGAATGCGCGGATTGTCATCAAGATGACAATCCGCATGGAGATACTTTCGGTGAGACACCATGCAGTAATTGTCACTCGCCCGTCGATTGGATGAAGACCCGTTTTGATCACAGTGTGACTGGATTCGCACTTGAAGAGCGTCATGCCGAGCAGCCCTGTTATCGTTGCCACCCGAACGGAACTGAAATTGAAGATGACACGGAAAGGCGCTGTTCGTTTTGCCACACGGACGTCCATCAAGGCCAATTCGAAGCCCCGCTGGACCAATTAAATCGGTCCCTGGCGTCCCAGTCCCAGCAGGCATCTGATGGCTGTGAAAAATGTCATTCGGGTTTTCGGTCCTGGAAAATTCCATTCTTTGACCACAATATCAGTCAATTTGCGCTCACTGGGCAGCACCAGACGGTGCCTTGTTCAGGGTGTCACACGGAGGGACATTTCAAGCCCATTGATACAGCCTGTGCGAATTGTCATTACAATTTCCACGAGGGGCAGTTCAGTCAACCGTGTGACCAATGTCACACAACAAAAGCCTGGGCACCGTTGGAGGGATTCGACCACAACACCAGAACGGACTATCGCTTGGATGGCCGTCATGAAGAGGTCGATTGCGGCAAATGTCATATCGACAACATCTATACAGACACGCCGCAGGCATGTGGAGATTGTCACGTCGATGTCCATAAGGGAAAGCTTGGTCCGGGTTGTGACCGCTGCCATGGCGTTGAGGATTGGTCAATCAACACGATGCAAGACCATGATTTCGGCGCATTCCGACTGGGTGGCGTTCACGACCTATTGCCCTGCGAGGAGTGTCACGGTCCAGATCGAAAGGAGACGCAAGCTGGACGAGGTCCCGAATGCGTAAACTGTCATCGAGATCCCCATTTCGGGAGCTTTGGACCTCAATGTTTCGAATGTCACAATCAACAAGCTTTCTTGCCAAGTACCTTTCTTCACGCTGAAACGGGCTTCCGACTGTCTGGAGCACATCGTTTTGTTGAATGCCGGGATTGTCATCCTGGGCGTGTTTTCGGCGGGTTGCCCAATGATTGTTTCTTCTGTCATACACAAGATTTCAACGCGACCGCCGGCAGTAAGCTCTGCGATCACACAGCGTGCATTCCAGGCGGGTTAGACACCTGTCACAATTGTCATCGGTCAACAAGTTTCATCCCAGCGCGGCCCGGCTCCGGGTGCGGGGTTTGCGAGGTCAATGGCCGATGAATGCGACTCTGCATAGGCGTGTTTGGTGCTGTGTTCTAATGCTTTCCGTCGCCCAAGCTCAGAACGAAGACTGGTCCGTTGATGGTAGAATTGCCTCCCGTAGTCTCTATTCTACGGCTGACGGCCCCGTTTCCAAAGATGTGGTGTTCCAGTTCGTCGACTTGGATCTAGAGGCTGAGCATATGGGGGTTTTTGATACCTCACTTACGCTGGACGCCACCATCCTCTGGGATATTAGTGAAGCTCAGGAACGGAGGTTTGGCGAGACACAGTCATTCCAACAACTCAGACAGCTGTATCTCCAACAGGCAGTGGGCCAAAAATGGTCTGTGTCGGCCGGTCGCCGCATTATCTTTCAAGCCGGAAACGCTTGGGTCGATGGCCTTGATATTCAGCTTAAATTGAACAACGCCATCATGGTGGGTGCCTACGGCGGATTACGACCTGATCCAAATAGCTACAAGCCAACAACGACCTATCAGACCTTGGGCACCTATTCGAGTTATAAACGGGACGGACTGAATATTGAATTCGGTTACAACCTGATTTTGAGAGACGGCTTAGATCGTCAATTTCTCTATGGACGCACCCACTATCGGTTGTCACCTGGACTCTATGTAAATGTCTACTCGGTGGTGGATACACTGGATGAAATCGAGCCTGTGACATTCTTGTCGACTCTTGATTATACGCCAACAAAGGCCGTGAATCTCTCGCTTAATTATACGCGGTACAGCATTGAAGCCTACCGAAACCAAGCCATCTATCGCAATGTAGTCCGGCTCAATCAAGCCTTGTTGCTTGGTGATGAAATTATTGATCTGGTCTATAATCGGGTGCGCCTATCAGGGTCTTATCGATTTTGGCGACGCTACTATCATTATCAAACTATCGAATACAAAAGGCGGAGCCAAGACAGGAGGCAATCTTGGGCCTATATCATTGGTATCCGGAACAACAATCTCTGGTCTACTGGAACCCGTCTCGACCTCCGAACGACTCTGAGAAATAATTTTCAGAGCGATTCCTGGTTGATTGCAGGCGATCTGGAGAAAGACGTTTTATTGGAGTTGACCCTCAACTTGCACGGGACAGTTTTTGACGGCCGAACCATAGACCGCTTCACCGAACGAGGCCGTACCTTTGATGAGGCGCAGCGGATTTACTTGATGGGCGGATCTTTGTTTTGGAGGCCATCGCGAGCGCATCATCTGAGCTTGACCTACGATGGTGTCTACGAAACAGACCTGATCGATCAACGAAACGACGCTGCGCTGTTCATTCACACTGGCCTATTCAGGTACGCGTACCACTTTTGAGATCACAGTCGGCTGGGCGTACGCGATTTCAGACTTCCATAAGTTCGTCTTGTTTCCGACCAACGATGCCATCGATGGTCTCCGTAGCACCATCCGTGAGCCCTTGAACTTTTTCCAGTGACTTCTTGAGTTCGTCTTCTGTTAGGTCGCCGTCTTTTTGTAAGGCCTTAAGCATCGCATTGGCGTCTCGCCGGCTATTCCTTGCGGAGACCTTAGCCGTCTCTCCCAATCGTTGAACGGTCTTCACCAGCTCTTTGCGTCGTTCTTCAGTTAACGGGGGGATTGATAGACGAATGACCGTGCCATCGTTAGCTGGGTTGAGACCGAGATTCGATTGTTGAATCGCACGTTCAACATCACCCAAAAGGTCTTTCTCCCAGGGCTTGATTGAAATTGTTCGAGGTTCCGGAACTTGGATTGATGCGACTTGATTAAGTGGTGTTGGTTGTCCGTAGTAGGAAACCCTGATGTTATCGAGTAAATTGACGTTGGCTCGACCAGAACGAACCCTGGCCAGATCACGGCGCAGGGCACTGTAGGTCTTTTCAAAAGTCGCTTTTAGGTCTTCGTAGATCTCGTCTTCCATAACGCATTCGCTCCTCTTGTATTGCTTGAACGCGAAGACGATAGCATACGAAATCGTGCCTTGGGAGTCATTTGCAGGATTCTATTTGAAGATGAGCACGCTGTGCTCTTCGACGGACTAAACGGTAATGGTTGTGCCCACACTGTGGCGCTGCGCGACGCGGACAATGTTGCCAGGTGTCCCCAATTCGAAAACAACGATGGGCATTTTATTTTCGCGACATAGACTAATGGCTGTCGCATCCATGACCCTCAAGTCCTCGGCTAAGCATTCGCTGTACGTCACGTGGTCATATTTAACAGCATCTGCATGGACCATGGGGTCCTTGTCATAAATGCCGTCCACCTTCGTCGCCTTGAGGACAGCATCTGCTCCAATTTCGACGGCTCTGAGGGCTGCTGCTGTATCGGTTGTGAAATAGGGATTCCCGGTTCCAGCAGCAAAAACCACGACCCGCCCTTTTTCAAGGTGACGCATGGCGCGCCGCCGAATGAACGGCTCGGCGACACGGGGCATTTCGATACCGCTCATCACCCTCGTTTTCAGACCGACCTTCTCGAAGCCCTCTTGGATTGCAATGGCATTGATCGCCGTCGCCAGCATGCCCATATAGTCCGCACTCGTGCGGTCCATTCCTTGGGCGGCACCGGCCACACCCCTAAAGATGTTGCCGCCACCGATAACGACCGCCAATTCGATACCAAGAGCCCGCACTTCGCTGACCTCTGATGCGATCTGAGAAATCACGTTGGGCGATATACCATAGGTCCCCTCACCGATCAGTGCTTCGCCCGACAGCTTCAAAAGGAGACGCTTATATGGTGGTTTACCGCCCGTCATGTTCAGTCCCTACCCGGCTGTTGCAGCGGCAACTTCCGCGGCGAAATCTGTCTCTTCTTTCTCGATTCCTTCACCGAGCTCGAATCGAACAAATCGACGAATCTTGATGTTTTCCTTCACGACAGCCGCGACCTCGATGACGAGTTCGTTGATGGTTTTGTCGGTGTCGCGAACAAAAGCCTGATCGAGAAGGCAAATCTCTGACTTCCACTTCTTCAGCTTGCCTTCGACGATTCGTTCCAGAATGTTGGCTGGCTTGCCTGCGTCTTCCATTTGGGCAAGAAAAATTTCTTTCTGCTTAGCCACGTAGTCGGCCGGAATTTCCGACGAATCGACATACTCAGGGTTTGTGGCAGCGATGTGCATTGCAACATCTTTTGCGAGGCGCTGAAAATCTTCATTCCGAGCAACGAAATCAGTCTCACTATTGAGCTCGACAAGAACGCCGATTCGCCCATTGTGAATATAGCTTCCAACCACGCCTTCTGCTGCCGTGCGGCCAGCGCGCTTTCCGATGGCTGCGAGGCTCTTCTTTTGAAGATATTCTTTTGCTTTGCCGATGTCGCCCTCAGATTCGACCAAGGCTTTCTTACAATCCATCATTCCCGCTCCTGTCTCACGACGCAGAGCAGCTACATCTTTTGCTGAAATCGACATTTCGATCTCCGGTTTGGTTGAGCGATCCCGATTGGGATCGCAGTGGGTTTACAGGGTATAGAGTTTATTCTTCAGTAGCGGCCGGTGCATCCGGTGTCGCACTTGCCTCCGGAGTCGGCATCTCCATGCCAGCAGGCTTCAATGCGACCTCGGGCCCGTCACCCTCGATCGGTGCGACTGCGACACCAGCTGACTCAAAGTCACCCTCGGCTTGGGATCCGCTGTAGCGCTCATTGTGTTGGCGCTTACCGGCCAAGACAGCATCAGCGACTCGGCTCGCAAACAATTCGATGGCACGAATGGCGTCATCATTGCCTGGAACTGGGTAATCGATACCTGTTGGATCTGAGTTTGTATCAAGGATGCCGACGATCTTGATGCCGAGCTTTTTGGCTTCAGCCACAGCAAGATGTTCTTTGTTGGTGTCGACGATGAAAATCACGCCAGGCAGTGATTCCATGTTTTTGATACCACCAAGGTTTGCCTCGAGTTTTTCGCGTTCGCGAAACAGCTTCAGCGTTTCCTTCTTCGTCAGCGCATCAGCTGTTCCATCTGTCAGCATGCGATCAATTTTCTTGAGCCGCTCGATGGATTGCTTAATGGTGCGGAAGTTGGTGAGTGTACCACCCAACCAACGATGCGTAATGTTGTACATGCCGCAGCGAAGGGCTTGGGTTTTGACAACCTCTTGCGCTTGCTTCTTCGTTCCGACGAACAACACTGATTCACCGCGCGAAACAGCAGCTGATACGAAGTTAAAAGCATCGTCGAACAGTGGCACTGTTTTTTGTAAGTCGATGATATGAATTCCGTTACGAACGCCGTAGATGTATTCCTTCATCCGTGGGTTCCAACGAGCGGTTTGATGACCGAAATGAACACCTGCTTCCAACAGGTCGCGAATCGAGACCGCAGCCATGGCGATTCTCCTTTCAAATTTTTAGCGTTAAACCACCGTGTCCATCACCGCTGAACCCCCGATCTCAAATGAGAACACGCAGGGGACAGCTCCGTTCACGTGAGAAATAAGAGCGATGCCGTTTACCAAGCTGAGCAAATGATCGCAAGAATAACCTGAAGCAACATGCAAATTGACGTAAGAAATAAGCCAAAGTAGGCTGCGTCAGCACCTTGGGTGGGAGTTCGCCTTGAGTTCACATGTTGCTACGGATAGTCGGCAGGTTCGCAGTCGGTCGGATCTCAAGTCTTACATTCTGGCCGGTTGCAAGCCTTCATCTCAATGGGTTATCGGGACCGAACATGAAAAGATCGGCTGGTGGCCAGATCGCAGAGCCTCCCCTGACTATTTTGATGACCGTGGGATCAGAACGGTGCTCGAGGCCTTTAAGCAATTTGGGTGGGTTGCAAACTCGGCCGACGAGACACTTCTCGCGTTGTCTCGAGGGCGGGCGACGATTACTTTGGAGCCTGGTGGACAGCTGGAATTGAGCGGCGCGCCCCTGGCGTCTCTGTTGGAAACAGCGTCTGAGTTTGATCAACATTTGGATGAACTTAAACAAATCAGTGAGGGACTTAACCTCCAGTGGAGTGGCATCGGTTTACACCCCTATGGCAAACCTCTAGACGCACCGAGAATGCCGAAACCGCGCTACGACATTTTAGAATCCCGATTATTGAATTCAGGTCAATTAGGCATTCACATGATGCGCCAGACGGCGACGGTTCAGGCAAATTTTGATTTTGATTCCGAACAAGATGCGATGCGTAAATGGTATACATCGCTGATGCTACAACCGACCGTGATGGCCTTGTTTGCTAACTCGCCAATCGTCGATGGTGTCGATGGGGACTATCTGTCTTATCGTTCAAGGATTTGGCTGGATACAGACGATTCACGCTGTCGGTTGCCCGACATTCTCCTTCGGCCAACGGCAACCCTCGCTGATTACGTGTCTTGGACAGTCCAAGTCCCGATGCTTTTTATCCATCGAGATGGACAGTATTTAGATTGTCGTGGGCGCACATTTCTTGAGTTTATGCAGCAGGGTTGGTCCGGTCATACTGCAAACATCGGCGATTACGCACTTCATCTATCAACCCTATTTCCTGATGTTCGCCTCAAACAGTTTCTTGAGGTGAGGGGGGCTGACATGGGTGACCGAGACTCAGTTTTGGCCTTACCCGCGTTTCATGCAGGTCTTCTCTATGATTCAAGCTCGCTTGACTACGTGATGGACTATTTTTCGGGAATGGACGAGGCGACTTGGAATGCCATTCGCGTCGCTGTGTGTCGCGATGGCCTCCGAACTCGAGTTGGGGATTACGATGTTGGTGAGTTGGCTGAGCGACTCGTTGAGCAATCAATGGATGGTCTGAGCCGCTGGGAGCCTGCTGCCTGTGTCTTTCTCGAACCATTGCTGGACAGAGCAAAGCGGCGAATTTCCCCTGCCGATGACCTGCGTGACTCATTCAAACAGAGACCGGATGGCTTACTCGATGCGACGCGTTTAGTGTAGGTGACGACCGTGTGATGTGAGCATGGCTCATCTACTCTGTCTCTTCACGGTCCAGTGTTTCCAATTCGTCCCAAAAATCGATGCCGTCCTCAAGTTGTCGAATCGGCCGTACTGCTTTATGAGCGGTTTGTGCTCCGGCGAGACGCGGCCCTTCGGGTGTCTCGTCTGACTCTAGACTGTCGACCGTCGTCGACTCGATGATGCCCGTTGGTGCCTCACCAGGATTTTCGAACAAGGCGTCCATAGCTGACCGGGTTGACCGATTGTTACGGCGCCGCTTGCGTGCTTCGGTATCCAGTTCGCTCCTTGATTCTTTAATCAACTCGTCCAGTGTCTCGATGGCTTTATCGACTGAGAGTTTCCGATGCTTGGCGCGCTGCACCTCTGCGACACCGGCTGCTTCGACGAGGGCTTCTAACTGTGATTCAGGTGTATCTGGTTTGTCACCGTTCGCACTCATTAGAATCGATACCCTCCTTGGAAGCGTAGAACCATGAAATGGTCATCAGCCGATTCACCGATTCGACCATCACGACCTGTGCCAGTAACTGTGCTACCAAAGGCAGTGTACTCGAAGCCGCCAGAAAGAATGAGACCAAAATCAAATCGACTTTCGAGACCCAAGTAAACTCGGTAGCCAAAGACCGTTGCAGCCCCCCCCAATTCTTGGACAGTGTCGCCCAAAGATCCATACGGAATGAGACCAGCCCGGCCACTGAAGCCTAACAATTGAGTCCCGAAGGGCACAAAGCCGCTGATCCCAGTATCGAGATACGTATAGCTTGTTCCGGTATATTCCTGATTCTCAGAAAGTTCGAAGATCAAGTGCCCGAACCCCAAATAGCCGCCCAATTCACCTTTCGCACCGAAGCTGTGGGTGTAGGTCAGATAGCCGCCAAAATGGTCGTGGCGACTGTCGAGCAGAGTTGTCGTTTGACTCTGGTCTTGCTGGGTGACCGTTTGTTGCGTCCGAAAAAAAGCTTTCTCATAGAAGAGGCGAAGGCCGAGGCCTTTGGCTGCACCGCGCTGCCGACTGAATGGCTTGAAATGGGTTTCGATGGCAAAGCCTGGGACAAGGCCCAGCTGATAGTCGATACCGCCTCGGTTAAAGACCTGGGACTCAGGGCTCGCTGTGTACACGAAGTTGCGCCCCAGGCTCATCAAGCCGAGCCTAAATTCCCCAATCGGTTGACTGGATGCCGTTCTTGGCTGCTTTGCCATCACAGCATCATCGACCGGCAATTCATCGATTCGTCGACCCAACTCGCGCCCACGTCGAGTCCGCTGGCGTGCATCGCCTCGCCGCTGATTGCGACTCTCGAAACCGACGCGGGGGCGTCGATTGATTGGCGCGGGACGCCTTATGACCGATGGCTGCTGTTGGCCTAAGACGCGCTTGAGGTCGGGCAAAATCGCATCAGATGCCACCTGCCATACTTCTGTGTTCATTCGTCCATTGGGAACACGAATGACCTGTTCACCAACGTATCGACCTTCCAGGGCAGCGTAAACGGTCACAGTAACACGACTATCGGCGCCAGCCGGTTCAACCTGAACATAGATGGCCGCATCGATGTCGACGCGTTCGCAAACGCGCTCGAGGCTGGTTGCATCCTCCGGCAACATATCGATCACGCCGAGCGTCTGAGCTTCATCATTAAACTTACGGGAATTAATGACTCGGATTTCTGAGTGCGCTGATAAGGCCCGCTCGAATCTTTGCTGATTCCTTCGAACCCGGCTGATGCCGTCGATTCGACCGACAACAACATAGATTGGGTCGTTCATACTCGGTGCCATTGAACGACTTTGAGCAGAGACCGCGCTGGGATCATTCAATAGACAGAATACAAGCAAGGCCTGCCCGATGAATCGATACGGACGCGGGCTGGAACAAAATGCAATCACTCGGATCTCCCTGTACGATAGACCATAACTCGGCCGTTGCACACATCGCAAGTATCCAGGTGAAGCGTCCAGAAAGCCAATTAAAATCCTGAAAAAAAAGCGGAATTTATGCGGTCGAACGATTTAGGGAAACCGTTCGACTCAAGCTTGATAGACGGAGGGAATTTGGTGTCAGACAGGCGTTTGGTTAGGATTCTTCTGCGTCTTGAGCGGCGGTTGTGTTCCGCTGCGCAATGCCATGGTGGATTAAGACGCGGCGTTCAATTTCCTTCATCAGTTCAGGGTGCTCCCTCAGGAAGGTCTTCACATTTTCTCGACCTTGGCCAATGCGCTCTCCATCGAAGCTATACCAAGCACCCGACTTTTGTACGATGTCTGCCGCTGACCCAAGATCGATCAATTCGCCAGCTTTACTGATGCCCTCACCGTACATAATGTCAAACTCAGCTTCTCGAAATGGCGGTGCCAGCTTGTTCTTCACGACCTTACATCGTGTTCTGTTGCCGAGAACACCATCCGAGCCCTTGATGGCTCCGATGCGCCTAATATCGATTCGCTGTGACGCATAGAACTTGAGCGCATTACCACCCGTCGTCGTTTCAGGACTTCCGAACATCACACCGATCTTCATTCGGATCTGGTTGATGAAAAAGACAACTGTACGGCTCCGGTTGATACTACCAGTCAGTTTTCTCAATGCCTGTGACATGAGTCTCGCCTGAAGTCCAACATGCGTGTCGCCCATGTCACCTTCAAGCTCTGCCTTCGGGACTAAGGCTGCGACAGAATCGATCACCAAGACATCGATGGCACCGGATCGAACCAGCATGTCTGCAATCTCAAGTGCTTGCTCGCCTGTGTCAGGTTGGCTGATCAACAATTCATCGGTCTTCGCACCAAGCTTTCGTGCATACGACACGTCCAAAGCGTGCTCGGCATCGATAAAAGCGGCGACACCGCCCATCGCCTGGGCCTGTGCGACAGCGTGTAGTGTCAATGTCGTCTTACCGCTCGATTCCGGACCGTATACTTCGATGATACGGCCTCTTGGATATCCACCAATCCCGAGTGCGATGTCCAGTGTCGTACTGCCTGTTGGAACGACAGGCACATCGCCAACGAGTGTCTCACCCTCACCAAGACGCATGATGGCGCCTTTGCCAAATTGCTTTTCGATTGCACCCAAAGCGAGTGAGATTGCTCGTTCGCGGTCTTGTTGGTTATTTTCACGTCGTTTGGCCATTTGCTGGATTACCCCTGGTTGAAAATCTAAGAAGAGAACGTCTGTTCAGTGGCACTATAATCGCACACTGAACGTAGGTCCAGTATTATTATGTGTTGGGCTCGGATTTCCTCAGTTCTTGCTATTTGTCGTCCATTCCGCCCAAAACCATAGGGGGTCATAGACGACAGATCGGCCTGCGAGATCAAGGACTTTCGCGATTTTCGTTTGCTGTAACGGGGTCGTCGCCATCGTCTGCATCGACATCCGTAGTCAGGTCATCGACGCGGGTCCGAACACGTCGCGATCGAAAGTTAGTCGTTCTTTGACTCAACTTTTCCTCGAGTTGCTTCCGCAACACGTCGATGTCGCTGACGGGGGACTGTCGCTCAGGATTCGAACCGGAGCCTCCGATGGGTCGATACCACAAATTTCGAATTGAAAATTTATCAAAACGCTCTTGTTCCACGAACAGTCCGATGGTCTTCACCTCGAATGTGCTGGTCGGTGGGGTGGTTGGAAGTGTGATTTCGGGCCCAGTTCCTTGTACACGGACAAGGGGTATGGTTGGCACGAAGTGTCCGTCACGGACTGGAAAGCCGAAATCGCTCAGAGGTCGGCACAGTGCAGCTCGAAGCTGACTGATTTGATCTGCGCCTTCTTTGATTTTCGCGCTTAAGAGTGTCGGTGCACTGAGGTCAGGCCAAGCCTCAAGACCATCGATTTCTAGTGAAAAAGGGGCCATTTTGCTGATCACCCGGTCGATGGCCAGTTGAGCCGCTTCCAGGGCTTCTATGTAGGGATAGCCAAGGTCAAAGAGTGGAATTGTAAATAGACGCCTCGGAATCGACTGGACGGTTCTCTCTTCGCTTCGTGCTGCACTAAAGAGAGCACGTTGGGTGCGCGACAGCACTTCGGATACACGCCCACCGACGGCGATGGCGACAAACGCACGGCGCTGAAGATGTTCGTCAAGCATACTCTCTCCTTAATCGATCAAGAGCAAAACCGACAGCACGTCGTCTGACTTGCTCCCGGTCGCCTCGAAATCGGACACGTGTCGTCTCCGCTAGATCCGGACCATACCAGCCAAAGCAGACAGTGCCTACGGGCTTTTCAATCGAGCCACCACCCGGACCAGCAATGCCCGTAACTGAAAGCGCAACATCGGTGCCCAGAGCCTCGCTGGCACCTTTTGCCATTTGTGCAGCGACGACCTCACTCACCGCACCATGCTCAATGAGATCCATCTCCGTTACACCGAGCTGTCCAGATTTAACGCTGTTACTATAGCTGACGATGGACCCCATATAAACCGCTGATGCGCCGGGAACTGAGGTTAATTCAGCACCGATTAGACCTCCCGTACAGCTTTCAGCTGTCCCGATTGTCAAGCCTCTCGATTCGAGGCGGGCTACGAGGGCATGTGCCAAGCTCATTTCGTCAAACCCAATGAACGTATGAGTGAGGGCGCTCTGAATCTTGGCGATGGCTTCGCTGAGATCATCAACGTTGAGAGAACGCAGGCGCAAATGATTTTCTGGTGAGGCCGTGCGATATGAGATGATCAGAGACGACGGCAACTTGAGTTCAGTAATTTTTGCGGCCAACCTGGATTCACCAATACCTGTAAATCGGAGCGTTCGTTTATGCCAATTGGGTATACCCAACTCGTCGAGATATTGAGTCAGATAGGTCTTGCAATGCCATTTCATTTCCATCGGGACGCCCGGGAGTACATACAGCGTGCAGCCCGACACATCGGTTCGAGTGGCTGGGGCTGTACCCACCTCGGATACGAGTGTCGATCCGCGCTTCAGTACGTATGCTTGCTTTCGATTATTCTCCGGTACAGGCCTTCCTGCATATCGAGTTAGGATCTGGTCCCAGACTCGTTTATCAAAAATTAACTCGTCCTGTGTCACAGTCGCAACGGCGTCAAGGGTCAAGTCATCATCGGTTGGTCCGAGCCCGCCTGTGCATATGCATAGGTCGGCACGACCGATAATTTGTTTAAGTGCAGCGGTAATGGCCCCTTTATCGTCGGGGACCGTTGTTCGTCTTTGCACGCGCAAACCTTTGCCGTTGAGAAACGCGCCAAGCCATGCTGAGTTTTCATCGATGACCGTCCCATCTAGGATTTCATCCCCGATGATCAGTAGTTCGACATGCATCGTGTTGTCCTCCATAGTTGGTATAAATACGGTTTTGGTGATAATGGCTCTGCGATAGTCGGTCTCGAGTACGCGTCGGAAGCATAGTCGGATGTGCGTTCATCGTCGAGGGGGATGCGCCGGCTTTACATTCGGGTTAATCTATACCGACGAGCGGCTAGGAGAAAATGCAATGAGTCAATCTGATGATGACCTAAACAATGGCTCACCTGACATGGGCGATTGGGCTGCGATCAATACCGTGCAATCAGCGGACAAAAAGCAAGCCGACGCAGCGTTATCGGCTCCGACTCCGCCCACCTATTCGATTCCGCAAGAGGTACAGTCCATCGACTTTACGCCAAAAGGGTATCGCAGCTATACAGGGTTAGGTGTTCTCGGTTTGGTGGTTTTAATCGGTGGAGGTCTCTATTACGGCTATGAGATGTACCCGACGCAGGCATTGGAAAACCAAAAGCCGGTCTTCTTAACGTCGAGTCAAAAACCAGACCGTGCCTTGGACGCAAAGCCGCGTAATGTGGTTGAACGCACCATTGAGTTTTCAACGCAGCCACCGGGGGCTCGAGTGATATTGAATGGAAACCCACTCTCAGAGTTGACGCCTACCCAGGCCAATGTGGCATCGGACATCGGGGGACAAGTCAGGTTCTCCCTTCCTGGATATGCCGATTCATTCAAGTCGTTCCGTGACACCGATACAAAAATCAATATGTCGCTCAAGCAGGCTGAACATAAAGCACTTCAACTTAATGTGGAGAGTCGCCCATTGGGCGCACGTGTCTCAGTAGACGGCGTTCCCCTTGGCGAGAGCCCGCTCAAGACCAAGATTGAACGCCACGCACAAATTGCCCTCAAATTGCATTCCAAAGGTCACTATCCACATGTCATCATCATGCCGGTCGGGGATCGTGAATCGGTCAATATTGGGGAGACCTTGTTAGCGGGTGTTACGCCACGGACTCAGGGGACAATTCGTGTTGTAACACAACCCGAAAATGCGATGATCGAGCGGAAGAACCGAGAGGGTTTATGGCTTAAAGCGGGGCGCAGCGGATTTGACGGGATCAAACTCGCCCAAAATATCGGTATGCCGATTTCATTCAGGGCGAGTGCAGAGGGCTATCAAACCAAGGTCTTTACTCTCGATGTCGTGCACCCTTTCTATACGGTCAATTTAGCCCTGACCGAAACTCAAGTTGAGCGAGGAGATCTACAACTCAACGGGGGGAAGAAACTGCTGGTGTTCTTGGATAGTGAAGAGCTGGATTCGTTGCCACAATTGGCAAAGCAAAGGAAGGCGGGCCTGCACAACTTAGTCGTGGTGGATCCGAAGACCCGTAAGCGCCTTAGAACGAAGGTGGCTGTGATTGCGAATCAGACGACGACGTATCAATTGAACAGCGATGCTGCGGGTATCACAATCCAGAAACAACCAACCCAAAAATGACAACGGACAGTGTCGGGTCTACATTCCGCCTTTAACGCGAGTAAAGACGGCCATGCCATCTTTGAGCAACGTCGTTGGTATATCGATGAGAAAGTCCAAGCTGTTCCCATCGGTACCTAAGACAAATCCAAGTCCACCTTGAGCTTGGAGCCCGTTGAGCGTCGCAGCAAAAGGATTCATCCCGCCGAGGCTCACCCTCTGCATCAACTTGACGGGTGAAACGAACGCATACAAGAAGGCATTTGCCACGCCTTTTTGAGTCAATCGTTTTACATCGACCGTCTTGCTAAACCCTTCGTCAGCACCTTTCATTGCTCGCTCAAGCTCTGGTTTTGCTGTCGCGCCGTAGGCCAAAATACTCATGCCATTGGTGATCATTGTGTGGGTCTCGTTAAAGGCCGACAGCATCGCCATCATAGGATTTACATTCGAATGCACGGTCTTCTGTACGGTCACGGGCACGTCACCGATCTTGTATTCACTGAAATTAGACGTGAAACCCAGTTCGGTATTAGCGGTCAATGCGGCCATGGCCTTGACACTCTTTGCATAGGCGGTCCGTGCCACGTTTGCGTCCTTAATCCCCGTGATGACGCTTGGCAGCATGCTGTTGGAGCCTGGGTATGGATGAACAATGGCCAAAAAATGCCCGGTCATCTGACCGAGCATGGCTCGACCACTCTCTTCGACCTCTTTGGCTATAGCAGGGTCGATTTTGGCGACCATTTTCAATGCCGACATGGCAAAGTTGAGTAGCATTTCTTGTAACTTGTTCGGCTCAGCATTGGCGGCAAAAGCGACGGACCCGAAAGCCACAGTGTCCATCGGTGCCGTTTTCAAAAGTGTGTGCTCAGCTCCTTTTAGTTTCGCCCAAGATGCACCAACACTGGAGCCTTCTTTCGCGGAAAAAAGAAAATTTAGCCCGAGTCCTGTTGGATCCGCGCTTAAGATGAATTCTGCACTGGCGAGTTGTTTCATCAGCTTTGGAACCGACTCCAACATGTCGGTAAAGAAAGCGGCGGAGTCCGCTGCTGGTGAGTTTGCCAAATCAGTCTTCGATTTTGCTTTCGCCTGAGCGATGGCACTATCGATCTCTCTTTGTTCCGCTCGATAGACGTTGTCGAGGCTAACAAAGATGCTACCGGCTTTTTTGAATTGATGGTCCGCGAGCTTACTCAGGAATGCTTTGTGGGCCGGAAAGAGTTCAGGGTGCCGCGTCAAAACCGCGTGCTGGCCAACGAAATTAACGAATACCGGCGTCTTTGCGCCAGTCCACTTCAGATACGAGTAGGCGTTGCCCGCATCGTTTTGCTTTTGGTTATTTTTAGGTAGGGATTGAATGAATTGGTCTTTGCTGGTCATTCCAACCAGGGTGGCAGACGGGTCCCGTCCGTAGGTGCTTCGCTCAAATAATGCGAACCCGATAGATTTCGACAAGTCGATCCCTGCCGGACTCATCAAGCGAAACTCGTTTTGGAGCAGTGGCGGAGCCATCATTGTTGCGTCCGGCATGCCAGGCTGGACTGTATTGGCGATCGCCGAAAGAGATTTGAGTGTGTCGTTTGGCTTGGTGATCCCAGCATAGACCAAAAGTGACTTTGGTATGGTCAACTTGACAGCGCTGAGCTCTTTGCCGGTCGCTGTTGAGCTATTCGACTTTTGAGACGTGGTTTTTTCACAACCGACGAACATTGTCAGCATGGATAGGAGAACTGAGACAGCCAGTTGGCGAACATGAGTGGTCTTCATAGGACACTCCCTTTTTGACACGATTCAATCACGCTCCAGGGTACTAAGAGCTTTCAGTGGCAGACAATACGGCTGTCGGAAAATTCATGTCAATGGCCTACTCAATAAATTACCGACTGGAGATATGAGCTCAAACACCATCAACGGAACGGCTTACGCAGACGCCCACGATCGTTGACAGGACGACACCAGACTGCTATCGAGCCGCGTTGTCGCCAAGACACTTTCGATATCCTTTAGGGGAGCTTTTGCATGCGTTCATTATCCGTCTATGTTCTGATTATTGCTTTTTTCAGCACCGCTCACAGTCAAGTGAGACCGCTCGGGTTTGAAGTGGGCGTGAATGCCGGTGTGTGGGAAGGGGACGCGGTCTATGAGTCCGGTCCAATGTTTGGTGGCCAACTTCGGTATAACTTAACCCATCTTTTCGGTATCGAAGCCAGCTATCATACGGTTCTATCTCGTGCGCTGGAGAGAGAACAGGCCGCAATCAGTGAACCCCGTGATGCGAATTTGGGTTTAGTCGGGTTGGATGCTGTGATTCATCTCAGGGACGGCCGCTTCGTTCCCTTCATTGTGGCTGGTCTCGCGAGCATCATCGACGATGAAAGCTATCTCGGGAGCAACGCCGGTGCTGGTGCTGTGTACTACATCAATGAACGGGTGGGTGCACGAGTCGATATTCGAGGTTGGTTTTCGGGCGATGCGCCATCGACGGACCGATTCCACCATATTGGTGCCTCTGCGGGTGTCTTCGTTCGCTTCATGGGCAATGATGACCGGGATGGAGACGGCATTAAAGATGCCGATGATCAATGTCTTTACAAGCCGGAAGATCGTGATGAGTTCGAAGACACTGACGGGTGTCCAGATCCTGATAATGACGAAGACAAAATCCTTGATGTCGACGACAAATGCCCACTGAAACCGGAGGATATGGACGGCGACGCTGATGAAGATGGCTGTCCTGAGGAGACTGTTGCGATCGATACGGATAAAGACGGCATCCCCGATGAAAAGGATCGCTGCCCTAAGCAACCGGAACTCAAGAACGGAATCGAAGACGAAGACGGTTGCCCAGAGAAGAAGGTCATCATTACCAAGGATAAGATCGTCATCAAAGAGCGGGTTTTCTTCGAGCTGGACAAGGCTGTCATCAAGGAAGAAAGTTACGAGGTTCTCAATGCGGTTGCTTCAGTCATGACGAAGAACGCATTTGTCGAACTTGTCGAAATCCAAGGCCATACCGACAATCGCGGCACGGACGAGTACAACGACACGCTATCGCAGAAGCGTGCAGACGCGGTTCGGACATTTTTGATCAAGACGGGGGGTGTATCAGCAGACCGGCTGACCTCAAAGGGGTATGGTAAGTCGAAGCCGGTTGCCGAGGGCGATAATGAGGACGCCTATGCGAAGAACAGACGGGTTGAGTTTGTCATTATCAAACAGGCCGAACAAGCACCCGAAATCAAGTATGTCCCGCTGGGACCCGACGCGGCTAAAAAAGCAAAAGAAGCCCCCGCAACAGCACCTGGGCAAGCCGTGCCAGCGGCCGATCCCAAACCTGACGACACAGCCGAATCCAGTAAATCAGGCGCTGACGCTGAAGATAAGTAGACGAGCATACAGCTGGGGATCGTCCCCAGCTGTGACAATTTTGTTTGTTTTTCTGACTCAGACGCACATCGGTTATATAATTAACCGTGCCTTGAACAACCGGAATTGATTGGGTCTGTAGCTTGAAGAAAGCCTTTGTCGGGATTGTTGCTCTCCTTGGTGTTTGTGTAGCGACCGGGTTTATTCTTCTCGACAAAATTGCCGATCATCTCATTCGTGAGAAACTGCCATCCGTCGAGATGCGAATTGGGCAATCTATCGACTATGAGACAGTCAACATTGTCGATTTTAAGACAGTGATTTTAAACTCGGTCATCCTTGGGGATGTTCATTCGACAGTGTTACGCATCGAGCGTATTGAAGTCGATCTTGATGATGGGTTCTACAGTCAGTTTAAAGCGGTTCCAAAAGAAGTCCGCATCTACAAACCTGATGTCCAACTCAAGACCGATGGCTCCTTTCGCGGTATCGCCAAGGCTTTAAGAGACCTGATCCCAAAGAGAGGATCAAAGGCCGCGAGTGACACCTCAACCGGAACAGAGTCGCGTAAGCTGCCTTCGCTCATCGTCGTCGATGGGTCGTTCGAGGATTCATCAAAGCGAATTCAAATTCAATCGGCGACCGGGACTTTCGAAGGGCTGAAGTTTACAGGCTCATTTGTATTTGCTCGTCCCGACCAGGGACAGTGCATTCTCATGGGGGATTTAAGTGAGGTTCATCTCAAGTGTGACCGTCCATATCGACATCCTATCAGTATGGGGTTCCAAGTACAGGTTCCAGAGGTCAAAGTGCGGCTTAAGCCAGTCATTGAACTGCAACTGCGGGGCTTAGAATTGTCTCGGGATGAGTCCTTAAGTGATGTCTTTAGCCTACTTGCTGGACTCAAAGCCGATTTCGATTTGGAGTGGTCGGAGAGTGCGAATCAACTGCCCATTGCCGTCGCCTTACAATTTCCCTGGGGCGGGCGGGTGTCGGGAACAGGTCATTTGGGTCTCGGGCGGGACCGATTTCAACCGCGTACGCTCAACTTTGCGGCCAACGTCAGCGAGCTCCCATTAGCAAGATTCAGCTCGCATATCCAAAGTGGCCGTCTCTCTGGGCAGTATCAGGTCAATGTTGATCTTCTCGAACGCATACTGAACATTAAGGCGGATGGACGTCTCGATGAGTTCTGGCTTTTCCACAAGGCGCTCAGCGAAAAACCGGTGGGTGGGGTACCCCTCAGCTTTTCAGGTCAGCTTGATGCAGAGATTGGTCAGCTCAAAAAACCGGGGTTTGGTCTTCGGCTCTCAAATGCCTTTTTCAAAATCGGCCAGTTGATGACCAACGTCAAAGCAGAAATCGGCAGCGTCGATGGGAGTTTAGAAACCACCAAACTTCAGCTTGCTCTCGAGAGTCCAATGGTACAAGCGGCGGTTCTCAATGATGCTTTACCGAAGGGGCTTTTACCCAGATTAGAACCCATCAAAGCAACGGGCATGCTGGGCTTAAAAGCGGGTCTGTTTATCGACTTTTCGAATTTTGACGCGACCCGCCTCAAAATCGAAATGCCTCGCAAACGTTTTCGAATCAAAACGATTAATCCCGAAATTAGGCGAAAACTGCGGTCTTTGCGAAGCTCATTCAAGCTTGAACACACCTTGACAACCAAGACGGGCACCGAGGTCAAGCAAACCAGGCGGGTCGGTCCCAATACGGCGAACTGGGTCAACATTGAAAATGTTCCGAGTGTGTTGCCCGAAGCAATTCGCATCCAGGAAGATGGTGGTTTCTTCGGTCACAAGGGGATCAGCGAATATCACATTCGAGGGTCTTTGATCTCGAATCTCAAAGCAGGTCGTTTCAGGCGAGGCGGGTCGACCATAACCATGCAGCTTGCACGGAACTTATTTTTGACTAAGAGCAAGACCTTGTCTCGCAAGATCCAGGAGATCATCATGGCGTACATGCTCGATGGTGACGGCGTTTATTGCACTAAATTTCAGATTCTGGAGTTGTACATCAACATTGTTGAGCTGGGTCCTGATATCTACGGAATCAAAGAAGCGGCTAAGCATTACTTCGATAAAGACCCGGCCGCCCTCAGTCCCGTGGAGATCGCTTGGATCGTCCGACTGCTGCCCGGGCCGCGACTCTACTATCGGTCATTCCGTCGTGGGCAACTCAGTCATAGTCGGGTAAAAAAGATCAACTCACTTTTGGCTCGTCTCGTAAAGAAAGACCTGATCGCACCCGAACAGGGTATGCCCATTGGCGTAAAGACTCTTTGGCCCAACGGCAATCAGGGACGGGCTAAATCAACCATTGATGGCATTCCGAGTTGGTCTGTAAGAAAAGCGGAGAAAGCGCAAAGAGAACAGGCCAAGGAAGATGATCTTACTCCTTAGCTTGTCTTGGTGTTGGTCGAGTCTTTTTGGGGCTCGTTTAGGCTCAAACTGTATTTCATCGCTAATGCTGTCGCAGCGTAAAGGCTAAACATTAACCAGTCCATCCACCGTTGACCGCCACGAACAACCAGATGCATACCGTGAAACACCAGCATGGCTTGAAACACATCGAGGATCCATAGCCTTCGTTCATTGATGTGCCGGGTGTCTTTGTCGATGAGTGCCTGCATAAATCCCACACGATTCGTTCCAAATTGTCGAACCTGGCTAAAGGCAAACAAAAGAAAGGCCACGAGCGCAGGAATCCCAGCCGATGCCGCGGTTGATAGATAGAAACTATGACTACCGCGGCCCGCCTCGGCCGTAATTTCGACGGCATCATCAAGCTTTTTAAATTGGCCAAAGCCGATCCCAAAAACGGGATACTGGCCGACTGCCAAAAGAGCGTTTTTCGCGACTTGACCTCGATTGACGACGCTTGACCCACCAAACTCAAGACGTTTTTCGATACGCTCGACTCTGTTTTCCGTAATGCGGTCCAGGCTAAATAAGATCAATGTGCTGACCGCGGCCATAAGAAACATTGAGCGCGGTGATCGGCGCAGCCAAAACATGATGCCTGCAAGTACGCTGATATAGGTTCCGCGAGAGATTGTTAGGACAATAGCCGTCACCATGGTTAAAACGGCTGCGGAGATAAAAAGACGCTTGAGGGCGCCGCGCTGACGCAAGTACAGGGCGGCCATTGGAAACAAGCCAAACGCAACCTTTGCACCGAGGAGATTAGGCTGGTTTTCTAGTCCACCGATCCGTCCAGTTGGTGCGACAGGCATGATCAAACCGAAGACGGCATGCATAAAGGCACAGCCTGCGATCAGCAGTAAAATTTTTTCAAGTTGATCAGATTCTCTGACCAAATCGACGATAGCGAAAAGAGCGATGATGCAGATGGCGGAACGTACAAAGGTTGTATATCCGCGAGCGGGTTCAATCCCCAAGAGTAGGCTTGCCGCGCAGAGGACGAAATATGCGAGTAGAAACGGGGTGCCGATGGGCCATTGCAAATCTTTAAGCCGCAGTAAACGATGGGCAAGCCAAACCGGTATGAGCGCGAAACCAGCAAGATCTCCCATCCCGAGTAGGGCGAATCCCACGGAGACATTGATGCTATCAAATGCGGTTCCAATGACCAGCAAGTAGACGGCTATTATCGGCTTTAAAAGCATGAATGTACCGGCGAATATCGCGGTGCCCAAGGCTAATATCGATAGAGGAGATAGCGTGACGAGATAACCGATAATCGGAGCGCAGCACATTAAGAGAAATGTAATTAACCACCGTTTACGTTTGATGGGTGATGGGAGACTATTGGCCATTTTCAGAATACGTTTTCCCACGGGCTTTGCTAACGAGGGCACCTAAGTCCTTCTAGCCTATTCCGGTTTCAGTATGCAATCTTTGGACGCCGGTAGCGGCCAATTACCAACAGCTTGGCTAATGCTGTTCGCGCTCATCGATGTTCGTGTTATTGATTTATGTATGGATCCCAAACACACACTATTGCGAATCATGACTGCTCTGATGCTGTTGTGCTTTCTGAGCGCATGCGGCGGTCAGCCCACGGTCAGGGAAAATATGGGTCAGTTCAATTGGAATACTGGCTTTGGCGGCGGTTTTGTTGGGTATTGCCAGTGTGGACAGACCCTCTGGCTTTTCTCCGTTGACCGGGCGGAACGCTTCGACTTGTCTTCGAAGAACGGCCGATTGTTAAAAGAGCAGGTAAGTCATTGGTTTCTTGGAGCCAATCATGCCAATTTTGAACGCTTAGAGTGCCAGTCGAATGCCATTCGATTACGACCAGCTCAAGCCCCATCCAAGCCTATTTACGGTCAAGAATCGCCGCAGACCGGTTGGGTCGGTATCAAAAGATTCAAAGAGCACTCCATTCGTTTTCCCCTAGGTTCGGGTGGCACTCTCGATGTGTCGCGACAAGGTTGGGTCATCAAAACGAATCAAGTTGTGCGTGATTGGCGACTCAAAGCCAGCGGTCTCATCGCTGCAACTGTCGATGGTGGTCGCGTGTGGGCCATCAGCGATAGAGCCCTTTGGCGAGTTGACGTAAATCGACGTAGAATGGTGTCCATCGCGCTGCCCAGTCAGCTGATTCAAGACGGTCTGTCGGGCTTGTTTATGGACGGTCGTGTCGTATGGCTACGAGATCGGAGTAACTTGGCTCAGCCCCTGGACATACGAGGACATTACGCGTATCCACTGGCTGCCCCTGGTAAAGTTCATCTTGCGTCAGACTCTGTCAAAATGCCCTTTGGCTTCGGAGAATTAAAATGGCTGGGGCCGTCGAGCCAACTTGCCTTTCATGTGGGTCAGACGGTGACAACACTGAATGAGTCCGTGGACAGTCTACTCGTCTTGTCAGCTGCCCACGTCATGGTGTCTAGCGGAGACCATCTTGAATTGTGGCACCTGGGCGGAGTTCAGCCGATGCGTCAAGGGCGCTTCAAAATGCCAGGTAAGACCGTGGCCTTATTTCAGTTGGAGAAGCAGATTCTCGCTCTTGGAGAGGGATATGGCATGATGATCGGGGCTTTTAAAAATTAGCCAGTTAGAGAGTAGGTCAGCCCAATAATGATAGCGGCCCCGACTAAACCACCGAGAACGCCTATCAAGATCGTTGGGTCGAAGCGAGTCGGCTCCGATGGTGTGACGGTGGTCATATTCGGCGCGGAAAACTCCATCAAGCTCGTTCGCGTTTGAACGCTGGCCCCGGCTTCATCTACGGATTCATCGATTCGTTGAACCATAGGGGCCGGTATGGACAGGTGATTAACTGAGTCATTCATTTTCAACTCAGTATGCCCGGATGTTGTACTCACCGAATTTTTAGTGGGCGGAGGCCCGAGAATTGTTTTATCGGTCCCGCCAGTCATCGGTGCTTTGGGTGCGGGTACATCGGTCGGCAATTCGAATTCGTCTGCCCAACTCCGTGGATCAACTGCGCCCAGGCTTGGATTCGCATCAACATGCTCAGTGCGCTCGTCGATTTGAGAATAGGATGCGGACACTGACACAAACGGTTGACGTTCCAGCTCGTCAAGGGAGACAAATCCACCAAGCTCGCCTTGGAGCTGTTGAGCATCTGCAGCGAATTCGGGGGTGACAGCCAACATGGGCCTTGTCTGGTCTCGGGATGCCAGCGATCGTTTGACCAACACGGCAATATCATAGCTGGTCACCATAAGCCGGTTCGAAAACAAATAGTAGGTCAACGCATGACCCAATTCTTCTGCGGTCTGGTAGCGCTCGTCAGGGTTCTTAGCCAATGCTTTTGCAATGATTATTTCGAGTTCTTTATCTATGTCAGGATTGAGCGTGTTCAATGGCGGAATATGGGCGGCCCGTACCAGTTTGACCGTCTCTAAATTAGTCTCTCCCTCAAACAGTCGGCGTCCAGCCAGTGTCTCCCAGAGAATAATGCCCGTGGAAAAAACATCTGCGCGAAGATCCACCGGGTCACCGCTGGCAGCTTCTGGGCTTAAATACCCAAATTTACCTTTAACAATGCCTGGGTCGGTTGCGGTGATCTGACTTTGAGCTTTTGCGAGTCCAAAGTCTGCCAGCTTGACCTCGCCTTCTCTGCTTAACAAAACATTTGGCGGGGAGACGTCTCGGTGAATGATCCCGAGTTCGACGCCGTTTTCGTCACGTCTCTGATGGGCATGTGTGAGTGCTTTACAGATTTCAGCTGCGATAAACACGGCTTGCTGTTTGGGAATTAAATACCCGTCCAGACGAGCCACCTCATTGACCATTTTGAGTTGAGTACCATCGATCCACTCCATGACAATGAAATAGCTGTTGTCCGATACGCCGATGTCAAAAGTTTGAACTACATTGGCGTGATTCAACGTTAAGGCAAGGCGCGCTTCGTCCAAGAACATCGACATGAATTTTTGGTTCTCGGAGAGATTGGGCAGAACTCGCTTGATGGCGACAAGTTTGTCGAAGCCTTCCATGCTCGTCGCTCGAGCTTTCCAAACCTCCGCCATGCCGCCAGCGTCAATTTTTTCTAAGATACTGTATCTTGGCCCAGCCATGTGTGCATTCTTCGAATCGCGATATCGTCGCTGATTTAACCTGTTTTTCGGCCGTCTGGCAATGTGTGACAGCCCAACTCTTTGCAAAAGTGATCTGGGCCGGTTTCGGGACGGGGATTGTAGACCCTGGTAAAGATACAGCGTCAGTGGACGCACTGAATTTTATTCGCTGGTTGTCTTCTTTCGCAGGCTGAAGAGTTCCGCAGCTGTCTCTTCAATGGCGCGGTCCGTTACATCAATTTGTGGCCAATGGGGGTTTGCTTCAAAGATTTGCTTCGCGTACTCAATCTCTTTGATGATGTGGTCTTGTACGCCATAAGCAGTATCGGCCGGCATCCCCAAGCTTTGTAGACGTGATTGTCGAATACGAAATAACGCGGGCGCATCGATGCTCAGAGCAAAGATCTTTTCCTGGTTAATCGTAAACAATTCTTTTGGTGGCTCGATACCCATGACCAGCGGCACATTCGCTACTTTGTAGCCTCGCTGGGCTAAGTATGTACTCAACGGTGTTTTACTTGTTCGTGAAATGCCCACCAATACAATATCTGCTTTTCGGAGATTCCGAGGGTGTTGTCCATCATCATTTTTCACGGCGAATTCAACAGCTTCGATGCGCCGGAAATATTCGGCATTCACAGCGTATAGGCCACCTGGTTCAGCCTTTGCTTCGGCCCCCAAATGACTGGCCAGTTTTCCCATCAGGGGTCCGATGAGATCGAGTTCATCCAAGTCAACTTCTGAACATCTGTGCTGCAAGAGTCCACGCTTCTGTGCGTCGACCATCGTATGGACAACCAGGGCGTTTGCATCGACCGCCCGGTCGACGATGCTCTCGATGTCATCATCGGTTCTCACTCGTGAGAAGATCTCGGTAATGATGCCTTGCTCCTCGAAGTGACGCAGTGCGGCCGTGACAACCTTGTCGGCCGTATCTCCTGTGCTATCGGAGACAATAAAAACTTTAATGCTCATCGGGTTGTTCAACCTTTAAGTCAATGTCCAAGCGAGAACACCGTATCCATCACATGCGTGACTACGTCAAGGGTTACGCTTTTCTTTTCTCTCTATTTCTAGGAGATTAAGCAGCCCGAGAAGGGGAGTCGCCAATTCAGTTGATCATCCACATGGTGGAATAAAGCAAACCTTAGGCTCGAAAGAACTGGGTGGAGGGCCGTCATCACAACTTTCGGCAATGGCGAGGTCTGGAGCCCACTGCCATTCGTTCAACTGAATTTCTCCAATGTGCTCGGCGAGTCCACATTGATTGTATGCACGGACTTCGGCGCGTTTCACTGTTCGGGTTGTTTGGCGATAGAACATACCGACACGATTTCGTGGAATGGTGCCACCAAAATCGCGTACGGTGCGGAAACTTTCAGACGTAGACCAAGTGGACTCTTCTGACTCGCTGATCCCCTCGCTCACCAAATTCGAATCGCTTGCGCTGCCGGAGAAATTCCATGTTCGGCCATTTTCGCGCGCGGTCCTGTCCTCCAATTCTCGAGTCCGGGCTCTCGATAAGGCGAACGAGCCATCTATAGTCTGAGACTGACCATCGGTGACCGTCGAGCCAAATCCAGTGCTCTCATCGGTGGACCCATTCATACTGTGGCCACGGCTTGTTTCGTTGGTTCGACTCACGCCATTATCCCAAGCGGTCGCCCCGCCCGCTCGAACGCCAACCGAGGTCGATGCCCGACCGGTCGCCTTGGCAAAACCTGGAACGCTGCCTTCGGCAGACATACCCACCGTGTTGCGCACACTGCCATCGCCGTATAGCCGGTTTACTCGGTTCTGATATTCCGTGTTACTCTCGCCTTCTCTACGCGACCAGCCCCAGGTTTCGCCGTCGCTGGTGTTCACGCTGACTCGGTTTGCCTCACTGGCGTTGTAGGAAATACCGTACGAGTCTTGGGTTTTTTCAGTCTCTGACTCCGAGCCTCCCAGACTTTGCGAAAAACTTTCACCGGTGGTGATGCCTTCTTGGAATGATTGCGTGTTGGTCATGCCGTTGCTCACCGACCAATTGCCGCTGATGGATACGCTTACGCTTCGCTGGCGACTTTCTGTTTTGCTTTCTCGATATCGAACTCGCGTACCAATACTGCCTGGAATGCAACCAGACACCGGTACGGGCGCATAACGCTCAGCAATTTCAGCTCGTTTAGACAGCATCAGCACTTCGATGGGTCGATGCACGGTCATCGGAAGAGCTGTTTCGATGCGTCTTCCCTCAGCGTCTTCGGCGATGACGCGAATCCCCGTTGCATAAAATTGTTCCTGGTCGTCGATTTGATTGAAAATGATCGGCTCGTTGTCGCCGATAGCATCCCGGTCAACCGGGGCATCGAATTCGTTGATATACTCGACCGTGCCAGGCGCCCCGTTGATTCGATCCAACTTGTAGATGAAACGAACCGGCTTGTGTCCAACGGCCCGCACTTGCAGTCGATAGGCAAGGCCTGGCAGCGCACGGAGAGCAGGGTTTCCACATGCCGCGTCGATGGGCTGAAATTCTTCGATGATCACCGATGGTGCAATGGTCAGGGCGACGTTGCGCGTCGTATGTGTCTCCTCACTCTGGCCCGGTTGGGTTTCCACAGCCAAGGTGACTTGTCCCTCGAAGCGTCCTGGTCTGTCATTCGCGCTAAACGGATTGCCGAATGGTCCAAATCGGTTCAGTCTCAAAACCTGGTAATCATTGCCGTCGATTTCAACATCACCGTCTAGAATGACCGCTTGATTGACCAACACGTTTTCAACTTCGCCCAGGTCATTGTAGAAGAGCCCTTCGAAGGTGAGCCGATAGCCGAAACCGTCCGTATTTACGTTGCGTGTATAGACTTCGACCGTTTGACCGATGACCAGTTCATGGCTCGAAAAGCCGATTTCAGTTGATGCAGGGTCGGAGATTCCATCATCTGAGCAGCCGACTATGAGCCCTGTCGCCAAAGCCAGTGTCACTATACGTCGTATCGTTCGCATTAGACTCTCCTAGCCATCACAGGGGGGAATGTAGCAGCGTGCTGCCGGCAGCTTAGACTCGGGTGGCTCGATGCTACAGTCGTCTCCGATAGCCAAGTCTGGTGCCCACTCCCACTCGTTGAATTGAAGCTCGCCCGCATGAGTGGCTAGCCCGCAAAGGTCGTACGTTCGGACTTCTGCACGCCGGACGAATCGACTCGTTTGCCGATAGAACATGCCGACCTTGGTCCGAGGAATCCGACCGCTGTAACTCTGGCTGGTCGTCAAACTTTCCGATGTCTGCCAAGTACTTGATTCCGCTTCGCTCATCCCTTCACTCACAGTCTCACTTTGCGAGAGGCCCTCGCCAAAGCTCCAAGTCCTCGATTCGCTTCTCGCCGTGGTGTCATTGAAGCGTCGTTGTCTTGAATTGCTGAGTGCATATGACCCACTCATGCTCTGACTTTCACGCTCGGAGGTCGTTGTACCGTAACTGCGTGTCTCATCGCGGCTACCGCCCATGCTGTAGCCGGATTCCCGCGACACGCGGGCCCGTGTCCCATTGGTTCCAGCGGTGCTGGTGCCTGCCGTCACCCCGACGGTTGTTTCTGTGCTGCCTGTCACCTTCGCAAAACCTGGAACTGACCCTTCTGCAGATGCACCGACCGTCCCTGACCAACTGCCCTCACCGAAGACCATGTTCATTCGGCTTTCATAGTCTTCGTTGCTCTCACCTTCATTGACATTCCAGCCCCAGGTTTCACCATCACGTGTGCTGAAATTGACGTCGTTTGCCGTATTTCGGGAAAAACTGACGCCCATAGTCTCTTGACTGGTCGACCCTTCCCATTCTGAGCCACCTAAGCTCTGGCTTACGCTTTCGCCCACGCTCACACCGTCTCGGAGCATTTCAGAGACGCTGCGTCCAGAGCTGCGTTTCCAGTCGGAACTGACGGTCATCCGCACACTCCGTTGCTTTGTTTCCGTGCGGCTCTCTTCGTAGCTCACCTCCGCGCCGATCGTTCCGGGAATGCAACCGGACACAGGCTCAGGCTCGTAGATTTGTGCCAATTCTTGCTCGCCGTTAAAACGCACCTCGATCGGGCGATGGACCGTCAGTGGAATGGCCGTCTCGACAGACCGTCCATTGTCATCCATGGCGATGATGCGGACATCGGTCACGTAGAACTGAACATCCTCTTTGACCGGGTTGAAGATGATGGCTTCTTCGCGACCCAGCACATCCGTTGCGACGGGGTTGCCCGTTCCGAATTCGTGAACGATCCGAGTCAGGCCTTCGTTTGCGCCAATTTGACTCAATTCGTAAATAAACTTCGTGGGCTGAATACCTGTCGCTCTGACCTGAAGTTGATAAGCCAGGCCCGCCAAAGCTCTCGGGGCTGGAGAGGCACATTCGG
>JAYZEG010000064.1:0-48306 GCA_036337435.1 Myxococcota bacterium
GGACTTACCGTATTCCGCAGCCAACTTGCTTACAAAATGCTGGGCTAATAAAAGTCGATCTTCCCCACGCTCTCGCAAGGGGGGAAGGTCCACGGACAGAACATTAATTCGATAATACAGATCTTGGCGAAACCGGTGTTCTTTGATGGCTGTTTCTAAATCCACATGGGTCGCGGTGAGCAGCCGGATATCAACAGTCTCGACCCGATTTGAGCCAAGGCGAGTCACTCGACGTTCCTGGATGGCCCGCAACAGTTTGACTTGGAGTTCCTTTGGCATTTCACCGATTTCGTCCAGGAAGAGGGTGCCACCATTGGCCTGCTGGAAACAGCCTACCTTGTCTGTGTGGGCTCCCGTGTAGGCACCCTTCTTGTGACCGAATAACGCACTTTCGATAAGATTGGTGGCGAGTGCACCGCAGTTCACAGCGATGAAAGGGCCTGCCGCCCGCTTGGACCGTTTATGGATCTCCCGGGCGATCAACTCCTTGCCTGTGCCTGTCTCTCCCCTGATGAGCACGCTGACGTTGGTCTGCGCTGTTTTCTCAATGCGGGCAAAGACGTCACGCATCGCGCCTGAGGTGCCAATGAGCTCACCATATTGATGACCCTCCAATTGAACACGCAATCGGGCATTATCATAGGTCAGTTCATCTCGTTGGATCGCATTTGCGACCAAGAGTGCTGCTTGGGCACAGAAGACTGATAAAATACTGAGTGTCTCTTTCTCGAAGAGGCTGACAACATTATCATTGCCAACGTAGATGACGCCGAGGGTCTCTCTGGCAAACACGAGTGGAACGCACATAACACTGCACAGTCGAAGCTGAATGACGGAGCGGCTTGCACTAAACATCGTATCGTTTAGAGCATCACTGACAATCAACGGCTTTCCGGTCGAAAGCACCGTCTCCACGATGCTGTCGCTGACTGCGTGCATGTTGTCGGCAATGTTTTCATGATTCAAATTGCGGGCGGTTTTTACGTCAAAGCCGTCTTGCGTCTTGAGCAAGAGGAAGCCTTTGGCAGCCCCTGTCAGTGTGATGACCTCATCCATCAATTTGCTGAGCAAAATCTCGACACTGTCGGTGTCTGCAAGACGCATCGAGAATTGGCAGAGTCGTTCGTATGCATCCAATTCGTCTGTTGGGTCGGGTGGTGAGTTCGATCCGGTCGCGTCTGGTTCGTCCCAGAGGTCAAATCTGAGCTGGGTATTAGCTATCGTAATCAGGTCGCCGTGCTCCAGAACGTGTTTTCGAACCTTTTTGCCGTTGATCAGCACTGGATGTTTTCTGCTCGTCGGGTTGATAATGAAGCGACCCGAATCAATCTTCAGCACCGCGTGTGTCAGCTCGATCTCACTTTCGTTGAGAATGAGATCATTATCGGGACCACGCCCAACTGTGGTCAGTTTTCGCGCGATAAAGTATCGCCGCTGACCATTGATGACAAGACTGGGCACTGGGGAGTTCCTTTTCTGAAGCTGATGTTTGCATAAGCTAAATCATGGGTATTCGCAAATGACAAGCCAAGTATCGTCTAAAATCGGAGCCTAAACCCATTAGGACTGAGCTCCAGCTTAGGTGTCTTACGGGGCAACTCCTGCTCTTTGATAAAACGAGTCGGTTCGTAAACCCAGAGTGCCTGCGCGATGCCTACCACCATCAGTCCGATGGCGAGACCCCCGGAGTAAAGTTGTACGGTCTGTAGCTGTCGAGCCTGATTCACATCGGCATTCCGAAAGCGACCGTCCGTTCCCCTCAGGTTTTCCACGGCGAGAAATGAGGCCAATGAGACACTCAAGGCAGCCACCTGGCTGCCAAGGAGTATGCTACCAAAAACAGGCTCTTGATTTTGGAATTGACCGACTCCGAATGGGAGAAAAGCTGCGATGCGGGACCGGATTTGTATGTCTCTTCGGTACCGGATCGTATTTGCTTCACGCCGCCGTTTCTCTTCTAAGGCCAGTTGCTGACGCCGCAGTTCCTTTTTTGCGGCGATTTCTTTGGCCAGTCGTTCTCGAATGTCTTGGAAGAACGACACCGCCGGTGGCGGCGTTTTGACTGGGTCGAGGGCCGCGTCCGGGTGATATTCGATCAGGCGTTCAAAATAAGCTTGAGCCGACCCTTGCTTACCTAGAAAATAGTGAGACAGGCCCAGTAGAGTGTAGGCGTCGATGAGGTCTTGTCGGTCCGCCAGCAATACCTCAGGCTCGATTGCAGGCGTAAGCTTGTCAATGGTTGTTTGATATTCTCCGAAATCAAAGGTTGATTTGGCATCTCGAAGGCGGCGTTTTGCGTCTACAAGGTTGCCTGATTGCCCAGATGAATTTTGACTCATTGCCGGCTGCGCGGCGCCAAACAGCACGATCCACGAAATGAGTAGAGGAATTCTTGGTCTCAATGGGCTGCTTTACGATGCTGTTAGTCTACGTTAACGGTGCTAGCCTTCCCGGCTCGGAGCATCGCCGTCTTACGTAGGAATTTACCGCTGCGGGGGCCAATCGTCAACCTCAGAGAGCGAGACGTTTCACTCATCGCCACCTTGATTGGAGAGTTGGTCATGCCCAGATAGTTTTCCTTCTGGTCAAACACTTTCAGGGCATCTGTTGAGCGAACCGTGAGGATTGCAGGGATGTGCTTACACACATAAATTAGACTGTATTTCCGTTTCTTGTTGGGGACGATGGTAATCTGTTTTTTACGGGGCTCACAGCCCTCATTTGTAAACACGATGCTGTGGGTGCCCGGTGGTAGTTTGAGACCGCCGCCATTTCCAATTTGGTAAAGATAGCGGGGATCCATCCGGCCGTTCACGGTGACTCGAGCCCCCTTATACTTGCTGCGAACGGCCACGGGCGTCAGTGGTTGCTTTACTTTTGGAGCATCGCTTGTACCCGATGCGTTTTTCACGCCGCCTTTGGGCGATACCGGCCGCCTTAAATCGGTTTTCTCACATCGGAAGTCAATGCGATCAATATCGGGGCCGCCCGAGCCGACTTTAATCACAGTGCGCATGGTCTTGCAGCCGCGCCGATAAAAAGTGACTAAATGACGGCCAACGGGCAGTTGCAAGCCTCCAGAGCGCCTGATGCTGTCCAGGTCGGGCGGGTCGTGGGCTCGCCCACCGACATAAACTCGAACGCCTCTCATCGCACTAAAAAGTTGAATGAGACTGTCTTTGGAGTCATTGACAACATTTGTGTCGAGCTCTCGAGCGGCATCCTGAGGCGTAGACCCGTCACGGGCTTGTCCTGCGTCGACGGTTTGAATTGGAGAGACATCCATTACGACTGGAGCCGCATCGCTGCTGATGGTCTTTGTTTGCTCTTTTTTTTGTTGGACGCTCTGGGAGGTGCCAAACAATTCTCGTCCACTATTCGTGTCCATAAAGAACCAACCACCAACGAAGAGAGGGAGGAGACCGCAAAAAATAATCGCCGCCATAAAAAGTGTCCGCTGAATGGTTTGACTGCGCTCGACTTTCTTTAGAAGAGCCTTGGCCTCACCATGTTCAGGATGGAGTATGAATATTCGGTCCAAGAGGTCGACGCAGAGACCGATATTTTTAGTGGCACTGGCTTGATACGCTTGTTCTAGCAGCTTCGGGATGATCTGGTTCGTCAGCTGCTCTTCGTAGACCGCGGGGTCCGCATTGTATGTTCTGAGTTCGCCCCTGAATTCATTGATCCCGATATCGATCAATAGACGTTTGATGCGTTTGTGCAGGTCTTTCGCGGTCGGTCGATCTTTGGGGTCTTTGGCGAGGCAACTGTCGATGAGTTGGGCGATCTGTCGGCCTGCCAATGGGCGACGTTGTATAATGGGTACATAGTCGGTTTCGAGAATTCGTCTAAACAATGCCGATGGGTTTGGGCCTGAAAAAGGAAGCGCGCCGCTGATGAGCCAATAGAGCGTGGTGCCTACACTGAAAATGTCAGCCGGTGCTCCAATCTCAGTCCCATCGATAACCTCGGGTGCCATGTGTGCAGGCGAGCCCAGCATGGTTCCCGTGGCTGTGAGCGTCGGCATGTCAACCATTTGTGCAATGCCAAAGTCCATGAGGACAGGTGACCCATCGTTACGGATCATAATATTTTCAGGTTTCACGTCTCGATGAATAATGCCTGCGAGATGGGCTCTCGCTAACGCATCGACAATGGGGAGCATCAAGAGCAGTGCTGTCTCGGGGTGCTTGACCATGTGCTCGTCGACAAATGCTCGCAGCGTTGGTCCGTCGACGAACTCTGTGACGATGTAGGACTGTTCACTGTCGGCCGATGCATAATCAAAAACTTCCACGATGTGGGGGTGCTTTAAACGCGCGACAGCTTTCGCCTCCCGTGCGAATCGAGCGCGTGAATCCGCTCGTTCAGCAAGATGGGGGTGCAGGATTTTTAGGGCAACGGTCCGTTCGAGAACAGAATCGTGAGCGCGATGCACAACCGCCATACCACCGTGGCCTATCCGTTCGATCAGTTGGTAACGCTGATTAGAAGAATCACTCATGGTCTACGGCGAATGCTCCGAATATGGGTGGTCGAAGTATACACTGTAGGTGTCCGGCTTGTTCGTCGGTAATGATTGCTTTTTGATGAATTGAGCCAGCATCTTTACAGGAGCACCTGAGACGTATCATATTGTCAGCCTAGTCCATCATGAGACTCGGGTGAAGTATGTCAGATGATAAAAAGAATATCATGGTCGTCGAAGACGAAGAGAGCGTCCGCGATATGGTCGCTAAGATGCTGTCGGCGCGAGGATACGGTGTTGAAGTGGCCCATGACGGTCTGGATGGGTTGAGGAAGATTGATCAGGAAAAACCGGATCTACTTATCGCTGATGTCATGATGCCCAATCTTGACGGCATCACGCTCGTTAAAGCCCTGAAAGAACACAAAGATACGAAGGCGATTCCAGTCATTTTTTTGACAGCGAAAGGGGATGCCCGGTCGATGATCGAGGGGATCAATGTCGGTGCTAAGTTTTATGTAACGAAGCCATTCCAGATGGACGACCTATTGGCGAAGGTCGGCAAACTTCTGGGTGAGAAAACGGGTCGTCTGAGCTAACTCAGTCAGCAGCCTTGCTACTGGCTTTGACCCGCATCAACACATTAATGACCTCCAGAGCACATGGCCTCTGATATCCGAACTCCTGTTCAAATCGAGTCAAGATTTCGTCTGCACGTTTTTTTTCTGACGCATCCAGTTTGGGTTCCTCATCGGAGAGATATTCCAAAAGCGTTTGTTTGATCCGGTCGGCAAGCTCACTTTTTTCCTGATAGAATGAATCGTTGAGTGCCGTCGTGATATCCACGAATAAATCCTCGTGTACCAAGTCGTCTTCCGGGTTCTCCATCCGCCATGCTGCGACTCGATGGACCAATGATTCTCGATACCCATGAGCGTCTTTCCGTGGCACGCCGATCTTGTCTTCAACGCTTGACATAAGTGCTTCATCGGCCGGTTCCGAATTGCCGGTCAGTGGATTCACTCGACGTTCCTTCCTGATGAAATGCACGACATGGTCAATGTATGAATGAAGCAATTCATTGGTGGCCGATTTATCTACGAGGCCCATGGCTTGGTGAAGTTCATCTTCAACGGTCGCCAAATACCAACTGCGTACAATCCCGACCGAGCGAATTGGATTGTGATATTCGCCTTCGCTGTCCAGTTGCAGGAACGGATAGACGGCCTTTTGTTCGCAAAGCTCTCGCAATGCCCCGAGAACGGTAATCCCGGTCAATACCCCCTCTGAAAGTCGGGCTGCGTTGAGCAAAAGACTCTTCAAGACCCGCGGGCTTGGCCCAAAGCGCCCTTCGTAGGCCTCCGCAGTCGTGTGTTCCTCGTATATCTCAGGGATGCTCGATGCCATTTGATATGCGGTTTCTCGCGAAATGCCACTTGGCAGAGCAGCAAACGCATACATGTTTGCTTTCTCGACCGGGCTCAACTTTTTAAGTACGTCTTGGTGTTCTTTTTCTTGTTCCCTGTAGACAATTGGCTTTTCGAGCCGGCAGAGAACAGCCCAGAGGGCGAGAACGTCTGGCACGTGCGGTCCGATTTCGAGAGCACTCGAGAGTGTTCTCAGGAGATCCCAATAGATTTGACTTTCCCTTGGGTAGTCAAGCAAGTACGGCACCTGAACAAGTTCGATCCGAGCCTTGAAACTCGCAAAATCCGGGATTTGTTTGAATGCTGTCAGATGGTCTGCATTGCAGCTCCCGATGAACACAGCGTCCAGATGTAGCGTCATCGTGTCCAGACGAACCGCACCGGTTTCACAGGTCGACAGGATGTACTTAAAAGCTTCAACCGGCCTCTTGAGCAGATCATTGAATTCCAGAAGACCGCGATTGGCATCGACCAGGTCGCCCATGGGTTCGTACAGTGTTAGATTTTGCAGCGACGCCGGGAGCGAGCCTAAGCTGCGATCGGCAGTCACCTGTCGGATGCCAGCGTCTGCTCGCATCTGCGGGTCGATGGTCACTGCTGAACGTCTGTATCTGGGGCTGATGGTGAGCCGTTCGACTTGAACGTGCTTGAGCACTTCAGACAAGTCCCCTCGATACGCTTTCAACAGAGCATCAAAAATTTGTTTCGCCTTCGGGTTGAGCTCTCCCTCAGCGATGCTATGGGGGAGCGGGTAGTCTGGGCCGAGGTACTCAGCGACCAGGGCTAAGCGTTGGGCTTTCGGCAAGAGAAGGAGTGGATGGTCGCGCGTTTCATTGATGAGGCGTGCATCGATCTGACCGTCCGGTAGATGCGCATAGCTGTCGAGTGTTGTCAGGTCGGTGCTGCCGGAAAAACCAATGTTGCCGCGGCCCATGGATTCTGTAGGGAAAACCCAGCTGAAGGTATACATGGCACCCTCAGGTTCGTGGCTGTAGTGTTCAAGGCCGCGCATCAGACAACTGATAAAACGGCTCTTAGCACTCCCATTCGGTCCTGCAAGGAGGATCATTCGGTTCACCCGGCCATGTACGGCAAAATCGTTCAAGTAGCCGTAAACCGCTTCTTGAACAGCTTCCTGGCCTATGAGTGGGTCTCGCCCTTCATCGAATGGGCAGTCGAAGAGCAAGTATCGATTGTAGGTTCCATAGGGTCTGTGGACCTCAGCGACGCCATAATGCACAAAACAATCGCGGATGTAGCGTGCGCTGTCGCGCACTTGGTTTTCAGCCTGCTCTTCGAATATTTTTAAATATTCACCGAACGAAAGCAGATTTCTTTTGCTATCAAACTGCTCACGAAAGGCGACAATTTGCGCGTTAAGAACGTCAGATGATGGCTGGGGGGTGTCTTTTGTATCACTCTCAGCTGTCGTGCTTTCTTCACCGTCGGCTTCAACCGGCTCAGGTGCGTTGGTGTCAACTTCGCTCACGCGCTTTCCTTTCTAGGCTGGTGGGTGGGCCTGAACCCCTATTTGGTCGGGACGGTCCATGCGAGTTTCTCGCCACGGAAAAGCTTACACGTACTTTCGTTACAGACACTAAAGTTCGCCGTGCCACTGAATTGGGTCGGGCCTGAAGACGCGGGTGTGAAGTCGATGCCAAACGTAAGTGCCTGTTCTGTCAGCTGTGCATCTGCGGGAGAAAATTTGGTTTTCGTAATCTTCGCCTCCGCGGCTGGGTTTAACGTCAGTGAATTAGGGAAGTCCTTATTCATCTTATAGCCATCTAATGGAATCACAGTGACGGCTGTTTTGCTGGCTTCACCTTTCGACGCAGCTGTTTGCGTATACTGGATTTTGAAGGGAGACTCGGCGAATGTTGTTTTAGCAGACTTGGCTACAACAGCTGTGGATTTGGTTTTCGGTTCGTTTGCCTTCTTGACGTTGGTAGGCTGGGCGGCCGGGCCGGTCGCTGTTTTAGCCGTGGTCGTTTGGGCCGGTGCCGCTTTCGTGCCTGAGTTACATGCTGCGCTGAACATCAGGGCAACGGTGATTGGCAGGCTCTGCCATCGTATCTTGGACTGGGTTATCATATCGGTCATCCTATACTCAGTTGATTGCCATGGGATTGAAATATCATCCGCACTGGGTGATTGCAACCGAGGCCAAAGCACAGTAAGGCTAACGCGTGAGACGTGTACAACAGCTCGGCCCCTACTCGTTACTCTACCGGATTGCATCCGGTGGCATGGCTGAAATTTATCGGGCTCGGGTTTGGTCACTCGAAGGAGACCAAGACGTTGCCATTAAACGTCTGTTACCCGTTTATAATTCCGACGACGAATTCATCGTCATGCTCACGGATGAAGCGCGCATTACCCGCTTGTTTGATCATCCGAATATCGCGCGTGTTTTTGAGTTTGGCCTCTACGATAATCAGTACTTTCTCGTCATGGAATTTATTGACGGACAAGACCTAAGGGCTCTTTTAAAACGGCTGAATGATCGAGGGATGACACTGTCGGTGGGCGATGCGATTTACATTGTGGCCCATGCCCTGTTGGGCTTGCATGCGGCCCATTGCCAGAAAGATGGAGACGGTCGACCCCTCGATGTGATTCATAGGGATTTCACGCCGTCCAATATATTACTGGGATACGACGGGGCCGTAAAATTGGTCGATTTCGGCATCGCAAAAGACCGATTGAGTCGCAGCCGTACTCAAGCGGGCTTTATCAAGGGCAAGATAAAATATATGAGCCCAGAGCAGACCCGGTCGTCCACTCTCGATGGACGGTCGGATGTGTTTGCCGCAGGTGTCGTTCTTTATCGATGCATAACCGGCCAATTACCTTTCGACGAAAAGGATGACGACCGACTCATAGATGCGGTTCGAGAGCGTGCACCGACACCACCAAGTTATCTTTGCGATGAGATTGATGGCGCGTTCGATACGCTGCTCTACCGCGCGCTGGCCAAAGACCGGGATGATCGGTTTGACAGTGCAGCAGACTTTAGTGATGCCTTGCTTGCGTGGTCCGCGCGAGCGGGTGTTTTAGTCGATGCGTCAAGCATTTCTAAGCTTTTGTGCGAGGTTTTCTCCGCCGAACGGGAAGATGCGGCACGGCTTCAGGCGGGTGTGATCTTTGACGCCGATCCGACTCCGACGAGTGAGCGTCAGAGTTACACCCGGCTGGTTGGGGTGGACGACCCTTATCCACGAACATTGACGGGGTTCGAAGCCGTGACCGAGAGTCGGCATATCAGCGGGAAAAAGAGAGGCGGAAACACCGAACCAGGTGGGACCGATTCGGAGCTCTAGGTGCCTGTTAACGGAAGTTCAATGCTTTCTTGGTTGACTTGGCACCAGGTCATCAGTCGTGGACGCGGGAACTGATACTTTTGCGGCTTCTCGACGATGATGAAGGTATGCCTGCAATTACAGGGGGACTCGCTGTCATGGACGGGGCCATGGGGTCGCAGAAAACTACCGGAATTCGCGTAAAAATGACGGTGGCTGCTTTCGAGCCTCTCAAGTCTGGGCGCATGGCTATGTCCAAAGATGACGATCGGAACATCCATCAGCGAATTGATTCGTTGGGCGGCTCGTTTGAGCTTGGCTCGGATATTTCGGTCGTAGGTACGGCGCAAGAGCAAGGCGGTCCCGAAGCTGGCGGTGGCGGTCAGCGTGGCGGTGAGCAAAGTGACGGCGGGCTCTGCTCCCAAGAGCAGGCAGCTCAAGGCCGTTACGCCCGTAACGAACAAAGCCAGAACTTCACCCAAGCAGACGTTCGCTGCGACGTGAACGAAGCTTGACATAATGCTCGTTGCCGTTAACGCATCGAGTGCTTCGAGACGTGTGACCTGAAGACCATACGCATCGGCCATCGCTTGAAGTTGTTCTTGATGGACGGTGTTGGCTTTCGCGCTTTCGTAGCGACCACTGATGCGATGATATTTCAAGCTGTGATAGGCTAACCCACAATCGCGACCTATCAATTGACACGCCCGGCGCACACCCCCACCGCGAAAGTATCGAATGTAATCGGCCAGCCCCCAATGTTCTTTATCATGAGTCGCAAAGCCCGCCTCTAAGTTGGCAAAATACTGGATTGCGATGGCACTCAGGGGTTGGACGATTAACTCCTCTCTTTTTGGACGCAGCGGGCAGAGCTGGGGAGACGTGTTGCAAAACTCATCGAATCGGTGGCCATGCTCCATGTAGGCAAAATTGGGGAGATATAAAAACCATGGGTGAAAGTTGATGGACGCCCTAAAATTCTCTCTCTGGACTTGAATCCCGGCTTCATCACCGAAGTAGATCGATTCAAGAACTTCTACAAAGCGAGTTCGCACACCGGGCCAAAATAACTCAACGTCGTGATTGCCTTGCAGAATCTCCAAGCGGTTGCCACTGGCAACGAAATCAGCCAGATGAACAAAAACAGCACGATGTCTCTCCATGAGTTTCTCGAGCTTCCAAACCGAGTGGACCTCGCTGTTGCTCAACCCATATTGATTCTGCTCTTGGTCTGCGCCTTCTGGCGTCATCGTGACTTGCAAGAAGTCAAGAAGATCACCCCCGAGAACCAGTCGCCAGGGTCGCTCTTCCAGTCTATGTAGCGTGTAATATGCGAGAAATGAGGTAATATGGTGGTCGAGGCTGGTTCCGAGTTTCAGGTAGTCGATTCGAGAGACGTTCTTGCAGGCTTCACCCAAGTGAAGGTCGCTCAGATACAACAGGTTCTCATCCTGTATGGGTGGGGGCGCATGGGGCTCATGAGCAGTGGCGTCTGCGTGAGCCCGCTTGGATAACATTTTTTTAATGCGCGCGAACATAACAGTCCATCAATTCCTTCTCACATCATAACCATTTCCAGATCAGGATTGGGTTTGGCAAGTTTTTTTGGCTTATGACCCTGTCGAGAATTGTAGCGTTCCGGTGAATTATCGTGCAGGCTCGACCGAGTTTTCTGGCTTCTGTTTTTGGTGGATGAGGATATGTCAGTCTCGCATCTTTACATTTTTCTTTGCCTGCCGCTTGTCTTGGCTGTGGGATGCGGTGCGGGCGAGTCTGATAACCGTCTTCTCGAAGGGGAGCCCGTCTATCTTCTACAGTCGCGCTACGCGTTGACCACCGAGCTTATCGATACAAACTGTGCCCTATCGCTGGCTGAGCTGGCATCCTCGACGAGCTCGGTTGAAGTGCGGCAAACGGGCAATTATATCAATTGGACTCAATACCCTGCAGACTCTGACGGGCAATCCTCCGAGCCGATGAGTATGACCGGTGCTGTTTGTGAAACGGCCGATGGCACCATAGAACTGCGGCTCCGAGGCCGTGCTGTGAGTCGTCGTTCGTATGGGACAGGATATTGCCGAACAGAATTTTCGATCCCTGCCAGTCCGTTATCTTGTCTTGGGCGGGTTGATGAAATCTGCAGTGACCCACAAGCCTTTGTGCTCACATTAGATCGCTGCAGCGGTGGGTTTTTCGGTCGCACGAACTCCTGTCTTCGATACGAGGAATCCTGCGCCGGCACGGCTGATTGTCAATTGGCCTTTGAATTTGCCGCATATCCGGCAGGGAACACCCGCCAAAGTGATGAGTGTTCAGTCCAGACACACTACGTCGACAACTGTCGCTCCAGCTGCGATGCATGTGATTGTATGGGAGGAAGCTGATTACGTGCGTTTGTAGAAAACGATGATAGACAGGCAGTGGAACTGGTTGTCGCTGGACTGTTTGACGACCGTGTCGACAACCTCAACAGAATTGTCGTCAAGCCAGGCCGTCATTCTAGGGCCCAAGTCGACCCGTTCGTTTGCTTTTGTCGCTGAAAATACCTTCACGGCATCGTATCCGCGAACCATGTCTCTTTAGCTCCGGCGTGCGCGGGCCCGAATCGCTCGTCTGCGTTCTTTTCGACGGCGTCGTTCGGCCTCGCGCTGCTTTCGCTTGCGTTTCACCGATGGCTTCTCGTAGTAGCGGCGTCGCTTGAGTTCTTTATAAATTCCCTCGTGTGCAACTTTGCGCTTGAGGGCTTTGATAGCACGCTCTACGTTATCACCCTCGACGGTGATTTCTAGCGGACGTAGTACAATTTCGTTCTGGCTCAACTCGGGCCTCGCTTCATATTATCTGGTGTTTATGGTGAACCACAATGGATAGACCACCAAAGTCGCGGCATACTAGAGATAGATACAAGGGTTGTCAAGGACACGATTTTCGCATATGTGAAGCGCAAGCATTTGCGTGAAGGTAAAAGCAGTTGAGCGGTGATCAGTTACCCGTTATTCAGGGCCACCCAGAAGGCGACCGTTTCGGTCGTAATAGACACGCCCTGCGCTTGCCGGAATTTCTGCGCAAGCAGCTTGGTAAGGGCGATGCTGTTCGTGCAGTAAAAAGCATGCTCCGAGACAGCGCGCTTGTGACCGTCTGTGAAGAGGCTCGCTGTCCCAATTTAGCAGAATGTTTCAGTCATCGTACCGCGACCTACATGATCATGGGGGCCGACTGTACCCGAGCATGTGGGTTTTGCGCGGTTGGGACCGCTGTTCCGAAAGCACTCGACCCAGGTGAACCCGAACGAGTTGCCAACAGTGCAGCTGAACTGGGATTGAAACATGTTGTGATCACCAGCGTAAACCGAGATGACTTGCCAGATGGTGGTGCGTTGCATTTCAAGCGGACCGTTGAGGCCGTATCAACGCGATTGCCCAGTGCCGACATTGAAGTACTCACGCCTGATTTTTGCGGTGATTTAGCCGCCGTGGAAACCATTGCGTCAGCCCCGCTGGCGGTTTTCAACCACAATATGGAGACCATCAAACGTCTGTACCGGCGAATCCGACCCAGGGCAAAGTATGAGCAGTCGTTACTGGTCTTAAATCACGTCGCGACTCGTTTTCCAAACTTGGCCGTCAAAAGTGGTTTCATGGTTGGTCTCGGCGAGACTCGAAGCGAAATTTTTGAGCTCATGACCGATATGCGCCAGGCCGGCGTGAATATCGCGACGATAGGGCAATATCTCCGACCTTCGATAAAGCATGTGCCGGTCGCACACTATCTGCCAGAAAACGCCTATCAGGAGCTTGTCGATTTTGGTCTTTCCCTGGGCTTTGACCACGTGTTTGCAGGTCCCTTTGTTCGCTCGTCGTACAATGCTGCTGAGGCACTGCGAATGGCACAGGGCAAAGGATTGTGATTCCGTGTCTGGTCTTCGAGGCGTCTTGTTGGGACTGGACCCACACGGCTGAAAAAGCACGACACCGCCTATCGTGGCTGGCGGCTCGCGGGGGGCACTTGGTTGTCCCGTGTGAAGACCAGCCGCCCCCCTTGATTACGGGGCTCCGGATCCACCCCGTTAAAATCGTCAAGGGCGCATCAAAAGGCGACGTATCGTTGGCGGTGTCCGACTTTGTGCGCAAATTTGTGAGTGAGCAGTCGCTCTCATTCGTGCACTGTCTTGGTTTGGAATCGGCACTGGCCGCTCTCCTCGGGGGGCGGGGCCGAGTCCCTGTGATTGTCGAGCCGGGTGCAACGCCAGCGCAGCGCCTTCGCGACAACGAACCTGATCTCAGGGCCAGTCAAATGGTAGATTTGGTAGACAGCGAAAACCGGGTCTTGACCCGGGCAAATGCTGTCATTGCAAAGACAACCGTTGAAGCTGCCACGCTGGTTAACCGAGGGGTGCTGACCGATAATATTTGGACCGTCAACGACGGCCTTCCGACAAATATCGCACCTACCTTAGCCCCAGAACTGCCAGTCATCGGTACGATGGTCACCGATCCCGGTGATATGGACTTGAGCGTTTTAGCGGCGGCCGTCATGCGTCTGAAGTGTGCATGGAGGCTGTGTGTGTTTTTCGACCGCCGCCTGGTTTCACATGGGTCATTGCTGCGCGAGTTTGATCCGGATGTTGTTTCGCGGATCGAGTTTATTCCTCTCGATGAAGACAGCTTAGTGCGTCTGCAATCGATTCAAATCATGGTAGTCGCACCCAGGGTAGGCCGGTCACTCTTGGCCGGCGGATGGTCACCTGAAGGGGTTTATTGGGGCCTCGCTCTACGGCGTCCGCTACTCATCCCCGACACATCGTCCATGCGAGCGCTGGCAGGCGGAGCTGGCGCTTATTACCAACGGGATGACCCAGCTGATTTGGCTGTACAACTGTCATCTTTCCTCGGTAATCCGAACGAGCGGCTTGACAAAGTCGAGCGCGTGCGCGAACACGCGGAGCGGTTTAGTTGGTCGCAATCAGAGAATTGTATCAAAGACCTGTGGGACATCACGACTGTCCATCTAGATTTGTAAATTGTCCAGTTGCACTCCGTGCAGACGACATATAGGATATCGCGCCATGCCAAAGAGAGACGACATTAAACGCATACTGATCATTGGGTCTGGCCCAATCGTTATCGGTCAAGCATGCGAGTTTGACTACTCGGGTACGCAAGCCTGCAAGGCACTGCGTCAGCATGGTTTCGAAGTGGTGCTTGTCAACTCAAACCCAGCGACGATTATGACGGATCCCGAAACCGCGGATCGCGTTTATATCGAGCCGATCACGCCACAGGATATCGAGCGAATTATCAGTATTGAAAAGCCCGATGCGTTGCTGCCGACCTTGGGTGGTCAGACCGCTCTCAATGCGGCATTGGCCCTATCGGAAGCAGGCACTTTAGCGGCATACAATGTAGAATTAATCGGTGCCAGCGTTGGCGCGATCCGAAAGGCGGAAGATCGCGATGCCTTCAAGGTCGCCATGGATAAAATTGGCTTAGACATGCCGCGCAGCGGAATCGGGCGCACAGTCGCTGAGATCAGGGCGTTCGGTGAGCAGTTTGGTTATCCGCTGATCTTACGTCCGAGTTACACGATGGGCGGTTCTGGTGGCAGCATAGCTTGGACTGAAGACCAGGTAGACGAAATGGCCGAACGGGCCTTACATGCATCACCCGCGAGTGAAGTGCTGGTCGATGAATCAATCCTTGGCTGGAAAGAATACGAACTCGAAGTGATGCGGGATCGCAACGACAACGTTGTCGTCATTTGCAGCATTGAAAACATCGACCCGATGGGTGTGCACACAGGCGACTCGATCACTGTGGCTCCGGCGCAAACCTTGACCGACCGAGAGTATCAGTATCTGCGGGATGCAGCTCTCGCCTGTATCCGGGAGATTGGTGTCGATACGGGTGGAAGCAATGTGCAGTTCGGCGTCTGTCCTAAAACCGGACGGGTTGTGATCATCGAAATGAACCCTCGTGTAAGCCGCTCGTCGGCACTTGCCAGCAAGGCAACGGGGTATCCGATCGCGAAGATCGCGGCCCTGTTGGCTGTCGGGTATACACTGGACGAAATCACCAACGATATCACTCGCACAACGCCCGCTAGTTTCGAGCCGACCATCGACTATGTCGTGACCAAAGTGCCCCGCTTTACTTTTGAAAAGTTCCCTGCGACCGAACCGGTGCTCGGCACTCAAATGAAGTCCGTCGGCGAAGCAATGTCGATTGGGCGAACGATGACGGAAAGCCTGCAAAAAGCACTTCGCAGTACAGAAACGGACACCTATGGATTAGACCCAACGGCGCATCATGGTGACGAAGTCGCGTTGACAAAAATGTTAAGCATCGCGCATCCTCGTCGGCTTTGGTTCGTCGCCGATGCCATGAGAGCAGGGTTTAGTGATGACCGACTCTATGAGCTGACAGCGATCGACCCTTGGTTTCTGACGTGTTTGCGGCAGATTGTCGATGCCGAAAATGAACTGTCAGAGTATGAGCTCGAAACGGTCTCCGAACCTCTCATTCGGGCTGCGAAGAGGATGGGATTCTCAGACCGTCGCCTCGCGACCCTACTCGGCTGTACTGAGACCCAATTTAGGGGCAAACGCTGGGCACTGGATGTGAGGCCTGTATACAAGCGCGTCGACACATGTGCTGCTGAATTTGAGGCCTTTACACCCTATCTTTACTCCACGTACGAGACGGAAGATGAGGCTGCCCCAACGAATGAGCGAAAGGTGATTATTCTTGGAGGCGGGCCAAACCGAATCGGTCAAGGGATCGAGTTCGACTATTGCTGTGTCCATGCTGTTAAGGGGCTCGAAAAAGATGGATTCGAGACCATTATGGTCAACTGCAATCCTGAAACGGTGAGTACAGATTATGATACGAGCGATCGGTTGTATTTCGAGCCTCTGACTTTTGAGGATGTCCTCGAAATTGTCGATAAGGAAAATCCATACGGTGTCATTGTTCAGTTTGGAGGGCAGACGCCGCTTAAACTCGCAAAGGCCTTGGAGGCTGCCGGCGTGCCTATCCTCGGAACGTCATCCGATGCCATCGATCGTGCTGAAGACCGCGAGCGATTCCAGGCTGTGATCGACGGTCTCGGGCTGCTGCAACCAAGCAATGGTGTGGCGCGCAGTGAGTCTGAGGCGGTCGCGGTGGCCGAGCGCATCGGATATCCTGTTGTCGTTCGGCCCAGCTACGTGCTCGGTGGACGCGCAATGGAGGTCGTCGGTCACGAGGCCGCCCTGAGAACCTACATGAATGAGGCCGTCCAGGTGAGCCCGGATCACCCTGTCCTCATCGATCAGTTTCTTCAAGGGGCTGTCGAATTGGACGTCGATTGTGTCTCGGACGGCTCGACCGTTGTCATCGGCGGTGTGATGGAACATGTAGAAGAGGCCGGAATTCATAGCGGTGATTCGGCGTGCAGCTTACCGGTTTACAGCGTGCCAACGAGTTTGGTCGATGAAGTTCGCCGCCAAACAAAAGCAATGGCGTTAGAACTCCAGGTTGTCGGTCTGATGAATGTTCAATTCGCAGTTCGATTCGGAACCGATGTCGCCGAGGAAATCTACGTTTTGGAAGTCAATCCTCGTGCGAGCCGCACAGTGCCATTTGTCAGTAAAGCGATCGGCGTGCCGCTCGCTCAGCTCGCCGCGCGGGTTATGGCAGGTAAAACGCTCGACGAGCTTGGCTTTACGGAAGAGATAAAACCGAAGCATATCTCGGTCAAGGAAGCCGTGTTTCCGTTCGTAAAATTCAATGGAGTCGATACCATTCTGGGGCCTGAGATGAAGTCGACCGGCGAAGTGATGGGCATTGGCCCTGACTTCGCGACGGCGTTTCTCAAAAGTCAATGGTCTGCGAGTTGTAACTTACCCAAGGAAGGTACGGTACTGCTGTCGGTCGATGATGCCGACAAATCGGGTTTTTTGACGGTCGCGCGGCGCATGTCGGCGATTGGTTTTAAGCTCGTAGGGACACGCGGCACGGCAGACTTTCTGAGGCAGCAAGGTGTCTCCATCGACATCATCAATAAGCAGAACGAAGGTGGTCACGATACGGTCGCATCAATTCAGCGAAAAGAGATTGATATCGTATTTTGTACAACCCGGCAGGCGGGTCGCATTCCAAGCTCCCAGGGGTTGCGGAGAGCAGCATTACTGACTGGCATACCGTACTACACGACCTTGGTCGGAGCTCGCGCGGCCGTGGCTGCCATTGAGCGTTTCGCCAGTGGGCGGCCGACTGTGAATGCTCTACAGGACTATCACGCATCCATTTAGTGAAGAGGTAAGGTGAATTATGGATGACCGCATGCCCGTAACGCGGACTGGCTTTGAACGAATGAAGGAAGAGCTCAAGCGTTTAAAAACGACTGAGAGACGTGACGTCGCTCGTGAAATTGAGATTGCCAGGAGTCATGGTGATCTGCGCGAAAATGCTGATTATGATGCCGCAAAAGAACGCCAGGGGATGCTTGAGGCCACAATTCGTTCGCTCGAAGATAAGGTTGCTCGCGCGGATGTCATCGACGTTGGCCGCTTGACAGGTGAGCGGATTGTCTTCGGAGCAACGGTGACCTTGCTGGATGTCGACAGCGACGAGGAACAAACTGTCATGATCGTAGGAGAAGCGGAAGCAGACGTTAAGCGGGGCCGGATCTCCATTACCTCGCCGGTCGCCCGGGCGTTGATCGGCAAGAATTTGGATGACAGTGTGAAAGTGCGCACACCGGGTGGGACGAAAGAATATGAAATCGTCGACGTGCAGTTCGTCGCCTGACCGCGTCCGTCTATTCGAGAACCATCCAGAGAATATCCTCACCGTTAGTTTTTGAACACTAAGATCCGGGTTGTTTCGGGGTGTTCCCACCGGCCGTATCGGTCCTAAGCTTCTGATTATCAGTGCTTTTCTGTCTTTTTGCTGCGTTGAGCGTAATCCCGCCGTTGTTGGGTGCAATTTGGATCAAATTTTGCAATACTCGTTGAACCGCCATGGATTGTAAGAAAACTGCCGAATACCCTCGGGGGTTTGGTATGTGGAGAGTGAGTCGAATGATAAATTGCCAGGAGCAAAGAATGCAAACGGTAAGGAAAGCCAACTGGATACTTGCGATGAGTGCCGCCATGCTTGTGATGGGCTTTGGCTGTGGAGAAGAAGTCGGGGATGTCGATCGGATCCAACCGCACTACGTGAAGAAATCTAATCTGGAAGGTGAGTGGTACTTTCGCCAAACGGTGGTCGACCGACCACCTAACTACCTATACCTGTTCACGGGGATAGAAAACAGTTTGGAGAAGATCCGGTGGGAAGTTCGGGAGAGCCAACTGATAGCCTATCGCATTCACGCTGCAGTTCGTGGAATCGATGACGATGAGACGCTTCCTGGTGCCGAGTTCAAGGGTGACCCAGTCGCTGTTTACAGCATTATCTCCCATTTCGACATCATCCGCGATTTCGATAGAAATTCAGGGCAGCAGTCGAACGTGCTTGTAGAAAATGCGTCTTTAAAACCGTGGTTTGAGCGCGAATACATGCGGGTTGATTGGACCTCGAATACCTTGTCTGGCCCTGTGGACATCGGGGGGTATTTCTCCATCGCCGGACTGGGAAAGACGCACGCTTATCATCCGCGGGATACTGAGCCTTACAATCCTGACCGGCTTCAGCTCGACGACGACCGCATCTTTTTCACCAACTATTACATCGTCAACGATGGTGGCTATTCTTGTTTCAACTCATTCGGTTGGGGCATGTTCGGCGGGTTTGACAACTGTGGTCCAGTCGAGGTCAAAATCCGTAATGCCTTTTCGCGGATTGACCCTGAAGAGGTCAGGCAATTCGAAGCGCGTAAATACGATGACAGAACCGTTCTCAACGACGATGGCGGAGAGCCCATAAATTACGTGACAGTAACCGCTGGCGACGACGGTCAAATGATCGATGTTGCGTGCACCGAGGATGTAATATCCGCTCTGTCACCCGAAATCACAATCGAAGATTGCAAGCCGCTCTCATGGAATGACTTTAGCCGTTTCGGTTATTTCCGAAGTCAGCGGTACGGATACGACCGGCGAGTCGGCGGTGGTAACGACGCCCTCGAAGAGTTTTACGCTAATCATCACCAAGTTTGGAAAAAGACCGTCGATGGTGCTGGAAACCGAATTCCACTCACCGAACGAGAATTGCGCCCCGTGGTCTATTACCTCAATCCCAATTTTCCCGATAACCTCAAGGATACGGCTGCAAAGATCGGGGATGATTGGAATAATGCATTCATGGAAATGGCTATGGCGGCGACGGGCCGGTCGGCCGAAGAAATAGCTGGTCAGCTGGCGGCAGATACTGATCCCAATGCACTGTTTTTGGCTGCGGATACAAACAAAGCTGGAGCCCTTTTCCAGGTCCGCGAAAACAATTGTTCGGCTCGTGGTGTCGAAGCATATCTGACGCGAAATCCTAGCATGAGCCTGGTGTCTCTTGAGGCCGCTGGCGGGGAATTACTGCCGGGTAATATTGAGCGTGTTTGTTCAGCCCTCAACTACTTCTCCAAAGAAAAGTCACGGTCAGAGACGGTTGAGATCTTCGAGTGGCAGCAGATGGGTGACCTTCGGTATAGCTACATTTGGTGGGTCAACGAAGCACAGCCCAACGGACCCCTCGGGTATGGACCGTCCTCCGCCGATATTGAAAGCGGGAGGATTATTTCGGGTAATGCCCACGTTTATGGCGCTGCGCTAGACAGCTATGCCCGCAGTGCCGCGGACGTCGTCCGGACGCTAAATGGAGACCTCGACGTGCACGAACTGCTGGATGGACACTCCTACATGCAGTGGATAAATAGCGGCACGAGTGTAGCGGATCAGCCAGCCATGCCGTCAGATGAAATGCAGGCTGAAATATCGAGGCGTATCGGCAGTGATAATATGGATGGCTACCGGTCGTTCCGAAACGGCGACGGCTCGATGGACAAAGCGGCGGTGTTTCGTCACATGCGAGACCGACTTCGCAATACGTCTGCAACGGACCCAATTCAAGCCGCATTGAATGTACCGGAAGGCTACGCGCAGAGTCGATTTGGGGAGTTGGCCCAGAACACAAAGTCACGCGCTCCGCTCCTCACCCATGCAAACCTAAAGCTCGTCGCACCACTTTTTAATTGGGTGCCGGGCGAGGACGTGCCGGCGGAGATGGAAGAAGCCGCTCTAGACTTGGCGATTAATCCTCACCGGCATCACGAGGAAATGCACGAGCACCAGAAGTTCTTTTCCGAGCGTAACGTGTACTTGGGAGACTTTATCGACGATTCCGTCATCGGTATGGCCCTCGAACTCCGTGGACTTCCGGCAGAAGAAGTTTATCAGCGATTGAGGCGGGAAATCTTCGAGGCAGTCATGCTCCATGAGATCGGACATACGGTTGGACTCCGCCACAATTTCGAGGCGAGTACGGATGCACTGAATTACCAAGATGACTTTTGGCAAATTCGGGAGCAGTTTCCTGAAGAAGAATGGAATCAAGCTCGTCTTCCCGAATACCGCTATACCTCAATCATGGATTACGGTAGCCGGTTCAATTCTGATATGAAGGGTCTCGGAAAGTATGACTATGCTGCCATCAAGTACCTGTATGGTGGGCAGATTGAAGTCTTTGACGACTCGGTGCCTGTACCAGGTCGACTCGACCTCGAAATGGACTTGGCAAGCTATACAAGGCTTCCGGAAATGCTTGGCGGCGCATCGGAGAATTTCACCAAGCGACGAAATAGGAAAGCCGCAGATGTCATGGAGGAGAAGCGTCTCGGCGTCTTGGAAAACGCTCGCCTGCTCGTTGAGAATCGAGCTCGACCAACATCAGAATTTTATATCGAGCGAACTGTTCCTTACGCTTTTTGTACAGACCAATTCAACGGTGACTTGAATTGCAAGACCTGGGACGAGGGGGCGACTCAGACCGAAGCTGTTCAAGCAGCGATTCAACGATATTGGAATTACTACTTGTTCAACAGTTTTCGGCGAGGTCGAAACGAGAACTCATTCATCCGTTCGTTCACCTCAAGCCAATCTCGTGTGATGGACTATTTGATGTATCCATGGCAGTTCTACTACTTCTACGACGCTTATCCAGTTGACCTGAGGGATGACCTGCTCCAAGCCGCAATGCTTGGACTCAACTTCATCAATCAAGTCCTCGGGACACCGGAGCCTGGTCGGTACTGCCAATACACAAACGAGTTGTATTTGCCTGCTGACGTTTTTAATCGCCAAACACAACTAGACTGCAATTCGATTAATGTTGGTTTGGGAGCCGGTCGAGACCTCTACTTTCAATTCTCAGACGAGCATATCTTTCGTTGGAATTCTATCGGATCTTTCTTCGATAAACAGACCATGATGCAGGCACTTTTTATCAACGGGACCCGCTTTTTTCGGATTCGCGACGACAGTGATTCTCGGGCATTCAACATCAACTACTACCGAGTTTTCCGGGAGGAGATGCTGAAGTTGACCCGCGACATGGTGATGTCAACCATGATGAATTGGACATACATCGATGGGAACCCAAGTTTTGTCCAGGATACAGTTTTTGGCAGTCTGGTCGTTGATGGTGCATTGTCCCCTCAATTGTTGGTTGACCCGGCCCGCTTTGCAACCTCCAGTAGAGCATCGACGGCGGCAGCACCAAAGCTTTACACACAGATTCCCTATAATATTGCGACGCGCAGCTTAATCTACAACGCCATTACAAACAGCAGCCCTTACGACCAAGTGACCGACTTCATCGAGTATATTACGGTTCTCGAGTTGGGCTCTGGTGACGACAGGGTTGTAGAAGGCGGAACCGATATGGCCGTATTCGTGCACCCGATGACGGGGCAGACGTATGCGGCGACGCAGACGCAAGATGGGCGGTCCATTGCTCATGAGTTGGCTACACTTGCCGCTGATTATGTCACAGCAGAGTGGGAACCGGCGCGACAAGCATATGAAGCTGACCCAACGAATGAAAACTTCGAACGGATTTTTGAGCGCATCGATAGGCAACTGCAAGAATTTGTTGAAATGCTCGATTACATGCGGCAGCTGCGGTCGGATTTCGACCTGGCAAACCGACGATAAGGGGGCTTGTTAAATGATGACTACAAAGACCTACATTTTCGGTGAGAAGACTCAGAGGAGCGGCATTACTATGAATTGGACCAGGCTATTCATTATTGGTTTGATGGCGTCCTTCATCGGCTGTGCAGAACCCAATGAAGACATTAATCTGGTTCAGCCGCATTACGTGGCGAAAGCTATGTTTAATGGACAGTGGCTTTACAAGCAGACAGTCGTCGATGTCTCGCCGGAGATCGCCATTGGATTCGTTGGTTTAGAAGGGGCGCTCGAGAAGCTTGAATGGGTGATCACTCACGATTTCCTGACCGGCTATCGAACCCATGAAGCAGTCCCCGGTTTAGACGAAGATACAACTCAGGCGGGCAGTAATTACAGAGGGGATCCGGTCGCCGTGTTTCCGATCCTCTCTCACTTTGACATCCGACGCAATTACAACCCGTCAACGGGCGAGCAGGACAACCAGATAGTCGAAAACACCTTTGACCGTCCCTGGTACGAGCGGGATTACATGCGGGTGGATTGGAACTCGAATGCGATGAGTGGGCCTGTCGATATTTCCTTTATGAAGGCCTACTCAGAGGCCAGCGATTATATCCGCGAAACGGAGCTTGATGACCCGGGTATGCTCGTACTTGATGAGGACTATATTCAGGTTACGCAGCAGGTCATTTTGAGTGATGGCGGTAGCACTTGCTACTACTCATACGGCAACTTTAATTGCGGTAGTGCTGAGGCACGTGTCCGATTGTCGTTTTCAAAGATTGATCCCGCACAGCAGTATGAGCCGAGAGAATACAGAGATCTGATCGAACTCACTGATGCTGACGGGCGGAAGCTCAAGCGGCTGTATCTTGGTGTGCCCTTAAACAATCCTGTGGAAGGACAATACTTTCACTGCACGCAAGAACTCATTGATTTCTTGAACTCGAGCACTGACGCGCGTCGTGACTACACGCTGCAAGACTGCGAACCTGTAAGCTATGATCAGTCTGGTCGATTTGGTTTTTTCCGACAAGAACGGTACCGCTACGACCGACGGGTTGGCGGAGCCCATGACGAGCATCGGGAATTTACCGCTGCCATTCATAATATCTGGGCGAATCCATATCAATTGAATGTTGATGGAACACCCGTGTTTGACGCGGCTGGCCGGAAGGTCTCAGTACCGTTCGCCGAGCGCAAAGCGAAACCGGTCGTTTACTACTTGAACGTTAACTTTCCGGATGACCTCCTGCACGTAGCGGGACAAATGGCCAATGACTGGGATGGGCCTTTCATTGGTGCGATGACCGCCGCGACTGGACGAGATGAAGCCACCGTCCGGGCTCAACTTGAGGCTGATTTCCCGGGGCAAGATTGGTCCTATTTACCGGGCGACAACTTGGGTAAAAAAGGTGCGTTTCAGATCCGCCGAAACACATGTTCAAAGCCGGGCATAAGTGCTTATTTAAATGCACTTCCAATTTCGGCTAAGGCAGATGCTTTGATGGATGCCTTAGCGCCTGTTGTGGGTGATACCGAAGGTGAACGAGCGAGTCGTGTGGCTGCTATCACGGCGGCAGTCCAGCGGGGGAGCCTGCCTCGCTTGTGCGCTATTCTCCGTAGCTCGAGTCGTCTGCTCGGCCTGGACTATAAGTTCGATTGGCAGCAACTTGGAGACATTCGGTACAATATGTTGAACTGGATTAACGAGCCTCAGCCGTCCGGCCCATTAGGTTACGGCCCATCGGCCGTTGACAAAGAGACGGGTCAAATCCATTCCGGCACTGCCAATATGTATGGGGCATCGGTGGATACCTACGCACGAGCTGCTGCCGATATTGTGCGTGCGATGAACGATGACCTGGACCTGAATGTTCTGGTGTCGGGGGCAAGTTATCAGGACTGGCTTGAGTCAAGTTCAAGCTTCGGGGATATGCCGATAGAAATGACTGAGGAGATGGCTCAGGAACTGAACGGACGTTTCGGTGACTTTTCCGTCGAAGAAATGTACGGCTCGTATCGATTCGAAGACGGCCGCATCAATCCTGGCGAGCTAAAGCGACAGATGGCAGAACGCTTGCGCAATCCAATGCCTGGCGACCCAATGTATGCGGCGTCAAGGGTGCCAGCGAACGAAGCAAAAAATCGTCTGGAGGCAATTAGACAAGACCCCGAGATGCGGGCACGCTTGACGTCGAATCAGCACGCGGCCCTCGTCAAACCTCTCTACGGCCTTCAGGCAAATGATGAGCTAACCTCCGAGGCCAAGGAAGCGGCCTTTAATATGGCAATGGACCCTGTTGCTTTCAACAAGTACCAGGAGGAACGATTCAAGTTTTTCTCTGGCCACAACGCATATATGGCTGATTTTATGGATGACTCGATTATTGGTCAGGCCTTAGCCATGCGGGGGATGGATCCAGAGGCGGTCTACAAGCAGTTGCGAGAAGAGATCTTTCGCGCGGTTGCCTTGCATGAGATCGGACACACGGTCGGTATGACCCATAATTTTGAAGGGTCACACGATGCGCTGAACTATCCTGATGAGTTCTGGCGGCTTCGAGATGAACTGCCGGAAGAGGAATGGCGAACGAGCCGCATGCGAGAGCATCAGTATACGACGATTATGGAATACGGCAGTCGTTTTAACTCGGACACGAAGGGGCTGGGTAAGTACGACCATGCAGCTATCAAATTCGCCTATGGACATCATGTCGAGGAATTTGACCCGTCAGTTAATTTGAGCTCGACCTTCGGCTTTGAGGTTTTCGCCAATGGTTTTGAAGGAATTCCAGAGCTTGTCGGCGGTGATTATAAGAATATCTCGAAGCGGATTGACGTCGCCATCGAAGATCAGGTTCGAGACCTTCGCCTCGGGCTCATGGACAATACGGCGAAGCTGCTCGAAAACCCGAATCGGTCAGCCACGGAATACTGGTATTCGCTCGGTGTGCCATACGGCTACTGCTTCGATGTGTTTCGTGGAAATATCCGATGTCAGGTCTGGGACGAAGGGGCTCGCTTTACGGACACAGTGCGCGCAGCGATCCAGAATTACTGGAACTATTACGTATTCACGAGTTATCGGCGGGGTCGCAACCAGAGTGGCTTTATCAACTCGTACTTTGGCAGACAATCTCGGTTGAGCTGGTATCTGACCACCTTCTTCCGTTTCTATTACTTCTACCAACAGTGGGATATTGGAATTCGGAATGACCTGCAACAAGCGTCGCTGGTCGGCCTCAACTTCATCAATCAGGTTCTCGGAACACCCAAATCTGGTCCACATTGTTTGGATAGCGAGCGGAATCAATACGTGCCCTATGCAATGGCGAACGGGGAGGTTCAGGCGAACTGTGACCCCATTAACGTGCCTGTGGGAACCGGACGTCCAGATCTTTTGCGTTATAATGACGATTATCTCCCGGTCATAGACTACATCGGCTCATACTACGACAAGGCGAATGTGCTGACTTATCTCATGAATACAGGAAGCAACTTCTTCCGTGTCTCCAATATCGGTGACCAGCGGGCTTTCTCTATTGGTTATTATCGAGTGTTCAGAAATGAACTCATGGACTTGCTCCGGAGCGCATTGTTCGCTTGGCTCGGCGAGGACAAAGGAGGCGCGTACAGCAGCTATGTGATGAATGAGGGCGTTGTACCCAAGGCACTTGTGGCTGCGGAGGCGTTTAACCAAGCCCCTGAAGAAATGGCTGGTATGCCGCAGATGTATTCACCACTTGGCTACAATATTGTCTTTAACGCGGTGGCTTATGCGGCGATTTACAACACGTCTACATTCGATTCAGAGTTGGATTTCGATGAGTACATCGTAATTACAGAGAAGGGAAGTGGTGATGACCGCAACTACCAGGATGGCTGGGCGGTGGTATCATTCGTTCATCCTCATACAAAGGCTGTCCTAGAAGCGGCGCAGACGCGGGATGGCAAGTCCATTAGTTATGAGCTACTCACCCGCGCCAATGCGTTTGTCGAGACCGTATGGAATCCTGCAGCAGAGGCGCTTGAGCAATCGCCTAATGACCCAGTGGTGCGCGCTGCCTATGAGGCCGCTGACGTCAAATTGGGCCAATACACTGACATCATCACCGACCTGAGGTACATCACGTCGGCGGTCGACCTCGGTGCTGATTGATGACACGGTAGTCTGGCCGTAAGATGAAACCCCGGTGCCCGAGTGGACCGGGGTTTTTCTTTAACAGTGCTGGTCGATCCGGCATCATGGCGAGGGATGTTCGTGTGCTTTAAGTGCTTGGTTCAGGAGAAAAGCGTTGCCGGAGCTTGTCGCCAATCGATTTGAGCTGAATGAGCTGCTCGGCGAAGGGGGGGTGTCAAGGGTCTACCGCGCCTATGACCGGACTGTTGGCCATGAAGTCGCCATAAAGCTATTGCATCCCCGATACTTGGGTGAAGGCCGGATAAGACGTCGGTTCATGCGTGAGGCCAGGGCGTTCAAGCGGCTTCGCCATCCAAACATTGTCAAAATGTTTGATTTTGGCGACGCTGATCAGGGTCCCTATATCTGCCTGGAATTTGTCCAGGGACAGACATTGTCGACATACTGTGAAACCTGTTCATTCGAGGACTTTATCCGAGTTCTAGATGATGTGCTCGCCGCTCTCACCGCGGCCCATGCCAAAGGTGTTTATCATCGAGATGTCAAGCCAGATAACGTCTTAGTCATTGATTTGGACGGGGCACCGTGCGCGAAGTTGCTGGACTTTGGCTTCGCTCGACTCGACGATGAAGAGAGTGAGTACTCTAAGCGCGATGCCTTCGGCACGCCTCGTTACATGGCACCGGAACAAATCAGTCACGCGGCACCAATTGGGCCGGCAACGGATATCTATTCATTGGCGGTCGTGGTCTATGAGTTTTTAAGTGGTCAGCCACCATTTGACGGCAGCCACGGTATGGCTGTTGCTTTGAAGCATCTGACCGACCCAGTTCCGAATTTAATCCTTCGCACGGGGATGTCCGCTGGCCAAGCTTTAATTCCTATTGTCATGCGGGCCTTAGCAAAAGCACCGGCGGATCGGTATGCATCGGTTCCGGAACTACGGCATGCAATCGTCAACGCCTTGGGCGAGGAGAAGTCATTTTTTAAGCAACCAGTAACGGCGCCTGGTGTGGACGCTGCCGCAGCACAGCGAATTGCTGAAATGGCGTTCCAGGATTTGTCTCGATCTGAGACTGCACCAATCGCGATAAGCCATTCCACCGTTGGAGAGCATGTCATTGTAGACCCGATCGGAGTGAGGCCGCTGATTGGACGAGATCTAGAGCAAGACTGGCTTTCGCAGGCTTTAAGAGGAGTTGCCAATGGCCGCCCCGGAGAGCTTCTACTGGTAGATGCTGACCCCGGCATGGGACGTAGACAGTTACTCGGATGGTTGACCGATACAGCGAAAGTGCAGGGTCGTGTTCAAGTTGTATCCTTCGGTCATCGGCGGCACGCCGGCGAACATTGCGCTGGTATCAGGGCGATCTTGGACGAACTACTGGGTGGTCTCGTGAACCAGTCGACAGCCTATGCAGAATTGGTGCGGCGCGTTGAAAAGTGGGCCGCCTTGCCACGCAGTGCACCCTTGTTACGATATCTGGAACCTGGCGCGTTGACGCATTTGGTAGAATTTGTTTACCCCGAGGGTGGCGACGCAAGTGAGTCCGCTGATGATCGTCTTTTGGTTGAAGACATTGTTCGAGATGCGGCGCATACCATCGGTAATCTCGTTGCTCTAGCAAGTTTGAACAGGCCTGTTTTATTCACCGTGGGTGATCTCGATCGGTTGGATTCATTTTCAAACACGGTGCTTCTCGAGTTGGTGTCCCTGTTGGAGCAGCATGCACTGCCCATCCTCTTCGTGGTGTCTCATTCGTCAACGGGACTATCAAAAAAAGTGGATGAGGTTATTGCGAGATTGCGGACTCAAACGGCTCGAGTTCAATCAAGGTCTCTTCGCGCCCTTCAGGTTGACGATATGCGCTTACTTCTTCAACACGTTGCGCCATTGGATGAAGCGGTTGCTGAGGCTGTTGCCGTCAGAACAAAAGGCAATCCATATTTTGCGACAGAGTTAGTTAAACTCCTGAAAAAACGGCGGGAGTTAGACGAGTACGGTGGACGTTTGGCCCTATCCGAAAATGCGAGTCCAGCGGCCTGGCCATCCACCTTGGCTGAGACTTTGTTGTTACGGGCACGGGCGACCTTGGCCGACCTGCCGGATGGCCAGCTGGCTGAAGAGCTCCTTCAGGCTTGCGCTGTCTTAGGTGAAGGTTTTGAGTACGACGTTTTAATTCGTTATCTGACCACTGAATCTGAACAGCAAGGACGTATCGAGCGTGGGGTGGAATTGCTGGTCGAAAATGGGTTTCTTGCTGATTCAGAGGGGCAAAGTGGGGACCGCATTCATTTTGTGCATCGCTTGTTATGGGAAGAATTGAATTCTCAAATCAGCCTCGATGACAGACGTCTACTTCATAGCCGTGCTGCGGATGCAATGAGTGCCGACGCCTCCATGATTCCCCATCGCGCCGTAGAGATTGCTGCTCACCTGGAAGAGGCAGGCCGGAAGCTTGAGGCAGGGCGCTATTGGCTGCGAGCGGCCATGTTCGCGCGGCGCAGTGGGGACCTTCCCCGATGTCGGCACCTGTTGGAGAGAGCCAACGCTGTACTGGAGGCTTCGCGCAAACCGGATGCTGATTATCTGCGGGCGCAGATTTGGCTAGATCTAGGTGCGGTTGAGTTGAACTTAAGTTCGCCAGCTCGTGCGAAAGTGCTCGCTGCTTCAATCATAAAATGGTCTCGGGCGACCGATGAAACATATTTTTACGGTCGAGGCCTACTTTTGCTTGGTGATGCGCTTCGTGCGGGGAAGGCCTTCGGTGAAGCTTTGAGGGCATACGGACAGGCAAATGATGTTCTCTTAGATGCAGCTGACTTGAAAGGTGTTGGCTACTGTTTGTTGGGGCGGGGCCGCGTTGAACGGCACTTGGGCCGATTAGGCGAAGCCCTGACGAGCTTTAGTAATGCAGCTGAACAATTTGGTAAAATTGATGACCGCGCTGGTCAAGCACAAATGTACTTAGCGGTGGGCGAACTTTGCGAGCAACAAGCCGAAATACGACCCGCAGAACGGGCCTTTCGACGCTCACAGAAATTGTTTGAACAATGCCATGATGTCAGCAATGGACTTCTGGCTGAATTAAAACTTGGCTTACTGTTGTATAAGTCGGGGCGCAGGGAGGAAGGACGACGAGCTTTAGCGAGGGTTTCCGCCCACCCGCTTGTGAGGACACTGCCTGGAGAGATGGTAGATGAGGTTCATCAACACTTGCGGAGCGGTCCAGCCTAATACCGGCTGCTGATGCCCAGTCCAAAAGTCAGGCCGTCAATACTTTTTGTGAGCTCGTTTCCATAGCTGCTGTTGGAGAAGTAGCCGAGGGTTCCGTGTAGGTTTATTGAATGACTGAGTTCATAGCCCGCGCCAACCCCGAATCGTAGTCCCCAGCCGAATCGATTGTTTGTGCCGGCCACGCCCGCCTTTGAATCGTTATTGCTGGTCCACCAAGTAGGTCCTAGCCCAGCTGACGATTCAAATGAAATCTTATCGGCAATAGGCCTTCGATAACGGACCCGTACGCTCGGCTTCAGGAGGAGCCGACGTGCATGCTGGCGAGTGTCACCTTTAATCCATAGTAAGTTGAATTCAGCCCCCAGTTGGAGCGGGCCTACGGTCATGGTCTCAACCCATGGAATCAAGACATAGCTTAGCGCAGCATCGTGCTGGGTAGCGCCGGCGCCTTCCGGGTTCGCCTCCAAGGTACCGAGGGCACCAATTTGGACGTCTACACCTATGCTCGGGTCCGCATACACGCTCGAAACACTCAATAGTAAAACTAAAAAAATAAGCCGTGTAATCATCATAGCCCCCCATGGCATCAGCAGAAATCGAGCCCGGTTTTCCAGGAAATGCTGTAATTGTGGCAAGTAATGTAAAAAACTGCCACCATTGAAATATCATAAGTGACACGGGGTGGCGCGCTCTTGGTAATCCATAACAAGACGACATTTGATCCCTATTCCGTTGGGGAATTCCGTGTTCGCGATGCGCTTAGGATTGCGCGTTTGTTTTGGTGGAAGCATAGATGGGCTTACACCGGTCTAGCGGTCTTGGCATCGGTGCCGAGTCTATTTGGTTTTTTTTGGGCACCTGATTGGGCGACATTCACAGCGTGTGGCCTTACCCTCCTTTTCTTAACTTCGTTGATCTCACCCATGGTTGCGAGGCAGGCCCGGGGCTTGAACGCGGACTTTGTGAACAGCTTACGGGCTATCCTGAGCCGAATCTTGGTATTGCTGGTTGTCGGAGCTTTAATGGGGGCCGCTGTCGCGGGACCGGCCCTGGTATGTCATTACACAATCGGTCCAATTTTTGCGTACCCTGCTCTGGTCTTGGGCATTTTCTTGGCAACACCGTTCATTCTCACAATTCCGATTGTCCTAATAGAGTCCTTGAGTCTCTTTGCGTCTTTCAAGCGCAGTTTATTCATGATGCAGGGACGCTATATGCGAGCATTGCCCCTTCTGGCTGCCGGTGTTTTTACGGCGGTTTTACCAGTCGCGATCAAGTCGCACGCACCGGTGGCAGCTATCGTCGCCTTATGTCTGCAGCCTGTCTTGTTGACCTGGTGTGCAATTGGCGTTGGCGCACTCTACACAAATTTGTACGACCATTAAGCTTCCGGATTATGCGACCGCCTTCGGTTCGTTCGTAGCCTGTGTCTGTAGTGCTGTCTCTAACCGTTTAACAGCCTCCGGATTGTCTTTTAGCCAGGTTCGGGCTCGTTCACGGCCTTGTCCGATTTTTTGTTCAGCGATACTAAACCAGGAGCCTGCTCGCTGTACCAAGCCCTCGTTGACCGCAAGATCCAGCAGATCACCGAGGCCGTCGATGCCAGATCCGTAAAGTATATCGAATTCCGCTTGTCCAAATGGTGGCGAAACCTTGTTCTTTACAACCCGTACTCGAACTCGATTACCGTGGGGGCTGTCATCTTTCTTGATGGTTGCTATTCGGCGGATGTCCAGACGAACGCTCGAATAGTACTTTAAGGCATTGCCGCCCGTTGTGACCTCTGGGTTGCCAAACATAACTCCAATTTTCTGGCGCAATTGATTGATAAAAATGACGAGGGTATTGGTTCGGTGGGCGGAACTGGTGATTTTTCTGAGTGCCTGAGACATCAGCCTCGCCTGTAAGCCCATGTGGCTATCGCCCATGTCGCCCTCCAGTTCTGCCTTTGGAACCAAGGCCGCAACACTGTCAATGACCACCAGATCGATCGCGGCCGACCTCACCAGCATGTCGGCAATCTCAAGTGCTTGTTCCCCATGGTCTGGCTGGGAAATAACAAGGGTCTTCGGTTTCACTCCTAACTTAACAGCGTAATTCAAATCCAGCGCGTGTTCAGCATCAATATATGCGGCACGGCCACCGTTGGCTTGTAGTTGAGCGATCGCTTCGAGAACCAGGGTGGTTTTTCCTGAAGCTTCCGGACCGTAGATTTCGACCACCCGTCCCTTCGGTAGGCCGCCAACACCGAGTGCTCGATTCAAGCTCCAGCAACCTGTCTGAATCACATCGATGGGTTTGACTGATTTTTTATCTGACATCATCCAGATGGCACCGTGACCGAATTGCTTTTCGATACTTTTCAGAGCCTGCTCGAATGTCTGTTGAACTTTTTTTGAACTATCTTTCTGCATTGTTAATCCTCTCAAGAGTTTGATGATGTTGGATCTAATGGCGCGGTATACGTCTCTCGTTACGCTCCAGAGTTTTGTTTGCTTCATATGGTCTTTGTTAGAGTCAGCACCTGCGATAGCTCAAGGCTTCGCAGAGATGAGTTTTTTTGATGTGTTCAGAGCCGTCCAGGTCAGCGATTGTTCGGGCCACTTTCAATGATTTGAATAGCCCACGGTTAGACAGGGAAAAGGCGTTGGCAGCCTCCTCGAGAAAGTCTCTTTTGCTTGCGTCAAGGGAGCATATATCTTGAATATGGGCGTCTGAAAGATGTCCGTTTTGCCAGTTGGTGGCGTTTGGTGAACGACTCTTTTGTCTCGTGATCGCGGCATCAACTCGGCTTCGAGACAGCTTTGTTGGGGTCCCACCGCCCTTTGACAGTAAGGTCGAGTGGTCCACCGGCTGGAGTTGCAGATGAAGGTCAAAACGATCTGCAAGCGGTCCGCTCAAGCGGCGCTGATATCGGACGATGGTGTCCATTGTGCAAGTGCAGAGTCGAGTTGGATGGCCACTGTAGCCGCATGGGCAGGGGTTCATGGCTGCTACCAGAACAAAGCGTGATGGATACCTCGCAATCATTTTTGAACGCGCGATCAGCACTTGGCCGTCCTGCAATGGTTGCCGTAGGCATTCGAGAGTTGTTCGTCGAAACTCAAGAAGCTCATCTAAGAAAAGAACACCATGATGTGCTAATGAGACTTCGCCGGGACGGATGTTGACGCCACCGCCGATCAGTGCCGCATCTGAGATCGTATGATGGGGTGCTCGAAAGGGACGCTGATAGGACAGTATGCTTGGATTGTGGATGGCTGTGTTTGAAGAATGGATCGCTGCAACTTCTAGTCGTTGCTGTTTCGTCATGGACGATAGCAGTCCGGGTAGCCGCTTTGCGAGCATCGATTTGCCGCAACCTGGCGGACCCGACATCAAGAGGTTATGGGCTCCAGCCGCTGAGATTTCCAACGCTCTGATCGCCCGAGCTTGGCCCTTTACGTCCTGCAGGTCGGGCGCAGTGTTTTGGGCTCGCTCGATGGAGTCGTTTACCTGATGAGGCAGAGGCACATCGTCCAGTAAATGATTGACGACGTCAGTGAGATGAGTTGCGCCATAGCATGTGAGTTCCTCGACTTGGCAGGCGGTCTTCGAGTTGTCTGCATGGCAAATCAATGAGCTGAAGCCAAGTCTCTTTGCATTGAGAGCGAGAGTAAGAATTCCCGCCACCGGTCTCAGCGTGCCGTCGAGAGAGAGTTCGCTCACAGCCAAGATCTCGCTGAGAGCCTCCACGGAAACTCGCTTCTGTGCGGCCAGTATGGCGAGAGCGATTGGAAGGTCGAAACCTGTGCCTGCTTTGGGTAGATGCCCAGGTGCGAGGTTGACCGTGACTCGCCCTTTGGGGAACCCATAGCCAGAGTTTTCAAGGGCCGATTTTACCCGAGTGCGTGACTCGTTCACCGACGATGTAGGCAGACCTACAATGCTGAAGACCCTAAGCCCTCGGCTGATGTCGACTTCAACCGTGACTTTCGACGCGTCAATCCCGTTGGCAACACTTGTGTAAGAACTGGCGAGCATATCGACCCCAAAAACTTGAATCAACAGCTCTACTGGCAAACGCTGTGCCAACCTCTTCTTGGGGTGTTTTCTGCCTGTGCTATACGCTGTTAGACAGGTATGAGTCGTCCAGACCGTTCACGTCGTCCAGTAAATGGGCGGATTGGATTGAGGTGGAATTAAGAACGGCCGCCCCATTTGGAGCGGCCGAGAGGCGACGACCGGATTCGAACCGGTGAATGGAGGTTTTGCAGACCTCTGCCTTACCACTTGGCCACGTCGCCAGTAGGCGAAGTTCTAGTTGAAGTCTGTGTCATTTGTCAACTTAGAAAAAATATCCGAGATATTCCGGAAGCCGGGTTACATCCATCTTTTTCGAAAAGTATCCATGCAAGTCTTTTGAGTTGCAGAGCGTGTTGAGTTCCCTCGGAGGCCGATTGGAAAAGAGGACAAGCATCAACTTGGAATGGTTGGTATCCGTTTGGATACTGCGCACAATATCATCAAATGCAAGCCTCGGCATATCAATGTCCACAAGGAGAACATCAGGTTCTTCATAGTCAACTTTTGCTATGCAGCCGTTGGGGCTTGTTGTCTGTACCACGTCGTAACCGTGTTGTCGTAGCACGTCGACAGTCACCATGGTGCTGATGATGTTATCGTCAACCAGCATAATTTTTCGATTTGCAGCTCCCATGGTTCGATTATTCTGTTGATTGACTCGAAGTTCAATTATTTCCGTAGTTAATTTTTAAATAAGGACTCTTCATGCGTTTTCTTGCTGAAGAAGGATACTGCGATCTTCATCTGCACGCGGTGCCCAATATAGATGATGGTGCCCGTTCTATGGAGGCTGCACTCGATATGTTGAAAGGGTTGCATGACCTTGGATATCGACATTTTGTGGTGACGCCTCATGCTGACGATCATCGGTTCACCTATAGCTTAGACCTGATTCGAATGCGATTTCAGCGTCTACAGGAGGCCGTCGCGGCGGCAGGGCTCCCCATCGATCTTGATTGCGGTGCCGAATATACTTACGGAGAACGCTTGCGCTCCGATATCGAAAATAAGCGTGTCTTCACCCTAGCTGGGTCTCGATATGTGCTCATGGAGCTGCCCGAGGCATTCATACCCGCAACGATGCCGTCGACGCTGTATGGATTCGCCCGTCACGATGTCTACCCGGTTCTTGCGCACCCAGAGCGCTGCCGTCCGTTTCAGGATGATCCTGAGGCTTTGGAGCGGTTGGCCACTGGTCGGGCCTTGGTTCAAGTGAGTTTCAGGTCATTGGCAGGGACATTCGGTCGAACCATCAAGAAAACTGCATGGCGTCTCGTTGAAGAAGATATTGCAGATCTTGTTGCGACGGATTGCCACAGTCCTCGCGACTTGAAGAAGGTTGTTCAGCCGGTTTTAAAGGCACTGAACAAACGCTTGGACCCGAGTCATTTCCATCGGCTGATGATTTCGTTTCCCAAACGAATGGTGGATGGGAACATGCCGTCATGAAGAATCGACTTTGGCTCAAGTATTTTGTGTCCGTCATCTTGGGGGGCGGTCTCGTTTGGCTCGCGTTTCGGGGTGAGGACTGGAGCCAGGTTGGTGAACAATTGACGCGGGTTGATCAGGGGTCATTGGTCGCCTATCTTGTTTTGTTTTCGCTCGCCCATCTGTTGAGGATGGTGCGATGGGGGGTTTTGGTTCGAGCCCTCGGGACGATTTCTTGGCGGGACACACTCGCGGCGGGTGCCGTAGGGTATATGTGTATCATGGTTTTTCCCCTTCGTTTAGGTGAGTTTGTAAGACCGCTGCTCGTGCGTGGTCGGGACGGCGTGACAGCGTCGGGGGCTCTGGCCACGGTCGTCGTCGAACGCGTCATCGACGGAATCTTATTTGTTGCGCTATTCTTTGTGTTCATTTCGCTCTTGCCGGAGTCGGGTAATCCAGCTGTAAGCACTGTGAAGATCAGTGCTTACGTTGCGGGCGTTGTCTTCATCGTTGCTTTGTTGACCATGGTTGCCGCTTATCTTAAGCGCGAGCAGACAATACGCTTGATACGCCGTTTAGGCGAGCCGATACATAGCGGTTTGACCGACAAGGCTGTCGGGCTTTTGGATGCCTTTATCGATGGTTTGAAAATTCTTCCTGATTGGCGGCGTTTAGCCCTTTTTCTATTCTACACGGTCGTTTATTGGGCGGCTTTGGGGGTTGGAATGAAGCTCATGGCCGACGCGGCTCACATGCCCGATGTCACCTGGGTTGGCGGCTTTGCTCTGTTGACTGTTCTGACAGTGGGCATCATGGTGCCGGGTGGGCCCGGCTTTGCGGGTACGTTTGAATTCGCGCTCAAAGGCGGCTTTGCACTTTTGGTCTTGGCTCCAGAAAGTGTGGCGAATATAACCGTGTATATCCTGATGCTGCACTTGGCTCAACTGGTGGTCCAGGTCGGTTTCGGTGCTGCCTGTATCGTACTAGGATTTGTCAAACTGTCAGATATCAAAACGGGTGGAGTGACAGCGACTGACCAATTGGCGAAGTGAGTGAGATCAACGTGATTGTCCGAGTAGGGTGTTTTGGGGTATCTTAAACCCAACATTTGCTTCCACGGTGACGAAACGAGTTTATACCTAATGGCTGACCCATCAACACCTAGATTTTGCCTACTGGCACTCCTGGCGGTTTTCACAGCGTGCAATGACCATCCCGTCCAAGCATTGGAGGGGGTAATTACTGCGGTGAATAGGCAAGCAAATGAACTTCCGGCAAAGACTAAAATCGATTTCTTGTTTGTCATCGATACATCGAGTTCCATGTGCCAAGAGCAAGAGAATCTGAGTCAGAACTTCTCAGCCTTCTCAGATTTTCTCTTCAATGAGCTCGGGGCATCCGCGGACTATCGGATCGCGGTTACCAATATGGACACCGATGAAGGTAAAGCCAGGGGACGCTTTCTCGTAGACCCAGCTCCATTCGCCCCTGACATTAACTGTGCAGGTATTGATGGGGAGCAATTCATTCCCAATACGGAAGATTGTCAGGCTCTTGTGGAGAACGGCTCGCTGCGTGCCGTGTTAAGATCGGACGAGGTTGGCAGCCAGCAAGAACTAGAACGTTTATTCCGTTGCATGGCAACACTTGGCACGGGTGGTTCAGGTGTTGAGCGGGGTCTTGAAGCCATGCGTTTGGCCTTGTCCTGCAATGGACCCAACGCGGACAGGTTCGGTGCCTGTTGTATACCCGACCCAACGGATAATTCGGGCCGTCGTAAGGTATACAACCCGTCGTGTTCCCCCGACATAGCCGATTTTATCGAACCCGAATTCCTTAGGCCTGACGCGCTCCTGGTGGTTATTTTTGTATCCGATGAGAATGATTGCTCTTCCCCCTCCGAAAACGCAGAGGAAAGCACACGGCCAATCTGTAAATACAATATTGTGGATCAAGATAATGACGGTACGCCCGATGGATACAACGACCGGAAACTCTGTGATGGCCTCACGCCATCGGAGTGTTATGCGCGGGACTGTGGGCAATATTCACCGGATGAGTGTCGTCGGAATCGCTGTCAGGTAGATACAGCTGCTAACCCGTATTATTGTGCTCACTTTCCAAGTGCGTTGACGGATGTGGTCGATTACGCTCGATTTCTTGAGAATCTGAAGGCCAACCCCTTGGAACAACTCGTCGTTGCGACCATCGTGGGACAGCGGGCCTATACTGAGACGGGTAGCGAAGTCTACTATCGCAACAACAGAATGCCCTTGGAACCAATGTGTACGCCTCAGGCCGGGCCGATCGCTGATATTCCAGCCAATTTGAGTCAAATCCAATCCGATCAATGTTGTCCAGGTGGCCGTTGTGAAGGTGCTGTGCAACCATCATGCTATACGATGGGCAATGGAATTGCCTATTCAGGCCGCCGCTATTTAGAATTGTCGGAAGCCTTTGGGAATAACGGAATCGGGTGCCCTGAGCTGACTATTGACTCAACGACACCCACCCAACAGGCCGCGTGTGAAAATCTCACCCGAGACGCCGAATGTAGCTGGTTTGAAGACGATGGGATGAACCAAAATACTGGAAAGTGTCGGCCGATTCAGGGCGATGGACGCCTCGCGTGCTCGGAATGCCTGAGCATCTGTGAAGACAGCTTTGCGAGACCGCTCCAAGCCATCAAATCAAAAGTTGCGGAAATTTTAGCAACCTATTGTTTAGATAAAACCCCGTCTTGCGTCGTCGTCGATGGCCAGGAACGTCGCTATTGCAGCACCCCAGACGAGCTCGTCAATCCCAACAATTACCGAAGTAGTATTCTAGTGAGAAGTCAGTGTTTGCTGACGGAGGCCCAAGGCGGTCGTTGTGAGGAGGTTCAGCAGCCGAGAACACTCAATCCCGATGAATGGTCCATTGAATTGGGCGTTGATGAATGTGCGGGCGGCGCATTGGTGCGGTTAAACGATCCGCCGCCGGCTGGTGCTGAAATTTTCGTCGAGTTCTTTGTGCAGGTTAATGAAAACAGCGGTGCAACTGAGCCGAGTGCTGAAAATCCAAGCCCGACCAACGATGCAGCACTGCCTGTGCCGGATGTTGGTCCTTGAGGTGCCATAGTGCGAGATGGATAGCTAGCGATGCGTAAACCCTTTTCTCAATATGGCCCCGATGGTGACCAAGAGTCCGTTGCGCCCGTCGTTTCGGAAGTACGGGACGAACTCAACAATATTCGTAACCTCACCATAAAAACGGAGCACCAACTGAAGCTCGTGAGCAACGAGGTCAAAGCCGTTGCTAATTTTCGGGTTCAGAGTCGCCTATCACGATTTCTGTCCAGCGGGATCGCATATTTGCTCTTCTCTCTGATGATCGGGTCGGGTGCATGGCTTTATGTTCAAGCGAAGCTTGAGACGGGACGGAAACAGGGTGCTCTTTTTGAACAGAAAGAGCGGAGCTATCAGCGCGAGGCGGCTGAATTGCGTGGCCAATTGGGGCAGTGGCGACAGATCGAAAGAGAGCTTCTGGAGTTCGAGAATCTTGTCAATAAAGGGCGTAAGGAAGAGGCTGTGGAGAAATTCGCGGCACTTATCAATGTTCGCTTCAGAGGCTTGCTCGAAAAGCTGGTCGCCTCCTATCGTAAAGAGGTTGCAGCTGACAAATACAAGCAGGGCCGAATCTTGTTCGAGAAGGGGAGCTTTGATCGCGCCGACGCGCTCCTTGTTAAGTCGTTAGAGTTTGATCCCAAACCAAAGTACTTCGGGAACCTGCTGTATTACCAAGGTATGTCGGGCTTGCGCCTGAAAGATTTTTCACGGGCAGCACGGCTCTTGCGCCGTGCCCTCGAGCAGCGGATGGACCGTCGATTGGTTGCTGATGCTCGATATCATCTTGCCTATGCACACGACAAAATGGGCGAACGTCGAACTGCAAAGAATCTGTATTTCCGCTTTTACAACACGTATCAAAAGCACCGTTTTCATAAACGGGCGAAGCAACGTTTTAAACGGTTAAAAAAGAAAAGGTAAGCGGTCTAGCGACCGTTGTCGTTTTTCCAATCTTCAATTTTTCTGGACGCCTTGTGGCCCAGTTTAAAGTAGGCGCGGAATGCGTTGTCGTACGCGAGATGTATGCGCTCAATATTCTTGGCGTATTTTAAAGCTGGCTTCATCCCTGCTGATGTTTTGAGGCGGCAATGCAAAGTGAGAGACGTCAGCGTTGCGCGCCATTGTTCTGACCAGTCGTTCCAAGAGCGCACTGCTGTTTTTTCATGAGCTGTATCAAATTGCTGTCGTGCGTGACGATGAAGTTGGGCCAAAAGCGCATCTAAGTCTCGTAGGCATTTCTGTCCATCGGCGTCATTGAGTGTCAACGATGACGGGGTGGAGGGCGTTGTGCCATCCTGTGTCGCGAAGGCACCGATGGTGGCGGAGTAGGCAATGATCACAAAAAAAGCGAAACAGAGCGAATAGTGAAAATAAGTGAAGATACGTCTGAAAAACGACGGTAGGTCGTCCGCTCTCATTTGATGAGCCTGAGATGGGTAGGTGCTGATGGCACGTCGTTCTTTTTGGATGCTGTTGCGGTTGAGGGAACGGACGGCTCATCGGGCACTTTTGACTCGGCCTCTGCAGTCTCCGTTTCATAGTCAGCTGTGAGCTCAACGGGCACATCGTCAGGAAATAAAAGGTGCTTCCCCTCGGTCTGACTCACGACTGCATAAATTGCGTTGTACGGGAGAACGCACAAATGTCGTATGCCGCCAAAGGACAAATTAGCCCGAATGGCGAAGGCACCCAAATCAAAGGTGTCGAGGTTGAAGGCGTGGCTGAGGTTTAACGTGAGTGCTGCCGACGCTTTGTGAGCGTCCGGGACATCGACACCCTCTCGGCGAGGATCGAGTTGTACGGTGACCATCCCGCAGTCTAAAAGTTCCATCAATAGACGCCGTTTACTTAATTCTGCCTCAGTGGGAAAACGCTCGACCATTGCTCACACCTCTCTCGATCTGCTCACGACCGTTTAGATACAACACGAAATAGGCGAAAACGCAATCTCTGGCGGTTCTAGCATCGACGTTCAGTCCCGCGTGGGTTAGATTGAACTTAGGGTTCGATTGTGGATGTATAAGATTGGGCAAAGCGTCGCTGCTGTTAAAATGTTTACTGACGAGCTTCCTCTGTGTCCTCTTGTCTCCGTCCGCATATTCGGCGCGTACCCTGTCTGCGCCAACCAGCGATGGCGAATCCCTTGAGCATCTTTGGCGGCCTGTTTTGTCGTCGGACACCGAACTTACAGACAGTCGACTTGACGCGCTGATTAACGCCAGCCTCGACATTATGCTTGAGACGGGTATTAGTCGGCATAGGGGTGTGGGGAATGCATTGCTTTGGCGAGTGAATTCACTCAGGCGCGCTGGTCAGTTCGAGCAGGCCGCTGCATTGATTAAAGCGGTGAATACGGTGATCCCTGGGACGCCGGAACTCTACAGGGCCAGTGCGCAATTGAGTCGGTCTGCGAAGCCTTGGGCGATTCATCACTGGGGCCGTCTCGAGATCAATCGTCTTGTCGCGATGCTTGATAATGCAGGCGGCCGATTAGGCGCGTTGCGGTCACTACTCCTTTTCATCGGAGGGAGCCTTGGCCTGTTTTTTCTATGTTTCTTGCTCGGCCAGTTATTTCGATACGGACTGAGTATTTTTTTCGGCCTGGCGACGAGTATTCCGGGTGCTTACCGGCTCGTTTCCTTAGGTGTTTGGGGCACTTTATTCTACACTTTAGGGACGCAGGTGACCGGCGGAATCTTAGCGATCGGGTTCTTCCTTATTGGACTCTTGACGCTTTATCAGGACCAGTTTGAGCGTCGTCTTCTTTTATTCGGCTTAGCCTATGTCGCCTGTTTGCCCAGTCTATTGGGTGGTGCGCTGAGGTCTCTAGATGAGATTCGCGTTGACATCCGGCAGCTCAGTGATTTGCAAGAGAACCCTTATCTGCTTTTGTCCGGACCCCAGTGGGAAAGGTCAGTCGATGCTCAGGGGAGCGACTTGGCGCAGCTGGTTTTGGCTTTAGCGCAAAAACGGAAAGGGCTGGTTGACAGACCACTCCAAAGACTGTCGCCGGATATGCTTGGGGCCATCGAGAATGATGCTCTAAAGGGAGCTGGCTGGAATTTGCGAGGCAACCTGCTGATCGCAAATGAACAGTATGCTCAGGCGAAGAAGGCCTATCTGAAAGCGCGTGCTTACTTACCTGATAGCGCAGTGCCTAGTTTCAACCTGAGCAGATTGGCGAACCTCAGAAATCAAGAGGCGTCTGCGCGCAAGCATTTGGCGGACGCTGCGGATATTGATGCTCAACAAGTTGCCCTCTGGTCAGGACGCGATGGGATGGGAATGAACCGCTATGTCGTCGATGTGGAGCCCCAACCGAGAGCGTTGACCTGGGCAAATGTGGGCCATGTCTTAGCTGCTGCTTTCGATTTGAAGGCGTTGAGGCACCCGGCTCTCTCCCATGTCGCGATTTTGGCGGTGTTTAGTCTTTTTGGCTGTTTGCTCATGATGCGTGTCCGCGATCGCTTGAGTTTGGTTGTTCCCTGTAGCCGATGCGGATGCAGAACCCCTATCGCGGCAGCTGAAGGTGACCATCGCGCCGCTGTCTGTGCGGACTGCACGCGGGTCTTTTTGCGAACCTCTCCGGTTGACCGGCGCATCAAGATTAAGAAAGAGCTGCAAGTCGCCCGTTTTGAAGCAGGGGTCCGTTTGGGTCGATTCTTGGTCTCTCTCTGTCTTCCTGGTGTGGCAGATGCAACGGGAGGTCGGTACAAGCGGCTTTTGGTCCACAGTGTGCTGTTAACAGCTGGGCTGTGGTCTCTGGCTGGAGCGATTTTGCCTGAGTATCTGGAATCAAGTTGGGTTGCCCCTTACGAGTCGATGTCGGTCGGTCTGGGTCTAACCTTGGTGGGCTGTTCTCTATTGATGTCGCTGCAATCAACTTTCAGACTCTCTCGGGGGTATGCATGATCTCAGGGCGGCTTGGGCAAGCTGGTGTGGGCGGTGTACTCCAGGAATGCTCGCGCGTGCGCCTCGACGGTGCGATTCGTTTTTGGTCGAGCGAACGGCGTGGCGGCATTACCCTATCGTTTAACGATGGCCGTCTGGTCGATGCCCGACCGGATAAGCGGGCTGTTGAGCAATTAATGGGTGAGCGTTTGGTCCGTGAGGGTACGCTCAGCAGGCCGTTTTTAAAGCGGGCTTTGTGTGTTCACAAAAAGACACAAAAACGGCTCGGTGACGTACTGGCTGAATTGGGGCTCGTCGATCCTAGTCGGGTCCAAAGAACCATCGATATTCAATGCCAAGATACACTCTACGAACTTTTTGAATGGCAAACGGGCGAGTATGAACAGCTCCCCCTAGACCAGCCTATTGCAAAGACGATGAGTCGTATGAGCATGGATTCCATCCTGGCCGAGGGGTTTCGGCGATTGGAAGAGTGGCCGGTGATCCGGGCGCGTTTGTCCAATTACAAAGTCGTATTTGAACAGGTCGCCTCGGCACAGGACAAAAATGAGCATCTCCAGTTGAACGAGGCCCAGCGCAGCTTGTTATCATTGGTTGATGGACGTCGGACGGTTTTTCAACTAATCCAGCGATCCGGGTTAGGTGAGTTCTCGGCTGTTAAGGCATTAGCCTCATTGATGAGCCGCGGCCTCATCAAGATCAAGAAAGGCAAGGCCTTTTCCGATGACCCGATGGGCCACCAAAAAGAGAGTTTTGGGGTCGTTTTCAGGAGGCTGTTCTGGAATCTGAGCCTCGTCGGATGCGTGCTCGTCGTGCTTGTGTCTGACGGCAATTGGTTTGGGACCGAACAGCAGGCTCTGGAGAGCCCAAGAGTTAACCTTGTTGACCCGGTGCTCGTTGGCCTTGAATTAGCAGAATTTGTCGAGACCTATCGAGCTCTTAAGGAAAGCTATCCTGACGATCTCGACGCGCTCACGAACGTGCAGCTTTTTTTGCCGGATCGTGTCGCTGCGGCAAGAGAGCTTGGCATCGAACTAATCAGTATCGGCTCGGACTATGAAATCCGAGTACGAAAGGAAGATGGTCATGTCCGATAATGACTCGATAATGACACAAATCGATGTCCCTGAAGGGGCTTTGGTTCTGGCTCCTTTGTTTGGTCCACAGGATCAGAATCGACGATTGCTTGAGCGACGGCTGCGCGTAAAAATTGGCGGTCGCGGGAATCGTGTGACCGTAAAGGGAGCCAAACAGGAGCGCGCCTTCGCTGAGCGTGTCATCATTCAATTGCTTGGTCGAATCAGAGCAGGCAGCACAGTCTTTTTACACGATATTGACCAAGCGATTGGCGTCTCGGAGTCTGAGCGAACCGATGAAACCTTTCTAGAAGGCCCAGGTCAGTCCGTGCTCGAGGTCGGCGTGGGCAAAGTTGCGCCCAAAAGCCACAATCAAAGAGCCTATCTCAATGCGCTCGCTGAGCATGATCTGGTCTTTGCGACCGGGCCTGCCGGGACAGGCAAGACGTATTTGGCTATGGCCGCTGCCGTCTCCGCGTTGAAGAGGCGGGAAGTCGAGCGGATTGTATTGGCCCGGCCGGCGGTCGAAGCGGGTGAACGTTTGGGCTTTTTGCCCGGTGGATTAGCTGAAAAGGTGAATCCCTATTTGAGGCCTCTCCACGATGCGTTATTCGATTTGATGGGCCTGGACGCGGGGGCAAAACTCATTGAAAATGGGGTTGCCGAAGTCGCCCCGCTTGCCTTCATGCGTGGGCGCACCCTCAATCGGTCATTTGTGATTCTCGACGAGGCCCAGAACACCACGCGAGAGCAGATGAAGATGTTTTTGACTCGGCTCGGATATGGATCCCGTGCCGTTGTGACAGGTGATGTGACGCAGATTGATCTGGATGGTGGCCAACGCAGTGGTCTCGTCCACGTTCTGACGCTGCTCCGGAACCTATCTGGCGTAGCCTTTGTTGAATTGGAAGCCCAGGATGTGGTGCGCCATGGTTTGGTCCGAGCAATCGTTCAGGCCTATGACCAGGAAACGAAGAGCTCAGGTTGAGATGATATCGATTACAACCCGGAAGGCTGTTCGGTCTATATGCAGCCCTGACTTTGTTCGCCGACGCGCCACTCGCTGTCTTACGCTGGTCGGTTTTGCAGAGGCTCAATTATCGATTCTACTGACATCGGATATTGAAATCAGGGAGTTGAATCGGTCTTATCGCCAAATAGACAAGCCCACTGACGTATTGTCATTTCCGCAATTCGTAGGGACGCCTGTCCGTGAAATCCCACGGTCTGGGCTTCTTGGCGATGTGATTATTAGTCTTGATACCGCGCTACGGCAGGCTCGAGGGGGTCCATTGCCTCGGATAGCTGCAGCACTGAATTGGGGTCGACCGCTTGACGGCTGGTCGGTACGGGACGAGGTGAGCTTCCTTTTGCTCCATGGTGTTTTGCACCTCCTGGGTTTTGACCATTTGAATGATAAGGATGCTTTGGTCATGGAAGGTCTGGAGGCTCAGCTGTGCCCGATGCTCCTCAGTCGAAAGCGGATCGGGAAGCCTATCGATTTCGATTGAACTCGGAGCGTGATAAGGTCGCTCGAACGATTGATTGGTAATAAAATGGTGAAGCAGCGAAAAACACGAGTCCTGGTTTTAGATGACCAAGTGGATACAGCCGTGTTTATCGAAATCGCGCTGAGTGTTGCGGGCTACGAACCGGTCGTATGCACCGAATCGCCGGAGCGATTTTTCGACCAAACTTTTGATGTCGCGCTCATCGACCTGCTTCTGGCTGATGAACAAACAGGTGTCCCATTGATAAAAACGTTAACGGAGAAAGGGTTAAAGGTGATTGCTATGACCGGGTTGCCCGATGACTCGGACTTGGTCAGAGCGGCACAGGCTGCCGGGGCTTGCCTCGTGGTTCATAAGCCTTTCGATCTAGCCACGCTCAAAACCTACATAGGCTGTGCTCTGGACGGTACGCAACCGGCGATTCAGCCATGACAGAAGACGTTATGGTGCCATTGACGGATGAAACATTTGATGAGTTTCTCGGCGCAACCGATCGATTCGTATTGGTGGACTTCTGGGCCGAGTGGTGTGGTCCATGTAGAGCCATTGCGCCCATGCTTGAGTCGATGGCGACCGAGTATGAAGGTCGTGTTCATTTCTGTAAGGTCAACATCGATACGAATCGCGGACTGGCAGATGCATTTAAGATCCGCTCGATTCCAGCGGTTGTGTTGCTACAGCCGAACGCCGGCGGACCTGGTGCACGTGTCGTTGGACATGTGATCGGGGCGAAGGGGGCCAACGCCTATCGAGAGATGATTTCGAAAGCATTGGCACCGGATGAGGGATTCTTTAGGGTCCTTCTGCGGGGTTTTTTTGGCAGGAAATGAGGTTCTGAAGACAGCTGTTGCGCCGAGGCATCAAATTAATAGATACTCCTGGTCCGGTTGGAGTTTTTAGGCAGCGTTGGCTTCGAATCGTCAACGGGTTGTTCTAGTTTTAAATGGCATACGTGGAGACTTGGGTTATGAGCGATTTAGCTTTACATAGGGCATATCACTGGGAGAAGACTCGACCGAGTGACATTTGGTTTACTCAACCGATGGGAAATGGCGTTGTTCGAGAGCTAAGTTTCGCGGAAGCGATGGATGAGGCGCGACGAATGGCGACCCATCTGATTTCCTTGGATTTACCCCCAAAGAGTCAAATTGCGTTATTTTCCAAAAACTCGGCATGGTGGATTTTAGCCGACCTGGCGATCTGGATGGCAGGCCATGTCAGCGTTCCGCTGTATCCTACACTTGCTGCTGACACCATTGGTCAGATTCTCGAGCATTCCGAGAGCAAGCTGATCTTCATTGGAAAGCTTGATGACTATGAATCCATGGCACCCGGTATTCCAGATGATTTGCCCGCGATTACACTGCCCTTATCACCCACTACACCCCATCCGACATGGGCGAACATCATTGGGGAGACGGAGCCACTGCAGGAAAGCCCACTGCGCGATCCCGATGAGATGGCGACCATCGTTTATACATCGGGCAGCACGGGGGTTCCAAAGGGGGTCATGCTCGGATTCGGGTCAATGGCAAGCTGCGTGGCTGAAGTACAGAACGTCATTAGCATCGGTAAGGGCGATCGAATGCTTTCGTACCTGCCCCTTGCTCATGTGCTCGAACGGTTTCTCGTTGAAACGGCGACGCTTATCTACGGATTTCATGTTTTCTTTGCAGAGAGTCTAGACACTTTTGTGGACGACTTGAAAAGAGCGAGACCAACCTTCTTTGCGTCTGTACCTCGCCTCTGGCAGAAGTTTCAGTTGGGTGTTTTTCAGAAAATGCCTCCTAAGAAACTCAACCTCCTTCTCAAGATTCCGATTCTTAACAAGGTCATCGCCAAGAAGGTCTTGGGCGGCCTTGGATTGGATGCTGTTCGCTACGCGATCTCTGGCTCTGCCCCGATTCCGGCAGCCTTAATTGATTGGTATCGAGCCCTCGGTCTTGAGCTGCTGGAAGCATACGGGATGAGCGAAAATTTCTGTTACTCCCATTGCACTCGTCCCGGCGACGTCAAAGTCGGTTTTGTTGGCACAGCTCAAGACGGTGTGGAGTGCCGGCTGAGCGATGCTGGAGAAATTCTCGTGAAAAGTCCCGGTTCGATGTTGGGTTATTTTAAGGCGGAGCAGCTGACCCAGGACGCGTTTACCGAGGATGGTTTCTTGAAGACGGGCGACCGAGGCGAGATCGACAGTGGTGGCCGTCTGCGAATTACAGGCCGAGTGAAGGAGCTATTCAAGACGAGCAAGGGCAAGTATGTCGCCCCCGCACCCATTGAAAACAAGCTTCTCCTGAGCAACCACGTCGAGATGGCCTGTGTGTCTGGGTCTGGGCAGCCAGCACCGTTTGGAATGGTCGTGCTCTCTGAAGAAGCACGGGCTGCGAGTGCCGATAGTGCTCGGCGAGCTGAGATCGGAACCGCGTTGGATGCACACCGCGCCGAGATTAATACCAAACTCGACCATCATGAACAGCTGATGTTTTTGACCGTGATCGGTGACGCTTGGACCATCGAAAACGGGAAGTTGACACCTACGATGAAACTGAAGCGGAACGCCATCGAAGACGAATATGCTGGCTTGGTCGACGGATGGTACGACGAAGGCCAAAAGGTCCTCTGGCACGGCTGAATGTCGATGTCAGGCTCGGTGCCCGACCCAGGGGCAGCCGTCACCGAGCTTGAGGGCGTATCTTAATGCGTCCATTGACAAGGCGGATGGTGTGAGTCGACTATTTTTACCTTTCCTTAAGAGTGTATTCTTCCTTTTTCTGACGGCTGGTTGCGAGCCTCGCATGGTGACCGGCCGCGTCAACGATGCTTTTGTGACGCCAGACCAGATGGTCACATCCGATGCCGGGCCTATCGACTTGGGCGGCTGCAGTGCAGAGCAATGTGGCCGAGGAGGCTGGTGTGCCGGGGGTGAATGCATCTGTGGACTCGGTTTTGAAATCGACGCCGATGGTCAATGCCAGGACGTCAACGAATGCGAGAACATGATCAGTCCATGCGCGCCTAATGAACGTTGTATTAATTCTCTAGGTGATTATGTCTGCGTATGTGCGGAGGGATATTTATCGACGGAAGAGGGCTGTGTTGACCTTGATGAATGTGTCACAGGGACCGATAATTGTTCGGACTTTGCCACATGCGAAAACACCGAAGGCGGTTTTTATTGTGCCTGTCTCGATGGGTTTATGGGCGATGGGACTGTTTGCGAAGACATCGACGAATGTGTGGTCGGCAGCTCCAGCTGTCTTGGAACTCAAATCTGCCAAAATACCCTCGGTGGCTACACGTGTACATGCCGACCCGGATTCATTGCCAATGGGGGTGACTGTGTCGACATCGACGAATGCGAGTTGGGATTAAGCGATTGCGCGTCAGCCGGCATGTGCCTCAACGTCGAGGGCGGTTTTCAATGTCGATGTGCCGATGGCTTTGCTGGCGATGGCCGTTCCTGTACCGACATCGACGAATGCGCAATGAACCTCGCCGATTGCCCTGAAAATAAAAGGTGCGTGAA
>JAYZEG010000065.1:0-2632 GCA_036337435.1 Myxococcota bacterium
TGGGGTCATTCTTACGGATAGGCTCCTCGGAGAAAACGGCCATCCTGTCAGATCACCACTGCTGGCGAAGCACCACCGTGAGCAGCGGATACCTCTCGAAAGGGCACGTTCGTTTTTGCCGAGATATGGCATCGAAAATGACAACGTAGCGTTTGCATGGACATTCACGACTGGTAGCATGACGGCAGACCTGGAATCATTAAGGGCCGGACTTTATGGACATGGCGTATTCGACTATCTGAGCGAAAAGTATCCCGCAAGTTGGCGACTCCGGGATCGAACAGACCTTACTCAAAGAGCCGAGAGACCGGCGAACTCAATCTTTGATGGACAGTGTGCAGGTAGCGCAATGAATGTCTTTTGGAATATTGCTATTGGAGAATTTGGACCGAACTTGTGCGCCTTGCAGGCTGATCACGGTACCCATACAGGTATTTTTGTCGGAGATTTCTTAGCACCGAATCTATTAGCCGATAAAGAGCACACTCCGGAGCAAGAAAACAATATGACGCCAACCGAGATCGACCACGATGAGGTTTGGTTTATCGATCCGGCTCAAGGACTGATTCAAGAACAGCCAACTCAAGTGAAATTTTGGTGCGCACTGCCAAGAAAAGCCGATAATTGTGAAGCAGGTAATCCCGAAAACAAGCCTTTTTGTCCGCCTTATCCAACCGCGCTCTTTGCGCATGGGTACGGCGGTTCGAGAATGGCGATGCGAGAACATATGGGCAGGCACACAGCGATGGGAATGGCCGTGTGTGCGCTTGATGGCCCCGGACATGGCGCCGACGTTTATCGAAAAACACCCGGTGACAGTGCGGCACTGACGGTCGTCACATCGTATTTCAATCGCTATGGCATGCCCAACTTTGTTGATGTGCTTCTTTCGGGACGAGACCGGGACCTCAATTTAGATGGCATTCCAGATCCGGGGGGCGACATGTGGACCGCAGACCTTTTTCATACTCGAGACATGGTCCGCCAAAGCGTCTTGGAAACCATGCAATTTGTTAGAATTTTGAGGAGCCTAGAACCTGCTCAAGCCGACTTTGATGGCGACGGGATGGTCGATATTGGCGGCGCTAACGGTCTTTTAAGTATGTGGGGAATCTCTCTAGGCGGCGTGATTTCCGGGGTGGCTGCGGGAGCCGAGCCGGGGCTTGACGCGGTCTCCCCAAACGCAGGTGGCGCCGGACTGGTCGATATTGCGGTTCGTTCCAAGCAGGCGGGCGTGCCCGATGCTGTCGTTCTACCCATGATTGGTCCTCTCATCGTGGGCTGTTTGCCCACTGACGAACATCAAAATCCACTCAGCTCAGAAGCGTCTACCACTAGTCATTGCCTGAATGGTGAAGAAACCATGATTTCCGGCGATACAATGCATCTCGGCTTCATTGTGAACGACGTTTCGGATGCCAAAACAATTCCATTTGGCACAGTTTCAGGGATTAGGATCGGTGACATCGTGAAGATCACCAATTTGGCCAACGAAGAAGTTGTTGAGACTCGCGTTAATGAGCGCGGGTTTTTTCGAGCAGGCATTCCAGCGGACGCTATGACACCGCTCAATCGGAAGCGGATGCTTGGTCAAGCGGATGACGACCTTCAAATCATGCAATTCGAGGACCCCTACGAGGTCGGTGATGGCATTCGAATTGAGGTTTTTCGAGACGGAGATGTCGAGCCAATCGTGACGACCTCTGAATTCGGCCAAGATGTGACCTTCCAAGGTACACTGTACAGTCAAGGTAGCCCTTTGGTGGTGTTTCAAGAGGGATATGGTCATAAGCGAAACAATCCAGATTTACGGCGATTTCTCGGGCTGGCTCAACATGGTGTATCTCAAGCTGATCCAGGTGTATGGGGCGCCCATACCTTTATGGAGCCATTAAACACCGACTACGACCCCTTCGGCAGGCGTGGCGGAGATACCCACGTGTTATTAATGCCGACCATCGGCGATGTCCAAGTCCCCACCAATACCGGTGTCGCAATGGGGCGCGTCTCGGGCGTGTTTGGTTCTTGGCTCAGGGATCCAGACTCATACAGCGCCGAAAATGGCTGGCGAGAAATGCTTTCACCAGATGAACGCTTTGGGAAAACCATCGATCAATTTCTTCGAGACCTCTACGTGATTGAAGGGGATGCCCTACTTCAGCGAATGGCGGGTTTGGAGCCAGTGAACCCCAACGTTCTTTTCGACCCTGACAATGTGAGCGACAGTCAGGCGAAGTTCAGCTGTGGGGATTCAGACTGGAGCGGAAAAAACGGCGAAAGTCGCTGTCCGGGCGATAAGATGGGCAGTGGTCCTGAGTGTTCGTCATCCAATGACTGTCCAGACCGAAATCAGGAATGTGTCGAGCAACAATGTGAATACGTATTTGGGGTCCCCAATCTAGGAGAAATCACACTACGCCAAAATCGAACTCGCGGTGATGGCTCATTTGATGCCTTTCGAATGCCCATGCTTCGCCCTGCAGGTCAACACGGAATTTACAATGCCCAACCTTTTCGTTTCTTCGACCACGATGCCTATGCGGTGAATTTTACTGTCCGTTTTCTCGCAACAGGTGGGACCAGAGTAGACGAAGTACCAGGCTGTGACTGTTCAGCCTCTGAGGTGCCGCGC
>JAYZEG010000066.1:0-93958 GCA_036337435.1 Myxococcota bacterium
CTAAGTGACCCAGTCAACGCAGACTTAGCGCAATACTCGAAGAGCGGTATCAATACTCATAGCAGTCTGACTTTGGAGCGTTCGGATCGGGTCATCTTTAATCAGCTGCGCAGCCTCATCAGCAACTCGTGCGGCGTCCTCCGATTCCCGAAGACGGGGTGCGGCGACCTTAAGGCTCACATCGTTTATGACATCTTTAGCTCTTTCTTTAGCAACGTCCGATAGCTCTTTTACGCTTAGGTCAATTGCCTGCGTGAACTGCATGGCATCCTCGATGAGCCTTAAACTCCGTTCTTTCTCTTCCTCCGTCCCAAGCCGGATCTCCCGTGGGTCTAAAATCTCCGAGACCGGATCAGGCTCGCCGTCAAGCCGTGGGATGTCTTCGGTCGGCTGCGGTTCCTGCTGTGTCGCCCTGGGGACAATACTCAAGGTGGACGTCGGAACGACCGATTGCTGCTCGCTCTGCAAAACACGCTTGGCGCTGATAGAGGCCGCCTCTTTACGAATATCATCGTTTCGATTACGCCCAAAGTTACTCTCGGCGAGAGCGTCTTTAAGCCGCTGTTCAGACGCCACAACCGCCTGGGCGGCCTCGCGTGCTTTTCCTTCTTCCTCGGTCTGGATGAACGCTGCTGTTTTCTCTAAGTCCCGCTTCAGTTCGAGCATGATTACATCAGCATCGCTCGAGACGCCCAAGATCTCGGCGATCTTGCTGACGTCGCCGGTACCATTGATATCACGTACGCGCTGCTGTGCGAGACCATCGATGACGTTTTGTCGCTCTTGTGACGCCACTTCAGTCGCTTGTTGTGCCTGCGCTCTCTCTATAACAGCAGCTCGGCGCCGGGCATCGAACTCGGCCTGTCTTTCCACGGTTGCCGCTTTTTCCGCACTCATATCGCTCTTTCTCGCCATCTGAGCCCGGATTTGCCCGGCCGCTGAATCTAACCCATAGGCTTGTAGAACGCTCTCCTTTTGCGTCTTTTTGGCCGATTCAAAAACTTCATCGGCAGCAGCGCGGTCAATCGACTTTAACTCGACCTCCTGAGCTTTTTCTTTTGCCGTTTTATCGATCTTTATGAAGTCTTGGCGAACTTTATCAGGGGCGTCGGCTGCCTTCTGTGGCGCACTACGCTCTGGCAGGCCCATCTTTTGGCCCGAACTGACCTTATTCTGCGGGGCTGGTCGGTCTGCTGCACCGATGCCCTTGGAGACTTGCGTACCCATGCGTTTCTCCGAAATCACGATTCCGTGTGACCCAATTATCTGCCTATAGTCTACCCTATTTGCACTGATATAACAAGCGTCAGGGCGTCGTTACCGTGCGAAAACCAGAAATTCGTAAGAATATCGGCGCCCTTCAGGTTGACATTCATCGGCCACGAAACAAGTAAATAAACGATTCGTCCAAAAGACTCCGATACATCATTTCTTGACCGATTCGATGACAACGAACCTCGGATCTGACGAAATGGTTTTAGCGGTTGAAAACAACTCTTTGAGTTGACGGTGATAGCCGAGATGGCGGTTTGCAACGACAAGAAAACGACCCCCTGAAGATAGACACCGCCTCGCCCCGACGAACATGCGCCGCGCCGTCGATGTCTCTACCGAATGACCGAGGTGAAAGGGTGGATTACAGACAACCAGGTCATAGTGACCACAGGGGTGCTTCTCCAGACAATCGTCCACTTCAAAGGTGCCTCGATTGGGCTCAAAACCGTTTTGATTCCAATTCAGCTCAGCAATTCTAACGGCGGTTTTAGACTCATCGGTAAAGGACACGGCCGCTTTGGGATGGTGGCTTGCATAGGCAAGACCTAAAACGCCCGTGCCGCAGCCTAAATCGAGTACATTTGTCTCGTTTCGAGACGCAAAAAAACTAATCAGTAAACGCGACGCATGGTCGAGTTTTCCAGCTGAAAAAAGCTGCGGATGTGAGGTAATTGACAAACCCAGTCCGGGGAGCCTGTATCCCGACGGTTTGTACACATATCCACTCGGCACGCTTAAATTGCGCCCTTCGATCAGCCGGGCTTTGCGCTGAGCGCGATGCACCTGGACTGCAGACAACCAACGCATCGAAATGTCGAATACAGCCCGTGGTGTGTGCTTGACCATACCGGCCAGGATGATTTTCGTTGAGGCCAAGACTGTCTTTGACAACTGCATCAATTGATATTCGAGGAGTTCTATTCGCTTTGGGATTTTTACAACAAGATGGGTTGGCTGAATAGTTACCTGGTCGATCGAGTTAAGCAACCGCAGGCCCTCGACCTCGATGGAATTGTTGAGTGCATTGCGCACAATGGCAAGCTGGGAACAGTGGCTATCTGTGAACGTCTCACTCGCCCATTCGCCTTGGCAAAGTGTCAAAGCACCAAAGGCGTCATTGACGAACAAAACCTCTGCAACGTGATTTTTTTGCTCTCGTAAATAATCGACAACCAACTCATCGGCTGCATCCCAAGCTCTCAAAGGGCCAGAGTCCTGGCCACCGAAACGACGGAGTTCGAGTGGCGTTTGGCCGTGTTCAAAGACCTTCATGATACCCTGTCTCCATCACTGCCATCAGCAGCTGCTACTGTCCGAAGCTCGGCTAGAGTTTAAGCTCGACCGCATGAGCGCGTCTAGTGTGGTGTATCAAATCTTGTTCGTGTTCAAACGCATCTCATTGAGGGATCAAACTAGAGGTCATTTGCATGAGATAACACATAGACAGGTGTCTCACGGGCGGGCACCGTCCCTGAATAACCCCGCTCCACAGCGTCAACCCTGTTAATGCCCTTACGATTTAGAATCACCCGGCTGCGCTCGAGAACTGTATCGCCGTCAGGCGTCGTCAAACGCAGTACGATATTAATGTGATAGACCCGTGCACACTTCGCAGACTCAACAGACAGGGTTTTCGGATCAACGTATCTGTAGTCTTCCCACGGTTTGTCCATTCTCTTCAAAAGTCTTTGAACATTGAATCGAATAATATCGTTCAGACCACCCGCATGGTGGAGAAGTGGTCCGATCTCCCGACTCGAGAGTGAAACATCTTTCGAGTAGTGCAAAACCGTTTCTGGACGTCCATCGACTGCATCTCGAGTGGGGTGATCGGCATGCCTCAGCTTGATGATTTTCGGTTCGATTTGACTTGCGTCACGGACTGAAAAATTTTCTTCGCATCGACCCAGCAGACGCCCCGTATCCGAATCATAAATGCGAATTGCGTGATCCGATAACCAGCGGCTCACTCTACGACCCAAAATCCGTTTGCCATGTTCCTTGATCCGGTCTTTCACGATGTAGGAAATGACCATGGCTGTAATGAATGCTGCGCTGAATGACATTCCGATATACGACTGGGTTATGATGGCCGCAACGGTGGCGAAGAGCATCGCCAAAGCGGCCGCCGTCATGCCCACGAGATTTCCGATGGCATTGCCGGTTTCTTCTCGTTGGACATCGAGATAGAGGACGCTTGAAACAAAACGCTTCAGCACATGTCGTCGATGAGACAAATACTCGTTTCTGGACCCCTCACGAGCGTAGCTTTTAAACCCCCTACCCCGACGCCGCTTGTATTCAGACACAGCGAGTTTTGCCAGTCCATCACGTGCCTCAGAGAGAAGATTATGCTCCTGGGAGCCGATAGCCTTTTCAACAGCTATCAGAACGTCGGTGAGCACTTCCTCTGCCTTGATAGACAAATATTCATCGATACCACGCCATGCATCTCGCAGTTCCAACGCAACATTTGGTGTCTCAGCGAAATCTCCCACATTTCTCAGCAATTGCAGTGTCATTTCCACATCATTTTTAAATTGATTGATGAAGACTGCACATTGCTTTTCGGAGCCCCCGAAGACCCCCTCACCTAAGGTTTTTTCCAGTCGCCCGACCAAGGCTGAAGATTCGTCCCGAAGAGTGCTTCGAACAATACAGCCTATGGTTTTCATCTGCGCTATCATCTTGGACGTCTCAACTGCTTTTCCGCAGCACGCCTGCCTGAGTTGTTCATCCAGCGCATTCAGCCAAGGCTCAAGGCCTTGTCCTGATGCGAGCACTGACAGTGCAACCCTTGGCGTTTTCAATCGAATGAAGGTCGCTGTATCACGATAGAACAATTGCTTGCTGTAACGGGCCTTGGTCATAGCGAGGACACGAGGCACAAAAATGAAGGCCTCCACCCTGTATTTCTGCTCACTCAAATGAGGGTCGACAACGTAACCAAGCTTAAGCTCCAGTTGGTTCGGGTCATGCCGCCCAAAGCGATGTTCAAGCATATTTGGCTCCTAAGACCAAAGAGCGTTAGTCACACAACTGTAACACAAATGTCACACAGATCACAACGAATGGAGAAGACGCCGATTTACAGCGATAAATGATTCAGTGAGTTAATTGACACAAATGCCATAGGCCCAACTGGGGTCCGAATAGCAAAAACCTCCAGGACAATTTGGGTCCTCGGGATCGCAAATCGGCATGCAGCGTCGGCCATTTGAATCAGAGAGACAGAGCGCAGAATCCTTACAATCGGCATTCACTTGGCAACTCAATCCAGGCGCACGATGGCCCGATGGACGACATGAACCTGACCGAGACCACAGACCAAACGGCTGACAAACTGAATTCGCTGTACAACCTGCGCCGAAAACAGAGCAGTCGGCAGGTAAACACAACGCAAGATTATAGCCCTCGGCCACTGCGGTCTCTGGATCATCGGCAGGCACAACCCTCACACAAACCAGTCCCTGTCCGCATGCTTCGCCTTCCGGCCAACAAACCTCCCGGCACGTGCCCCGGCCAGGATTCGCCTGACTTGGCTCAAGTGGATCGTCGGGATCCCCGTAGCATAATGATGTCGATTCACATCGTAAGCTGAGCGCGTCTAAATCACGCCCACGAACCTGTGCGTCGCATGCTTGACCCAGAGAGGCAAGACCACCTTCATGACAATACCGAGTCCGTGTGCCAGGCGCAGTCGAAGACATACCCATCGGCAAACAGGTGCCATCCAATCTATTGGCTGCTGTCATTGAACACCGCTGATAGATTGAGCCGTTGTTGGTCCCCGTCCCACACTCGCGAGGCAAACAGACTCCGTATTCGAGATTACAGACGTGATGAAGTGGACAGTCTTGGTCACTGGCACACAGAAGCGCGCACTCACCCCGAGCATCAGCGGTCGGTACACAGCGCTGTGATTCAGAACAGTCGTCAACGCTCATACAGCCAGCAGCAGTTGTTCGAACACACATCCCACGAAAACAGTAATCACCCAACGGGCAGTGATAATCGGTCAGGCATGTGCCATCCGTTCGTACACATCGACCGGATGTGCAGGACTCCCCGATCCGGCATGGGTACCGACAACGCAATTGAGGCTCCACGCACAAGCCACTCGATATGTCACATCTGCGTTGGCCAGGACACCCGAGGCTACGGCAGTTTGGTTCGCACACCCCGCCGTTTCGTTGATCGGCCTCATGACAAAACCAATCGAGAGCGCACTGTTCATCTCGAGTACATCTGCGCCGACACATATTGCCACCGCGTCTTGTGACGCACATCCCGCCTAAACAATTGTCGGAATTCAAGCACGGTACATGACATTGTCCGAGTTGGCTTACATCCACGCCAGGAAAACGTTCGCAAATGCCAACTGAGCAATCTCGCGTCGTCAAACAACTGCCACCCGGTAGTCCGAAATTTCGAGGAACGCACCTGCGGTGCGCCTCGACACAAACCTCCTGGCTTGAACACGACAATGATCGACAGGCTGATAGAGTGGCATCCCCTTCATCCTCGTTATGCAGCTGAGAACCATCCGCCAACGAACTATCTGGGCGCTGTGAGTCTTGAACGAATAAGCCATCAGCATCGGGCTCTAAGGCGCAACGTTCATCCGTCAGAACGATGATGCCATCGGTGCAGCGTCCAGCACGACAAACCCCTTTCTTGGTAATTCCCCCAGGCAAATCCAGGGTACAGCAGGGGCCTGCTGAGCCATTGGACAGGACACACTCTGATGATTGAGATGGGTTACATGCCGCTAAAATGAGGCTGCTACTCACGAAAAACACACACAAGAGGATGTTCCTGGCAAAATTACAAATGCCAGCGAGTAATACATTCAAGTTTGGCGGCGGTTGACGTCTGCTCATCACGGAAATAAAGTAACGCGATCCGGTGCTTGTTCGCAGTTAAAACGTGGAGTTCGCAAAAATGAGTTCAGAAGGTCTAGTCGTTGCCGTCGTTGGTGCTACCGGTGCCGTTGGTGAAGAGATGATTAATGTGCTAAGCGAACGGCGTTTTCCAGTCGGCCGGCTTGTGCCTCTGGCGTCAGAGCGTTCAGCCGGTCGAACGGTCGATTGGCAAGGTGACGAGGTCACGGTTAAAACACTCACGGAAGGATCATTTGAAGGCGTCGATGTCGCTTTGTTCTCAGCAGGCGCGAGCATCAGCGAAATGTATGCCCCCATCGCCGCCAATAGTGGTGCTTTAGTCGTTGACAATAGTCGCGCTTTTCGGATGACGAAGGGCGTTCCACTGGTCGTCCCAGAGGTAAACGCCCAAGCACTCAATTGTAAGTCTAAAATCATTGCCAACCCGAACTGCTCGACAATTCAAAAAGTAGTGGCTTTAAAGCCACTGCATGATGCGGCAAAGCTAAAACGGGTGATTGTCAGCACCTACCAGTCTGCGTCTGGTGCGGGGCGAGATGCGATGGATGAGCTGAGAGAACAGACGGTGTCGCTTCTGAATTTCCGCGAGGTCAAAACCAAACATTTTTCTCGTCGCCTTGCCTTCGACTCAATACCGCAAATCGACCAATTCGAATCCGATGGCTTTACCCGTGAGGAGCACAAAATGATTTTCGAAACACGAAAAATCCTCGGTCTGGATGACTTAGCTGTCTGTGCAACGTGCGTCAGAGTCCCCGTGTTTGTCGGCCATGCGATGTCGATCAATGCCGAATTCGAGAAGCCGATAGAATTGCAGGACGCTGAAAAGCTATTGAGTCGTGCCGAAGGCGTGGTATTTCATGGCGATCCCAACGAATTCCCAGTGGCTGCGGATGCGGCTGGGAATGATAATGTCCATATTGGGCGGCTTCGTGTCGACCCGTCGGTCGACAATGGCCTCGTGTTTTGGGCTGTCGCCGACAACCTGCGTAAAGGGGCCGCCACAAACGCTGTCCAAATCGCTGAAGTCTTACGTGAACTTGGGCGTTTGCACTAACCTGAATCGCAGCAATTAAATTGCCAAATTGTCCACATCGATTGGGTTCAACTGCCAGGATGGCACTGGATACATCGAGTGGCCCTGCCGTTTACCCGAGTTTAAGCGTCCGAAACACATCGCAGAGTTGGTACGGATCATGTAAGAGACAAGAGGTGAATCAGCCAACGACGAACGACTTGGAGAAATAATGGATCTTCGAACTAAGCTCTTGAGCTTAATATTGGTATTTTTGGTCATGCCGAGTCATGGGCTCGCAGAACCGGTACTGACATTTGGAACAGAGCCGGATCCAATCGGTGCTTTGGAGTGCGACTTACGTCTGACCGATGTACTGACGTTGACTGCAACAGCAAACGAAGACTCGGACAACACCTATGTGCTTCGAATCGTCATGTACACCGACGTAGGGAGCAGCTCAGAAGACTCTTGCCTCTGTGGCTTGTCACATTGTCCGCAAACGGTGCTAAACGTATCATCAGCCTGCGGGTGCATTGCTGAGAGCAGCCAAGACGAAGCCAGCTTCTCGACCACGCTGAACGCTGGTATCGCCGGGCTGAATCCAACGGGCACGGGCGGTGTGAATGACCTGGTTGGTTTCCTCTGCGAGTCTGACCGCACCGTCAAGTTTCGAGCCGACCTTATCGGAGTGGAACCGGCGGATGGAAGCCTCGAAGTGGCAGCAGAGGACGCCAGTTCTGACGCTATCACCCTAATCATCGACGTCACGGCACCACAAGCCCCCTCTGCTCCCCCATCGGTGCGCGCCGCAGAAGGGGCATTGGTCATCAAGTTGGATTCTTCCGATCAGAATAACGATGATGTAGAGAGCCATGAAGTTTGCGTTCAAGTCGCCTCGAATACAAACGCTCAAAACCAACCCACGGAAGAGGACGGTGGACCGCTCACGCTGGAAGAACTACGGGGTGGCTTTGCGGCCACGAGTTGTAAGAAAACGTCGCAACTCAATTCAGGTGAAGAGTATCGGTATGAGGGTCTGACCAATGACATTGAATACGTTGTGGTCGTGGCAGCCTTTGACCAAGCGGGTAACCGGAGTGGCAATGGCGAATCTGTGACGGCCTCTCCCTCAGCACTTCTTGATTTCGCTGAACTCTACACAGCACGCCTCGGTGGTGCTGCCGGTGAAACAGGCGGCTGCACCAGCATGGAATCGAACCACACTGCTCCGTTGACTGTCTTGTGGCTTCTCCTAGGCTTCTACGCGCTGACCAAGAGGAGTCGCCAATGATTCGCTTTATTTACACGACTTTTCTTCTTGCGGCTCTTGCGAGTAGTGCCTTCGCAGATGACCTGCCTCCGAAATACACCTTGGGTATACAGGTCGGCAATTACACGCCAAATATCGATTCTCAATTTGAACAGTCGGCCGGTTCGGTATTACCGCCGTATCAAAGTGCTTTTGGTGGTGACCCGTCGCTCTTATTCAACGTCAGCATACACCGCAACATCCCGACACCGATTGGCACAACGAGCATCGGTGTATCGGCCGGTTATTGGTGTAAGGAAGGCAAAGCCATCGCACCGGCTGGGTCCGATGCGAGCGATACAACCGAAATGGTCATCTATCCGCTCCAATTGCAAGGTTCGTATCGATTGGATCGCTGGCTAGACTATGTACCACTAGCACCTGTGGCTCGAGTAGGCCTTAGCTATTCTTACTGGCGTATCTACGACGGGGCAGACAATGTTGCCGAGTTCGCACCTGGCCAAAGGGCGACAGGGGGGACATTAGGCTGGCACGCAACTGTGGGCGTACACCTCTTACTTGATGCGTTGGACCCAGAGGCGGCCATTGATTTTGAGCGCGATGCAGGTCTTATGAACACCTATTTCACCGTTGAATACCAGTACTCAAGAGTCGATGATTTCGGCTCAGCGGACTCGTTCCGTATGGGAGATGAAATCCTCATGTTTGGCCTGGCTTTGGACTTCTGATCCAATGCCCTTTGATTCAGCGAGACGAGTTGCGTTTCGGGTCGAATATGATGGGACAGGCTACAGCGGCTGGCAAAGTCAGCCAAACGTGCCAAAAACCATTCAAAACCAACTCGAAATCGCCATTAGCGATTTCGTTGGATGCACAAGCGTGGTCCAAGGTGCGAGTCGAACAGACGCTGGCGTGCACGCGCGGGACCAATTGGCAGCTGTCACCATCAACCACCCTGCATCGTTGGACGGCTTCATAAAGGCCGTTAACGTACGACTTCCAGACGCGATCTCCATTCGCGCACCACGCGAGGTCACCGCTGACTTTAATCCTCGGTTCGAAAATCACGGCAAAACTTACATCTACAGGGTTTATCAAAGTCACCAGCGGAGACCGTTGCAGGCGAGATGGGCATGGAGACTGCCATGGCCCCTGGATGCCGAGCGAATCGTCGCAGCGTCGAACAACCTTATCGGGAGCCATGATTTTACCAGCTTTGCGGCCACCGACGGAAGTCACAAAAGCGCGATACGAACCTTGACTCAGCTTGAGTTCGAGCCATCTACAGACGGCTGTTTCCAGTTTATCCTGACTGGAACAGCATTCATGAAGAACATGGTGCGAATCATTGTTGGCACCTTAGTCGAGGCCGGTAGGGGTCGACTGAGTGCAGACGACATAGTAGACATTCTACAGGCTAAAGATCGCCAGGCTGCCGGGCCAACAGCACCAGCACACGGGCTGTGTTTGGCCCGAATTTATGCTCATTTTGAAGATGTAGAATTGCCAGACCGGCTGACCGATTAGACTGCGGTGCTTCAGAAAAGCAACTCGAGTCCAAGATTCAAATCTAGGTGGTAACTCGGTGATGCACCAAACATATGCAAATAATCAGGAGTAAGGACAAAGCCTAAGGTGTTATTGAACTTATAGCTGTACGTCATACCCAAGGCGACGTGTCCGATTCCCTCGAGGGTCGTATCCAAGCGATTGCCAAGTTTAACCAAATGGCGAACGTGTCCAACGCCACCACCCAGCCGCAAGCGTGTTTCATGGGGCCCGGAACTCTTGAGCTTGTATTGCAATCGCCCACCACCGAGAAATGCAAATTCAATGAGTTGTATCCGAGCGAAGCCACCAACCGAGATCTTCCTGGATACCCAAAAATCAGCTGACACAAGGGTATGAAAAGGTGTCGGCGCGAGACCCGGTTTCTTGAGTGTGGCACCTTTCTGCGTGACAGGCTTGGCAAACTCTTTAACCCATCCGACGCCAGAGCCCATGTTCGCAGACAAACTAAAATAGGTCCGAGCACCTCGGCCGTCTTCATCGTGATCGCCGTCCAAACTGGAGCCTGATGCGAATTCGGTCGCACCCAACGTATCGCCAGAAATTTCTAGCAGAAAAGGTCGACTGGCACTTCCAAGAGATGCGATTGGATTATCTCGACGGTCCTCAGCCTGAAAATAGTACCGGACTTGACTACCGATCATGTAGTGGCGTGGTATGCGCGCCTCATACGTGTTTCCACGTCCAGGCCTCATCTCAAGTTTCTGGCGCACGTCAGTTCGAGCCGTATTGAAATAAACAAACACGACCCCAACATCTCGATAGATTTCCTCGCTTACGTTAACCGACAACTTAAGGGCGACGCCGCTGACTGCTTTTCGCGGTGCTTGATGGGTCAGTTTATCCTGTCTTGCCCGAGTTCGTCTTTGGCCATTTCGCCAACGCCCATCATTGGAATCTCGACGCCGCGCATCGCCCCGATTCGAGTCTCTATCACGTTCGCGATAATTGCCAGTCCGACGCTCATCGCGGCCATAGCCTCTGTCATCTGAACGAAAATCCTGCCGCGGCTCTCGACCACCTCCACGTCGGTCATCTTGGTAATCCGAGCGACCCTGGTCCCAACGGTCGGGTGAGCGATAATCGTCGCGGTAGCGACCCGCGTTCGCCCCCGCGGCTCCAGCACCAATGCCAGCACCGCCATAGTCTCGTCCGTTGTTACGGCGGTCATCGTAACTCTGGTCCTGTTGCCGACCGCGCGCGCTGTTTGCACCAGCCCGACGCGCGTCCTCAAAAACCCGTCTTAAACTTGGGGTCTCAACCATCTCATCCAGCCGAGCCCGCTCGTCATACTCCAATGCCCTTTGAAAATCCTGTTTCGCAGCACGCCTATCCTGATTCTTAACGAACGCCAGAATACCTCGCTGCATGTAGACTTGCGCCGCGAGCTGACGCCCTGTTCTCGACTCTATGCCAAACCGCTCGATGAGCCGTACGGCATCGTCAACAGAGCGCTCAGATCGCTCGAGTTCAAGGTTGTCATACGCCCTCTGAGCAGACCTCAACTTGCGCTGAATTTCGGATTCAGCTTCGAACGCGTTTCGCTGACTGTATCCCGCTTGTACAAGAAATACAGGCAATAGGAGACAGGCCGTCGCGAATACGCGGCGCATTGTCACGAATCCAAGCAATTACTACTTTCCTACAATATGGAATTCAACTCGGCGATTCATCTCGCGACCCTCAGCGTGGCGATTGTCACCAATTGGGCGTTCCTCGCCCCAGCCTTCTGCGTCCAGTCGACCAGCCGCAATACCTTTGCCCTCGAGATAACTCTTGACCGAAGCGGCCCGCCTCTCCGAAAGCGTTTTGTTGTACTGGTCCGACCCTCGACTATCGGTGTGCCCTTCAATTCGAACCCGTAGCTTGGGCCGGCTCTTTAACGCCTGCGCTACCTCGTCAAGCAAGCCGAACGATTTGCTCAAAATCGTATCATCATTTGTCGCGAAGAAAATCTTCTGCTTGAGCTCAATTCGGTCTTCGCGAATCACGATAGTCTTGTAGATGTCAGGGCAGCCGTCCTCATCGGCATCATTGTCATAATCTTCTGGTTCATCTGGACAACGGTCCAATGTATCTGGAATCTTATCGCGATCATTATCGACGTCAGGACAACCGTCAGCATCTTCAAAGCCGTCTTTGTCTTCGGGCTTTTCAGGGCAGCCATCAACTTCATCCAAGAGACCATCTCCATCGCGATCCTTCGTCAAGTCAGGGCAGCCATCTTCGTCTTCGACACCATCTTTGTCTTCGGGTTCCTTCGGACAACGATCGAGACTATCCAAAATGCCATCACCGTCGGTATCCTGATCTTCTGGGCATCCGTCACCGTCTTGAAAACCATCGTAATCTTCAGGTTTTTCAGGACATTGGTCCTTTGTATCGATGATCCCATCACCGTCCTTATCTTCTTCGCATTCTGGTCGACCAGCCATGCCCTGAGCGACCTTCGCAGACTTCTCTGCGATCACCATGTGCTCATTTGCCCGCAATAAGGCTCCCTGCTCTAATTCGAGAAGAGTGAACTTCAAATGTGCTCTGGCCTTTGCAAGGTCACGTGCCGCGCACCTGAGCGCAGGTTTTTTAGCGACAACCAGCTTGGCTTCGATATTTTTTACTTTCGACCTCAAGACCTGGCCCTTCACGCAACCACTCAGGCAAACCAGGACCATTAAGCCAAAGAGCTTAAACATGTGTGATACACCCACGCTCATCTGCCCATCCTTTTCTTGATTGCTTTTCGTCTCTCAGGATCAATTCGCTGTAGTGGATCGCCACCAGCTATCGATTTGGCGTAGGCAGTTTCTGCCAGGGCAAGTGCTTCCTTGGCAAGATCGAATGCGGCTTGGAAATCGGAGTAACCTTGCTCTTCGCGCGCTTTCCGGTAGCGCTCTATGGCTCCGAAATACTCATACGGCGCCCCCAATTTGGCACCTTCTTTTTCCGCTTTATCGATGGCTATACGCGCTTCCTTGATCACGCTCTGAGACGTGATCGGGCCGCAGCCGATACTCGTGAGCAGAAGTACAACAACACTAAGGACTGATAAACTACGCATGAATCGCCACTCTCAAGCACAATTTCAGAGGTTCCCGATTTAATGACCCTCACCGCGAGGTGTCAAGTCCGGAAACACTACACATGACATTCTGAACGTATGTACCACAGAGTCTGTTTCACTGCTATCAATTGACGCATTAGACGGGTCTCGAATCGTCACCGGTCCCGTACCTGGTCAGATTCGCTGAAACGAGGTTGGAGTTTCCCGGTGCTATCCGAGAATCTGTTCGACGGCATCTCGCACTTCGTCTGCCGTTTTGTTCTGAGCAACCGATACTTCCTGTACGAGCAATTCCATCGCCATCTCATACACGCGTCTTTCCCCATAGGACAACTGCTTATCGGAACGCGTCAAATGAAGGTCCCGCAGCACTTGCGATACATCGGCTAAGCTTCCGCTCTGAATCTTTTCAACATAACGCCGGTACCGTCGGTTCCAATTTGGCTCTTCTATCGCGATTTTATCGGCGGTGAGCACATCCATCACTTCCGCAATCTCTTCGTCGGTCACCAGACGGCGAAGGCCGACTCGCTCGACGTTAGATACAGGGACCCGGATGGTATCGTCCGAATCTAGACGCCGGAGTACATAGAAGCGGCTGCTCATCCCGGCGATTTCGATTGTTTCGATCCCCAAGATTTCTGTCACCCCTTGAACCGGATAAACAGCCATATCGCCGACGTTAAAACTCGTAGTCACAGTCACCTCGCGATGCAATTTCGCAGTTGAGCCGAATAAGGCTCTGCGTGTCTCAGATGAACGTCCATCCTACGCCGTTTCGTTCCAGATATGAAGACTTATTTCTTTATGGCTTAGCGATCGTCGCAGACTTTGGCGGCGTCTCCAGGTCCATTAAGGCCTCCGCAAATTGCGGAAAGGGACTATCACCAAACAACTTGCTGGCGTCTGACGCCTGATGAGCTGTGGCGAATTTAGTCCCCGAAGAAAGTGTGCTTTAAGACTTGTGGTCACCACGATTTAAGGTCGCTCGACCTTACTTGCGATTCAATCCCCATTCGATGGATAGAAGGCGTCCAGTTGAATATCCAAGGAGCTTGGCTTTTAGGTTGGCATCTGGGCGACCCATTTTTGCAGACACGATCTTGTCGACGAGCGCGTCACGCGAACCCGCTCCAGCGGACAGTGTCTGCTGGCGCTCCCAAAGGCGGAGCAGCTTCCGGTTGCTGACTCGGATTAATCGCTCAGAAAGGTCTGCATCGGATTCACCCTCAGCTCGCTCCAAAACAGGGACGAGTTTGGCAACCAATGCCTCTTTGCTTCCGAATTGTTCCTTGACGGTATGCAGAGGTGTGGCCATAACATTTCTCACTTCGTATTGTTGTCATCCCCGCTGGACGGGGGCGGCGGAATAACACAGACCCAAGGGCCTAACAAGTAATTTCATGTCTACACGCACGAACAAATTCAAAGTCATTCTCTTATTGATGCTTTTTCTCAATCCCGGCTGCAAAGTAGATCACAATGAAAAACGAGCCGACGTAGAGCGAAGGCAACCGGACGCCGAGAAAAATAACGCCATCACTGATGGGCCCATTGGTCGACTCGGCGACATAAAAATGGGATTGACTGACTATCGAACCGCCATTTCAGAAACGATCATTCTGCGACTATGGCAAACCAAAAAGAACGCACCACTTTCCGCACTCAAGAGCCTTCCATTGAGACAGAAAGTCTTGCTCAGAGCTCTGGAGACCCGGGTTGTAAGACAAAAATTTAGTGACCTGGGCCTCACTCGCTCAACAAAGATGATGGAGGCGCTTCTCGCCAAAGCCGCTTTGGGACTCCAACCGGACCACCGCCTCAGCGAGTCTGACCGAGTAGCCGCACTCTCTGACCTGGAGCTGCTGGAAGCGCAAATCGTTGCCCGATTCAACGCACCTTTTGCTCACGTCAAACGAGTTGCTGCTGATCTGGTTGAACACAGAATTCTAGCCGACAAGATGCTGGACAAGCTTCTTGACACCGGCCCACAAGCGGCATGGACGGAAGAAAAAACCTGTCTGAGTGCAGAGCTCTATCGAGTGCCGAGAGTGCCAACCGCCCTCGAAATAGACAAAGCCATCGAGGAACTTCAACCACAAATGAAAACCTATTACGAGTCGAATCCACGACTCTTCAAGACACCTGCCCGGACATTTATCCGTCGGTTTTTGCTTGAAAACACCGATGCCACCAAAGACATGGTTGTTAAAAAACGGCTTCAGCAGTTCCGCCAGACGGTCATCGATGGAGGCGATATGGAGGTACTCGTGAAAGAACATGGATTTCCGCGGGACAGGCGCTCTGGGGGCCGTAAGGCGGTATCGATGAGCAAACGGCCGGACCTACACGCTCGAAGCAAAGGCAGCATCACCCCCATCGAACAGCATCCAAGCGGGTGGGTTTTCTACAAAATTGAAGGGCATGGGGATGCGGTCAATCGCCCTTTTGATGAGAGCCGCGTGCAACGTGAACTCGCTGCAGCGGTGCTCCGCCAAGAAAACCTCCTACCCAACGCGAAGCGGATTGCTGGCCTACTGGCTTATCGACTTCGCGGTTTCAAAACATCAGAACAACTGGGTGACGCGTTCCTAAAAGAGAACCGAATTCGACGGAGTGAGACAGGGCAATTCTGTAAAACATCGAGAAAACATGTTCCTTCGATTGGCCTAGCACCAGAACTGGTGCCGACGATATTCAAATTAACCATGGACCAACCAGTGAGCAATCCGCTTCGAATCCGCCAAGACCTGATCGTCGCCAAGCTGTTGTGGAAGACAAGCCCAACAGCCAAACAATGGGCGGCTCAAAAAGCTGCCTTCACGGTTCAATGGAGAAAACGGGAAGCCCCAACAGTCGTTCGCAAATGGCTCCATGAGTACGCCCGACAACACCGGCCATGGATAGATTCAAAACGATTGAAGGCCCTGAAACTGGCCGACCTAGAATGGAGACCTGATACAGCTTCAGAGCCGCGATAAGCGTTGCTGAGCGTCTCGGCTAAACTTGGTGTTAGGAAACTTCTTAGAGATGCGTTCCACCAGTGCTCTGGCCTTGATATGGCCATCTTTAAGTTCTATCTGGCCGTCTGAACCCGCTTTTCCAAGAGTAAGGTAGGCATCGAGCAGTAAAAGACTGGCTTTGCGCCAGCGACTGGGCACATCGTCAAAGTTCAACACCACATCTTCAAGACGTCCCATCGCAGAACGGATTCTTTCGTTACGCAAGTAAAAGCCTGCCACATAAAGCTCGAAATCGGCCAAATTCTCGCGACATGTCTTTAGTTTCTTGCTCGCTGCCAGTGCTGACTTGTGCTTGGGGAATTTGAGTAGGAACGCCCGGTAGGCTCTCACTGCATCTTTCGTCGTGCTTCGGTCGCGTTCATAGCCGGGTGGCAGAAGAAAAAACTCGCTCGGTCGCTGCTCAAAAAAACTTTCACCAATGCGCCACATTGCATAGCCGACCTCAGCGTGATTCGGCCGCCTTCGGATAAATGTTCGATACGCACCTACCGCCTCAACAAATTGGTCTTGCTCGAAGTACGTATCCCCAATACGAACCTCAGCGAGTGCCGCGTACTGACTGTACGGATACTTCGTTTTGACCGATGAGAAAAATTCAGTGGCCTCGAGATAATTTGCATCGTTTAACGCCTCAAGACCCTGCTCGTAGGCATATCTCGCATGATCTGCATACGTCGACGGTTTTGGGCCGCCACCGCAAGCGGTGATAGATGAAAGAAAAACGAACGCTGTAAATACCCTTAACATGTCCCGCTCCTACCACCATTTTAGTCAAACTTGCAAGCTGGTCTGCGATACCTGATGGGCTTTAAATTTTGCTCGCTGTAATGAGTCGGAACACGATACACTCTTGTCTCGGTTGTCTATTCACCTACTATGGTCAGGTTCTCCTTGCTGAAATGAAAACGAATCATTTTGTTCGAATCATCTAAAAATGTTTTGGTCTCCGTTTTTGTCTGCGCAGTATTAATTGCGGTGCCGGCAGAAGCCTTCGAGACCCTGGACGGAGATTCGACACGTTGGAGGCAAGCACCCGATTTTTCAATTGGGCGACTGTCCGGCGAGCTGCCTTTCGCCGATCAACTCATTGCAATTCGGGCAAGCTTTGCATCTTGGCGAAACGTGCCGGGCAGCGACCTCAACATCCAAGAGGTCAACGGGAATGGTGACATTACCGTCGACTTCCTCAATCGATGGCCCGCTGAGTTCGGACGCTACGCGGCGGGCGTAACGGTCACGAATCGGCGCTTCGGACGGATCACGAGTGCGCAAATCTCCATTAACGAAGAAAATTTTGCATGGAGTACGGATCCCACCAGCGAAAATTCCGATGTGCAGGGTGTCATCACCCACGAGGTCGGTCATGCGCTTGGGTTTGGCCATAGCTTTTATCGAACGGCGACCATGTATTGGTCTGACACGAGCGCACGGCTTCGGGATTTGTCGCCCGACGATCAACGGGGAATGAGATTTCTCTACGGGCAAAACGGACGCCGCGAGGGCCAAATGTGTGACCATTGCGACGATGACGATGACTGTGTGGCCGGTGGCTTCTGTCTCCAATTGGAAAATAGCCGCCGGTTCTGTACGACGCCCAGCGCCAATGGGTGTCCAGAAAATGGAGACTGCTTTGAGCTGACCAATGGAGGGACAACCTGTGCACCGTCAGCGGGGGGCTGCTCAGATGACCCTTTCGGCGGGTTTGAAGATGGAGATTATTGCTTTGGGTCAGACCAATGTGGACCCAACATGACATGCCTGGTTTTGCCAAACACAGCTCGATGCGCCCGAAATTGTCGGCAAGGGGTCGACAATTGTGGAGACGGAATTTGCCTCGGTGGAAATGAACCTGGGACGACGGGCGTTTGTATGACCCCCGGCCCCATCGGGTACAATGAAGCCTGCGAATCCGACTTCGACTGCCAATCGCTGGCCTGCCTATCCGGTCGCAACGGTGGGTCCGTTTGTGCTGGCGCGTGCAACCCTAACGGTGGGAACTGCCCCATTGGAGACTGTTTACGCGTTGGCCAAGACGGCGAACGAGGGATTTGCTTGCCTCCAGGCGGAGTTGGCGCAGGACAAGCCTGCGGAGGGATCGAAGATCGGTGCATACAAGGCCATATCTGTGCTCAAGGTCAGAATGGCAGTACGTGCCGTTTGGAGTGCGAGCCATTCGGACAATGTCCGGCGGGTTCTGGTTGCGATGCTGTGACCGATACAGATTGGGCATGCCTACCGAATGCGGGCCCGACACTGGGCCAGGACTGCAGTGGTGGCCGTCGCTGTAGTCCGGGTTTGATTTGCGCGCCGGTCGGGCAGGCCGGTAGCGAGATGTGCGCATCGATATGTGATCCAAATTCGGCTGGTCAATGTGGTGGTGCAACCTGTATCGACTATGGATTGCGGGTCGGTGCCTGTCCATTCGGAATGACCGCCTTTGGGGAGTTATGCAGCGGCGACGGCGATTGTGCCGAAGGACATTGTGTGTGGTCAAGCACAGGAAATCGATGTAGCCGAGCATGCGTCGATTCGGCGGATAGCTGCCCTGTCGGCTGGAGCTGCCAAAGATACGGAAACAACCGCTTGGCTTGTTTCCAAAACAGCTCCGGAAATGCGGGTAACGGTGGTAGTGGTTCCGGAGGGTCAGGCGGTAGCGGCACATCACCAGGCCCTCAAATACCTGATGCAGCACCGATGCAGTCGGCCGACGCTGGAATGAGCGGATTTGGTGGGCAACCGGGTGGGTCTAGCACCGGTCAATTGGATTCGGGATTCAGACCGAATGGGACAGGAGCGGCGGATGCAAGCCCGGGTGGGTACTTCGTCATTCGAAAGCCGTCCGAGCAGGCGTCTTGCTCCACAAATAACGGGTCACCAGGCACACCTCTGTCCTACGTCTTTCTTCTTCTCGGAACATGGGTCGTTCGAAAGAAATGGCTTTGAATGGAAACCGCCGATGCACGTCGAGCTTGATTAAAAGGAGTACACAATGAAAGTTTTCTCATTTTTGTTGGTTTTTCTGATGGGATTGAATGCATCTTTGGCAACGACAGTGATCAAGTTGTCAGTTGACCAATTGGCGACCGAATCGGATCTCATTGTTCGAGGTTTTGTGACCGCGAAAGAAAGCGGTTGGAATAAAGTGCGGACCCGAATTTACACCCACACGACTCTAGATATCTCTCAGCTTATTAAGTCGAAATTGCCCCAACAGGCGAAAGTTGTCATCCGTCAAATCGGAGGTGAAGTCGACGGTTTGGTTCAGCACGTGTCTGGAAACGCGGAATTTAGCGAAGGCGAAGAAGTCATTGTCTTTTTAGAAAAACATCCGACCGAGGACGTGATGGTCGTGATGGGCATGGCTCAAGGTAAGTTCAGCGTAGATCGCAGCCAAAGTCCCCCCCGAGTGCGTCAGAAAAACACTCATCTACGAAAAATCGAGCGCCGGACTCAACCCCAAATTCTAAACCTCAGACCCCGAACAATCGCGTCGGCTTCGACACCGACGTTAAGTGAATTCTTAAATCAGATCGACAGAGCGGTGGGTGCTCGGTCAAACGAAGGGGGCGGGCAATAAAGACCAACTCGTCATCGTTGTAAACGGCCGGTCATCAGGACTCTGGACTCGCAAACCGCGGGCGGCTATAACGTACCACTCTGGCGTCTTAACAGAGTCGATCAAGATGCCACCCACGACAACAGCAGAGCATACAGTGGCACGTATCAAAACCGCATTAATTGAAGAGTTGGCTTTGACGCTTGCAGCGTCTCGACGGGTTCTTCTCATCGAGCCCTCATTCGAGTTTCTGAGTCGAATGGCCATGATGCCTGTAGCAGAACTGGTCATCATCAGTCAGGATGCTGACCCAGATGCCGCGCCCGGCGAAACCCCTGGTGGTGCCCCGCTGCGAATCCGAGCGGACTGGAAAGAACGACCCCGGTCAAAAGATTTGATCGTGGATACCGCCAACAAAGCCAAAAAAGATGAAATTGAGCGTATTCTAAAGAAAGCCGGTCTATTTCTATCGCAGGACAGACGAAAACGACCCAAGGCTCTGGACGTCGAACAGGCAATCAAGACTGAGTTGACGGGTTTATTCAGCTATGGACAGCCGACAACAGCCCCCTTTCTTGCCGAAAATATCGAGCCGACGAGCGGACCCGTCATCTATGTGTTTTCAAGGGCGCAAATAGAGATACCTCCATTTGCTGTCCGTGGGCCGGCGGAGGACTCATCGACTCTAGAGGCCACAAAGCAACAATTGGCAGAAGCGCAAAGTGCGTTAAGGGACATGCAGGCCACGGTAGCCCGACTGGAGACCGAAGCAGAACGCGTCGACAGTGAGATTGAGGAATTAAGAAAAAAGGTTGAAGAAAAAGACCGTAAGCACAAGCTTGCTGCGGAGGAGACCGAAAAGCTCAAGAGTGCCAATGCAGTCTTAATGAGCGAACAAAGCGAACTCGAAAACGACTATGAGACGATTCGAAGCGAATTAGCCGAGACTCGGATTGAATGCAGACGCCTGAGTGGTGCTCATGAAAAAATCAATCAGGTCAGAGAACAGATGAATGCGGAGGTTGAACTCCTGCAGAAAAAGTTACTGGACATCGATGGACCAAAGGCAGAGCTGGCGCAGGTCGATTCTGACAGAACCAGCTTACTGGTCAGTTATGAAAAAACCCTCAGAACAGCGGGTCAAATCTTCAAGCGGCTCATCCCCGGACAAGCGTTACCTGCGACCCCGCGTCCTGGTGTTACGGCCGCTCAAATCAAACTCATCGACGCGTGGCTCGCGACCGCCGGCCGGCGAGCAGAACAAGCCTACGTTCGGCGCGAAGAACAAACCAAAGTTCTGCGTTCAACAAGAGATAAGCTCAGACGACTGAAGAAGACGGCAACCATCCTCCGCAGCTCTGCCTCGAAACCCGCCGAGCGGGTGACTGATATACCGAGAGCAATGCCAGCTGAACCATTGCGAGTCGACGATGCTCTGAAGGATCAACTGAATGCCCTCAGTGATGCCCTGCTCGCAGAGCAAAAGCGCCGAGAAGTCGCGGAGCGGATGGTCGCAGACATCAGGCGATCTACACAATTCGCACTGACCGACCGAACTCGCCTGTTAACGGAAATCAATCAGCAGAACCAAACGTTACACAACGCTGAGCTTGCGCGCCTCATCGCCGAAGAAACCATGGCGCAGGTTCAGGCTGAATTGCAGGAAAGAGTCAAGAGATTAGACGAGTTTGAAGCGATGTTGTCTACCCACGACCAGGTTCAACAACTGATGACTGACGCAATTGAAGAAGCTCAAGATGCGAAGGATGAAGCGGAACACGCTCGGCGCCTTGCGGAAGAGAATCTTCGCATCATGCGACTGGAGTTCGAACGGATCAAGGATAAGCCCTGAGATCAATGGTAGACTAATGGTGGATTTAGCATGAAAATTTCTAGCCGCTGTCGCTACGCAGCTCTTGCTCTATTCGATATCGCCTTCCACAACGATGGACAACCGACGCAGGTCAAACAAATTGCGAAAAGGCAAAACATCCCTGGACGATTCCTGGAGCAAATCTTTCAAGATCTACGCCGAGCAGAACTCGTTGATGGGAAAAGGGGTCGTAACGGTGGCTATTTTCTGAACCGGTCCCCATCCGATATCAACCTCCTGGATGTGATCCACGCCACCGAGGGTGAGATCGAACTCGCAAAGACAGCGAAGCAATCCGCCCAAGTAATGCCAAGTTCAAGTCCGATTGAGACCCATGATATTTTAATTCAGGCTTGGGACGAAGTGGGACAACAGATTTCGGATATTTATGCCGCAATCAGTCTCGCGGACCTCGTTGAGCGAGCGGAGCTAGCCGGCCTGTCTCGATCAACCCCAGGCTACATGTACTTCATTTAAGACAGCCGAATGCGTCGCGTATTGACAGTCGACTCTAGGTGTCTCGACGCAATCATTCAACACGGGGAAACATGTTACCCCCTGGAGGCCGCCGGCGTAATCGTCAGCGGCGAAAACGGCCAAACAGCGTTTCCCGAAATCAGTCAACAAGAACGAAACCGATTCAATATCAAAGCCGCAACATTAATCAGAGCTCGCCAATCCGGAGATATCATAGGTTTCTATCACTCCCATCCGGATGGACGCGCCGCTTTAAGCATTCAAGATGCCCGTTCAATGCGGATAGCTGACCAACCGACTTGGCCTGGCGTTGCATGGGTTGTGTTATCGGTAATAAACGGCAGATTCGTTGACATGAGTGCTTACATGTGGAATTCGAAGCGACGTAACTTTTCGTCCGTGGCGGTCGTAATCGATGAGTGACTCTTTGAATTTGAAGTTCGACGCGCTTCAAGCCATCTTTCAGACGATGGGAAAGGCCGTCATCGCTTACTCCGGTGGGGTTGATAGTGCTTATTTACTGAAAGTTGCTTTTGATACATTGGGTGACAATGCTGTTGCGGTAACCGCGATATCCGAGAGCTACCCTCGCTGGGAACGAGACGAGGCCCGAATCCTGGCTGAGACCATTGGGGCCAAGGTCATTGAGATCAATACAGACGAAATTGAACGCGAAGAGTACCGAAAGAATGCAGGTGACCGATGTTATTTCTGCAAGTCAGAATTATTCAGTTTGGCTGCGGACAAAGCGCAGGCGTTGAATCTGGGGCAACTCTGTTACGGGGCGATTCCTGACGATCTCGGTGACCATCGTCCTGGCATGGTCGCCGCCGACGAGTGGGCAATTCGAGCTCCACTGGTCGAAGTAGGTCTCACCAAGCTCGAGATTCGAGAGCTATCTCGCCGAGCAGGCTTACCGACATGGGATAAACCGGCCAGTGCCTGCCTAGCGAGCCGTTTTCCCTACGGCGTAGAAATCACCCGAACGAAATTGCAGCAAGTCGAAGCGTGTGAATCTGCGCTAAGAACCATCGGCTTTCGCGATTTCCGCGCCCGCTACCATGAACACTTGGTCCGCATAGAATTCGCGTCAGATGAATTAGCCCGTGTGCTCGAAGACGGGACTGTGAGGACTCGAATCATTGATGCGTGTAAATCAGTTGGCTTTAAATTTGTGACCATCGATCTCGAGGGATACCGGTCGGGCTCAGCCAACGTTCTTGTTGGAATCGACGGGTAAGCGACCCATGTCGACCCAGTTCATGGTCTCACTCGAATGTATGGCGAAGACTTAAGCTGCTGTTCCAGATGAGCCCACTCGCGCGGTAATCAGGCAGCTTGGCATCGGCTCTAGCTTTTGTCATTTGCCGCGTTTCAAATTGCAGACACTGTAATCCAAACTCTATAGTAAGCGGCGCATAGTGAATCGCCCATGGGTTAGACACACTGTAAGCAAAACCAAGGCCGAGCTGGTGCGCATCTGAATCCACATAGTTGGTGATGTCCGTCTGTGCAGGCAATGGTGTGGGGAGAAATGCATAGCCAGCAAACCAGCTCCATTCCTTTGATGATTGATATTCAATCGCGAGTCGCGGGGTCAAGGTATCGACAGCCCCGATTTTGAGCGGTACGTAATCGAATTCCTGAATTTCGAAATTAAGTGCCCGGCCGTCAACGCGTCCGCGATAGCGAGCGGCCGGATCCGGTGCTTGACTCCAATGCTCATAATCGAGTTGCACAGACAGATTAATCTCGTTTGTCAGGGCGTATTGAGTACCCAGAAGCCACTTGGCTGGCCGATAGAGCGTTCGTCCATAGACGGTGGTCAGCACACGGCCTATCCCGGTCAGATTGGCGTCGATGGTCATCTCATAAGGCAAATCGATCTCTTGTCGAAAGCTCGCACCGATCACCAGGCTTTCGCCTGGCGTGAGAGTGAGGCCGAAGACGGCCGCTCGCCCTGGATCCACCTGAGCGACTTTGCGCTCACTGAGAATTCGGCGAGAAAAAAGGTCTATCTCGAGAGCCGAACCGCCTTTCAGTCCGCCGATGACATGAATTCCCGCACCCAGCGATGCCCAATCCGTCACTTGGAAGGCCAAAGCGAGACCAAGAGTAAGCGCGTCAGATTGAGCTTGAAATCGATAGAAATGAGCTTGTGTTTTGTCGAGAGCCTCAACACGGGTCGGCTGCAGGATGGGTGCAAACAAGCCGGCACCCAATACGAGCTGGCGGTTCCAGAATTCTCCGAGCGGAAAAACTGCCCCGAGATGAATGCCTATATTATTGCTTGGTAGAATAGCATTCGCTTCGTCAGCGGTGGGTGGCTCATCAAAGGTCAGCATGAGCTTGGGTATAACCGCATCAAACCCGAGCGCAACCTGAACCGATGACTGACCGATCATGGCTGCGGGATTGTAGTAAATCCCGGTGAAATCGCCCCGTTGAGCAACCATAGCATTGCTGAGCGAAATAGCACGAGCACCGTATCCATGGGTATCAAAAAGACTCCCCTTCCCTACCACGGGCCAGAACACAAGAGTCGCCAACAAACCGAAAGCAACAGTCACACATCGTGTTTTGATGCGCGTACTAATCATGCAGAACCTCAGCCGCTATATCGACAGCTTTGGCAGAGTGGGTCAATGAACCAACGGCGATCAGATCGACGCCAGTTGAGCCATAGTCTCTAATATTATCGAGATTAATTCCGCCGCTGGCCTCCAAAATCGCTTTGCCGGCGTTCGCCTCGACTGCAGCACGAACTCGCTCAGGGGAAAAATTATCGAGCATGATGACATCAGCCCCGGCAGCGAGTGCCTCGATTAACCCAGCCTCATCTTCCACTTCGACTTCAATCTTTAGTGAATGAGACGCATAGCTGCGTGCCTTTGCGATGGCTGGCCCAATTCCACCAGCTGCCCGAAGGTGGTTGTCTTTAATCAACACGCCCCCTGCGAGAGACCCTCTGTGGTTCACAGCACCACCGACACGTGTCGCATACTTGTCAAGACTTCGATAGCCCGGGAGAGTTTTGCGTGTATCAACGAGTCGACTTGAACACCCATCAAGCTGTTTTACAAATCGCTGCGTATGGGTTGCCACACCCGACAGGCGTTGCAAAAAGTTGAGGACTGTTCTCTCTAAGACAAGGAGCTCCGACAGCAAACCTGAAAAGCGGCCAAGTTCAGTTCCGGGTGCCACTCGACAGCCCTCTGACACTGACCATACGAGCTTGACGTAGGAGGCACCGAACCGCTGAATAAGTCGATCAACAACGGGCTGTCCGCACATCACCAAGCTTTCGCGTGCAACAATCATCATCGTCGCTTGCTGGCCCAAGGGGATCAGCGCGTCGGTGGTTGCATCGCCACATCCTATATCCTCCGAGAGCGCAATGTCGATTAATGTGTCGAGATGCGGAGACGGAGTAAATCGCGTGGATTGTTTCATATAAACCACCTTTCCCTGAGTCCAGTCGTATCGATTTGCCTCATCCAACACGATTATCATCTAGGTCGCAATGACCAATGAATTCGACAGTGAAGTCAAAGGCCGTTGACCGACTTTATGGAGGAGCGCGCACCGGGATGTCAGCGCGGCCTCCGAAACAAGCAGCGGCCGCCTACTTAAGAATGGAATTGAATCGCATCCGTACGCGTTTCATGCGATATCCCACACCATGGGTGAAGGCAAATAGAGTGAGGAGTGTTTTTGATGATTCATTGGCTGACTGCGTGGGTCTTTCTGTTGCAATTGGGCGGAACACCGACGTCGGACGAAAGCAGCTTGCAAACACTCGCGCAAACCGCGCTCAAAAAAGTGGAGCGGATGCGGGACCAACGACTCTCAGCCCCACTCAAGATGGGCGTGAAGAGTCGAGCTGAAATCTTAACCTTCGTCAAATCGCGACTTTCTCAGGAATACGGGCCAGACAAGGTCGAGGCGGAAGGCTGGCTTTTAAAAGACCAAGGTTTTCTGGCCGATGAAATTGACTACGGCCGGCTCGTAAGCGAACTGCTGTCCGAGCAAATTGCCGGTTTTTATGATCATACGCGGCAAGAACTGCACATTGCCGATTGGCTTGGGGCCGCAGTGCAAGAGCCGGTCATGGCCCATGAAATATTCCATGCGATTCAAGACCAGGAATGGGGTGGCGGGCAGCTGTTGGACTCGAAAAAATTCAGCCACGACCAGATCTTAGCCCATGCTGCTTTGCTCGAGGGCGATGCGACCATCGTCATGCTCAACTACTCAAGCGGAACCGATATGAGTGCGTCCGCAATGACGATCAATATGGTGGCAGCGAGTCTCCCACTACAAATGTCGAGTAACCAGTTTCCAACGATGGCAAAAGCGCCTCTCTACCTCAAACAATCGCTCATTTTCCCGTATCAGCAAGGGCTCCTATTTGTCTCAGCATTACGCCAAGCTGGATTGAGCTGGAGTAAAATCAGAGATGTCTACAAGGATCCGCCGCAGTCGACAGAGCAGATACTACATCCGAAAAAGTATTATTCGACACGAGACGTCCCTTCGACCGTTAAGTTACCGGATAATTTGATGCCAGGATTCACTGTACGTTGGTCTGGAGCAACCGGCGAATTTCACGCTCGACAGCTGCTTCTGCAAAAACTGCCCGCAACGGATGCCATCTCAGGTGCAGACGGTTGGGATGGCGATCAGACATTCGTGTTATCCGATGGGACAAGACACGTGTCGGTGACCTACTCGGTATGGGACTCAGGCGCAGATGCACGCGACTTCGCAAACAAACTGAAGCAAGTCAGCCAGCTTTCGAAAACAAAAAAGTCCGGCTCGACCGCGCATTTCCACTCGGTCCAGACCGACGAAGTGGTTGCCTACGCGTTTTCACGAGATAAGGAACTGAGCAAACGAGCCGTCGAATTGGCCCTCGAGAAAGCACAGGTCGAACGACGATGATGGACACAACGACCCTTGCGTGTGTCTTCTCTGCCTATGTGATTGGCTCTGTCCCTACCGGAGTCATCTTGGGTCGGATTTTTGGGCGAGATCCAAGACTCGAGGGAAGCCGAAATATCGGCGCATCAAATGTAGCTCGGGTGCTCGGAAAACGTGCCGGGTTCTTGACCCTATTTGTCGACATCGGAAAAGGAGCTCTCGCAACCATCTTGGGCCTTCAATTTGGTGGTGACCAGGTCCACCTCCTGTGCGGCTTTACCGCCGTCTTCGGACATTGCTTCCCCATTTGGCTTGGCTTTCATGGAGGAAAAGGCGTGGCAACAGCATTCGGCACCATGTTTGTTGTGCTACCCATCGTTGCAGTCATTTCAACGTTGGCGTGGGTGACGGCACTGTACTTTACTCGTACACCAGCCATTGGAAGCTTATTGGCTGCGGGGCTTTTCGTCGGCCTGCCACAACTTGAGAACACGCCATTCGAGGTGCATTGCTTCACGTTAAGTCTCGCGTTGTTGATGGTCATCAGACACATCGGCAATATCAGAACTTTGCGTCGCCGGTACGCCCCGGATCAAAAACGCAGCCGTCGGAGGAGACGCAAATGACGGAGGCCAAATTACAAATCAATTTCACCAATGACTACGATGAAGCATGCCGCCTCCGAGATGCTGGATTCGAACCTATTGAGTGCGAATTTGGACAGTATGGGTCCGTAATGGGTGCCTTTGCAATGGACCATCATGGAACCGAGAGCCATCTGGATGGCGTGGCCTTGAGGGCCTGTAGAGACCACTACGGTGCACTCGCCGAACAAGCCAAGTTTGTCGTGACGGGAACGCCTGATGCAGACGCTGTTTTAGCGATCGTCGCCTTGGCTGGCCTCGTCCCTCGGCTCACTTTAGAACCTGGATTCTACGAGCTGGTCAACGCCCACGATACCGACCCCATCGGAATCGACTTACTCGAAACCGAGCAAGGGATCCGCTTGGCCTGGTTTAACCAACTGCCGAAACTGTCGCAAAGCGAGCGCGGTTTCAGACGTGCAATCGAAGCGATGAGACGGCTTTTGACCACAGGATTGAGCAAGGATGAAATAGAGAAGGTTGTTAAATCCGACCGTGGCCGAAAGCGTGTTGCCTTAGACGGCCTACTTCAACGCCTAGATAGGTCGGGGGTCGAGTTGCCAATTCCAGACGGCCTGGGCACGAGACCTGTTTGCCGCGGCATGAACGTATTGGACGAAGCGGCCAGAATTGCCGTGGTTAAAAGTAGTGTGTGGGGCTTCGATGTGTGGTATCGAGCCGCGCCAATCGTCGTCAGCTATGCATCTCGGCTCAAGAAAGTAACGGTCGGCTGTCCGGACCGGGACACCGCTGAAGCCTTGTTCGGTCCGGGTGGTCTGGAGTGTGTCTGGCGCCACCTCGGGCGCGGTTGGGGTGGTCGTGAGACCATTGGTGGAAGTCCGCGAGGTGTTGAAAAAACATTAGGGGATACTTTTGAAACCGCACGCCGAATTACGACGATGCTGAAGAATTAGCAACCGGTGACAATGGTCAGGGATGATTGAGGGCTCAAAGCTAACTAGACCGGTTCAGGCATGATGGCTTTTCAATCTTCGTGTTTCTTTCCGATGATGAGGTGATTGAAACCACGCAGAAAAAAGTTTCCATCTTGAGCGGCTTTTCGATGGTTGTTCATTTTAAGGTTTTTATTGTGTCGAACCACGCTGACATGGTCAACCAATCTGAAGTACTGCGATAATTGCATCATGGTCGACGCACCAATCGGTAGAAAACCATCCTTCTTGTTCCAGACGTCGCAGATATAGATGGCGATGTAGCGCCGGTTCTTCAAGATTCTGTACGCTTCTTCATAAACGTCGGCCAGCGCTTCGAAATAATCGGACCCTGCGGCACTCAGCTTCCCAATGCATCGCGGGTCGTCACTGTATTTTAGGTTTGTCGAGTATGGTGGGTCGATAAACACAAAATCTGCCGAATCATCCTCCAGAGGAATCTGACGCGCGTCAGCCAATTGAATCTCTTTTCGCTGCGGTTGGAGATCGAACCCATACGCTGTCCGTCCAAGGTCTGCGGCAACATCGAGGGTTGTTCCCGAACCACACATAGGGTCGACGACGACATCTCCCTGGCGGGTGTAGCGCGACAAGAGATTCCAAATCACATAAGACGGCGTTGCGCCTCGATAACGCGCGCTCCCCTGAGTCCCTTGTCCGTAGTGCTGTGACGGATAGTCCCAAAGGGTTGTGAGTTGCGGTTCCAATGGTGGTTTACGTTTAGACATACTTTGGACGGTACGCCGGCAAACTCCCCTCGGCAAGCCTTAGTCATTTGTTGCTCAAAAAAAATGCAAACTCATCGAGTTATCATGAACCTTGCTTATCGCGTTTGAGACAGTATGCTACCCGCTATGATCAACCGTATCCTGTTACTTCAACTCTTGATTCTGCCCACTGTCGCAGGTGCCTACGACATGACCCGGCGGGATCGGATGGCTATTCTTTATTCGAATCAGGTGGTTTTCGATAAGCGGGGCGAACCCCTTGTCAGCGTCCGAATTACCGAGGGCCAAGATACGGTACAATTTAGCAGCAGTGGTCGGCTTGTGCTGATGCCAGGCGGAGACGAAGGCTCTCAGGTGTTCTCGCCAGCAAAGACAGAATGGACGGTGAGGCTCGAACAAGGAAAACCCGGGCAGAGCGAATGGTGGGTTGCAGCAGAACGAGTCTCGGCCTCCGATGTGAGCGTGGTTGCGGCTCGTCGCCAGGCTTGGACCAACAAAGGGTTCAAGGTCCGTATCTTCGAAGCGGGCGCACTCCTTGGATTGTCGGGTAAAACCCTTGATACCCGAAGTATCACAATCGGAATTGAGCCTCAGTCCACCCAAAAAGCGGCTGAGACGCTCGCAGCTAAACTGGCAGACCAGCTTACACTCAAAAATGCTGTCATCTCAGAGCCTAAAGGGAGACCATCTGGCTGGCTTTACGCACGGGAACGAAAAACTGGTATCGAAATTAAAAGCCGTGACCTTCTGTGGATCACCCCATCCAACAACGGCACCACCCGCTTTAAAGAATTAGAATGGGGGCACGGAACACCAAAACGTGGACGAGTCGATCGATCTTATGCCGGCGATATTTACATCGCGGTTGGTCGAGACGGTAAGCTTGCGGTTGTCAATGTTTTGAGTGCAGAGCGGTTGCTCGAAGGCGTCGTCCCATCTGAGCTATACACGAGTGCGCCGTTGGAAGCCCTCAAGGCGCAAGCGGTTGCAGCGCGAGGACAGCTCTTGGCCAAAGTCGGAACCCGGCACCGCAGTGATCCCTATCTTCTCTGTGCGGAAACCCATTGCCAGGTTTATTCCGGCACAGCTAAAAAACATCCGAGAACATCCAGAGCTGTGAAGCAAACGAGAGGCAAGTTACTTTTCTACAAAACCGGTCTGGTGGATACAACCTACAGTTCAAGTTGTGGCGGTCATAGCGAAGCGTTTCATCAGATGTGGGGGGGAACGCCAAAACCCTACTCAATGGGCCTTGTGGATAATGATGCCGCGTCCCAAAAGCCGCTGCTCGAAGGAGAACTCGAAAAATTCCTCAAATCGCCCCCACCATCATTCTGTGGTCAAGCCAAGCGAGGCTCTCGGGTCTTTCGGTGGACCGTGAAGCGAGGTGGTGATGCGGTCACAAAAGCCGTGAACAGCCGAGCTCAGATCGGCGATATTCATCGCATTGAAGTCCTCAAGCGCGGTCATAGCGGCCGAGCCCTTGCGGTGAAGTATCACGGCCAGAATGGGACACATATCGTCCGCGGGAGTTATAACAATCGAAAATTGCTGGGTGGCTTGAGAAGCGGTATGTGGCTCGTTAAAAAAGTTGGAGGCCTTGAATCGAAAGCGCCGCTCCAATGGGTCTTTACTGGGGGTGGCTTTGGGCATGGTGTCGGCATGTGCCAACATGGTGCCATGGGGATGGCCACATCAGGTCACGATGTCAGTGACATTCTCAAGCACTATTATCCAGGGAGCGAATTGCGAAAAGCCTGGTAACCCGCAGTAAAATAGTCGGGGTTCGCCCTAGTTCTTCCCGTTGGACTTTGTCCTATTCGGTCTTTTTTTACCGGTTCGTTTTTTGTGCTTTTGGCGAGTAGGAATTCCTGCTGGTTTGGTCGCGCCTGACCGGCCGTGGGCCAGTGAAAACAAGTGCCGATCCACATACCGTCCCAACGTTTTTTTAAGCGAATCAGAACGCGGTGACCGATGCACTATGTTCTGAGTCTCACGCGGGTCGTTCTCGAGATCATAGAGTTCAAAAAAGTGGTCTTTCACTCGATAAATCAGCTTAAACTGTCCATCTCTCATCCCAACCTGATGGGCTGTGTAATTGGAATCTGGCAAAACCTCAAAAAATACCGGTGCTGATCGTTTAATCTTGCCCGCGCGCAATTCCGATGCCCGGCTTTCACCCTCATATGCCGACGGGATTCGAAGCCCCAGGAGCTCTAGTAAAGTTGGCGCAAGCTCGATGTGGCCAACCGGCTCATCAACGGTTTGAGCCGACAGCCCAGGCATGCGCAGCAGCAGGGGCACGTGTGTCATCTCTTCGTAGAGGGTTTTTCCATGGAACCGATGCCCATGGTCCAAGAACTCGTCGCCATGATCGGCCGTCACAATCAAGACGGTGTCCTGCCATAGATGACGTGCCTTGAGTCCGTCGATCAGGCGTCCAATATGGTGGTCAGTATAACGTGCGATGGCTTCATAACGATGGCGATCCGAGGAACTGGCTGCGTCAAATCCAGGTACCTCAAAGTATGGGTCGTGGGGATCGTAATAATGGCCCCATACGTAGAAAGCATCAGTCTTTGGTTTGAGTTTTCCGTCACGCCAGCGATCGATGTGTTTTAGAAGTGCATCCGTGAGATGGCTGGACCCTGGTTTGGCACCGTGGACAGTGAAGTGACTGGTATCATAATTGGCCACGTGTGTGCCTTGCCTCAGACCACGGACAAAGAAAACCGTCACGTTAGCGAACAAGGCTGTATGCCAACCTGCGTCTCGAAAAACTTCCGTCATCAATTTCTCGCTGGGAATGGGCGTCTGGTCTCGACCGAGCTTGAGGCGTGAGGGCAGCTTGCTCGTCACTAAGGAGGCGAGACTCCAATAGGTCGCAGCCCCGTGCGCATATGCGTTGGTGAAATCAACAGACTCTTTGGCGAGCTCCATAAGCCTGGGCATATGCTGACGCATCGTATCATTTCGCAGGGCATCGACAGTCAGCAAAATGACGTGTTTTTTATCCAGCGGAAGAGGTTTCCGACGAATGGGTTTCGTCGTCAGAGGCTGGGCAAGCTTGAGATCGCCGCCAACACAGTTTTGGTCGATCCCATCATCAGCAATATCGTACAGACCCGGTCGGACCCCGGCGTTTGCATCATCGCAGTCTCCTCCGAAAAACAAACGGGCACTGCCGTCTCCATCAGAATCACCAAATTTCGATAGGCCTTTTGCGAGCTGACCCGAGATAAGGGTATCCCGTTGAACCGAGAGCACCTGATTTGGGTCATCCCGTAAATGTTGAGCTGTGTAGACGAAGCTGGTCAGGCAAATCACCAGAGACACGATTAAAATTCGCATTCTGGTCAATGAACGGCGAGGGACGACTTTGAACGATACCAACACGGAAAACAGAAGCCATAAAGCCCCCCATTGAACCCCACGCAGTTCCACGGAACGCAAGGGTCGAATGACCACGGGTATTGAAAACACCAAAACGATGAAAATCAAAGCCAGAAGCAGGGTGCCACGCGCCTTCAAAAATTCATTTAAAGACCTTTTTCTCATTCCAAGAAAGCGTTGCAGCAGCGTCGTAGACCATCCGATGACGGGGGCTGAAAACAGCAGTACGAGGAGAGCGACCAGGGCTGATGCCAAGGCCGCTGCCAAGCCGACATATGTGGTGGTCTTAAATTGGCTGGCGGCAATTGTGACCACTCGGTAACTGACTAAACCTGTAGCGACAACTCCAAAAGACCCATAGATGGCTGTCAAAAGTAACCGACTCGGGTCATTCGGCCCGTCGTTCTGCATCCAACCATGGGTCAAAATGTGCGTGCAAACCAAGACGGCAAAAGCGACTAAGAAGGCAGGCAGGCCGAGGATCCCGGTCAAGTTGAGTAGCAGCAGAGTCCACTCACCGAAACCAGTGACTGCACCCAAATCGCTCAAGATCAACCGAATCCATTCTAAGGCTGGCAGAACGAGTGCGCTGATGGCAGAGAGCCAAATGAAGTGTCGAGCGAGCAGGCCCGTTCTGCGCCGTTTCGTCTCGGTCACTTCCATTCGAATGCACGTATGTCTGGATGGCGGTCATACCAACCGAGTAAAAGTTCTGCTATGGGCCCTGATTCGCACGCTGAATACGCCCCCAAGATTTCATCAGCGACAAGCCGACTATTGGGATTGATAAACGGTGCCCCAATTCGAAATCCGGGCCAAGGTGATTCTTCAAGTCCGTCTGCATCGGTATCAGGCTCCAATCGCGAATACGGTTCAACGCGATACCACGGCACAGCACAGCGATGAACACTGCCTATGAGTTCAGGCTCTCGATCTGTTGGATCGCCAGTCGGTTCTAAGCCGAGTGTAAAGTGCATCAAATCAACATTTGCCTTGCGCCACGGTTTTGCGACCCGAACAGCCTCCACTGGTCCTTTGAGAACGGCACTACATAAAAGAATCCGTTGTTCGGCATCCGGAATTGTAACTAGGGGTAGGTCAAGAATTTCGGACATGGCTAGTGCGATCGGGCGGTGATGTGCTCCATCCCCTGCAATGGCATCAAAATGCCAGCGATATTTGTCTTTAAATTTACAGAACCTACGAATGGTCTCAGCGATGTGTTTGGGCGTCAGCAACAGGTATCGGTCTCCCCTGAGTCGAACCCCTCCATCACCCAGTGTGCCCAAAACCAAAGTCCCGCCGAAGAGGTAGCGGAGAGCCCGGTCGTCATCACTTGGCTCATCGACAAATTCTTTGTAGCGGGGTAACGCACGGCGCAGCTGAATAGCACTTGGATCCTCAATGCCGTCCAATGCTTCACCAGCTTCGTCAAACTGACCCAAGGCAAGGTACATACGTCCAATGTTGACTTTGATACTGGGTTCGTCACCGTCATCTGCTGCCTGGTAATCTGCGAGGGCTTCCCGATATCGCTTCAAGCGTCCAAAAACATAGGCACGCCATTGAAGAATTTGCTTATCTGAACTGCGTTCGACCGCAGCATCAAGTAGTGTGACCGCTTCCCTCAATTGGCCACCCAATGCACGTAAGCGGCCCAGTGCCAGAAACGGGTCGGCGAAGCTTGGCTTCAAGTCGCATGCACGCCGATACTCCTCGATGGCATCGGCCTCGCGATCCTGGAGTTCAAATTGCCAGCCACGTTCAAAATGTTTTCTAGCTAAGCGCTCTAACATGTGGATGTAGTCACATTGCCAAGACGATACAGTTTCTTATTCGCAAAATTACTTCGGCGCAAGTTCGAAGGCGAATCTCTCGGAATGCTTTTCAGTGAGCAACCACTACGATAAGCTGCCAACATGATCGAATCTGAAGAATTATTAAGGCGTCTTCGAACTCGAGTCCGGTTGCCACCAGCCACCATGGCCGCCGTTGAGTCGGCACTCGTGAATGGGCGTCGCGCACCAGAAGAAGTCCTTCAAAAAGCGGGGCTTACACTCGAGCAAATAAATGGTCTGCTGAGTGCTGACCGACTGGCAGAAGAAAAAGCTCTTCAGGATGCCAGCACGAGTATCACGACCATTCGAGACGAGCCAAGCGTCGATGACCTGGTTGCCCGCCTCGTGGACATCACGCCTCGATTCGAATTACAAGGCGAGATTGCCCGAGGAGCGATGGGTCGTATCTTGGCTGCATGGGACCTGCACCTCGGGCGGCCCGTTGCCATCAAAGTTCTAAAGAAGGCGAGCGCGCGTGACTTGGAGCAGATTCGTTTCCTCGAAGAAGCCCAGGTCACCGGCCAATTACAACACCCAAATATTATGCCGGTGTACGAACTAGGCAGACTCCGAGACCAAGTCGCTTTTGTGATGCGCCGAATCGAAGGGCGCAGTCTTAAAACTGTCGTATCTGGACTTCGACGCGGCAAGCCAGAAATCCGTCGTCAGTTCAGCCAACTCAGGCTGCTGAATGTGTTCCACCAACTGTGTTTGGCTGTTGCCTATGCCCACAGTCGCGGCGTGGTACACCGAGACTTGAAGCCGTCCAATGTCATGGTCGGTGACTTCGGTGAAGTCGTTCTCTTGGACTGGGGCTTGTGCAAGGTCATCGGTAATGAAACTCGCTCCACTCGATCAACGAGCGAGCGGTGGAAAACTGTCCACGGGCAAATCATCGGAACACCCGCTTATATGGCCCCTGAGCAAGCAGGCGGTTTGGTGAGTGAGATTAATGAGCAAACGGACGTTTATGGTTTAGGCGCGATTTTGTATCATTTGCTGACGCTCCGCCCTCCATTCGTTGGTAAGAACAATCGCGAAATTGTTGCGCGAGTGCTGCAAGAGGATGTTGTCCCACCGATTGACCGCGCTCCAAACCGGACCATTGCCCCACAATTGAACAACATCTGTATGCGATGTCTTTCGAGAAATGCCAACGACCGCTATGCGAATGCAACGGCGTTAGCGGAAGCCATTCGGAATTATCTGGACGCTCCGGACACCATGACGGGGCATCCGGGTAGGCAGCCGAGCGATGCCAGCGTAGATGCCATGGCCCAAGCCGGTATGGCTGCCATCGCACGGCACCAGAGCCTCCTTGAAGATGCAGCGTTGGTCGCCGATGAGCTTCAAACGGCTCGCGCCACCTTGGAACCAACCGACCCGGCGGATTTTAAAATCGCAGCGTGGAATGCAGAACGCCGTCTCGGTGAAATACACACTGAGATCGCTGATGTTTTTGCTCAAGCGGTCAACGCCTTGATGACCACGGTCATAAAAGACCCCGAATTCACTGATGCTAAAAGCACCCTCTGTGATCTCTACTTGTCTCGACACGAGCGCTCTCGACTCGCGGGTAATCAGGAGAAAGCTGCTTATTATCGGCGTATGCTCATGGAACATGATGACGGCAGATTTACCGCGATCATCGCCAATGAAGGCAGCCTCTATGTCGATGTTGAGCCAAAGAATGCTGATATTGAACTCGTCCGACTCAAAGAAGAGAAACGACGATTTGCTGCAAGCGACATCTACCAGCTCGGAGTCCCGCCTGTTCGAAGAGACCCACTGGCTGCCGGCGTTTATGAGCTGCGCATGACAGCCCCAGGCTACGAACAATTGTGCACGACGGTCGTCATTGATCCGGGCAAGTGCTCTCGACTGCGTTTGCGCATGCTGCCCCAAGGCTTAGTTCCCGCTGGGTTTATTCATATCCCGGCAGGCACATTCCGTGCTGGGTCTCGCTACGACCCATACTTACCTCCATCGGAGCAAGCGTTACCAGACTACTTCATGGCTCGATACCCAGTGACAGCCGAGAATTATCTCCAATTTTTGAATGACCTGTCCGATGATGTTCCGGAAGAGGCGGCAATGCGGGTTCCCCGCACGGCGGACGGTCTGACGGCCCTGTGGGCCCGCGATGAAGCGGGTCACTACATTTTACCAACAGAACTTGGCTGGACCACCCAGACGCCAATTGTTGGGATTTCGGTCGATGATGCAGCAGCTTACTGTGGCTGGCTGTCCCATCGAACAGGTCAAATTTATAGAGTGCCCAGTGAATTGGAGTGGGAGAAAGCAAGTCGAGGTAGCGAGGGGCGCGTCTTTAGCTGGGGAGATGGCTGGGACTCGGGTTTTGCTGCCTGTGCGGAAAGCTGGCCCTATCAGCTTCCCCCGGACGTCGGTGCCTTCGAGACCGACAGTTCGCCATATGGTATCAGCGATTGCGTGGGCGGGGTGCGTGAGTGGACCGGCACGGCAGCACTCGGACGTTCTCGGCGTTTCGTCGTCCGGGGCGGATCCTTTAAAACGGGCGATGCAACGGGCCAGCCACTCTGGACGCGGGAACTCAGCCTCGCCGATACAACAGCCATGGACTTAGGCTTTCGCCTGGTCTGCGAATTGCAACTCTAACTAGGGGCACCAAAACGACCTTGTGTTGGTCGCTGCACCGTGAGTGGCCTGATTAACGATGCGAGAGACGGTTGGCACTTGTTGTGTGAAGCAGCATCTGGCAACATGTCGAACTAAGGTTGTTGGGGAAACAGAGAATGGCCGAGCCATACCTGATCGATACGGTCCGCATAAAGACGATGAACGACCAGCTTTGGCGTCGCGTCGGCGTCACTCAATCCTTTGAGATTCTCCTGGTTGAAGCGGCTTTACTCGGGCCGGGTGTGGCCAATGAGGTCGCGCGTCGAGCCAGTAGCAAACTGAGTGGTGGTGCAGCTCGATTCTGGGATCTGAGTATCGCACAACTCCAAAAAGATCTATGTCGGCGACGAGTTTTAGTCCTTTCGGATGGGATTCTCCAAGCCCATTCCGACTTCGCGAGCAAGCTCGATAAAGTGCTTTCTGACCATGAAAGTGCAGTCAGTCGGGTCATGCCAACGCCGGGTGTAACGACGGAGCAGGTGCTCAAAGAAACAGAAGCGCAAGCCAAAGCGGCGTCCACCAAGAAGAGTGCGCCGAGCAGAAGCAAGAAAGCCCAGCCAACGCCGAGCCGAGAGAGTGCGAGACCACTTAAGCGTCAGAGTCCAAGCGGAGAGTCAACGGCGGGAGCAAGCCATGCTCCGGTTAAGACGAAACATGTTGACACGCGCCGTTCGGAACTGACCCCTAAGCAGCTCTTTACATCAAACCGATTGAATCGACTTTTGGATTACCTCGACGACACGACGCTGAGCGTCAATCAGCTCTCAAGTCGACTGGATTTGAGCGGTGGTAATTTAGACGCCTTGCTCGAGGATACGGGTGCACTACAAATTACACGCGTGAGTCGCGACCGACTGGTCGAACTTCACTGGCGTGGTCGAGAGTTGGTCCGAACGGCAGGTGTCGACCGCCGTTTGGCGGTTCTTGATCTCGTCAAGGAATTACGAGAAAAGGCCGACGCGTCCATATCTGAAGAATGAAACCGTCACCGATAACACCCATTAATCTGGGACGCTACGTCGTAATTCTTGCGCTTTTGGGCCCCATCACAGCCTTAAGTCAGAATTCCGTTGTTGTTCTTCCGCTGGAAAGCGAGGCGAGTGACAATGCGACGCAAGACCTAAACGACCAATTGAAAAACGCCATCGAGCGCCAACTGCTGCGGCCTGTTCGAGCCAACATTGAGTTCAGCTTAGATGAAGCTCGTGTGACCTTTGACTGCGATGAGGAAAATGCACGCTGCATGGCTGAAACAGGGCGGATGTTTCGTACACCCCTTCTCTTCTGGGGCAGTGTCCGAGGATACGGGCCTTTCGTCCTCTCACTCAGTGGCCTCGATGTCGCGAGGGAATCGATTAGCTATTCAATTACTGTTCAGTTTGAGACAGTCGCCGCGATGGCCAAGGCGATGGATGATGTTGTCAAGTCTCTCATCAATGGGACAGAATATCGTCCCCGAGACCGCTTGACCGCCATCACGAGCGAACCAGCTGATGCGAATGTTTTTTTAAACGGCGAATTAATTGGGCAGACACCATTGAGCTATAATTTGGTCAACCGGGAGGGCAGCCGGTTGGTCATTAAGAAGGGCCGATATACCACGGCGAGTCGAACCATCGAGGATCCATACGGTGATGTGCCCATTCATTTTGTTCTAGAACGAGTCCCTATTTTCCAATCGGAAGAGTCCGAGAGTGACGTCGAAGATCAGGGGCTCCGTAGACCCGCTTGGCCATTAGTATTGGCAATCACCGGCAGTGCCGCCGGGGCGATTGGGCTGGGCGTCGGAAGCTACTATGGCCTGGAAAATCAAAGATTGGAAAAGGAGATGCAAGCTAACATTGCGTCCCAAGCATCCAATGCCGACAAGCGCTCTGTCGACTTGGTCCTGAGGCAAGATTTTGAACAGAGTCAGTTGATGGCGAACATAAGCTTCGGCATCGGTGCTGCCGCATTAATCGCCGGCGCCTATGGTTTCTACGAGTATTTAAAGAACCCTGAAGCCACGGTGCTTGTCGAAGCTGACCGACTCCTCTTCGAGGTCCGTTTCTAGACGACTTTCACTGGACGTAACTACTTCCCCAATACAAAACACGTCTTGGAAACGGGGCTGCAGCCGCGCCCACGCGAGGCGTATCCTCTCCGCCTGGAGATGCAATCTTGATGGCTACATCATTTTTACCATCGGACAGAAAGTCATCATCCAAACTGCCCGGTACAAGTTCGCCCGTTTTACGCTCGATCCGTGCACTGCCGCCACCGCGCCCATTTCCGCCTCGGCCGGCGGCCAAGTTCAGTATCACTTCCGTTGTCGGCTCTTCATCTTCTTTGCAGGATGGGCTGACAACCAGAGCAACCCCAAAAGCAACTCGACCGCTGGGTAATCGGATCGCAATTGCATCGATTACCCGCTGACCATCATTGGTGACCAACGTGGGTAAAATAGGCACCACATTTTGTACACGGCCATCGGTGGTAAAATAGTTGTCGGTGGTCTTATCCACATGAACGCCATATAGGCGGCCACGTTCAAGTGTGCTCCCATCGTTGAACGGACCTGTCTCCACCGTTGTGAAGTATGCACCGCCACTCCGAACAGCCACCTCGCCGCTGAGCTGTTCCTTTTGTCGCAACGGCATTTTCCAAACCAATTTAGACTGAAATTCAAGCCGATCATTCCCTCCAAGAGTCAGCACATCCGACAGACTGAAAAGATGGGGTGCACTCGCCTCTGCTCGATAAGAGTAACCGGTGCCAAAAATGATCCCAATCTGCCCGTTCTCACGCTGAAATACAGCAGGTCGAGCGGTGATCTCACGCCCGATCTGATAAAACTCTGCGTCGGCATCATCAGCCATGGGCCACGCAATGCTCATCTCCCATCGATTTGGATTTGCAGACCGGAGGTCGATACGCCAAAGACGACCCATCGCATCCCCCAAGTAGGCTCGGCTGGCCGGTGCAAGGCCAATGGCTGGGTATACACTGGGCGAACCAACCATCGGATAGAGCATCTGATCGCCATCTTTGAGTCCATTGCCCGTGTAAAATGAACGGATCAGGCTCCCGTCAGAGATTTTTCGAATTTGTACACAGCGCCCACCCGTATTGTCTTGGCGTGCTTGGCCGTTGCTTTCTCTCGTCGGTGTTGCCCCACCGCACCCGACGATCATCGCTGCAACAACTTGATTACCGATCCGTACGTAGGTCAGAGCCGGTCTTGAAACCGTCTTTCCCAAGGGGACTTCACTGACGTGATAACCGCTCTCAAGGGTTTGCGCGCCAACCATCGATTGAACGCCTAATGTGCTGAGTGCAACGACTAAGGCCAATCGCACGCAAGTGAATGCCTGAATGCCGAACCATCGATATCTAGTCACAGTGTGTTGGCTCATTGCCCCGCCCTCCCTGTGGCCCCTTGAAAACCCAAACCAGCCTCCCAGGCCTTGATGGTGTCGTGGGCGAGTGGCTGGTCCTGAGTATTCTCCTTGATTTGCGGCAAGGCATCCGTGATGTCGATGGCAAAAACGTTTCGCCCAGACTGACCCTGTGCTCCAGCAACGATCGTTCTAAACACAAAATTTTCACTATCAGATGGGCAATCTCTGGCACCATCACCATCCACACTTCGACATAAGAGCATATCTCGATTGGCCAAAAGTGTATCAGCACCCATCCTGGCTGGGTTTTCAACACCGTGCTTCAAGTTTGGAATCGAGCGTCTATGGACAAAAGAAAAGACCTCTCGCCCATCGGATGCCCGAAAAAAGTGCACCTGCCCGTCATTCGCACCGCTTACGATCAGGGTTGGGCGTTCACTCTGCTCTTGTTCAAAACGTCGGTACCCAGGACTGTCGACAGCGAGCCGAGGCGGCGTCACTGCAATCAAATCACCCTCAATGATCTCACCAAGCTGGCGAACATTTTCCGGATCTGGTCCACATGCAGGCGTACAGTCACCCCGGTTTTCAGGGGTCGCAGCAGGACCGACGTAGCCGGACAAGGCTTTAAAAGCAATCTCCATGAGGCTGTCGCCCGGCGCACCGTCCTCGATCTGCGCGACGTCTCGAAAGTCTGATTCGGTCAGACTGGCAGCCCCTCGATAGTCCCCATTTGAATCGAACAGGCTATTTCCATTTCCAAGCACAGTAAAGCCTGATTCACCAACACGATTGGGCCGTCGATGGACATTGCCCACAACAGTGCGCATGTCCTGCTGGGCAAGTTTGACCGCAAGGTCAATTGACTGGCCTTCAATGAGCTTTAACCGGCCCGTATCGGGTTGACCAGCTTGGCGCCTACAGCCAAATGCCGACACATCGATCCGACCGTATCGAGCACTGGCGGCCAGCGTGCTATACGCAACGACGCGCAGCTGCCGAACTTGGTCATTCACCTCATCGCCTCGATCGGGCGTGATCACCAAGGGCATAACCTTTGATTTACGATCTGCATCAAGGGAGACTAAGACCCGTTCGATGGCATTACGCATCTCATCCATTGAGCTGACATTGAAGAGGTCGCTGTCATTCGTCACCAAGCTGCGCAAATCATCCCGTCTATCATCGGCGAGACCAACGCCAATCACGACAAATCGAAAACCGGGGACAGTCTCCCGCATGGTATCGACGTACGACTGCATCGAATTGTAGGGAAAGGACGGTGGCGTCTGGCATCTAAATCCTGTTCGCACACAATTCCGGCTCCCATAAAAATTTGTTTCACCGCCAGACGTAATCAGAACCGCCACATGGGTCCTGCGCGCGTAGTTTAAGTCAGGCAGTAAACCGAAACGCTCTGCGGCAGCACCAGACTGAGTTTGGTAGTAGTATTTAAGGTCATGAATCAAGCCTGTGAGCGGACTAAACCCGAAGGCGGTCAGACGCCGAACCTGATGTTTGATATAGTTGGTATGGCGCTCTAGGCTCACGCCGTCGTCGGCGACGGGCTCAAATGGCCTGCGGGTTCCATTGAGCAAATCACCGGTATTGCTTGCGATTAAGTCGCCGGGCTGACCACCACCTGGGCCACGAGCACCGAAGTTAGGCGCATTGATTGCGTCAGGTGCCGACAATCGAGACACAATGAAGGCGTTCTCGAGCAGGCCTGGAAATCGTTGACTCGCAGCCGAGACCGCCTGTCTTGTCGTCCCTTCATCTGTACCAAAGGAACTGTTTCTGCCAAGCAAGCGAGGCCAAGTTCGGGATGTTCCAGGGTCGTCATCTAAGGTCATCATGCCGAATTTGACTCGGGTCGCATAGCGTTCCAGAGCACTGTCGTTAGCGAACCGAAGATCGGGGGTGTTTTCATCGACCAATCGAATGGGACGACACCCATCAGGCCTGGCGGGATCAAAATCAAAGCATTGACCTTGAAGGTTGCGATAGAAGATTGCCTCGCCGGCATCATTTGGGTCTGGAACAGCGAGTGCTTCGTCTCCCATCACCCGACCGGCGTTGACCAACTCCAGATAGCCAGCCTGTGCAACATTGCGCGGGAATTCAGCCTGATCTCGAAAACAAGTAATCAAATTCGGATCACCCAAATTATTGATGGGGTTTCCACCGAGGACATTGCGTACCATTTGTAATGCACTGAGATGACGAGTCTGAATCAGCGGTTCGTCAGAGAGCGTGACTCGCCTCTCGATCACCCCGTTGACCTCTCTTTCTCTGACCACAAACGACTCGTTACACTCTGGGAGTCTATCAGCACGAGGCGATGTCGGGGCCAATCTCATCGACGCCGAATTGTCGATAAGAAACATAACCTCAGGCGGCAAATTATCTTGTGCGGTGCCGAGGGCTGGCCAACCGATCAATAATGCCATACAGAAATATTTTTTCATCGACGACACCCCCTCATCGTAATCGGGCCAATCACGACGCCTGCTTTCATCGTATGCTCTGCAAACAGCTCAGCCGCCACTCGGTCATCGAGCTGCTCAGCATTGGGTTCTTCTTCAGCTGCAATGACCGCGCGTGACTCAAAGTGCATCAGGCAGCACCCCTGTCCATTTCGGCGCAGTGTACGTTCATCGTGACCGGGTGGACATGTCCAAGGCTGAAACCCTGTCACAGAGACGCTGTAACTCGGCTTGACACCGGTCGCTACGCCAGCGACCCCGAGGGGAGCAGGACCAGAGCTAAAAAAGGGCGGTGCTGCCATGGCTCGTTCCGAAATCCGGTTGCCATCTCGATTGTAGACTTCGACCAAACCTCGGGTCGCACCCGCATCCTGCACGGGGCTCTTTATCTGAAGGGTCGACCATTCCATACCAGGGCCATCACGCAATGGCAGCAAGACGCCTGCCTGACGATTCATGAGAGTGACCGCATGATAGAGACCGATCTCAGCGACATGGCGTGCTTGAATCGAAAGTCGTAAATTACCAGAACCGCTCATATTCTGAGTTGCTGAACGCATTGCCATCATCCCAACGGCCAGCAGCGCGAGAAGGACCACAACTGTGACGATGAGTGCACCACCGCGTTGATGCGTCCGTGTGTGTCGTCTCCCCATCATTGGCCCCGATACATATTGGGTGTTTCAACCTCAGTTTTGAGGGTCATCACACGGGCAAACCCCGTACCCGCTTCTTGGTTGAGCTCGAACCAACTGCGGTCCGCACCAATTCGATCATCAGCGGCCATCGCCTGGTCAGGTGCCACACGAAACGTTTCATCTTCCCTCGGCGTGCGAATGGCCAGCATCACGTTCAAGCCTCTGATCCGCTGTGGTCGTTCGTTGAAGATTTGACTTTCACGTTCCGTGGTCCAATTGCCCCGGTCGTCAGTGGGGTCTTCGTCTGGTGCAATGACAGGCCTCGGATCGGCACCAAACGCCAAGCTACGCGTATCGTAGGATGCCCAGACCTGGAAATTAACCGCGTATGGTGCCAGGACCATCGCGTCGTCGATGGGTTCTAGACTCACCGGATCTAATGTTCTCCGAATCAGAAAAGTTGCACCCTCTGTTTGAGGGGCTAACTCAAACTCCGGTGTTGCTTCCAAGATTGCATATTCAACCAATTGAACCGGTGTGATGAGACACCCACCGGGCGCGCATTCCGTCGATAAGGCAGGCTCGCCCGCGAGGCAAAGATCATCAAGGAGTCGTAATTCAACCTCGTCGTCTCCTCGAGATCGTACTTCGGCGACCACCAAGTCACTCTGGCCTGACGGCGACACAATATGGACGAAGGCACGATCCGAGAAATACATAAATCTGGTCAAAGATTCGCGCGCCTTTTGCGTTCGCTGGTCTACCAGATTGAGGCGCACCTGACGGCGATTGACCCGCGAAATGGTATACGTAACGCCTTCGGAACGGTCCACAAGTAAACGTAATCGATCAGGCCGCAGGTTATTGCCAAAACGAATGAGTGACTCGGGCGTGTCTTGATGGCGTTCGAGCAGTTCGATCGCCCGATGCCCGGATCGAGTCGAACAAAAGCGCGGATCTCGACCAACGATCCCAACACGCCCACCGAGTTCGATCCCGTTTACAACCGAAAGTCGACCGACGCTCCGTAAATCATTTTTTACGTATTCGAGAGCGAAGCGCATGCTTTCCTGCATTTGGACGATTTGCTCTTGTGCATAGTACTGGCGACTGGCCGTGATAAACACCAAATAGGCTGCCACCATAACGATGCCGGCGAAAAGAAGTGCGACCAAGAGTTCAACAAAAGTAAACCCCCTCTGGGACTGCACAGCTGCCCGTGCTTTGGAGTATCTGAGACTCATTGAGCACTCCGAATCACCGATGGCACCACAACGGAATAGTACTTCGACACGTTTGGCCTAAACTCCTGCGCGCCCTGTTCCGGACAGACGGTTCTCATTTCATCTGCGTCCATTGGATTCTTAGACCAGACGACGCGAATGCGAACATTGAGCAATTGTGCATATAGGCCGTCGAGCGGTTCGAACCAATAGTGAACACAGAAGCGTTGCCGATTTATGGCGCTCCCAAACTCATCGTCGTCCTCGATATAGGCAAGTCCGTTATGGTCGATGGGGAAATCACCAAAGCTGTGCCAACGCCGAACATCTTTATTGAGGTGTGGCCCTGGGCGTTGATCACCGATCCACGCAAAGCTCTCCGTCCGCAAAAGGTCGACATGCCGCTCTGCCAAAGTCATGGCCGCTGACATATCCCGCGCTGAGATATTGGCCAGCATCGTTCCAATTTGGAGAGAGAAAAGTGCCGCAAAACCAACGGCGGCCACGCCGGATGCAATCAAAACTTCGACAACAGTGAAGCCTGCGTTTCGTCGTAGACGGTTCATCATTGGCTCACCATCATGCGTGCTGCTCCAAAACCGGGAAAGATGATTCGTCTGGCCGCACCAACGCCCTCGAACGCATCACCCCGAGCTTTATAACGTTGAACCCGAACTTCGACGAATTGATCGAGCACTTGTAGATTGGGTGCAACAACGAAGGTCTGGCCAGCAGGACTCAAACACAGTCTGAGCCGATTGGCTGTAAACCCACCGTCAGAGCCTCTGCGCCAGCCGCTAAAACCAACATTCTTTTCGTTCGTTCCCTTATAACCAGGAACGACAGTTCCACCCACCAGGACCGAATTCAAGTAGAGAGCTGCGGCATTGCCCTCTTCGAGGATTTGTTGACTTGCTGTTGTGCACGCATTTGTACGTGCTTCTAAAAAGTCTATTCGCCCACCGGGAGTGCCCGCTCTGAACAGAAGAAAGTCGACGATCACGGCACGGTTCCGTCGCATTGCCTGACTTCGTGCTTGATTGAACATGTGGGTCAATCGAGTCGCAGCACCACTCGCCGCCGCACCACCACTGAACGTTCGCATCGACGGATACGCCAACATGGTGACCACGATAACAATGGTGACCACCCCCAGCAGTTCGCCGATGGTGAATCCACCCTGCCACCGGCGCGCACTACGGACCTGCACACCGAGGTTCAAACTTGGCTTGTATTCATCTCTGCTATTCAACAGTGGTCTCCCCGATTAGCCGACCCATACACAATGAAGCAGCGCCGTCATGACAGAGTTGCAAGATCCGGACCTAAATGCCATCCCCTTAACAACGCTGAATTGGCTGCCAAACACTCAAGACAACTATGCATTTTTTGCACACTTGACCAATCATTGCACACTTAGTCGAAGGAACCTAACATGACTCATATTCGACAACTTAGGGGCGTCATCGACGCAAACGTCGAGCTGCTATATTCATGGGTGACGATCACAAAATTGGACTTTGCTTCCTACTGATACTCTTCAGCAGCACGCTCCCGGTAAATGCAGAGCGCTACCATGTCAAATTAGACACAGTATTGAACATGGACAGGTGGTATTCAGGGTACGAATACATGGTGGAGACCACCGATATTAATCACCGTTTGAGGCTTCACATTTTCGAAGGAACGCCTGGCGATGAATCGACCATCACGACCTTCGACATGGCTATATCCAGTGACATTGGGCCCGAAGCGGACGCTTATCGTCAGTGGGGTAGCGGACGGAGAACTAATTTAGAAATCTATCAGGGGTCGGTAACCCTACTGAAACTGGTTCCAAGAAGTCGAATCAAACTAGGTCGACAAATATTTTGGGATGCCCTCGGCGCAGGCGCGTTCGATGGGATATCCCTGCAGACAACTCCGTTTTCTATGGTTCATCTGACAGGTCGATTTGGGCAAACCCTGAGGCCGAATACGGCTCGTTTCGGCTATTTCTTACCGTCGCCGGTCACCGGTGAGCGACGTCGTAGGGGCTATCTCATTGCTGGGCGTTTGCGACTAGAGCCCATGGACGCACTTCACGGTGAGTTCGGCTACCGTCGGCACTTCAATGACCAGCTTCAAAGAGAGGAAATCTCAGCATCAGCCCGAGTGCAACCAGCCCCTTGGTCCAGCAACACCGTCCTGATTTGCGCTGACTTAATTTTTGAACAAATCTCCGAATGGCGATTGCTCACAGAATTTGCCTGGGAGCAAAACCGGATTGCACTTGAAGCGGCCTATCTCAGGCCCAGGTTCGATGCTGACAGCATCTGGGTCGCCTTCGCACCTGCACCTCATCACTCGGCCTCAGTCAACGCATCCAAATTCATGGGTAAAATTCAACTGGGTGCACGGATCGACGGAACGCTTTTCCAAACTGATTTTGACAGCTTAGAGCCCTTTAATACAGCGCATTGGGCAAAAGAAAATACTGCCACCAGGGGGTCTTTATTCGTCAATTATCGCCTCAGTAGGGGCGGCGTTCCTTCAGGGTCCATGGGCATTCAGGGACACATCAGTCGAGGCTACGGTGGACAATTCACAGCCGTGTCTACAAATACGCATATCCCACTCGCCAACTCTCGGTCTTTCTCGCGCGTATCCATACGCAGCCGTCTCGGCGTTGCACAACTGAGCCGCGATTCATCTCTGGTATGGTCGGGCCTGTCAAGTTGGGGGCTTGTGGGCGTGGACTGGCGTCCCGATGATGGTGTACTCAGCCAACTCGCGGTTGAGGGCTTTTCGGGTATGCCCGAGTCAGAGCATATACGCATTTTTCTTGCCGTCCGTATGGAGAATTTCTGGTGAGATTCATCATCCGATTAGCCGTATTTATCCTCGTGGCAGCGCAGGCCGTCGCTGCGCCCCCAGTCGGCGCTGTTCTCGATGTAGGACCGGCCGACGGCAGCGAACGCGTATGCGTTTCGTGTGTTCCATCAACACGAGTGGACAAAGCACCTTCTTTGCCAGTGATACAGTCCGCCTGCAGCGAATGCCACTCAAACAAAAGACAGCCGTTAGTGGGGCCAGTGCAACCTCATAGTTCACCCGCATTGGAGACCTTTAGACGAACCCCCGGAATTCAATTCAATCATGAATTACACATTCAGACCATCGCCTGTGGCGGCTGCCATGCTCCGACAAATGAGGGTCAGTTAGCGACGCCCCTCATGCAGCAATGCATGGATTGTCACACCGAAAACAAAATGAATAATCGTTGTGACCTATGCCACCAGACAGGTGCTGGTGGCGTCTTGAAAACACGCTTGGGACTTCACACTCTGCGTCCAACTCAGCGAATTCTTCCTGACGTTTTCCATCATACCGATTTTAAAACCAATCATGGACTTCAAGCGAGAACTCATAGCCAAACATGCCAGAACTGCCACACGCCTGATGAATGCACGACCTGTCACCAAATGGAGACGCGCATCGGCGTGCACCAGGGTGATTATATTCGGTTCCACCCAGTTGAGGCGCGCCACGACCCAACCAGCTGCTCCAGTTGCCACCAGCCGACCACCTTTTGCCGAGATTGCCATAGCCGGGCGGGACTCAGCCCTGCACCTGGCCCTAGGCAGTTTGGCCGAACCGATGGTCGGCTTAAGTTTCACCCACCCGGCTTTACTGATTTGCCTGGCACCGCAAGGGGTGCCCAGCACCATGCCTTTGCAGCACAAAAAGACCTGAGTTCATGTGCGACATGCCACAGTCCCAATGACTGCGTACGTTGTCATTCAACCAATGCTCCGCTCAGCCTTAGAGCGTCCCCCCACCCGAAACGCTTTCGATGTGGGAAAGCCCTCGAAGTGAGTGCGAATGGGTGTCGGACATGTCATACTGATATCTTGAGTCTAAGAATTCGATGCCAAGCCTTGGGGAACTAATACGACCGTGAGAGACCTATTCGGCAAGATGTACAAATGCTGTCCGCGGTATCTGTCTCTGGTCTTCCTTCTTTTTTTGGCTGGTTGCGGTGCGCCTGACGACCTCAAAAGTCCGATAAATCAAGTTCCAATCAGCTGTCCCACGTTGCTCGAAGCAATGCCGAGAACCTATGGCCTGTTTGAAAGCGGTGAACTGCCGGCAATCAAGTCATTAATTGCCGAAAGTTTAACCGATGCGCAATTCTCAGCCCTGTTGGATGCAATTCTGACTATCATTCGTGACCTATCGCCGACTGAGTTGGACGACCTATCAAGCTTGGCGGAAACCACAAATTTTCAATCAGTTACCCAGACGCTGGTGTCGGTTTTTCAATTCATTGGAGGTACGCAGGACGGGCGTCTCCCCTATCGAAGAGAAATCGTAACTGCTTTACGCCGCATCATCACCAATTGCGAAGCCAATTCACTTCTCTCCGCCATCAATTATACACTGACCTCCGCAGAGCTGCCAGACCTCTTAAGGGATCTGAGTGCACTGATGAATGACGAGCGTTTTCAGAATGTTCTCGATGTACAGGGGGGGTTGAGCCGAGATGGGTTTGCAGCCCTGGTCTGTAATGCAACCAACAATCTTTCCAAAAATGATTTCTCGATCCTCAACGATATCATACAGCCCATTGCCGCCCTTGATGTCTTGCCCTTGGACCAACCACCCATTAACAGTTTTCTACGGAATTTAGACCTCTTATTGAGCGACAGCCGTCCACTCCGCCCAGCCCTCGCCAATACCGTCTGTTGTAATCTCTATGACGTGCCACAATGTGCATCTATTGGACCGAGAACGTCGGTCATTGACCGGCCCCCCGTATTCGTATGGGCAATGCACGATATCCTCTCCACCCCGACCCCCCAATTGGAGAGTTTGCTCGAACAACTGAGGCTATTTATTGATAACCCTGTCGTCGCGCCAGCACTGCGCCCCTTGTCTGTAGCACTCAACAAAATAAGCGAGCGTTTTGCAGTGAGGCAAGCCATCGCAAGTGTGCTTCGGTCGCTCTTCGAACCCGACCGGGCGGAGTTTCTGATGCGGGAAGTTGTCGCCTTACTCAACGTCGGTTTCGTCGATGAACTTTTACAAGTCGTCCGCCTCATCGCCAAAGGTTGCCAGCCGCAGGATATACGGAGCCAATGAAGCAATTTTTCTACTTGGCCGGAATGCTGGCTACACTCTCAGCACCCATTGCTCTGAGTGCCAGTCCCCTCGACATCTTTGAATTTGAAGCGCGGGGTAGTGCCATGGGTGGTGCTATGACCGCCGGTTCCAACGACTACACAGCTGTCTTTTACAACCCCGGTGCCTTGACTCAAGCGAAGACATTGACGACCGGTTTCGGACTTTTAAGTTCCTTTCCTCAAGCCTCACTGAGCTTGAATAAAACTGCACAAGACGACGCGTCAAGACCACTGGAGCCGGGACAACGTCACGGCATATCAATGGGACTGAGTACACCACTGGGAGGCGGAATTGGAAACCGGTTTGCTTTGGGAATCGGCATTTATGCCCCCTTTGCCCATAGCCTGCGGGGCGAAATCTTGGCACCTCAGGCCCCTCAATTTTATCGATACCAAAATCGACCCGACCGATTTGTTGGTTTGAGTGCTCTTGCATTCAAAGTGACCAATTGGCTCAGCATTGGAATCGGCGTAAGTCTTTTAGCGGACTTGGTTGGACGGGTTCGCCTAGACCTTCGGGTCAGCGAAAGGCGAGTCGTTTCACAATCAGCACGGGTCGATTTCCCCCTTAAACTGACGCCAACGGCCGGTATAGTATTGACACCGTTTGCTGCCTTTAAATTGGGCCTAAGCTGGCGCAAAGACACCATGCTTAATTTCAAGATTCCAAGCGCACTCGCAGTGGATGACGCAATCGAACTAGAGTTCGTTGTCGGTGGTGTTGTACTCTACAGCCCGGAAACATATGCACTTGGCATGAGCTACGCCTTTAGCCACTGGGATGCGGTGGTTTCAGTCGACGCACTGTGGACAAGGTGGTCGAAGGCACCGGATCCGTCTTTGCGCATCAACGTGAACGCAGCCGGCCCGTTACTCGACGCACTGGGCGTCGAAGATCGCCTAGATATCCAAGGCCGGCCGCCCATCGATTTAGCATTCCGAGACGTGGTCCAATTTAAGGTCGGCTTGGAACAACCCGTATTTGAGCAGCTCACTCTCCGAACGGGATATCACTACAGACCAGCACCAGCACCACTGCCGTCTGGCCCCTACAATTATCTTGACCCAAGTTCCCATAGGGCCTCATTGGGTATGGGTGTGCAATTAAGCAAGGCGGATAATCCATCATCACGAACAGTTTCTCTAGACTTAGCCTACGCTGCTACGGTAATCCCCCAGGTAAAGATTGCGCAACGAGCTGGTCCGCTGGATCCCGTCGGGGATTTCGTAGCAAAAGCTGTCATTCATAGCGTCAACATCAGTTTGTTGCACAAGTTCTAAAACTTCGCCTGGCGAGACTCCGCAAACGGAGATGGAGTAGACATTTTCATGATGAATTTTCTCGACCTAGCAAAAAGTGGCGGGCTTCTCTTCGACGGGGCGATGGGCACCATGCTCTATCAGCGTGGAATTTTTCTCAATCGCTGCTTCGAAGCCGTCAACTTAGAGCAACCTGAGCTGGTCGGCCGGATACATCAAGAGTACCTTCAAGCGGGTGCCCAAGTCATCACTGCCAACACCTTTGGTTCGGGTCGACTCAAGTTAGAAAAGCATGGACTCAGCGATAAATTTGAAGACATTAACCGCCGTGGTGTGGAACTGGCGCAAAATGCCGTCGAGGGTCGCGCCTACGTGGCCGGTAGCATTGGTCCATCAGGGATCGTCGGTCTTTCAGGGCTCGCTGGTGAGGAAGGGCTGCGCGCACAAGAGAGTCTGCAGGAACACATTTCACTGCTGGTCGATGCCGGGGTTGACCTCTTGTGTTTGGAGACATTTGGTGTCGTCTCCGAACTTGAATTGGCCATTCGTCTGAGTAAAGCGTACTGCGACTTGCCGGTCGTTGCGTTGTGTATGTTTACAGAAGGTGGTTCGACCCGACGGGGGCTTACACCGGAAGCGGTTGGGCGCCGCCTGATCGATGCTGGAGCCGATGTCATCGGAGCCAATTGTGGTGGCGGCCCTGACCATCTTTTCGGTGTGACAACCAGACTGGTCGATTTGGGTCATCCGGTGGTTGCCATGGCCAATGCTGGCAACCCCAAGACGGTTGAGAACCGAACGATTTACGTAGCCAACCCGGAATATTTCGGTGTCTTCGCAAGACGTTTGTTTAAGGCAGGGGTGAAGGTTGTTGGCGGCTGCTGCGGCACAACGCCCGAGCATGTCCGACGAATGGCAAACTCCGCACGAATGCTGCGCGCCACGAACGGCGTTCTCGACGCTGAATACGTGGACTCCGGAAAAGACTATACAGGACGAATCACGCCCCTGGCAGACCGAAGTGAGCTCGGTGCGTCCCTCGACCGGAATGAATTTGTGACCAGCGTCGAGCTCAACCCACCCAACGGTCTCGATTTGTCGTCACGGATCACTGCAGCCCGTGCCTTGCAGGACTTCGGTGTGACAACCATCAACATCGCCGACGGTCCACGAGCAAGCTTGAGAATGGGCAACGTGGCAATGGCCGTTGAAGTCGCTCACAAGACGAGTTTATCTCCCCTCGTTCATGTCTGCTGTCGTGACCGAAACTATCTGGGGTTACAATCACATCTTCTCGGCATGCATGTCCAAGGGATACGCAATATCGTCGTAATCACGGGTGACCCACCAAAAATGGGGCCATTCCCCCATGCTACAGGCGTTTATGACGTCAATAGTATCGGGCTATTGGACTTAATCCAGGGGTTTAACCACGGCATCGATGCCAGTGGTCAAACTTTGCCAGACCGTACCTCGTTCGTGTGCGCTACGGGCGCAGAGCCAGCTGCCCACGACTATGACCGGGAATTGAGACGGCTGGAAATGAAAATCAACGCAGGGGCCAGTGTCATCATGACCCAGCCTGTTTACGATTCAGCTGTCATAGAGCGATTCTTAAACGACATCAAAGAATTCAATGTCCCCGTAATGCTTGGTTTGTGTCCCCTGGCAAGCTATCGGAATGCAGTTTTCCTCCATAAGAACGTGCCCGGTATGAGCGTCCCTGACGATGTCCTAGCACGGATGAAAAGTGCCGATGACAATGGACAGGGTCAAGAAGCGGGTATCGCCATCGCCCGGGAGGCTTTGGCGGCCAGTCGTTCGAATATCCAGGGTGCATATATCATGCCTCCATTTGGACGATACAAGGTGGCAATGGCCGTTTTGGACGGTTTTGTAGGCCCGCAAAAAATGACTCCGAAAGGCTGAAATAAGCCTCAGATGGTTTGGCATCCTGAATAATTCGATTGGAAGTACATCTCTTGTTCGATTATGCATTAGAGTGTTTAACATCAGACTTGAGTCAGGATTGAATTATGCTATTTCGAACCTTCACCCTGTTCCTGGGGCTATCTCTACCCCTATACGCCAATGCTTCCGAGGTCTGCGTCTCCATTGACGAGACCGTCGACGGTTTGTCCCCTCAGGAGAGAAAATCGAGTTTACTGATCGCAAAAGGCGCATTCGGGAAACTCAAGGTCAAGGTGGTCCCAGCTCCTTGTGAAAATGAGTATAAGTTTGCTGCCGGAAACCTAGGGCGGGCCTTGATCGCCACAGTCTCTGGCCCTAAAGGAACCCAAAAGAGAAAAGCGGACAGTATCGAAGAGTTGGCCGAAGTTTACGACCAATTGGTCCGAGCCATTTGGCTTGGTGGCGATGTGGATGACAATTCCGGCGAATCAATCACTCGAACAAACGTGGATACGCGGCGGCAATTCCCTGGGCGCGTTAAAGACGATAGACTGGTTTCGTTCTCCCTGGGCGGTGCCTTTATCCAGGGCGTAGACGTAGACGAAGTACCCATCGTTTTAGGGTTGGCGAGGTCCCATGAATTGGACAGGTTCGCCCTCGATTACGGTGGCTACACACTGTTCACCTACGGTGATGATGAGTCGTCAGGAAAAGACAGTGAGGGTGCCTTCCGAATCGCCCTACATCTCGGCGGGAAGTATTTCTTCGATCCGGCCAGTAACTATAGTCCTTATGCATCTGGGGCATTGACAGCGACCTATTCGGTGACTGAAATCGACGATGCGAGCTACACCGGTGGTGGCCTCGGCACTCGTCTTGCCGTGGGCTACAGCATTGGACGTGCCAGTACCATCAGAGGTTTTGTTGAACTCTGCGCTGACCTTCCCTTCTACAACCAAGAATATTCGACGTTTAACGGAAGTGGCCCACGGCCAGAGAGTGTCGGAGACGAGGTATACACAGCGTTTTACGGCCTGGTTCTCGGCGTGAGCTACACGACACACCGATATGGATTCATTCCTTAATAGAGTCGCAACTGCGTACTACCAGTCACCGCTTCGTAGAATGCGCCAGACCAATCGAATCCCTAAAAACCCCCCGGCGGTTAAACAGAGAGTCGCGGGCCACGGGATACCCAGGAGCGTACTCACCGAGTCATTGCGCATCACGATGCCGGCGGTAAACAGAACGCCTGTCAAAACAACCAGGCTAAGCCGATTCCAGCGACTTCGACGCGCTGTTTCCATTCTTTCGGCATCCGGATATTCGACACCGATATTAATTCGGCCGTCATCAATATGCTCCAGAAACTGATGGGCAACCAGTGGAAACTTTTGACCAAATCGTGCAAAGGCCTGAACTGTATCCGCTGTATTCTTGATGACGCGTTGGGGAGAATACCTTTCTGCGACCAACCGCTCAACGTAGGGCTTACATTCGGCGACGATGTCAAGGTCTGGGCTGATCTGCTTGCCAATGCCCTCAACGGTCATGATCGCTTTGAAAAACATCGTGAAATCTGAGGGGACTCTGAGATTATGACGAATCGCCCCTTCAATGATTTCCCGGAGATAAGACCCAAAATCAATATTCGCTAATGACACGTTATCAAAATAGATGTCCATCAGCTCCGCGACATCTGCCTCAAAAGCCGAATAATCCGTTTTGCCACGCTTGATACCGATGGTGTAAAGCGTCTGTGCCAAAGCCTCGCAGTCTTTCGTTGCAATACTGAGAAACAAATCAGCCATAGCGTCTTTATTGGCATGGCTCATCCTGCCTACCAGGCCGAAGTCAATGAGTCCAACACGGCCGTCTTCGAGCACCCAGAGATTTCCGGGGTGCAAATCTCCATGGAAGAAGCCATCTTCAAAAACCATCTTGAAAAGAAGACTCACGCAATCTTTTGCAATGGCCTCCATATCGTATCCGTGGCCAACAGCCTCGGTAATTTTACGCCCCTTAAGTCGTTCCATGACCATAACGGTCTGACTGCTTAGGTCTTCATACACATCTGGGATATAAACTTGGTCCCATGTCGAAAAGTTCTTCGAGAAGCGTATTAAGTTCCGAGATTCAAATTTAAAGTCGAGTTCCTTACTGATGGCGCGTTCAAATTCACGGACGATGGCAACAGGATCGAAAGCTTCGGCTTCCGGAACCGTCTCTTCTACTTTTTTTGCAAGCCAGTAGAGGATGTGTAAATCGGCCTCAATTTTTTTGCCAATACCAGGTCTCTGTACCTTAACGACCACTTCTGTGCCGTCGAGGAGAGCAGCAGAATGAACCTGAGCGATACTCGCGCTGGCCAGCGGCTCCTCCTCAAAGGTTGAAAACGCCTCATCGAGTGTTCGCCCGAGTGACTCTTCAACCACAGACTTCGCATCATTCCAATCAATCGTGTTGACGTGGTCCTGTAATGTTTTCAATTCATCGCAGAGTTCTTGTGGAATCAGATCCGGCCGAGTCGACAAAATTTGTCCGAGCTTAACGAATGTAGGGCCTAAATCTTGAAGCGCGAGAGCAATCCGCTCATACGGAGAGAGTCGATCTTCGTCTGCATCTCGCTTCTGTAAAATCGGTGCTAGGACGATCTTATCCTGCAGCTGCCAGGCCTCGACAAAATGACCAAACCCATGTCGCACCAGCACGATGGCAATTTCCCGAGCTCGAGAAATATCCTTCAGTGCCGTCCGGGCGGCCCGAAAGTTCGTGTAAACTGCTCGCATGGTAGACATGGCTGACATACTAACCCGATGAGCGCAGAGAAGCGAAAATACAGTGATAAAATGATCAAAGAACACATGCCATGACCGTAAAAACGGTGACTTGGTTCGTCATCAGACGGTCATCGACCCCATGCAATTTATCATGTAGTGTCCACACCGAGCACAATTGCGGAGTGACGGGTGAAACTGTTCTGGGGCTTTAGCGCCCTCTTTATTTGGCGGCTATTGACCATGCTGCCGGCTTCGGCAGTCAATCGAATGTATCGAACCGAAGCCTATTTAGGCGGCATCATCATGGCGACCGCGATTCTGATTACAGTCCATACTCGTTTTTTCGGAGCAACGAAAAAGTCCATGCCCACGCCAATCTATTGGTTACCCTTGGCTTTCTGTGCTGGCTGCGGATTTGGCATAATCGGCAAAGAACTGAGGAATATTGGACTCAGCATCGCCAGCGAAACAATTCCCTTGGCGATGGCGACACCACCAAACGTCTCTCCTACTCTGGCTGCTATGCTAGCGAGCTTGGTCTATCCTACCTGCTTCGTCATGGTCTTCTGTTGTGTCATCGCTCACGCCATTTATAGTCCACCAAAGCTTTGGCAAGCACTGGCCATAACCGTCATCATAGGGTCTATCGGTGTACCCCTGCCCCTGATCCCCAAAGTCATCTTTGTACTTGGCTTACCCGTGTGGCTCTATCTACGAACACAATCCGTGTCCCTTGCAATTCTCAGTTACCTTCCAGCAAACAGCTTGCCGTTAATCAACGCATTGGGCATAAATCCAGGCATCTCAGGATTTGATTTAGAGGATCCGATGAAAGTCATTTTACAGCCTATTTGGTTCAATGCTTTCGGTGCTGTACTCATTGCGCTTGGCCTTTTTCCAATTTTGAATTCACTCACACTCGAGGACGACGAAACCCCATGACACGTAAGGCAATTGGAATTGCATCTGTCATTTGGGGCGTAAGCATTCTGCTATCCCGTTTGATCGGCCTCATACGAGAATCAGTGATCGGCCGCACCCTTGGGGGAGGGTCCGAGGCTGACGCATATTGGACGGCCTTTGTTCTCCCTGATTTTCTCAATTATTTGCTCGCAGGTGGTGTACTATCAATCGTTTTTATCCCTATCTTCGGTGCCTACCTGGTCAAGGATCAGAGAGCCGAGGCTTGGCGTTCATTCTCAGTCATTGCCAACGTCCTGACACTCACTATGGTTGTCCTCACCGGGATATTATGGACGTGGGTTCCTGACATCACGCCTATCATTGCCCCCGGAATAATCGGTGACGAGCGGCTGCTCTTGAATGAATTGGTTCGGATCATATTGCCCGCGCAGGTTTTTCATCTAACAGGTGGTCTGTTGAGCGCAACCTTGCAGGCGCAAGATAAGCATGTCTTTCCAGCACTGGCCCCCTTGGTTTACACGGGATGTATTATTTTGGGAGGCCTGCTCTTTGGAGATATGCTGGGTGCGAAGGGGTTTGCCTGGGGGGTTTTGGTCGGTTCGTTCCTTGGCCCATTTGGCCTTCCGCTTGTCGGTGCGCTCAAATCGGGCTTGAATTGGCAGTTTCGACTCTCGCTGCGTCATCAAGATCTGAAAACCTACGTTCTGCTCAGCCTACCGGTGATGCTCGGATTTTCAATTATCGTCCTCGATGACATGCTCCTCAAGCATTTTGGCTCGACGATTTCGGAAGGCGTCATTTCCAGGCTCCAGTATGCAAAAACTCTGATGAAGGTCCCTATGGGGGTTTTTGGATTGGCTGTCGGCGTTGCCAGCTACCCCACGCTAACCCGGCTCCTCGCTGATTCCAAAATGCAGCAAGCCAGCAGCCTCATCACCGATGCGCTCTGTGGTCTTTTCGTTCTTGCCTTGACTGCACAGGGCGCACTCACTGTCGTCGGTCCGGAAATGGCGGCCGTAATTTGGGGACAAGCCCGATTTAATCCGGCTGAAATCGCCGAGATTGGTTTGCTGACAGGTCTCCTGTCATTGGGCCTCTGGGCATGGTCCGCACAAGTCTTGGTGGCCCGAGGTTTCTATGCACTAGGGGACACTTGGACGCCCACAATCGTCGGTTCAGTGATCGCGATAGGCGCATACCCCCTCTATCAATTCCTCGGCGAACAGCACGGAGCCCAAGGCTTAGCGGCGGCATCCGCGGCGGCCATCATTCTTTACTGCACCACCCTCACAGTGTTGCTACGACGCCGTCTCAACTCATCGATGGACTTTTTGATTCGTCCGCTGGTCGTCCTGCTTAAAATGACTGTATCCACAGCGCTCTCAGTTGTGCTTCTCTCAAATCTAAAGAGCGAACCGGTCCTGATGGAAATGTCTGCGTTCTGGCGCGGCCTCGCATTGGGCCTAGCAACCATCACGATGACCATTTTATGCGCAGCCGTGTTACGGGTCTCAGAAGTGACTCAATTGGCTAATCGTACCTTTGGACGCCTACGACGACGTGGGTAACTAACCCTCTGTGCGGTCATGCCGCTTTTCATGTCGGTCGAGCAAGTAGATGGCCAGCAAAACCGGCACTGAGAGAGCAAAACAAAGAATGATGATCCAGGACCCAAATGCATCTGGGGGCAGAAAATAGGCATGGCCCAAATACTCTGCGGTAAAGAATACGGCTGCATACGCAGCCAATAGTTTTGGTCGTCGCCAGTATCTGAACTTGAGGGCAAATAGCGCGGTGAGAAGCGTCGTCATTGCCAGTGCTGTCAAAACAGCATGCATGGTCATCACTAGATTTCCATCGTTTTTTGGAACGCCACATTCGGGTACTGTTCCTCAGCGTAACCAATGGCCCATGCGCTCTGTGCAATGAAGGTATAATGACCAGCTATGTCCGTATAGATGCGGCGTCGGTTCTCAGATACAAATCGCTCTAACTCCCCTTTGTCGTCAGCATCGACCCAGCAAGCAGCGGCAAGTGGTACGCCTTCGAACCTGGCTCTGACTCGATATTCCATTTCGAGCCGAGACGCGATCACATCAAATTGCAAGCTCCCAAGCGCGCCGATGATATAGTCGCTTCCCTCCAATGGTCTGAAGAATTGCGCAGCACCCTCTTCTGAGAGTTCTTGCAGCCCCTTGACCAGTGCTTTTGATTTCAACGGATCCATCAGCTGGACACGCCTGAACAACTCTGGTGCAAAAGCTGGGATGCCCGTAAATTTCAATTCTTCGCCCTGGCTAAAGGTGTCTCCAATCCGAATCCCTCCGTGATTATGAATCCCGATAATATCGCCAGGGAATGCCTGTTGGGTCACCACCCTGTCCTTTGCTAAAAATGTGGTGGCGTTGTTGACCGCCATCATCTTCCCCGTGCGGACGTGACATAACTTCATCCCTCGGTTGTATTCGCCAGAGGTGATTCGAACGAAGGCCATTCGGTCATGATGCGCCTTGTCTAGGTTTGCCTGAATCTTAAAACAGAAGCCGGTGAACTTGGTTTCTTCGGGTTCGACAACCCGTTGTAGCGTTGCTCTGGGCAGAGGTGACGGCGCGTAATCTACAAATTGGTCTAGGAGTTCCTTCACACCAAAATTGTTGATGGCACTCCCAAAGAATACAGGCGTCTGGAGGCCTGCGTTATATGCCTCAACGTCAAAGCTGTCGAGCGCATCGAGTAACTCGACATCGTCACGCAATCGGTCGGCGTGCTCAGCTGTGAGGTAATTCTCAAGTTCACTACTGGCCAAGTCGTCCAACACGATGCGCTCGTTTCGACGGCCACGTTCCGACGGCTGATAGAATACAACTTGCTTGTTGATTAGGTCATAGACCCCTTCAAACTCCTTACCCATGCCAATGGGCCACGTCACGGGAACACAGGACAATTTTAATCGATCTTCAACATTTTGCATGAGGTCAAAAGGGTCAAGTCCCTCGCGATCGAGCTTATTTGAAAATGTGATGACCGGCGTATCTCTGAGACGACAAACGTCCATGAGTGCCTGGGTCCGTTCCTCAACGCCCTTCGCATTATCGAGGACCATCAAAGCACTATCGACTGCGGTCAGCACCCGGTAGGTGTCTTCACTAAAGTCTTCATGTCCAGGGGTATCGAGGAGATTAACCGCCACATCCCGATATTCGAAACTCATGACCGCTGTGCTGACAGAGATTCCTCTCTCTTGCTCGACCTTGAGGAAGTCTGACGCAGCGTGCCTGTCCGCTCGACGTGCTTTGACAGCGCCCGCCATTTGAATTGCCCCTCCAAATAACAGTAATTTCTCTGTAATGGTCGTCTTCCCCGCATCTGGATGACTGATGATTGCAAAGGTGCGGCGCCGTCTGATTTCGTCGAGTCTGTTCATGGTCCGGCATAGTGGCGACTGCAGGGCCGGAAGTCAATCGATGTAAAATCAATGGCTGTAGATAGACTCCATGTACTCACCAAGGTAGCCTATTCAAATGAAGTATGTGTTCATCTTGAGTCTGCTGTGTTTCGGTTGTTCAAAAACACCTGAGGCGTCTGCACCAATCAAGCTTAGACTGAAATCCCCCGATCTCGAGCAGCCCCTATGGCAGCGTTATCGGCGGTCACAGACGAGCGACCGTTTGCTCAGTCAAAAAGGCGCGCAAGATATCGCGGCTGAGTTTGGAAGACTTCGGTTTTTATCAACGCGCACGGATGTCGAGCCATACCAAATTGAGCGCGCGCGAAGAGAGCTTGAAAAGTCGGCATGGTCCTATTTAAATGGGACTACGCCGTCGACTTACATGAAGCTCGGCCGGATTATGGCGCGTCGTTTCATCAACTCGATCTCGAACCGAATCAAACAGTCGGCATCTTTAACTGCTGACACCGACAGCCAAAACCATAAGGAGTATCTATCCCAAGTCGGCACGTTTACCCGTGATGCGATACGAGATGGCTGGGTGCCAACCACAATGACGCCACTGACGGAATGCATGTTCACAGCAATATACATGCACGATTGGATGAGGCCTGTGGAGGGGCGGATCGCCATTCAGGATTATTTAGACCCACTGGAACGCTACTGTGAATTGCGTTGGCGAGTTGAAAGGGCTGTGAGTGTCTCATTGAAAGCTCGACTTGAGGCCATTGAAGAACTTAAAGCCGTGCATTCATATCCTGTCGACTACAATCGGATTGCGTTGCTGCTCAACGCGGGACAAATCAATCGGGTATCCACCTTGCTCATCCAGTACAAAGGTGCTGACAAAGCACTATTGACCCGGCATTTGAAACAATATGGTCAGCCACAATGACTTCGAGAGATACAATTCGACGGCGTTATGACGTCTTCGCGAAGCATTACGATGAGGTCTTCGTGTCACGCCAAGTCGAAAAGCTGAAATGCGTGCAGAAATTTATGCCAAACGGCTGCCCAGAACGTGCACTTGATGCTGGTGGTGGGACTGGAATCGCCGCGCGTTTCTTTGGTTATCCCTTTGTGAATCTAGATGTATCTCAGGGAATGCTGAGATACGCTGACGGCCATCGTGTCCAGGCCGATATTTGCGCGCTTCCATTTGCGCAAGATACTTTCGACCTCATTCTCAGTTTGAGCGTCCTCAAGGATTCGACGCCAATTGATCGGGCACTGACCGAGTTCCATCGAGTTCTTAAACCCGGGGGCCTATTGGTGCTGAGCATTTTGAAGACAGAAGATTTGGCCAGTGCCGAAGTTTTGGTTAAACAAACCTTTAACAGACAGGCTCAAAGAGAAGATTTAGGGCCTGATCTTGGCTTTATTGTTGAAAAAGTCCGCTAAGCACTGCTACTCCGGCGCCATGGATGGCCTGGAAAAGAAACTAGCAAGACAAATTTCGCAAGCAAACCGGCGCTTCGGTCTCATCGAACATGATGACCGTGTTATGGTCGCTGTGTCTGGTGGTAAAGACTCTTGGAGTCTGCTGTCGCTCCTACGCGTCTATCGAAATCAAGTTCCCTTCGATTTTTCCATCATCGCAGTCACCATCGACCAAGGACAGCCTGGGTTTGATGGTGAGCACCTCGAGGCATACTACAAGACGCATGAATACGATTACCGTGTCGTCTACAAGGATACGTACTCGGTGGTTGTTGACAAGACGCCTGAGGGTAAAGCGTACTGCTCGCTGTGTTCGCGGATGCGTCGAGGCATTCTCTATCGACAAGCCGCGGAACTCGGCGCGACGAAAATCGCCCTTGGTCACCACCGTGATGACTTGATCGAAACGCTCTTACTCAATCAATTTTATTCGGGTCGAGTCCGTTCGATGGCACCCAAATTGGTCGAAGCCGACGGAGGTGCGGCAATCATTCGACCACTTGTATTCAGTGCAGAAAAAGACCTTCTCAAATATTCCATAGAGAAGAATTTTCCCATCATACCCTGTAATTTGTGTGGGAGTCAGGCCAATCTAAAACGTCACGAAATTAAACGGCTCTTGACATCTCTCGAGTCAACCAACCCACGCATCCGCGGTAATCTACTCGCGTCTCTCGGTAACATCGATACAACCCATCTGTTACTTGGTAAACCAGATGCGGCTGCCGACGAATTGTATCTCATAGACGGCTTTTGACGTATCGTTCTACGATGAGATCAGAGCGACGTACGGTCGATAGGTACCACTTCGCCAGTAAATATTCTTTTCGTGCTTCCGGCAAATCACCCTCTTCACCATCCCGTGCCAAACGGTCCCGCCGCCGAGTCACTAAGTTGGACAATGTCATCGCGACACTAACCGTCACATTAAAGCTTTCGGTAAAACCATACATTGGCAACCGGAACACCTGGTCACAGGCAGCCGCTGTCTCATCGCGAATCCCGTCGCGTTCATTCCCAAATAAGACCAAGAGCGGTCGTTCTATATCGATATCAGAAATGGTTTTTCTGGCATGTGGGCTGGTCCCTAAAATGCTCATTTGCCGCTTTTGCGCCCACTGAATTAAATGAGCACTGCTGGGCACTCTATGAAGCTCGACCCATCGGTGAGCGTACATGTTCACGCCTGAGGTGACAGGGTTTTTCGGGAGTTCAGGCATGGGGTATTCGTGCCGCAATTCGGCGGCAACCACATCTTGAATGCCCAAGGACTCGGCGGTGCGAAGGCAGGCTGCACCATTAAACGAATTCGCTAAGTCTTCAACACCCAGAGCGATGGAACACAAGCGTGCATCCAAAACGCGTTTCATCTTATCTCGACGTTCGTCTGAAACGAGATTCTCGAGAGCATCGATGATGTGTGCCGGCGGCACGGATATGCGGCCGCATTGTATCTCGTCAACCATGAATAACCTGTCCTTAGTAACCCTAAATGGAGTCATTATAAAGACCTGTAACTGCTGTGATACTGGACTCATCGACTCCTTTTATCAACCCCAAAAATCCTTCGAAAAAACGGTGTTTTCGCTATGGTTATTCACTAATCCATTCGCTATATACCGTCTGTGTTTTGGGGACTTAGGCACGTTAACAGGTGGGGAATGATGATGACGGAAAGTAGGCATTTTATGGACGGGCGAACTCTGGTTGCCGAATTTGATATCCGGCCGAGTGGAGTTGTTTACCGCAATGCGGATGTCAATGCGCTCTATCAAGCGGCAATTCAAACGGGGCAAGCGAAGCGTTTGGCCAACGGTGCGTTGTTTCAGGACACAACCCCGTATTTCGGGCGTGCCGCAAAATCGTCGTTTTATGTCAACGACCCGAGCATTCGCTTCGATGGCAAATCGCTTGACGACTTGATGGCGTGGGGTAATCCTGACGCCGGCGAGTATGACAATCTACCCATTGCCCCTGACATCTATACACGGCTCAGGCAGCGGGTGACCGAGTATCTATCGAATGCCGGTGACCTCTACGTAAATGATGCCTGGAGTGGGCGGACAGAAACAAGTCGAATCGGCGTTCGCGTGATCACATCACGCCCAGCCAGCGCGTTGTTCGCCCGTAACATATTCTTGCGCCTCCAAGACGCTGAAATGGGGATGTTTCGACCCGATTGGACCATTTTGCACGCACCAGATGTCTGTGCAAAACCCGCCGATGGAACCAACGGGGAGGCGTTTATCATTACAGACTTGAGTGGTGGTGTCACAATCATCGGCGGCACCCGCTACCATGGCCAGATTAAGAAATCGATTTTCTCGGTGCAAAACTTCCGACTTCCATTGCGAGGAATTTTGACAATGCATGCGGGTGCAAGCGAGGGAAACGGGGGCCTGTCGGCCATCCACGCTGGCTTGTCTGGGACCGGCAAAACCACGTTATCCAACACTGGCTTCCCGGTCGCCGATGATCAAATCGTCGTCGACATCCACTCCACCGATGCCGACGCCGTGATCAGCAATATGGAAGGTGGCCAATACGCGAAGACGGAAAATTTGCGGCGGGACAAAGAACCAGAAACGTTTGATGCCATCAAACATGGAACAACAGCGGAAAACATCGCCCATGATGTGAACGGCGTGGTCAATTATGCCGATCGTTCGATCACAGCGAACGGGCGGGTGGGCTATCCACTTGAGTATGTTCCGACTGCGAAGGAAAGTGGCACGGCGCGCGCCCCATCCAACATTACTTTTTTGACGGCGGACGGATTCGGAGTTTTGCCGCCCGTATCCCGCTTGAGTGCCGCCGGTGGCATGTTTCACTTCGCATGTGGTTTTACCAGCAAAATGCCTGGCACCGAGAAAGGCATCAACGAACCATTGCCCACGTTTAGCAGTTTCTTTGGAAAACCCTTCATGCCACTCAAGCCCATCTACTACATGGACTTACTCAATGAACTGATTGAAACGCACGGGACCGAACTCTGGCTCGTCAACACAGGTTGGCTCGGTGCCAATGTTCCTGGGAGACAGCGAGTCGACATCTTGGTCAGTAAGGCGATCATCAACGCTGTCCGCGATAATCAGATCGATATGAGTGATGACAACTTTTGGTACGATCCGATTTTTAGAGTCCAGGTTCCAAGGACAGTTCCAGGCGTGGATTCGGCAATTCTCGATCCAAAAAACGCCTGGGCTGACCAGTCAGCGTATCAAGCGAATGCAAATAAGCTCGCGAATATATTCAGCAAGGCGATCGGCCAACTCCAGGGAATTCCGACTGACGTTATTGAGGCGGGCCCTAAAGCCGTGCACTAAGTCTCCAGCGGGGTGGACGCCGGGATGTCGACCTACTTGAGATTCTGATCGACTAATCCATTGCGAATTGCGTACCGAACCAAACCTGCGACATCATTTATGCCGAGCTTCTTCATAATCTTGGCGCGATGATGTTCTGCCGTGCGTCCTGAAATATCTAATAGGTGTCCGATTTCGCGACTTGTATGGCCCTCAGCCAAGAGCGTGAGCACTTCGATTTCTCTCGATGAAAGTGGGTCTTTAGAGGTAGCGAGCCGTGTTCCAGGCGTGAGAAAGGTTTTCCCTCGTGCAACTGTTCGAACGGCATTGACCACATCGCGCACCCCTGCCCCTTTCAGGACATAGCCCGATGCCCCCGCCTCCATTGCACGTTGAACCCACGCATGGTCGTGATACATGGTCAAGACGACAAATCGCGTGTCAATGCCAGATTGCAAGACTCTCTTAATGACTTCTAAGCCACCGAGTCCAGGTAACGCTAGGTCGCACAGAACCACATCTGGTTTCAGCTCAATGATACCAGCCAGCGCAGCCCGACCATCGGACGACTCGCCAACGACTTGGAGATCGTCTGTTGTCTCCATGAGGGCGATGATGCCCTCACGAACGATGGTATGGTCTTCGACGACATAGACGCGAATTGTCTCAACCATTGGCGTTACCCTCGCTCACTAACTTAATCTCTGCCATGAGTTTTAAGCCTCCCAGATGCGTTCCTGAACAGAGTGTAAGGCGTCCTCCACAGTTTACCAACCGTTCTCGAATCCCAATGAGTCCAAGTCCTAATTTGTGGTCCGCATCCATCCCTTGGCCATCATCTTCAATGGTCAGACGCACGCGTGAACCGTCCTGTCGCAAATGGACCTGCACCCGGTTTGCGCTCGCATGGCGTGCAATATTTGTAAACGCTTCTTGTGCTGTCCTAAATAAGGCCTCCGCAACGTCTGCATCGAGTCCAAACGATTCGATCTTCGAATCGATCTTTAAACCATAACGAACAGCTGATTGCTCACAAAGGTCGTCGAGCGCATCCCCTAATCCCAGCTTATCAAGCGCCGGTGGCCTGAGTTGCTGCGCCAAGGCGCGCACCTGATCGACTCCCTCGTCGATGGCATTTATCGCTGCATCCAAGTGTCTATCTACAGAGTGCCCCTTCGGTAGCAGTGCCTCTATTGTCGACAGGCGAAGCCTAAGAGCGGTTAAGGTCTGGCCCAAATCATCATGCAGATTACGACTAATTCGAGCCCGCTCCGATTCCTGTACCTCGACGAGACGCATCCCCAACTCTCTGAGTTCTTCTTGAGTATCCTGAAGGGCTTGTGTACGGATCTGGACGCGGTCTTCGAGTTGTGCATTGGCGTCCTCCAGTTGAGACCACAACTCGCCATTGTTGACGTCTCCCCTACGAATCGTCGAGACAGGTAAAAAGTACAGCGCAAGAGCCAAAATAATCCCGAGGGCAATAGAGAATACCCAAGCATTCTTTGCGAGTTCACGGACACCTTCGTCATTCAAAAACACGCCAATTAAAGCAACGGTACGGCCCTTATTGTTCACTGCCACAGAGACTGTTCGAGCCCGCTGAGCGCGTTGCGAACCCGCTGTATAGGCTCCTTTGTCCCATGCGCTCTGCACTTCGACGAACAAGTCAGGATTGGCTTCCACCAACGGCAAAATGAGGCTGTCGAGAGTCTCGGGGTCGTAGACCCACAGACCAGGTCGCCTCTCGGCTTCAAGTTGAAGTCGGTCAGAGATTTCTTCGCCAAGCCTCAGTGCTTCGCGATCGAGTTCATTCTGCAAGCCTTGGCCATATAATGTAGGGAGCCCAACGCCAACCAGTAAGCCAGTTACCATGGCCAGTGGCAGCATGCGTTTACGAAAGCTCGGACTTAAGGCTGTCTGGCTCATTGTACAACTCGGCGAAATCCCAGTTCCAAAAGGGCACCTTGGCCTTGCGAGCTGAGTAGATATTTAAAGAATTCCTGCGCCGCTTGGTGTTTTTCTGACACATTCACCGTGAGGGAAATTTCGCTGGGTCGAGTCGGCAATCGACCAATCCAGGTCGGAATTCCATACATTCGGAGATTGCCCTCGAGTGCGAGACAAAATGAATTACGCTTAACCGCGGTTTTTCTTGGACATGCCATGGCATCTTCATCAGCAGCGACCCGAACGCGCTGAGCCGCCTTAAGAATCGGGATTGACAACTGGGGATAGGCATCTTTGAACAGGCGCGTTAACGGGTCATGTAATGAGCGCGACAGATACTTTATCAATCCATCAGAGGACGTGATTTTCTCATTAGGTTGGACAAACTGGGCTAGACGTTCGAGAGACAACTGGCGGTCAGCAATCCCGGGGCCAAGTGCGAGGACCAACTCGGTTCTCGCGAACTCATTTGCCGTCTCCTCAGCACGCCATTCAATCCCGACAGCCACATTGACCAAACCTGCTTCATAGGCGAGTTGTGGTCCATTGCCGGCCAATGGTTCTTCGACGATAACGGAGCGCCCTTTGCCTTCGTCCATATAGTTCCGCGCCAAGTGTTTAATCAAACCAAATGCGGCTTTTGGAGTTGCTATGCGAACGTTTTTTTGATGAGCAGGAAGCAGCGAGGGGGCTTCAAGTCGCGGTGGATGTCCGGGTTCTGAGCAAGCGAATGCGGTCGTGAAAAAGACGAGAGCCACCCACCCGGCTCTTTTGCGCTGAAAAAATAAACTATCCATGGCCCCCTAGACTCTCGATGCGTCCACGACTCAAGTCCAGGTCCAAATTTGGTTTGGTTCTCAGGCAGGTCACGATGAGGTATCGCCCTTCATAGCGAGCTTCGATTCGAAAGTCGGATGACTCAGCCAGCTCTGCTGCGGCACCAAAAAGGTCAACCGTCCAATCTGGGTTCAAACAAATGTCAGTCCAGGCCATACCATGCTGCCAAAACCCGGTACCGAGAGATTTAGCGATGGCTTCTTTTGTCGCCCAGATGCGAGCAGCATCTGCGTCCGAAAGAGGCCAGAAATGAGCCTCATTGGGCCCCATAACCTGGCGCATCACATCACCTTTTTTACGAACACGTGAAAGCCGCTCTGGATCAGCAATATCAACACCAATTCCCAAAACTTGATGTGTCGATGCCACTATCGAAATCCAGGTGGTGCTGCCCAAGCGTCGGCTTGGTCGTCGATGACTTCAGGAACCACGATCAAAGGAACGCCAAGCTGCTTCGCCAGCGCGTCAACAAACTGAGTTTGCAAGCGGCCAAAGGCAACACCTTCAAGATGAAACCAAAACCGCGCAAAGGCGACATTTTGTCCAAATGACAGGTCGCGAAACGCCATTTCGCTCTGACACGATGGGCAATCATAAAGAACAGCATCCAAAGGAAAGAACACAATCCGGTCCAGGGCATCCTTAAACGCCAAGGGGTCCATATCGTCTTCGCAGATGGGACAGGTCACACTATGGAATTCGTGGAGGTCTTGCGCCTCTGGTAGAAAAGTAACTTTTTTGACCTTTTGCACAGTCAACGACTCAAATGTGAGTTCAGCAGGAACGTAGTAGTCTTCCGCATCGGGATGAAAAATGCGCGCGGCCATCGGCCCGGCTGCATATTCGGACGGAGTGATTTCAGGACCGATAATGCCCCTCTCTGCCAGATAGCTTAAACAGCGTCTAATGGCCTCATCTGACGGGATGGGCGACTTGCCACTTTTCGGGGCTAAGTATAGATTTAACACGGTGCTCATATTCCTTCAGGACGTCGCTCTACCGAGAGGGCGTGACGTTCGGTCCTTGAAACTGACAAAATAGACCTAACTCATCTTGACCCCTTACAGCAAGAGTCGCCTCTGATATGGTACTGCCAATCAGTACAGAGAGGGCCAAAGATGAATAAGGTTAAGGCGTCAGCTTTTGATGCAATCCAAGATATAACGGATGGGGTTACACTGCTCGTTGGCGGGTTTGGGTTGTCCGGAAATCCGGAAAATTTGATAACAGCCTTACATGAACGAGGGTCAAAAAATCTGACACTGGTCAGCAATAACGCGGGGACCGATGGGCGCGGACTTGGCGTTCTCTTGGAATCAAGACAAATTACCAAGATGGTTGGGTCCTATGTCGGTGAAAACAAAGAATTCGAGCGCCAATTTCTAAGCGGTGAACTCGAAGTCGAACTGTGCCCACAAGGGACTCTAGCGGAACGCCTTAGGGCGGCTGGTGCTGGGATTCCCGCTTTTTACACGCCCACCGGCGTCGGCACCTTGCGAGCCGAGGGCCGTGAGACTCGGAGTTTCGACGACCGTGAATATTTGCTCGAGCACGCACTCGGCGGAGACTTCGCATTTGTCAAAGCTTGGAGAGGTGATACGCACGGAAATCTTATTTTTAGAAAAACAGCCAGAAACTTTAACCCACTGGTCGCTAAGGCAGCTCGTATCACCATTGCCGAGGTCGAAGAACTTGTGCCGGCAGGTGAGCTGGATGCCGACGAAATCCACCTTCCAGGTATTTACATCCAACGAGTGATTCAGGGGCAGAATTACAACAAATGGATCGAACAACGCACTGTTCGTGAGCGAGAGGGCAACTAAAATGTCTTTAACACGAGAGCAAATTGCCAAACGCGTCGCACAAGAACTCAACGACGGCGACTATGTTAATCTTGGCATCGGTATGCCAACCCTGGTCGCTAATTACATTCCTGTCGGCGTTGATGTCGTTCTCCAAAGTGAAAACGGGCTCCTTGGTATTGGCCCTTTTCCCTATGAAGGCGATGAAGATCCTGACCTCATCAATGCTGGCAAGCAAACGGTAACAACAATCCCAGGATCCGTTTTTTTCGATAGTGCGGAAAGTTTCGCCATGATTCGTGGGGGACATATCGACCTGGCTATCCTGGGTGCCATGCAGGTCTCGCAGAATGGTGATTTGGCGAATTGGATGATCCCGGGAAAAATGGTCAAGGGCATGGGCGGTGCCATGGATCTCGTTAATGGCGCAAAGCGCGTCATTGTAACGATGATACAGACGAGTAAATCCGGTGTATCAAAGCTAGTGGAAAGTTGTACTTTGCCTGTCACTGGGCTCAAATGCGTTGACCGTGTTGTGACCAATCTCGCAGTCATGGACGTTACAGAGGATGGATTTCTTGTTCGTGAATTAGCACCAGGGATCTCGGCGGCTGACTTCAGCCGTTCGTGTGCGGCGCGTCACCGTTTTGATGAAAATCTGCGTCCAATTGAGCTGTAGAATGGCAGCGAAAAACACATCTCTACGGCCCGTGGGACACGCATACTTCCACAGTGCACGTTCGATCATGAATCTCATGTTGACTGGCCTCATTATTTCTTGTCAAAGTGCCGCGCCTGTAGAATTGGCCGCGCAGGACGCTATGTTAGACAATAATTCCCTCGGTACTGACAGCGCGTCCCATATGGAATCAACGGACATGTCTCCCGCTCATCTCGATATGGAATCTGGCGACCCGTTTTGCACCGAAGTCGAACACCAATGTGCAAACGGCTTGGACGATGATTGTGACGGACTGATCGATGAATGCGCGATGGCTGAGACATGCCAAAATGGCGTCTGCATGCCGGAGGGGTTGGTTGGACAATGTGAGGATCATCTTGACTGTGAATCCACATCTTTGTGCCTGAACAACCAATGTGAAGCAATTCGCCTCGATTCATGCGGTGACGCCGAACAGTGTATCGGCCAAGAGCAATGTTCTACGATTGATGCATGTGGGGCTAGGCCAAGCTGCTACGGTACGTTGGGTGCCTCATGTGAGTCAAATTGCCAATGTACGGGTCGCCTGATCTGTGCTGATTCATCGACGAGCTGCATCGAATGCCTTCATGGTGGCCAGTGCGACGCCACAGAAATCTGTGGCGAGAATGGCCTTTGCACGCAGGAGGTCGATGTCGGCCTGGCACCAACTGCTGCGGAACTCAACAGCTTGATTATTGAAGAGCTGATGGCTTGTGTAAGTAGGGCTGTGGGGAAGCAAGCGAATGGCTGTACTGCATTTACCTATAGGAACGAGATGGCCCCAGATAATGCAGACGCGCTGACCAACGCTCTGGAACGCGCATTGACATCGTGTGATCAGCTTACCGACAGGAAACTCAGAAAGCTCATTGGATGCGATGATATGCCAGGCCATCTCTGGGTTAAAACCCCATTAGAGTTCACACCTGGTGCCTTCGCTTGTCTCAGCTTCTTACCCTACCCCACTTCTGGAGCCCCTGCCTCCGATGGCTGGTTCATAGTCGTCGATAACTGCGCGGCTCAAGCACCCAATTGAGGTAAAAAAAAACGGGCTCCGAAAAGAATCAGAGCCCGTAGAGGGTGCATTAACCAACGAGGTCTTTTGGACAAACTCGCTAGGCGCCGTCTTTCTTGTCGGCCGCAGGCTTTTCGTCGGCCGCAGGCTTTTCGTCGGCGGCAGGCTCTTCTGCGGCTGCCTCAGCTGCAGGCTCTTCTGCGGCTGCCTCAGCTGCAGGCTCTTCTGCGGCTGCCTCAGCTGCAGGCTCTTCTGCGGCAGGCTCCTCTGCGGCCGCCTCAGCTGCAGGCTCTTCTACAGCTGCCTCAGCTGCAGGCTCTTCTGCAGCTGCTTCGACTACAGGCTCCTCTGCAGCAGCCTCGACGACAGGCTCATCAGCGGCTGCTGTACCTGTGGGTGCCTCGGCTTTCGGCTTGCTGATTTTCTCATAGCCCTCGGGCAAGAGTTCAATGATGGCAAGCTCGGCATTGTCGCCGTATCGGCGACCAACACGGAGTACGCGTGTGTACCCACCCTCTCGGTCAACGAAACGCTCTGCCAAATCACCGAATAGCTTCTGGAGTGCAAAACGATTTCGCACGAGCTTACCGGCTTGACGGACCGCAGCAACGCGGGCTGCGGACAAACGCGCCTTCTCCTGTTCACCCTGAGCTTTGGCGACAATGCTCGGCGCGTTTCGCTTTCCCAGAGTAATCAACTTCTCAATTATCGGGCGCAGCTCTTTCGCCTTTGCTGCTGTCGTCTGAATCCGCTCTTCCTCAATCAGTGAGGTTGCCATGTTTCGAAACATAGCAGAGCGATGACTCGAGTTTCGGCCGAGCTTACGTCCGGACTTTCGATGTCGCATTTCTTTGCTCCCTAGCCCACTTAACGTGGATCATTTGCCCCGACGGGCGTCTGGATTCCAACCTTCGAGTTCCATACCCAAGGAAAGCCCCATAACCGCGAGAATATCTTTGATCTCGCGAAGAGACTTTCGACCAAAATTCTTTGTTTTGAGCATCTCGGCTTCGGTTTTTTGTACGAGTTCACCGATGAGCTTGATATTCGCATTCTGTAAACAGTTTGCAGACCGCACAGACAACTCAAGTTCATCAACACTGCGATAGAGATTTTCGTTTTGAAGGATCTCATTCTCGACAGTTTCTTCCTCGTACTCAGGCTCCGCCTCCTCATCAAAATTGATAAAAATCTGAACCTGCTCTTTGAGAATTTTCGCACCGTAGGCGATTGCATCGGCCGGTGCCACGCTACCATCGGTCCATACTTCCAATGCCAAGCGGTCATAATCTGTCCGCTGGCCAACACGTGCATTGTTGACATTAAAGTTTACACGGCGAACCGGGCTAAACATGGAGTCGATGGCGATGGTCCCGACGGGCATGTTTTCGGTCTTGTTCCGCTCGGCTGGGACGTAACCGTACCCAGTCCGGACCGTAAGTTCCATTACGAGACGACCACCATCATTGAGTGTTGCGATGTGCTGCTCCGGATTGAGCACATCTAATTGGGGGTCGGCGATGATATCAGCTGCCGTCACAGCACCTTCCTTAGTCGTGTCAATTCGGAGAACCCGAGGCTCCAGGGTATGCGCCTTGAACCGAACCTGCTTCAGATTAAGGATGATTTCTGTCACATCTTCCAAAACGTCCGGGACGCTTGTGAATTCATGGAGCACCCCGTCGATGCGTATGGCTGTGATCGCTGAGCCCTGCAAAGAAGACAGCAAAATCCGTCGGAGCGAATTACCGACAGTGATCCCAAATCCACGTTCAAATGGCTCAGCTATGAACTTGCCGTAACCCTCATTTGATTCGTCGACGACGATGCCGGAAGGCCGAATCAACTCACGCCAATTCTTCGAAATTATTTCCATGGGTTCCATCTCAATATCCTTTATCTCTTGAGAGCGCTTGAACAGGTCCACTCCACTTGTCACGCCATCTCCCTAGGCGTAACGGGCACCACCCTGCTCAGCTTATGGTGGAATTTACACTCACTAATCAAGTGGCCAATCAGTGGTTATCACAATCACCCGCCGGGGGCGACAAAGGGGCCACTGTGCTTGACCGTTCTTTCCAAACAAACAGACTTTATCCAACGGTGCGGACCATGCCGGAGCGAGGTCCAAGCCGAATACGTCTTATACCCGCCGACGCTTTGGGGGCCTACACCCATTATGCGGCACTGGCGTGACATCACGAATGCTCGTGATCTTGAATCCAACGCTGCTCAGCGCACGTAACGCTGCCTCACGACCGGAGCCTGGTCCATTTACGAAAACCGCCAATGAACGCATCCCATGTTCGCGTGCCTTGTTACCCGCATCCTCTGCAGCAAGCTGTGCCGCGAATGGCGTACTCTTTCGAGACCCTTTGAATCCGCGAGACCCTGCCGATGACCACGATACGGCGTTACCCTGCACATCAGTAATGGTAATAATTGTGTTGTTGAAAGTCGCTTGGATGTGAGCAATACCCGACTGGATATTCTTACGGACTTTCTTTCTGCTTTTTGTCGAGTATTTAGACATAGTGCTACCCGCGCCTTACTTCTTCTTCTTGGTTACAGTACGACGTGGTCCCTTACGGGTACGTGCATTGGTCTTCGTACGCTGGCCACGAACGGGCAAACCACGACGGTGCCGCAGGCCACGATAGCAACCGAGGTCTTTTAGCCGCTTGATGTTCAATTGAACTTGGCGTCTAAGATCACCTTCAACCTTGAAATTGTCTTCAATGACCTGACGGATATTACGCACATCGACCTCTGATAGGGAGTCGCTACGCAAATTTGGGTCCAGACCACACTTCTCAATGATTTCTTGAGATGTAGTTGGCCCGATTCCATGAATGTAGGTCAAAGCTACGATAATCCGCTTATTACGCGGAAGGTCGACACCGGCAATACGTGCCATTTTGTTGCCTCCTGCAGGCGTCTCAGCCCTGGCGCTGTTTGTGTCTCGGGTTTTCGCAGATGACCCGGATCACTCCGTGCCGCTTGATAACCCTGCACTTGTCACAAATTGGTTTTACTGAAGCACGTACCTTCATTGGTCTGCTCCCATTTCTTCTATTTAACGTTTCGCGCTGTCCAGATTACGCCGCGTCTTGTCCGCGACTTCTTATTCTGGAACCCCGCTCATTAGAAAGCCCTTCGTAATCTCTCGAAATCAAATGGCTTTCGATCTGTTGCACCGTATCGAGGGCAACAGAGACAATAATTAACAGTGACGTTCCACCGAAGTAGAATGACACCTTGAACTGATCCTGCACTAGCATCGGCACGACACAGACTGCAGCGACGTAAATCGCGCCACCGAATGTCAACCGTGTCAGAACATGGTCTATATATTCGGCGGTCTTCGCTCCAGGTCTGATCCCTGGAATGTAGCCTCCGAACTTCTTGAGATTTTCCGCGACATCGACGGGATTGAACATGACCGCCGTGTAAAAGAAGCAGAAGAAGATGTTCAGCGCGCTAAACATCAACATATAACGCCAATCGCCGATCATCAGCGCGTTCCTTAACCCAACAGCCCAACCCGCATCGGTCCAACTTAGGATCGTCTGTGGAAACATGAGGATAGACGACGCGAAAATCGGAGGGATGACACCGGCCATGTTCACGCGCAGCGGTAAGTGGGTTGATTGGGCTGCACCTACTCGATTGCCGACCAAACGCTTGGCATACTGCACAGGGATACGCCGCTGTCCTCGCTCAACAAAGACAATGAAAGCGATGACCGCATACACGACGGCGCACAAGGCGATGAGCGTCATTAGGTCCATCGTCTCATTGCTGAAGGACGACCCGATTTGAACCAACGCATCGGGCAGCCCCGCAACGATCCCAGCGAAGATGATCAGACTCATCCCGTTACCGATACCACGTTCTGTAATCTGCTCGCCGAGCCACATGATGAATGTACTACCAGCCGTGAGCGTCAACACTGTCATGAAGTAGAAAAAAGCGTCGGGATTGCGAACAATTTGGCCAACACCACTCTGAGAATTTAGATTCTCGAGGTATGACGCGATGAAAAAACCCTGTACAACCGACAATGCAACCGTCGCATAACGGGTCCACTGGTTGATTTTCTTCCGGCCCTGCTCGCCTTCCTTGTTCAGGCGGTCTAGCGTCGGAATGACGACCGTTAACAGTTGGAAAATAATCGAAGCCGATATGTAGGGCATGATCCCGAGCGCGAATACACTCAGCTGCTCAATTGCCCCTCCACTAAACATATTGAAAAGACCTAGAAAGCCAGTGGTCTGGCTGGCCATGAACTTCGACATAGCGGCACGATCGACACCCGGGAGCGTCACAAAGACACCAATACGATAAACGGCCAACAACGACAGAGTAAACATGATCCGTCGTCGTAATTCGGCTATCTGAAATATTTTGATAATGGTGTCCACGGTTTATCCGCCTTACTTCTCGACCAATTCTACGGTTCCGCCAGCGGCCGTAATCTTCTCGGCCGCCGAACTGCTGAACTTGTGTGCGCGAACAGTAAATGCCGCTGACACATTGCCCTGACCCAAAATCTTCAGACGATCTGGACCTTTCTTGACCTTGCCATTAGCCTTGAGGTAGTCGATATCGATGACGACCGATGCGTCGAGCCCCTCAAATGCGGATAGATTGATAACCGCATATTCTGTTCGATTGCGTGGTACGAAGCCTCGTTTAGGCAATCGTCGAGCAAGAGGCATCTGGCCGCCTTCGAAACCCGGTGCAGGCTTTCCGCCGCCGCGCCGCGCTTTCTGGCCCTTATGCCCTGCACCAGCCGTTTTACCCCAACCTGATGACTCACCGCGTCCGATCCGCTTCTTTTTTCGGACGGCACCGGGAGCAGGCGTCAAATTGCTTAGCTCACTCATGATCTTAATCTTCCACAATCTCAAACGAAACCAAGTGACTGACGGCATTTAGCATGCCTCGTACCGCCGGTGTATCCTCTAAGATACGCTCTTGGTTCAGTTTTTTAAGCCCGAGTCCGCGGAGTGTTGCCCGCTGCTTCTCGGAACGCCCAATGCCGCTCTTCGTTTGAATGACACGTACCTTGCTCATGTCCTTCTTACCTCCGTTGCCTAGGGCGCGATATGGCCGATTTCTTCGACCGACTTGCCACGACGTGATGCCATGTCAGCTGGCGACACAAGTTGCTGTAAAGCGTCGACGGTTGCCCGAACGACGTTGTTCGCATTACTTGTCCCGAGCGACTTGGTCAGCACGTTACGAATGCCTGCTGCTTCGAGCACCGCGCGAACAGGACCACCGGCGATAACACCCGTACCTTCACTCGCGGGTCGCAAAAGCACCCGGCCTGCGCCGTGATGTCCGATAACGTCATGCGGAATTGTTCCGTTAATGACAGGTACATCAAACATCGCTTTGCGCGCCCGCTCATTGCCCTTGCGAATCGCGTCGGGGACTTCATTAGCCTTACCCATCGCGACACCGACACTGCCGTTGCCATCTCCAACAACGACGAGCGCGCTGAAACTAAAGCGCCGACCGCCTTTGACGACCTTCGACACACGATTAATGTCTACTACTTTATCGAGTAGATCGTTCTCTACTTGGTTTTGAATAGCCAACGCGTCCGCTCCAAAACTCGAATTAATTCCGAAAAGCCAAGGGCCAATTCCACCCACAACGGGGGCGACCTTCTAGCTTATCCAGCTTATATTTGTCAACTCTGTCGATTAGACAGCCGGAAAATTCCGGTAATTTCAGCAAATCCCTTCGCTTAGAAGGTCAATCCGCCGCTTCTAGCACCGTCTGCCACAGCTTTCACACGGCCGTGATAGATGAATCCATTTCGGTCGAATACGACCGTTCCAATTTCTTTGTCTTTGCACAGTGTTGCGATCGTTTGACCGACCAACTCAGCGACCTCGGTCTTCTTCTTGCCATCGAGTTGTTCCCGGATGGCCGAAGACTGACTTGAGGCAGAGGCGATAGTCTTCCCACTGACGTCATCAATGACCTGAGCGTAGATGTGCTTATTTGAGCGAAAAACCGACAAGCGTGGCCGCTGTTCCGTACCACGAATGCGCTGTCGGATAGACCGCTTCCGTCTCTGCCGTGACGCCTCTTTTTTGTTCTTAATAGCCACTTCAGTCACCTCAAGACCGACCCCTAACGGGCGCCGGACTTGCCTTCCTTACGTCGAATTACTTCGTCACTGTACTTAATGCCCTTACCTTTGTAGGGCTCAGGTGGACGGAAGCTACGGATTTCCGCTGCAGTCTTACCGACCAACTGCTTATCTACACCGCTCAACGCGAGCTGGGTCGGTGATGCGAGTTTGGCTTCGACCCCTGCTGGAAGCTCATAATAAATCGGGTGGCTGTACCCAAGACTAAAGATGAGGTACTCACCCTTCGCTTGGCATCGATAACCAACACCGATGATATCCAAAGACTTGGTGAAACCAGTCGACACGCCTTCTACCGAATTGAATACCAGAGACCGAGCCAGCCCATGCATGGCTCGCGCTTCTCGACCATCATTGTCACGCGTGACCTGAAGTTGGCCGTCGTTATTTTCAACCGATACAAGTGGCGGCATCGTCTGCGTGATCTCGCCCTTGGGTCCCTTTGCACTGAACTTGCCGTCACTGAACTCAACGGTCACACCGCTGGGTATCTTGACGGGAAGCTTGCCGATACGAGACATCACTAATTCCTTTCTTCAGGCCAATTACCAGACGGAGCAGATGTGCTCGCCGCCCAGGTGCAATGCTCTTGCCTGCGCGTCGGTCATCACACCGCGTGATGTCGATAATATGGCAACTCCCAGCCCACTGCGGACGCTTGGGATGTTCTTGGCTTTCACATAGGCTCGCCGCCCAGGCTTCGAGACACGCTCAAGGTGCGTGATCACCGGAGAGTTGTCGTGCATATACTTGAGGTATACACAAATGACATCCTGCCGGTTATCCTTGACGATCTTAAAATTCCGAACAAAACCTTCCTGCAATAGAAGGTTGACAATCCGGAGCTTCAAATTGGAAGCCGGAATGAGTACCTTTTCATGATTAACCGCCGATGCATTCCGTATACGGGTCAGCAGGTCGGCAATCGGATCGGTCATTCCCATCGGTTTATTCCTTACTCTATGGGTTGCCTAACTTGACAACACTTCGAGGCGAGCTGCGCCGCGCCTCATCCCTTCAAACAGAACGCGTCGTTACTTCGCACCGCCGACTTGCCTGAATGGCATGCCGAGCTGGCGCAGTAGAGCGCGACCCTCTTCATCAGTCTTAGCCGTCGTCACAAACGTGATATTCAGGCCCTTAATTTTATCTACTTTGTCGTAATCAATCTCGTGGAAGATGATGTGTTCCTTGATCCCCATGGAAAAGTTTCCTTTCCCATCGAACCCCTTCGGATTGATTCCTCGGAAGTCACGTACGCGAGGCAGCGCGATGCTGACCAAGCGGTCTAGAAATTCCCACATCCGCTCTTGCCTCAAGGTAACAGAGCAGCCGATGGGCATACCCTGACGAAGCTTGAACGTCGCGATGGACTTCTTCGCTTTGGTGACGACCGCCTTCTGTCCAGCGATCGCACTCAATTCACGCTGCGCACCCTCGATAATTTTCGGGTTCTGCACAGCCTCGCCGAGGCCCATGTTGGCAACGATTTTTACAAGCTTTGGCACCTGGTGAGGATTTTCATACTTGAATTCCTCCCGGAGTGAACCTCGAACCTGCTCTTCGTACTGCTTCTTCAATCGTGGCGCGCTCATTCGAAAACCTCGCCTGTCTTGGCGCAAAACCGCACCTTCGTTACTTTGCCACTCGATTCACCGTAGCTTGCAACCGCATCGGATTTGGACGGAAACTGATTGCCGTCCTTCCCGACATAACGGAATTGAGTACGAACACCGCGACCTAATTCCTCCGAGAACAGCAGGACATTGGATACGTCTAAGAACGCTTCTTTGTCCATGATGCCACCCTCAGACCCATCCGGTCCTGGCTTTTTGTGACGCTTGACCATGTTCAGCCCTTCGACAATGACTCGGCCTTTTCGGCTGTCAACGCGTACTACGTTGCCAACCTCGCCTTTGTCCTTGCCGGCGATTACCTGAACTTTATCTCCAGTTTTAACGTGCATTTCTTCGTCCTTCGCTGGTCAGCCGACCAGCCCTCAGAGTACTTCCGGGGCAAGCGAAACAATCTTCATAAACTTTCGAGCTCGCAGTTCGCGAGCAACCGGCCCAAAAATACGCGTGCCAACCGGCTCATTTGCGTCATTTATCAGGACGGCTGAATTCACATCGAACTTGATGTGCGAACCATCTGCCCGTCGTATTTCTTTCTTCGTGCGTACAACCACCGCGCGCTTAAGGTCACCCTTTTTAACCCGCGAGTTTGGCAGCGCCTCTTTGATGCTCACGACTATGATGTCACCAATAGACGCGTATTTGCGCTTTGACCCACCTAGCACCTTGATACACTGGAGCTTTTTCGCGCCAGAGTTGTCGGCTGCCGTGAGCATACTTTGCATCTGTATCACGACTGTTCTCCTTGCACCGGCCGCGTTGGGCCAGTCATCAGTACTAAGCTGCTTTATGTGTAATCGACTTCACGCGCCATCGCTTATGACGGCTCATCGGTCGAGTTTCTTCGATCAGCACTGTATCACCGACACGTGCCTCGTTTGCCTCGTCGTGAACTTTGTACTTCACGCGACGCCGGACAAACTTCTTATAAATCGGGTGCATCACCAGCTTGTCGAGCTGCACAACGACTGTTTTGTCCATTTTGTCACTCACAACAACGCCCGTTCGGGTCTTAATGTTGCGACGCTTTTCTGTATTCTCACTCATCGCTATGACTCCGTAACCTAGGCACCTGCGGACTGCGCATTTTCTAATTCGCGCAAGACCGTCTCTATACGGGCGATTTCCCGCCGTGTTTTCTTTAAAGACGCAGTGTCCAACAATTGACCTGTGTAGTGCTTAAACCGCAGGTCAAAGAGTTCGCGGCGACGTTCATCATTTAACTCGCGCAGATCTTCGACACTCTTTTCGCGTAATTCATTCGCATTCATGTTCACTGACCTCGTTTCAAGAAGCGGGTCTTGATGGGCAACTTGTGTGCGGCCAATCGAAGGGCTTCTCGAGCTAAATCTTCGGGGATGCCATCCATTTCGTACATCACTCGACCGCGCTTCACGACAGCGACCCAATGATCGACGGCCCCCTTACCTTTACCCATGCGGGTCTCGGCAGGTTTCTTCGAGATTGGTTTGTCTGGGAAAACCCGAATCCAGATTTTGCCCTGACGCTTGACGTGTCGAGTCATCGCGATACGAGCAGCCTCGATTTGTCGGGCGGTCACACGACCACTCGTGATTGCCTGCAATCCGTATTCTCCGAAATGCACATCGGTTCCACCCTTGGCTGCGCCGCGGATACGACCCTTTTGCTGCTTCCGAAATTTTGTCTTCTTAGGAGAAAGCATTTCTCATACCTACCATTAACGCCGCTGAGCATTGTTCGCGCCCTTGTCGGCGTGAACTTCACCCTTAAATATCCAGCATTTAATTCCGATGACACCGTATGTCGTGTTCGCAATTGCTGTGCCGTAGTCAATATCTGCTCGGAGTGTGTGCAACGGCACTCGTCCATCGTGATATCGCTCAAATCGGCCCATCTCAGCACCGCCCAAGCGCCCGGACGCTGAAATCTTGAAGCCTTTCGCTCCAAATTTCATTCCCGTTTGCATCGCCTTCTTGAGTGCTCGTCTAAAGGCGACACGGCGCTCAAGTTGAGCTGCAACATTCTCTGCAACCAAAGTCGCGTCGAGCTCTGCCTTGCGGATCTCCTGAATGTTCAAGAACACTTCACCGTTCGACAGCTTCTCAATGTCACGCTTCAGGTCATCTGCACCCGCACCACGCTTGCCGATCACGATGCCCGGCCGTGCGGTATAAATGCTGATTTTTACCTTCGTTGCCATACGCTCGATTTCAATGCGCGAGACACCTGCGTGGTAAAGCTTTTTCTTTATAAAGCGTCGTAACTGAAGGTCTTCATGAAGCCATTCAGCATATCGCTTTTCCTCGTACCACTTGGAACTCCAGGAACGGATGATACCCAAACGGAACCCAATTGGATGCGTCTTCTGACCCACGATCGACTCCTAGTTACGCTCAGCGAGTACACATGTCACGTGACTCGTTCTCTTGTTGATTCGTGTTGCTCGGCCCATCGCGCGCGGACGAAACCGGCGCAGTGTAGGACCTTCATCAACGGTGATAATGTCTACATAGAGGCGATCAACATCGGCGTTCTTCGCCTCAGCATTTGCGATTGCGCTCTCAATCAATTTCCGCACAGGCTCACAGGCGGCGCGTCGGGTGAAGGTCAAGATATTGATAGCTTCACCAACCCCTTTGCCTCGCACAAGGTCCGCGACCAAGCGTGTTTTGCGTGCTGAAACGCGAAGGTATCTGAGTTTAGCTCTCATTCCTGATTACCTCTTCTTGCCCTTCTTATCCGCAGCGTGGCCACGGTAAGTTCGTGTCGGTGCAAACTCACCGAGTTTGTGACCGACCATGTTCTCAGTCACGTACACCGGCCAAAATTTATTGCCGTTATGAACAGCAAATGTATGTCCGATGAACTCAGGGATAATTGTCGACCGGCGAGACCATGTCTTGATGGTTTGCTTCTTGCCGTTTTCATTCATCGTCTCAACCTTTTTCCAAAGGTGGTCATCAACGAACGGCCCTTTTCGAATAGAACGCGTCATCTTTGTATCTCCTAACGCCCACCGCCACGGCGGCGAACGATAAAGCGGTCAGTGCGGCGATTCTTACGAGTCCGCTTACCCTTAGTTGGAACACCCCACGGACTCACTGGATGGCGACCACCCGATGTTCGTCCCTCACCACCACCATGGGGATGGTCTACTGGGTTCATCGCAACACCCCGAACTTTGGGTCTGCGCCCCAACCAGCGACTACGACCCGCTTTGCCGAGTTTAATGTTGCCGTGTTCCTCGTTACCAACCTGGCCGATGGTGGCCCGGCAGTTCAAGTGAATGAGTCTCATCTCGCCAGAAGGCAAACGAAGCTGCGCCCAATCGCCTTCTTTCGCAAGTAACTGAGCGGATACACCGGCAGCTCGACACAACTTCGCGCCACCGCCAATCTTAATTTCAACCGCATGCACCGTCGTACCGACGGGGATATTTCGGAGCGGAAGACTATTACCTGGCTTGATATCAGCCTTGCGACTCGACTCTACACTGTCTCCAACTTCAAGCCCCTTAGGAGCAAGAATGTAGCGACGTTCACCATCGGCATAGCAAAGGAGAGCGATCCGCGCACTTCGATTTGGATCATACTCGACGGACTCAACTCGTGCCGGAACGCCATATTTGTCCCGTCGAAAATCGATGACACGGTAACGGCGTTTGTGACCACCGCCTCGCCGTCGAACCGTGATTCGACCGTAGACATTTCGGCCGGCAGTCTTACTGAGCGATTGGGTGAGTTTTTTGTGAGGCTTAGCCGCTGTAACACCGGCAAAGTCACTTGAACTCATGTTCCGTCGCCCGGGCGACGTTGGCTTATACTTCTTGACACCCATTTCGGCTTACTCCTCCGGACTCTCGAGCTCGTCCAGGTTTTCGATCGCATCGAAAAACTCGACTTCTTCGCCCGGTGCCAATGTGACAACGGCTTTTTTCCAGTTTGCGCGCTTGCCCATAGTCCGTCCCAAACGCTTCGACTTGCCACGGTAGACCATGGTGTTCACGGCGGTCACTTTGACGTCTAGGAGCTTTTCCACTGCGCGTCGAATCTCGATCTTGTTCGCGTCGGAACGCACTTGAAAAGAGATTTGATTATCATCTTCTTTCTGGAAGGTGGTCTTCTCAGTAACGAGCGGCTTTTTCAGCACGCTGTAAATATCTGCGTGGCTCATTGTCCTAATGCTCCTTCCAAGCGTCTCACCGTGGGTTCGGTCATGACGAGGTGGTCATATTTGAGGACGTCGAACAAATTCATACCGTCGATGCTGAGGTACTTGACCTTTGGCAAGTTGCCAACGGCGAGTTCCAAATTGCGGTTTGGCCCGTCGACGACCAGCGCGTTGCCCTGCGCCAACGCGTTGAAGACCTGAGCGGCATCACGCGTCCGATGGGTCTCTAGAGCCAAACTGTCCACCACAAGCAACTTCGCCTGAGAGGCCCGTAAGCTGTGTGCCGATTTCATCGCACCTTTACGGACCTTCTTGTTGAGGTTGTACGCGTAGCTCCGAGGCGTGGGTCCGTGAACGACACCACCGCCGACATGGTTGGGCGCTCTACGACTACCTTGTCGCGCGCGACCCGTTCCCTTTTGTCGGTATGGTTTCGCACCACCACCAGCAACATCGTTTCGGCCTTTGGTCGCAGCCGTACCAGCGCGACGCTTGGCTTGCTGCCATTTAATCACCTCATAGAAAAGGTGTCGTTTGACCTCAGTTGCGAAAATTGCGTCCGATACTTCGATAGACCCAATCTCTTCACGCTTCAGGTTGTATACAGGAAGTGTAGCCATCTTGAACTGCCCCCTAAGACTTCAGCTCGACATTGACGCCAGCAGACAGGTCGAGCTTCATGAGCGCGTCTAGGGTCTGCGGGGTCGGCTCGAGGATGTCGAGCAGTCGCTTGTGGGTCCGGAGTTCAAACTGCTCACGGCTCTTCTTGTTGACGTGTGGTCCACGAAGAACGGTGTAACGACTGATGCTTGTCGGTAGCGGAATGGGTCCTGCGACCTTTGCACCTGTTCGTCGAGCAATATCCACGATCTCCGTTGCCGATTGGTCCAACAGTTTATGATCGTAGGCTTTTAGCCTGATTCGAATTTTCTGAGTGGTCGACATGTTATCGTCCTGCTCACTGCACCACCCCGCACAGAGTACGAAGCGATTTCGGTTATGTTTGCGACTCCGATCTATTCCGGAGCCAGTAAATTATTCGCCGAGCAATTTGCGTTTCGCTTCAGGCGATGCCGAAGCGTAATGCGAAAATTGCATCGTGTATGTGCCGCGGCCTTGCGTTGACGAGCGTAGTTCAGTCGCATAACCAAACATGCCTGCCAGCGGCAAAATCGCAGTCACAAAGCTCACGCCAGTTGCCCGGGTTTCCATATTTCGGACTTCCCCACGCTTGGCGTTTACTTGGCCGATGATGTCTCCCATGTGTTCCTCAGGGACGACAATTTCAACCTCCATCACGGGCTCTAACAATTCAGGAGATGCTTTTTCACAAGCAGCCCTAAAAGCCATCGCACTCGCGACGTTAAAAGCAGCCTCGGACGAATCATTTTCGTCATATGACCCACCGAGAATTTCAACTTGGAGGTCAACCATCGGATAACCGAGTAAAGGCCCGGTTAGGTAAGCGTTTTCAACACCATGGTTAACGGCTCCAATGAACTCCTTCGGGATTTCATTCTTCGAGGCCGAATTCTTAATCGATAGACCGCTTCCGACCTCACCAGGTGAGACCTTCAATTGGCATTCCGCGAACTGCCCTTTGCCAGTGGTACTGGGCCGGACAAAGTCACCTGCCGCAACCGCGTCTGCTGTCACAGTTTCACGATAAGCCACTTGAGGCTTACCGACGTTCGCGGTGACCTTGAACTCTCGCAAGAGCCTGTCGACAATCACTTCGAGATGAAGTTCACCCATGCCAGCCACCAGAGTTTGCCCGGTTTCCGGGTCAACGCTGACTTTGAAGCTGGGGTCTTCCTGGGCGAGTCGGTCGAGGGCTCCAGATAACTTGTCCTGGTCAGCCTTCGTTTTCGGCTCTATCGCAATGCGGATCACCGGCTCCGGAAACTCGATTTTCTCCAGAACCAATTGACCGTTCTCGAGGCAAAGAGTATCTCCAGTTGAAACGCCCTTCATGCCGACAGCTGCCACCACATCTCCGGCAAAACATTCACTGATGTCTTCCCGCTGATTGGCATGCATCCTCAGCAAACGTCCAAGTCGTTCGCGACGACCCTTCGTTGAATTCCAAACATTATTGCCGACCTTTACACATCCTGAATAGACGCGAAGGTAAACGAGTTGGCCAACGTACGAATCAGTCGCAATCTTAAAGGCGAGTGCGGCAAATGGGGCATCATCCTCGGCAGGCCGAGACACTTCTTCGTCTGTCACAACCTTCGATTTGACTTTCAGCCCAGTAATGGCAGGTACATCTTTCGGCGAAGGCAGGTAGTCGACAACAGCATCTAGGAGAAGACGAACGCCTTTATTCCTGAACGCTGACCCACAAAGCACAGGCACTGCTTTGCCGGCTATTGTCGTTCGTCGCAGCACTGATTTAATCAACTCTACGGATGGTTCTTCGCCCTCTAGTAAGAGTTCGAGGATTTCATCATCATGGTTGGACAAGGTCTCCAAGAGCGTTTCGCGGCTCAGTTCAGCCTCATCAACCATATCTGCGGGAATAGGTCCGATTTCAAATGGCGATTCAGGGTCATCCCCCGACCAAATGAACGAACGATTTTCAACCAGGTCGACGAGACCACGAAAGTCGCCGTCGACGTGAATTGGGAGCTGTATGACGTGAGTCTCAGCACCTAATCGTTCTTGAACCATCGCAACGCAGCGCTGAAAATCAGCACCTATGCGGTCCATCTTATTTACAAAGACCATACGCGGAACATGATATTTGTCCGCTTGGCGCCAAACCGTTTCTGTCTGCGGTTCAACACCTGCGACCCCGTCGAGACAGGTAATCGCGCTATCCAGTACCCGGAGACTCCGTTCGACTTCAAACGTGAAATCGACATGCCCCGGTGTATCAATAATGTTAATCCAGTGGTCATCCCACTGGCACGTCGTAGCTGCCGACGTGATTGTTATGCCGCGTTCTTGCTCTTGCTCCATCCAATCCATCACGGCTGTGCCATCATGGACTTCACCCACCTTGTGGGTGCGACCGGAGAAGTACAAGATACGCTCTGTGGTCGTTGTCTTGCCCGCGTCAATGTGAGCCATGATTCCGATATTTCGGACTTGGCTTAATTTTACGGCGCGAGGCATCTCAATCGACCTTCAGCCCGCGGCAGACCCTCGGTCTACCAGCGATAGTGGGCGAAAGCCTTATTGGCTTCTGCCATCTTGTGTGTGTCGTCCTTCTTCTTCACAGAAGCACCACGACCGGCTGCAGCATCCATCAACTCACCAGCCAATTTTTCAGCCATGGTCTTTTCATGCCGCTTCCGAGCGAAATTAATGATCCAACGAAACGCAAGAGCGGTTCGGCGCTCACCGCGAATTTCGACGGGCACCTGGTACGTTGACCCACCGACGCGACGACTTTTGACCTCAAGGTTTGGCTTGACGTTCTCTAATGCCTTTTTGAAGAGTCGGAGTGGATCTTCTTTTGCTCGATTCTCAATCAAATCGAAAGAACCGTAAATAATGCCTTCTGCAACGGACTTTTTACCGCGCTTCATAAGGCAGTTAACAAATTTTGCAAGCGTCCGATCTCCAAACTTGGGATCGGGCTGAACTTTACGCTTGGGGACTTCCCGACGACGTGGCATTCGTAATCTCCCTTAGCTTCTTGGCCGCTTAGCGCCGTACTTGGATCGACCCTGGCGACGTTTATCGACGCCTGAGGTGTCTGCCGTACCGCGAATAATGTGGTAGCGGACACCCGGTAGATCCTTCACACGTCCGCCTCGAATCAGAACAACCGAGTGCTCTTGTAACGAGTGTCCCTCGCCCGGGATGTAGCTCGTCACTTCGATGCCATTGGTCAAACGGACACGAGCAACCTTACGGAGAGCCGAATTTGGCTTCTTTGGCGTTGAGGTATATACGCGTACGCAGACGCCCCGCTTTTGCGGGCATGATTGCAAGGCCGGTGCAGTGGTCTTGCGGAACTTGTTTTTGCGTCCTCTGCGGACGAGTTGGCTGATTGTCGGCATGCGACTCCCACCTTTTACTGAATTCGGTTTATCGAACTCTTCCAAACAACAATAAGACTTTACGGAAGAAGAGAGAGGAGGCTCTGAGCCTCGTTTGCGTACTCGCGTACAGCATTTCTCTCCCGACGGTTCGAGCGTTTTTCAAGCCGCCTTCCGGGAAGTCAGCGGGGCAAAACAAGCCCGCGCCTACACCTACCGATCCGGTAGATGGTCCGCGCACTATATAGATCTCCCATGTGCGGTCAACATAAAAGAGTGATTATCGATGTTTTTTTATGTGGCGGCGTCATACAACCAACGGATCGCAGCACACGAGTTCATCGGTTGGCATTGATCCAGGACTTAACTGATGCATGCGACAAACGGCAAGCACCAGGGCATGTGAGATGAAGAAATCGCAGGAGGAATATCGCCGATCCGGTCCCCCTTTTTGCCTGTGAGACGGGGGGACCGAATGACATGTTGGCCTAGTTTAGACCGGCTGGGAGTGCGTCCATGTCGGCTGCCTCAGAGAGGAGCTCATCATTTTGATCATCTGTTTCGATGCTGAGGTTGCGATACCCCTCTAAGCCTGTTCCAGCTGGAATTAATCGACCCATGATCACGTTCTCTTTCAGACCTCTCAAATAATCGATCTTACCTGAGAGGGCAGCCTGAGTGAGAACCTTTGTCGTCTCTTGGAATGACGAAGCAGAAATGAATGATTCGGTCGACAGCGATGCCTTGGTAATCCCCAGCAGAAGTGGCTGGGCCACAGCTGGTCGGCCACCGGCATTCATCACCCGGGCGTTTTCCTCTTCGAAAACCCACTTCTCGACTTGTTCTTCGACCAAGAAGTTACTGTCACCAACGTTGGTGATTTGGACGCGTCGAAGCATTTGGCGAACGATGGTCTCAACGTGTTTGTCGTTGATTCGAACACCCTGCAAACGATAGACCTCTTGAATCTCATCGACCAAAAACTTTGCCAGTTCTTTGTCGCCAAGTACGGCCAAAATATCGTGCGGATTCTGCGCTCCGTCCATGAGGGCTTCACCGGCGACGACGCGGTCACCCTGACGTACGGCTAAAGCCTTACCCTTGGGAATGAGGTATTCTTTTGGCTCGCCCAGGTCCGGTCGAACAATGACTTTTCGCTTGCCCTTCGTATCCTTGCCAAATTCAACCCAACCATCGATCTCGGTGATCACAGCGGGTTCCTTCGGTTTGCGTGCTTCAAACAATTCTGCCACTCGTGGTAGACCACCTGTGATGTCCTTGTTCTTGGCCGCTTCACGGGCAATCTTCGCAATTTGCTGACCAGGATGGATGAGGTCTCCATCGTTGACGACAATATTGGCACCAACCGGTAACATGTACCGAGCTTCGCCCCTGGTTCCCGCCAGCTTCTTAATTTGATGGGTATCAGGGTCACGGATAATGACTTGAGGCCTGAGCTCACCAGAATCTCTGTTTTCAACAACCACCTTCCGGCTCAGACCTGTAACCTCATCAAACTCTTCGTTGATGGTGACGCCTTCTTCCAATTCGTGGAAACGGGCAACACCACCGACCTCTGTGAGGATCGGAATGGCAAAGGGATCCCACTCAGCGAGGGTCGTACCGGCTTGAACTTTCGCACCGTCTTTCACAAGGAGACTTGCACCATAGACAACCTGGTACCGCTCCCGCTCACGGCCGACATCGTCTTTAATGATCAGAGCCGACTGCCTGTTCATGACCACCGTTGCGCCGTTTGGCTCATCAGGTGACGCCGGACGAATGACCGTTTCGACGTTTTCATAGACCACCGTGCCGGGGCCACGCGATTCAACGGTATTCTGCTCGGCCAATCGCGCAGCAGCACCACCGATGTGGAACGTACGCATCGTGAGCTGTGTACCCGGCTCACCGATAGACTGAGCGGCGATGACGCCAACAGCCTCACCGATGTTGACAGTGCGGCCGCGAGCAAGGTCTCGACCGTAGCACATGACACAGACGCCGCGCTTGGTCTGACAGGTCAAAACCGACCGGATCATAACCCGATTGATTCCTGCATCCTCGACGATTTGAACGGTATCTTCATCAAATTCCGTGCCCGCCGGTAGAAGCATGTCGCCTGTATGAGGGTCATAGACATCATCGAGAGCCACGCGACCCAGTATCCGGTCTGCAAGTGGCTCTATGATCTCGCCAGCTTCGACGAGTGCGGTGACCTCCATGCCGTCCAACGTGCCGCAATCGTATTCCGTCACGATGGCATCTTGGGCGACGTCGACAAGACGCCTTGTCAGATACCCAGAATTAGCTGTCTTGAGCGCAGTATCCGCCAGACCCTTTCGCGCACCGTGAGTACTGATAAAGTACTGCAATACGCTCAGACCCTCGCGGAAGTTTGCTGTGATGGGCGTCTCGATGATTTCACCCGATGGTTTGGCCATCAAACCACGCATACCAGCGAGCTGTTTAATCTGCGCGGGACCACCACGAGCACCGGAGTCCGCCATGATAAAGATCGAGTTGAAACTATCGGTTTCTTCGGTCTCACCATTCGGACCAACGATGGTCTCACGGCTGATGGCGTCCATCATACCTTCGGCGACGGCGTTACTGACGCGGTCCCAAATGTCGACAACCTTGTTATAGCGCTCACCATTCGTGATGAGACCGTCATAGTATTGCTGTTCGATCTCCTTGACTTCCAGCGTGGCTTCGCCAAGGAGCTTCTCTTTGACATCCGGGATGGTGAGGTCACCAACGGCGATCGAGATACCGGCGCGCGTTGCATTTGCATAGCCAATGTCCTTGAGACGATCGGCCAATATGACCGTTTCTTTCGAAGTACATTGTCTGTATGCAGCATCGATGAGCGCAGCCAGTTCTTTCTTTCTCAACGTCTTGTTTATGAGGTCAAAACTGAGACCTGACGGTAAGATTTCCCAGAGTAGTACGCGGCCTGTGGTCGTGTCAGAAAGGGAGCCATCCAATCGGCACTTGATTCGGGCTTGCAAGTCAAGTTCGCCTGCATCGTATGCCATTCTGACTTCTTCTGGACCACAGAATATGCGACCTTCACCGGTCGCAAATGGTCGTTCTCTCGTCATGTAGTAGCAGCCGAGCACGATGTCTTGAGACGGGACGATAATCGGTCGTCCACTGGCTGGGCTCAAGATGTTATTTGAACTCATCATGAGAACGCGTGCTTCGATTTGCGCTTCGACAGACAGCGGGAGGTGCACAGCCATCTGGTCGCCGTCAAAGTCAGCATTAAAAGCCACACAGACCAGCGGATGAAGCTGGATGGCCTTACCCTCGATGAGTACGGGTTCGAATGCCTGGATACCCAAGCGATGCAAGGTCGGGGCTCGGTTGAGCATGACCGGATGCTCTTTAATCACTTCATCCAGGATATCCCATACCTCAGGCTTTTGCTTTTCCACCAGTCGTTTAGCCGTCTTGATGGTCGTGACATGGCCACGTTCTTCAAGTTTGCTGTAAATGAACGGCTTGAAGAGTTCCAAAGCCAATTTCTTAGGCAAACCACATTGGTGCAAGCGGAGTTCTGGCCCAACCACAATGACTGAACGACCCGAATAATCCACACGCTTTCCGAGTAGGTTTTGGCGGAATCGCCCCTGCTTGCCCTTGATCATATCACTCAATGACTTCAATGGTCGCTTGTTGGGGCCTGTGATGGCCTTCCCTCGACGCCCATTGTCGAAGAGCGCATCAACCGCTTCTTGCAGCATGCGCTTTTCATTCCGGATAATGATCTCCGGCGCATTGAGCTCTTTGAGACGCTTCAAACGATTATTCCGATTGATCACGCGGCGGTACAGGTCGTTCAAATCGCTTGTTGCGAAACGGCCGCCATCCAATGGAACCAGTGGGCGTAGGTCCGGCGGAATAACGGGAATGACATCTAAAATCATCCATTCGGGGCGGTTGTTACTGTCTTTGAGTGACTCGACCACCTTCAATCGCTTCGCAAGCTTTTTTCGGGCTGCCTCGCTTGTGGCTGCCAGCATTTGCTCTCGCAACGTCACCGCCAACGATGGAATATCAAGTTGCTGCAACAGAATCTTGATTGCATCGGCACCCATGCCTGCTTCAAAGGCATCGTCGCCGTATTCGTCCAAAGCGTCGTAATATTCATCTTCGCTTAAAATATCACCGGTATTAAGGGGTGTCTCGCCCCCATCGGTGATGATATAGGCGACGCAATACAGAACACGTTCGATGTCCTTGAGGGTCACATCAAGAAGATTCCCGAGCCGACTTGGAAGACTTTTCAGAAACCAAATGTGGGCAACAGGTGTCGCCAGCGTAATATGACCCAGACGTTCACGCCTAACACGGCTCTGAATGACCTCTACGCCACACTTTTCACACACCACGCCGCGGTGCTTCATTCGCTTATATTTGCCGCACAAACATTCGTAGTCTTTCACGGGACCGAAGATCTTTGCGCAGAATAACCCATCACGCTCGGGTTTAAATGTCCGATAGTTGATGGTTTCCGGCTTTTTGACCTCACCGTAAGACCAGCTGTTGATCTTATCGGGACTCGCGATGGCGATACGGATCGCACTAAAGCTGAGTGGGTCCTTGGGCTTCTCAAAAAAGTTGAAAATATCCTTCATGGCTCTTCCTCGTGCTTTCCGTTTAAAGTTGCTCGGTTTCGATGAGTTCGATATCCAAGGCTAAGCTTTGGAGTTCTTTAATCAGAACATTGAATGATTCAGGTAAACCACTCTCCAAGACATTTTCGCCCTTTACGATCGCCTCGTACATTCTAGTTCGACCCAAAACGTCATCTGATTTGACAGTCAAGAACTCTTGCAAAGCATAGGCTGCGCCGTAGGCCTCGAGAGCCCAAACTTCCATTTCACCAAGACGCTGTCCACCAAACTGAGCCTTACCACCCAGTGGTTGCTGCGTGACTAAACTGTACGGCCCGATGGACCGCGCATGGATCTTGTCGTCGACGAGGTGATGGAGTTTGAGCATGTACATGACACCCACGGTCACATCGCCGTCAAATGCCTGGCCGCTCCGACCGTCAAACAAGGTTGATTGTCCAGAAACATTCATGCCAGCCAGTTCGAGAGCTTCCCGGATTTTCGTCTCGGGCGCACCATCGAAGACGGGTGTTGCGATATGCATTCCCTTCTTGATTTTCGTGATGCTGCGGCGAACGTCTGCATCATCCATCTCATCGACCATCGCGTGATGAGCCTCAGACGTGTAGTACTTCTTCAGTTCGGTCTTCAGGGCATCCGTGCTGTACTGCTCGTCCAGAAGGCGCTGGATTCGTCGGCCAAGACCGCGTGCAGCCCAACCCAGGTGGGTTTCTAAAACCTGTCCAATGTTCATACGACTCGGCACACCAAGCGGGTTCAGCACCATCTCAACAGGCGTTCCGTCGATGAGGAATGGCATGTCTTCTTCAGGTAAGATACGGGAAATGACGCCCTTATTACCATGCCGACCGGCCATCTTGTCACCAACCTGTAGCTTCCGTTTGATAGCGACATAGACCTTCACCATCTTGATGACGCCCGGAGGAAGTTCATCACCCTTCTTGAGCTTGTTGATCTTTTCTTGAAAGAGAACACGAATCGCCTGAATTTCCTCGCGCAGGTCTTCAACAATCCGCTCGATTTTGTCAGGAACGCCTGTGTCTCTATCTAAATCGATTACGTTCCAGTACATCTGAGGGATCGTCTTAATGATCTCAGCAGTTAGTTCCTGGCCCTTATCGATAAGCACATCGCCCTGGTCATCCACCAAGCGACTCGAGACCATTTGGCCTGTGAGGAGCTCCTCTACCTTGCGATAGGCACTCTTCCGAATGATTTTAATCTGGTCATTCTGGTCTTTCTCGAGCTTCGCGATCTCGGCATCCTCAATGTCTTGGGCACGCTCATCTTTTTCGATCCCGCGCCGGCTAAACACTTTGGCACTGATCACCGTGCCCACAACGCCGGGAGGTACTCGGCTCGATGTATCGCGGACGTCGCCCGCCTTCTCGCCAAAAATCGCGCGGAGAAGCTTTTCCTCGGGACTGAGTTGGGTCTCGCCTTTCGGCGTGATCTTCCCCACCAAAATGTCGCCAGACTTGACCTCAGCACCGATTCGAACAATGCCAGACTCGTCCAAGTTGGCGAGAGCCTCCTCGCCAACATTAGGGATGTCTTTGGTAATTTCTTCTTTACCGAGCTTGGTGTCCCGAGCAACACACTCAAATTCTTCGATGTGAATCGACGTGTATTGGTCTTCTTTGACGACTTTTTCTGAAATCAGAATGGAATCCTCAAAGTTGTAACCACCCCAGGGCATGAAAGCCACAACCATGTTACGACCAAGAGCGAGCTCGCCCGTATCCGTTCCCGGTCCATCAGCAATGACATCTCCACGCTTAATCCGATCGCCTTTTTCAACGATCGGTCTTTGGTTGATGCACGTGTTCTGATTGGAACGTCGGAACTTAAGAAGGTTGTAAATATCGGGTTTTGTCGAAATGTTGTCGCTATCGACCTTGACGACTATCCGAGTCGCGTCACCACGTT
>JAYZEG010000067.1:0-14257 GCA_036337435.1 Myxococcota bacterium
AGTCATTGTGAGCGAAGCTTAAGGCCGATTGATCAAAGGTCTTCTGCATAGCTCGGGTTGTTGTCTATAGACCCAAATCGCATACTGCAACTGGGAAAGGATTGATGCCTGTAAATGAGCACCTTTAACTGCTTCACAAGCGAGCTTATACCATCAACGCTGCAGGATGAAGTATTACGAAAAATCACACATCGGTTACAACGGATTGGAGAATATAGACTAGAGCGGGATGTTCTGGTCATAAGTATTTCAAAACCAATTGAAAAGACTTTGATTCTATTGCCCTGCAATCATTGAGACAATGAGAGCCACACGACTTATCTGGCATTAATCTTTTCAGCGTAAACAAATCGGCGTGTCGTTGTGCAGCAGCGATAGTTTGTCAGTAGGCTCTGGAGAGCTAAGGCTTGTCGTCTTCACAGCACAGTTTATGTGTTGAATTTTCAGTAAGGGTCGAAAGGCAGCGGCGATTAACTGACTGAAATTGTCTGGAAATACGGCATTCGCTGTTGATGGTTTTGGCCTCATTCGGTTGCTGAGACGATAGTGAGTCGTAGATGACTGACATGACGGTGGATGAAGTGGGCACAGGGCCGATGTAACTACCATGAGCCCCCATGGAACCCGAGCCGCTTCAGCGTCTTATCAATTGAATCGCGCCGGCGATGCCAATCGCCATTCTGGCCTCGTGGGCCTCTGTTTCCGTGGCGTCCCCGTGCTTGGCCCGTATGGTGTTGATGGCCCAATGGACGGCAACAGCACCATCGTTCGTCTCGAGAGCTGCTACACGCTCAGCGCCTGTGATGACCCCACGACGGTCTCTTGTTATGCCTTCGAACAAGACCGTTATAACCGTGGCGTCTGCTACTTAGACAGATGTAATGGTCGAGAGACGGTGACGCCCGAGCCATTGCAAGACGCCCTCGGCGACCGGGTGGATGTGTACTTTATGACACTGGAGGTCGATGGTGGACTCGCGTTTCCCTGCTTGCCATTCTGCAACCAGGGCGATGTGATCTCCGGCTCTTGTGGTACTGGCGGTGGCGGTATGAATAGGCCTCCACCCGGGGCCAGTCCTCCCCCGGGCAACTGATTACACTCTCGTCCGAGACAGCCCATCTGCCTCACTCAGACTGGATGTGCTCCTCGCAACTAAACCTGGCTCAGGCCATTCAAACAACAGTGTCAATCCATGGGCGAATCGCTTCAGATATGATACCTGTAGCCAATGAAGACTCACTACGACGTCGTTATCATCGGTGCGGGTGCCGCAGGTTTAATGGCTGCCATTCATGCGGGGCGGCGTGGTCGAACTGTCTGCGTGGTTGATCATGCAAAGAAATTGGGCACCAAGATTAGAATCTCGGGGGGCGGACGCTGTAATTTCACCAATCTCTATGTGACGCCGGCCAATTATCTTTCAGAGAACCCCCACTTTTGTAAATCAGCTCTCAAACAATATACACAGTACGATTTTATCGATTGGGTCGAGACCGCCGGCATCCAATTTCATGAGAAGAAACTCGGTCAACTGTTCTGTGACCGCTCGGCTCAGGACATTGTCGATCTGTTGCTTGCTGCCGCCCGCGATGCAGGGGCTGCTTTAAGTTTTCCAACTGTGGTGGAGGACGTTGGTGCATGTGCGAATGATGAGCGTCCCGACGCGCGTTATCGACTTCGCACGTCCCGTGGCGAGCTGACCTGCCAGTCCATTATCGTTGCGACCGGTGGTCTTTCCGTTCCGAAAGCTGGTGCGAGTCCCTTCGGCTACAGGCTCGCCGAGCAATTTGGTTTATCGATCGTTGAGACGAGAGCAGGTTTAGTGCCCTTGACCTTTCAGGGGGCTCTGTTGGACAGGTGTCGTGCTCTGTCGGGCTTGTCTGTTGATGCGACGGTTGGTTATGGCGACACCCGATTTGCAGAAGGTCTTTTATTTACTCACCGTGGCCTCAGCGGCCCATCAATTTTGCAGATTTCCTCCTATTGGCGAGAGCAGAATCCAGTGACTGTCAATCTTGCGCCTCAAGTCGATGTGAACGCCCTTTTGATCGACCGAAAAAAGCACACGCCCAAGCAAGAGGTGACCACGGTTTTAGCGGAGCTACTACCCCGGCGATTGGCTCTCGATATCTGTCAGACTATGGATGTGCAGGGCAGACTGGCTGACGCGAGTAATCAAAGTCTGGACGCCCTCGCTGATGTCGTGAATGCCTGGGCTGTAAGACCGGGTGGAACAGAGGGCTATCGGACGGCCGAAGTCACTCTCGGTGGTGTTGATACCAACGATCTTTCATCCAAGACGATGGAGGCGCGGACACAGCCAGGGCTTTTCTTCATCGGAGAAGTCGTTGATGTTACCGGTCACCTCGGTGGCTTCAACTTTCAATGGGCCTGGTCATCGGGTTATGTCGCCGGCCAAAATGCGTGAGGGCTCGCCTGGCGTTGCGTTTGTGTCGCTCAACGCGTCGAGGGGTCGTACCCATGAAAGAGTCATCAACGCTCCCCAGCCGGTTTTCGAAGAAGGAATCTCTCCCGACGGTCATACCGCCGCATCGGTCAATGGAGACAGAGCTTTAAAGTGTTAACAAACCCCCTCGCATCATGACATCGTGGCGTGTTATGAGGGGGCTATGAATCCTTTTATACATACACAAAAACATCCGGTTCTCGTGCGCGGGGCTCGTTTGATTGATCCAGAAGGTGGCCTCGACGAAGTCGTCGACCTTCTGGTGGGGCCCGATGGTATCGAGCGTAACCCAAAACAGGTGCCCGCGGGCACCTCCGAACTTCAAGGGACAGGCCTCTGGGCACTTCCGGGACTTTTAGACATCCAAGTACACTTTCGGCAGCCTGGCTTTGAGTATAAGGAAACCATCGAGTCCGGAAGCCGTGCAGCCCTCGCCGGCGGCATCACAGGTGTCGTGGTCATGCCCAATACGCACCCAGCACTCGACACGCCGGACAGCGTACGATTTGAGTCCGAGGAGTCACGGCGGGTTCGCGGAATTGATATTCACGTCGCTGCGGCCGTTACCGAGGGGCTCGGTGGAGAGCGTCTGACGGACCATGCGGCCCTAAAAGCCGCGGGTGCTGTGGCGGTCACAGATGATGGTCTTCCGGTCATGGACGATGGCGTGATGCAGGCCTCTCTTGAAGCCTGTGTGAAAAATGATCTGTTGTTTATGCAGCATGCTGAAGACACCGACATGACACAGCATGCGCCGATGACAGAGAGCGATGTGAGTCGGGCTCTCGGTGTACGAGGTCAATCTGCCGAAGCGGAAGGCGTAATGGTCGAACGCGACATCGCGCTGGCGGCCAAAACAGGAGCGCGCTACCACGTCCTGCATACATCGACAAAACGGAGTATCGATGCCATCCGCGAGGCCAAGGCGAAGGGACTACCTATCAGTTGCGAGGCGTCGCCACACCACCTGCTGTTGAACCTACAGGCGTGCGCAGGTGGCGATCCTAATACAAAAATGAACCCGCCGCTGCGCAGCGAGTCCGATCGACAGGCACTCGTCGAGGCGCTGGCAGATGGCACCGTCGATGCCGTCGCGACAGACCATGCTCCCCATAGTCGTGAAGAAAAAGCGAAGGGCTTTGTTGACGCCCCCTTTGGCGTCATTGGCCTCGAGACCGCTTTTGCCGCACTCATGAGCTTTGTGCACGATGGAACGTTGTCGGAGACACGAGCCGTCGAGTTGATGACCAGCAGTCCTGCACGGATTGTCGGGCTTCGAGGAAAAGTGGGCACCATAGTCGGTGAACAGGCGTCTGCTCATCTGTGTCTCGTTGATCCCTATCATGAGTGGGAGGTGGGCCTAGACCATTTCCACGGATTATCCGCGAACTCAGCATTCATTGGCCGTCGCTTCAAAGGGAAGGTCGCCGCGACCTTCCTCAACGGTGAACTCCGCTTCGTAGACGATTTTGCGAGAGACCGAATCGCCAACGAGTAGCCGAGTCATCATGTTTCGGGAATTACCCTATTCTCCACGTGGTGACGCCACCGGTTGAATCGAGGCCAGCGAGCCCCCTTCCGTCTGGTCGCCAGGCCAAGCCGGCCACAAGACCATTGAGGCGGGCGACGCCGATTGCCTCACCAGTTCCATCGGTCCTCAGCTTCCAAATAACAACTGAGCCATCCCTAGCGCCTGAGGCGAGTCTGCGCTGACCCGGAGCAAACGTCAGTGAGGTGATCGACTCTGGATGAAGTTCCAGTACGCCAGGTCGCGTTCCTTCAGGCCCATCCCCCTGAAAACTCCAAACTGTGATGGCCTCACCACCACCGGTTGCCAGCAGCGTGCCGCTATCATCGAATGCCAAGGACGACGGCTTCCCCGGATAGCCCGACATCATCGAATCTTGGGCCGTCGACCGACGCCAGAAGTGCACTGAATTGTCCTGACTGCCACAAGCGACGATATCTCCATCGGGGCTCAGCACCATAGATACGAGCGAACCTTTCCACTCAAGCTTTTGGTTCACTTGGCCCGAGCCAGCACTGAAAAAGGCCACCTGGCCGTAGCACGCCGTTGCCAGCTCTTTGGATTCGGACCATGCGATCGCGCTGACTGTGCTGGGGTGGTCCTCCGATTGCCATACCTCGTTTCCATCGGCATCGTACACAAACACCCGACGAGAGCTCGATGCGGCAAGGAGTTGGCCATCAGCCGACCATCGTAGGGTTTCAATCCATCCTTTCCCTAATTCGATGGTTTGCTGACGTGCGCCATCATGGGCATCCCAGATGAAAATACGACCGTTCTGCCCAGCTGTCGCGACCCGTTTTGAATCGGGGTGAACGGACATTGAAAGGACACCCCCACCGTGGGCGTCACGATTGGCCCAGCGCATTGAGCCAGACCGACCTTCAAAACCGAAAATACCACCGGCTGCGTCGGCAACGATGAGGACATCGCCACTGCAGCCCCAGGCGGCGGCGATGACATAATCATCGACCGTTGCAGACCAGCCGTTTCGAATCACCCCTTTAGGTTTTTCAGACCTTAGAGCAGGCATGACTCAAACCCGCTTCGGATGCTCTGCTCGTCAAGCTCGCGACCAATGAAAACCAATTGGTTTTTTCGGGGTGCGTCACCCCATGGTTTCTCAGGTTGTGCATCGAAGAGCATGTGAACGCCTTGAAAGACGTAGCGCTCGGGCTCGCCCGCGAGAGCCAGAAAACCCTTCATGCGGAAAATGTCGATACCTTTCTCACGGAGGAGTTGGCTGAGCCATTTGTTGAGTCTGTCGGGGTCAACGTCCCCATCTCGCTCGATGGCAAACGAGCCTACTTCATCATCATGCTCGTGCTGTGCAACCCAGGTCCGCTCAGACTCTACGGGGATTTCTGTACCGCTTGCTGTATTGAGGAGCTTCATATCGAACTCCTCAGCGGTGTGCTGCGCGTAAAGACCGACATTAGTCGCTGAGTCGACCTCTATAAAGAATGATTTCCGACCCGGCTCCTGGAGTTGCAGGTTGATGTGGTGACCCACGGGCAATAAGCTACCGGGGCCGTAAGGTTCAGCTGGATCAGCGTAGCGTCTCACGCACCATTCTGCACCGTCGCGCAGTGCTGCGTCATCGTCACCTTGGTTCGCCATAATTGCGAGGGACATGGTTGGGTCAGGCCCTTCGGCAAGGCTGAGTTCATAACGGCCAGGCTCGAGTGAATAGACGCCGGTCCACTCGAATGGATATTCGGGTTCGAGAAAACTGGGGCGCCGCTCGAGCATTTGGTCTAGGTCAAAAGCACTCAAATTGAGCACCGTTTCCACAGGGACGTCTGCTCTTTCGCTGCGTACCACTTTGGTCATCCGGTTCATTTCTCTCAAACGTGATTCGAGTGCATCCAGCGATTCAGTATCGACCAGGTCTGTTTTGTTGAGCACCAGCACGTCTGCAAAGGCAATTTGCTCGGTGCTCTCGTCACTTCGTCCCAGTTGCTGTTCGATGTGGGCAGCGTCGACTAAAGTCACAATGCCATCGAGGGCGAACTCCGACCTAATTTCGTCATCCATGAAGAATGTTTGAGCCACAGGGCCTGGGTCCGCAAGACCCGTTGTCTCGACGAGAACGTAATCGAATTTGTCGCGGCGCTTCATGAGGTTTCCGAGCACACGAATCAGGTCGCCTCGAACGGTGCAGCATATGCAGCCATTGGACATCTCAAAAATTTCTTCGTCAGCGTTGATGACCAGTGCTTGGTCGATGCCAACCTCACCGTATTCATTTTCGATGACAGCGATGCGTTTACCGTGTTCTTCACTCAAAATCCGATTGAGCAAAGTGGTCTTTCCTGAACCCAGAAAGCCGGTCAGGATGGTAACAGGTACTTTGTTGTGAGTGCTCATTTAATTCTCCTTAAACAGTGAATTGAGTCCGGTTTGTTCGACGTTGTACCCCCATGCTTCGCACACATCTAGCAGATCGTTCGGGGTAATGGCATCGGTGGGTTTGTGTATTTTGTGTTGTCGTTGAGGTTGACCTGGCTGTAGCAACCCAACAACTGTCTCAAGCGGGGCGCAATCGTCTTCCAGGCAAGCCAGTTGAGTGACTGTGATCATGGCTTCGTCGCCCAAATCCAAGGCTTGCTGCAGGCATGACTTGATTCGTCGGATCATGTCAAGGCTCGGTTTCTTTGCTGAACTTCCAAACAACATCATTCGTCTCCGTGTGTCAGAGCTAAGCCCGCCCTTTTCATCCAAGGACTCGACAAGCCTTCAGATGTGGGGCCATCAAAGATGACCTGCCCCGCCCGGAGCAGAATCACTCGCTTTGCCATAGGCGGATACGTGTGAAGGTCATGGGTTGCCCAAACACAGGCTGAACCATGTTTTTCGACCTGTGTTTGTACCAGAGTCCGAAGTTCTTGCGCCGCCATCGGATCCAGGCCGGCCGTAGGCTCATCTAAGAGTAGCAGCGACGGCTTCAAAACAAGCAGGCCTGCAAGTGCGACACGACGTTGCTCACCGAAGCTCAGGTCGTGACACGCCCGGGTCAGCAGGTGGTCAATTCCCATTGCGTTCGCCATCTCTCGAGCGTGTTCTTGAGCCTCACGCGCATTGACGCCACGTTGCAGTAGGCCCCAGGCAATGTCTTCGGCAACTGTGCTTGCGATGAAGTGATGTTCAGGGTTTTGGGTCAGGAGGGCAATGCGACCATCGAGCCGCGTCTCCAGCTTGGAATCTGATGAGACTGATTTACCGAGGCGATTCATTATGCCCTCGCTGGGTCCATCAAGCCCCGCAAGAAGCCGGAGTAAGCTCGACTTTCCAGCACCACTCGGTCCACAGACAAGCACCCATTCCGTAGATTGGATTTTCAGACTGACTTGCTCTAGAACTAAGTGCTCGCCTCTTTTTACGCTCACTGCATCCAGTTCGATTGGAACTTGTTCGCTGCTCTGGGTGAGCGGGCTGCACCTGATCAGCGCATTTTCCTCCATGTGTTCCAGCCGGACAAACGATTGTAGGGCACCCTCGCTGAGCAAACTCGCCCATGATTTTAATGACAACCGCGTTGTTCCGATGCGCATGCGAGCTGCATTTCGTCTAGAAATCCACTCACGCTGAGTGAGTACCCCGTGCATGATCGAGTGATCCAGAGTCGACACGATGGTTTCCGGAATTCGAAGTTTGAGCAGGAGTTGCCGCAGCGACGCCCAATCTGTTTGAGTGCCGAGCCATAAAATCCAAATGACACCGCAGAGAATACGGGCCGCCACACCGAGCACGGTCTGGACGTCTGCGTTTAGGGCAACACCGCCCAGAAGCACGAATCCGATGAGCAAAATAGACCAGGCGATGACCGGTTCGATCCGACGATGTCCGCGGATATACCCGTGCACCAATAAAAGAGAGCCGAGCCCCGCACCAATGCCCGAGACGGTTATACTGTCGGCCCCGGCATTTAGAATCAACATGCTGACTGTCAATCCAAGACTCAAACCACTCTGCCAGAGAGACTGTCTGCGTTCGAAAAACAGCGAATGTTCAGCGTGGAAGTGCATCTTTTCCTCCGTGGAAGAGCCGCTCCCAAGTTCGACCTGCAATAAATCCAAGGCCGAAGAGGATTAGGACCGACATCGCCAACCCCATTTCACCTTGGCTCATGTCGATAATGCTGTTTGTTGGTGCGCGTCCAGCCGACTCCGCAGCAGCCCCGAATACGGTGCCGTCAATGCCTTCATAACGACACCCAAAGAGCCCGAAAATGACAAGGAGGGACGTCCGTTTTGCAGCGTCGAAGGTGGGTCTTTTTAGTTCGGATAATGCCTCGGGAAGGAGGTCTGGCCGTCGGTTTGCCAGCAATCGAATGATGGCGACCGCCGCCACCGATTCGACTATCGCCAGCGGAACCTGCACCGGGGCAAATCCGAGAACCACGGTTGTAAAAGTTGTTGCTGGCTCGGCCACATTGCTAAGGGCGAATGCGAGGACGAATGCATCGGTGATGTATACCATCAAGCCCCCAACGCCGCATGCTAGACCGAGACCAACCGCACCGCCAAAGCCGAGTCTTTTTATCAAGGTCCAGAGTCCGATCGTGGCCATCGGGCCGACGACGCCAAGGGCGATGGTATTTATCCCTAACGTGGTGAGTCCTCCGTGGGCGAAGAAAAGAGCCTGGAGTAATAGAACGAAAAATGTAGGCCATATAATCCGGCGTATGCCGATGATGAGCGCGAGCACGGGTGTCAGACAAATATGGCTTGTCGCGCCGACAACAGGGACAGGTAAGGGGAGCAGTGTCACAGCAAACAGCAAGCTCGTGACACCAGCCATGAGCACAGACGGTGTTCCTTCATCGCATCGTGCAATCTGTTCACCCCGCATACTCCAGGCCAAGGTCGCAGCGCCAACTGCGCTGAACGCGATCGCTTGGTTCAAGGGGAGTATCCCTTCGGCTAGGTGCATTCGCCGACCTCTTTGATTGGCGGAACTCGACCCAGAATGCTGTTTCGTAAGGACTTCGGACGCGTCTTCCGAGGCATGAAGCCGTCGGGGCTTTCCAAATAAACTGCCAGACAGTCAAGGATGCTGCTGGTCGTCTCGGTGACCGTTGCCTTCTGATCGCCGAAAAGATAGCTCCACGAGTCGGGTGAGGACAGTGCAATGCCGCAAGGTCGAGGGCAAACGCTTAAACACTCTGCAGCGCGTACTGTCACTCGCTCCCGCAAGGGACTTCGGTCGATGGCGTCGCTCAGCTCCTGATACAATACGAAACCAGGTCTATTGGCTTGAGGCTCTCGCGGCATTCCCGTCGGTCTACAGGATGTGCAGACGTGGAGTATACACGGCTGAGTCAGTGTGCGTGCCGGCGTTGCTTGATGTCCAGCGGATGGCAATTGAACGTCGTTCATACAGTGCACTCAACCACGGGTGACATGCGCGGCCAGTGCTGCGTTAGAGAGCCTGCCGTGTACTTTCTGGCCACACGGCCGAGAAAACATCCAAATTCAAATACAGTTAGACCGTCTTGTTGGAGCCGTTGGATAGCGCAGCTTTGGTGTTCATTTTGATGCATGACAGGTCTTGGTTCCGTCCCTCCGAATGACACGCGGATTGCTGAATTCATTACCCGGTCCATCTCCTTAGCGGCCCTGTTGTATACGCAAGGAGCTTGCAAATGCAAGTGGTTGTAAAAACGCCGACGAAATGGGCATTCTTGGCCGATGGCGCGGTCTGTTTCGAAAGGTTACTGCGGCGCAACAAATTGTCACTCTCATAACCGGCTTGACAGAAACTAAAGGGGTCTATCGGCGGGCCCCCTTCATCGATGTTTTTTTGTTAAACCTGTGGTTGAAAACGATGGTAAACCCTCATGTTGGTCTAATAAATCGTGCTCAAGGCTGTGATAACGGCACTCACTGCTGTGGGGGGCCGCAAAGCGTGTCGATGGTTGACCCGACGAACACATTAGCCAATACTCCCGCCAACGTTGCGTGGCAACGGGGCTTTGTTACATGGGCGTGGATGTTCCGATGAATAAGAAAAAACGACCTCCCATACCAATCAATCTGATCTCTGGTCCACTCGGTGTCGGAAAGACGACCACAATTAATCAGCTTCTTGCTTTGAAGCCCGAGAATGAGAAGTGGGCGATTCTCGTGAATGAATATGGATTGGTTGGCCTCGACGCGGCCTTCATGCAGCCGGCGAGTGGGGGCAATACCAGGACAGGTGTTGACATCCGCGAAGTGGCTGGGGGCTGTATCTGTTGTAGTGCCGGGTTTATGTTTGAAGTGTCTCTGGTGATGCTTCTACAACGCCGACCAAATCGTTTACTCATTGAACCGACCGGCTTAGCTGCTTTATCGGGCATCTTGGATACCTTGGAGCGACCGGGCATTCGTGAGTCAGTCGATGTTCGTTCGATTATTTGCATCCTTGACCCCAAACGGTTTGAACGAGACATTCGCCGCGATGAAATGTTCGATCAGGTCGAGGCTGCTGATGTGTTACTCGCAAACCGGTCGGACCTCGCGACGGCAGCCGAACTCGAATCATTCATGGCATGGGCGAACCGCATTTTTCCGCCCAAGCGGTTTGTGGGTCCAACCGAGCATGGGCAAATCAAACTTGACCTGCTCGACCTGATTTCGGGGCGAGACGTCTCCATCGCGAGGGCGGGTCACACCCATGGGACCGACCACCAGCACCATCACCATGATGATCACGTCCACGACCACAAGGACCATAATGAACATCAACATCACAGCCACGAACACAGTCATCCGGAATCGGGTGTCGACGCGGCGGCCGGTCATCCGGCCTCTGACAATGAATCGGGGGTTGATGCTGATAATCCTTTCGCCAAGCGAGTGCACCACTCTCCAATTGCCTCGACCATTGGTTGGATCTGCTGGAATGGACTGGTCTTTCGGTCTGACCGCGTTTCGAGCTGGCTTCGCGGACTTGCGAATTTGCCCAATGCCATGCGGATTAAGGCGGTCGTACGAACCAACGATGGCTGGTTGGGTTTCAATGTATTCGACGGCATAGAGGATGTCAGAAAGACAGGGTATCGACGCGATACACGTCTCGAAGTCATCTTTGACGGTCAGGACATTCCTGATGTCGATAAGCTTGAGAACGCGTTACATCAATGCTTGGACACCCCCCCCACCTGAGACGGCGCATTCGGGCTTTATGGCGTTATGCGCTGCGCGATTGAAACAGCAGTTCAACCTAAGATACATCGGCCTGTGACAGCTTCGTCGTTGGCGGATCCGTTGGAATTGTAAAGCACTCGAGACCTAAGTAAGCGACGGGTGTCTCCATCGCCTGTGCCCAGGTCCAAGCGTCGAGCACGACCCGTGCTGCCCGAATGATACCGGCGTGTGAGAAAGCGAGATGGACGCCAGGCGTGAGGGAGCCTACAAACTTTTCGAAGCGCGTTTGAACCATCAGAGCCGATTCACCTTCAGGCGGTGGTGTCTCGGTCCAATTTGCGCCCCACTGTGCCATTTTATCAGGAAACTTTTCATGGATTTCATCCCAGCGTAGACCTTCCCAAAGCCCGAAGCTGGCTTCCATGAGATGAGGGCTCAGATGCACTGTGTCGGTATAGGCCTGCGCCAGGTCCTGGCAACGCTGCAGCGGTGAACTCCAAACCCTCGTCGGCGGCTCTTTAGTTCTCAGGTGTGTATGGACGGTTTTGATGGCGGTCTCGGCTGTGATCGCGGTCGGTACATCGATTTGTCCATAGCAGGTGCCTTCCAGGGCGACGGGTGCATGGCGCACGAGATAAAGCGGCATAGCAGTTCCTAATTTTGAACCGCAGCAAAAGCGATGAGCAAGGCCAGTTGAGTCAGCTGTTGCGTTGCGCCCAAAAAATCACCGGTGATCCCTCCAGTCCGTCGGTAAAAGCGCCAAGCGCAGAGAGCAGGCGTTAAGGTCATGGCCAGCGTCAGGCCCAACAATATGTCCGCGGTTAGGTACCCAAACCACCAACCCAGTCCGACCATTGAAAAACCGATGGCTGTCGCAAAAACCAGTTGGGGGAATCCGGCTCGTGTGACTTGCCTGCTGCGCGATTGTGCATCATTGGTGACGTAGGGCATCCCGACCATCAGCCAGATTGGCGTCACTCGCGATAGACATTCCGTCACAACGAGTGCTGTTGGTGCATGGGTATCAAGTCGGGCCAACAGCGCGACCTTGAGTCCAAGACTAACAAACAAGGCCATAGCACCGAAGGCACCAACTCGACTGTCTTTGAGAATCTCCAGGAGTCGATCCCGGTCGTATGCCCCACCCATCGCGTCAGCTGTGTCAGCAAGGCCGTCTTCGTGAAAACCACCCGTCAAAAGCAGACTCACCCCAAGGACCAAAAAAGCAGATACCCATGAGCCGAGCGAAGCGATGGCTAACCAGAGGAATGCGAGTGCTAAGCCGAGGAAGGCCCCCACCGCTGGAAACCAGGCGGTCGACCAGCGCCAGTCAGCATCTCGATAATCTTGCCCACCAACGGGGATTCGGGTGAGAAAAATGAAGGCCGTTCGTGAGCCACGTAGGATGGGTGGCAGTCTCATTGAGAACGCTCTTTCTCGGGAACCTGGGCATCTGCAAAAGTTGCCATCCCATTATGTAACGCACACGCCGCCTCGATGAGCGGAAACGCGGCCAAGGCACCGCTTGCTTCTCCGAGGCGCATGCCCAAATCCAGCAACCCTTGGGTGCCGGCTTTCTCCAGTAAGTGAGTGTGTCCTTGCTCGGCGGAGCGATGAGCCCAAATTAAACGTTTGTTAGCATCGGGGTAATCGTGAATCAGGGCGAGTGCTGCAGAGCCGGCGACGAAGCCATCCACGAGGATCGGTATGTTTTTCTCCGCAGCCCGGCCCATAGCACCGTACATGGCCGCGATGTCGCGCCCTCCGATTTGCATGATTGTAGACGCCCCATCATCTGCATCACAGGCCAAAAGCGCGCGCTCGACGACCATGCGTTTGCGAATCATGCCCTCATCATCGACCCCGGTACCGCGGCCGACCATCGTCTCGGCGGGGACATCGAGCAGAGCCGCCGTCACGGCGGAGGCCACTGTGGTGTTGCCAATCCCAAGCTCACCGACGATGAGTAGGCTACATTGACCTAACCTGTCTACGGCCTCGATGCCCGCCGATAAGGCCGCCTCAAAAGTGTGCTGGTCCATGGCTTGTGCGTCGGCCAGATCGCCTACGTTGCCGTTTGCCGCTGCACTTATCCGATAAAGCTGGACCTCGCTTGTCATCTGCACTTTCTGCGGCGTCTTGACGCCCACATCAATGATGCTCATGGGAATGTTAAATTGGCGGGCCAACACAGTCGATGCAGCACCGCCTGTGAGCATGTTGCCGACCATGGCCGTGGTGACGTCTTGTGGGTATGCGCTCACCCCATGGCTGACCACTGGGTGGTCAGATGCAAAGATCAACACGTGGGCGGGTCGCACCGTCGGTGTTGCCGTCTCTTGAAGGCCCGCCAGTTGTATGGCCAGCATCTCGAGCGCCCCGAGGCTCCCAGCCGGCTTGGTGAGGCAGGCCTGGCGCTGACTCGCTTGCTCAGACCATCTCGGATCCATGGGAGTGATTTTGAAATGCGCTTTAGAAGCATTTTGTGGCATTGGCCCACCTTGTATTCCGGGTAAATGAAAAGTCGATGACAGCGCAGTGTCTAACACCGATGAGACAAAAAAAACAGCGCTGGAAAATGGGTGTTGTGGGCTCTTCAGAATCCATTTAACTCGGTTGACTGAACGCTGTCTGACCCATCAGGTTTTCACTGTCATGCTCTCCACGTTCACCGCTTTGCTCAGTCAGGCGGCACGGTCTTGATTCAATTTATCGGCCCAGGTTATGTCACTTCGTTTCGGTGCGTACCATTAAAAAAACGAGCCAGATTTCTATGAATTGACATATTCGGCTCCATTTTCTTCCTGTTCAAATGGCAGTTAAAATAGAGTTCGGTCGAAAGTTAATCTCTGTTTTCACCCGGAATTCCGGTAGCCTGTCCAAGTCAGTGGTTTAGCTGGATGAGTTGCATGCCTCATTGGTGCACATGCGGCTTTGCAGGCAGGGGATCATGAAAAACTCAAAACGCATTTTTAAAAATCTCGAGAAACGATTGATGGACGCCAGTTGGTTTCAAGACGATTGGGATATTTACAACCGAGGTGAATACCTGCAGCTGTATAAAGACAACTGGTACAATCACAACCAGGGTGGCATTCATTTCGAGACCTACATCGAAGCGCGGGAGAT
>JAYZEG010000068.1:0-10259 GCA_036337435.1 Myxococcota bacterium
GTTAAGAGCATGGTATTTGATTTGATCAGAATTGACGCCTGGAGTTCCCAAAACGTCGCCCTCATGCCAAAGAATGAGTGCCCCATCAGGTCCGCCGGAGAATGCTGGCCGCCTGATTATCTGGCCGGCAGGCGACCGATAGACCTCGTGGGGTCCGTTCGACACCGTACCATCCAAGCTAAGCAACAGCGTGGATATGCTGTTTGTCCCTGTATAGGCCACTGTATATTGATTGCGACTAAAATACGCGTTTGGCTGCCGACCGATCAGAGGCTCGCCCGTTTGAGGGTGCCTCAATACGGCATCTGATATGACTCTCAATGGATCGAGACCCAATTTAATGGACGCGATGGCAGGGCCCTCTGGAAAGTTACCACTCGTATTCTCGTAGAAAATTGTGATGCCATCGCTGTCATTCGAGGCCACAAAATCTGTATTGAACCCAGGACCGATACGGAGTGCTTGGGGCAGCGGGCTATTGACGGGCAGTGGCTGAATGTACAAGCCTGCGGATGGGTTGGAATAAAGCGCATACCAGGTTCCATTATTCTCCATGATCACAGCGTTTTGCGCACTACGCCCTTGCCCCGAAGGTTCAAAGACATGACGGCGGTTAGCCTGACCAGAAATCCACTCTACTACGATGTCCCTATCGACGCCTATTCGGCCGATAACAGCGACACCCGACCCGGCAGCCAAACCCCAGAATGTCTTAAAATCGGACACCTCTGCACTGGCGATTACGAAGACTCCGTTGGACCGTCTATAGGACAGATGGGATGCATAGGGGCTGCCATTTCGGCGACCTGAGAGCGCCAGCCAAACACGCCCGTTGTTATCTTGTCCGGCGATCTGGGCTGAACCGTACTCGTCTAAGACAACGATGTTGTCGGGCGGACTGATGAAATCGACTGTGCAATCAGGGCAGGCTTCGTCTGGAGCACCATCGCAGTCTTCATCTAAGCCGTTGCCACAGATTTCTGGTTTCGCATTGGGATGGGCGCACGCCCCCCAACGACCCGCCTGGCACACACGTTGCCCCGGTCCACACGGTGTATCGCAGGCCTCGACCTCATCCTCCACGCATGGACAAACACCGTCCGCCCCAGGCGGCTCAACAGAGCAGATACCCCAGCGTCCACCCTCGCAGATTTGTTCACCGGTTCCACACGGATTGGTACACCCTCGCTGACTGCCTTCGTCACAATCGGGACACGCCTCGTCGACCTCTCCGTCGCAGTCACCATCCAGCCCGTCACCACATTCATCTTGCGCTGCAGGCAAGCCTGCTGAGCAAATAGACCAAGCAAAGTTCATACAGCGCTCAACGCCCTCCCCACAGGCGGTCGAACATGGCCTGACATTGCCATTCTGGCATTCCTGCGAGGCCTCGCATAGCCATTCCACGCACTCACCGCTTGGACAGGGCGTCTCCCCATCACAACTGTAGACACAGCGCCCCTCGCTGCACACAAGGCCCAGGAGACAATCACTTGAATCGGAACATAGAATCGGCCGACACGCGCCGTCCACACAGCGCAAATCTCCATCGCAAGCTGGCTGACACTGACTCGCGCTGGGCTCATTTAGATCAGAGCACGCGACGAGGCATACAGTCAAGCTCAGCACCATGAACACAGACCTGGTCAACAATGGATTCAAAGACTTTCTCCGCACGGCTCGATCAAACATTGTGCGGGCGGCAAGTTAGACTCGGGGAATGGTGGACACTCATCACCCAGTGCGAGATCCGGAGCCCATGTCCATTGGTTATACTGAATTTCCCCCATAATCGAGGACACACCACAGAGATTAAACGAGCGCAGGTATGTCTTTCGAATAAGGCGAACAGTCTGTCGGTAGAAGACACCAAACTTGGTTCTCGGCACCACACCGTCATAACTCGTCAGAGTGGTACTTGTAGATGACTCAGTGAAGGTGCGCTGATAGGCTTCTGTCTCACCTTCGGTAATGGTGTTAGACCGGGATTCACTGCCCCCTAAATCAATTGTCCGTCCTTCTGATATGGTGATCACGCGTCCCTCTGAATCGGTGGTCGTCTGAGCACGATTCAGTGCATACGCCCCACCGATGCTATTGCTCCGGGCATCCGTCGTTGTGGTCCCAAAGGACCGCGTCGTATTTCGACTGGACTGTGATGAAAAGCCCCGATTGGTGCTGGATTGGCGACCTATGGACGACGAATTACTCTGCCGGCTTCCGCTGGTCACGGTCTGATCGCTACCCACGCTGCCACCAAAATCAAATACGGACACAGAAAGCCCAGCCTCCCAGGTGTTACTTCGTATCGAAGAGGTCTCATACACCGAGGTGTCGTTTCGGGTCGTGGTATCGCCGATGTCTAACGATGTCGTCCAGCTCTCGCCGTTGGACGAGGCCGTTTGAAGAGAATTGGCTTCACTTTGACTATAGGTCACCCCGTAGGTTTGAGTGGTACTATCCCCTTCCGTCAAAGCGACTTGCCGCGTGCGGCTTTGCGCATCAGATGTTCCGATAGACACTGAATCTCTCCAAGTGTCGCTCCGAGTCTGTCCACGGGTGGTCGTCCAGCTGCGACTGAGGGTCACGCTGGCCGAATTCTGCCGCGTCTCGCTCGACGACTCCGAATACACCACATCAGTACCGAGGGAGCCCTTAAAACAAGAGCTGACGGGTACAGGTTCTAGAAACTCGGCTTCTTCCAAACGTGGGTCAGTGAAGTGGTCTAGGGGACGATGAACCGTAAAAGGGAGAATATTTTCATAGACATTTCCTTGGGCATCCTCAGCTTCAATGCTCCAAGAGGTCGCGTAGTAAGAGTCATCCGAAGCGACGTCATTGAGCATCAAAATGTTATCCGGTGTGCCGATCGTATCCGTCTGCCCAGTGGCCGCTTGCTCGATCAGAACCAATGGTTCCCCGTTGACCTGGCCCAGGATGTAGCGGAAAAGAACTGGCTCAAACCCAACAGCTCTCACCGTCATAATATAGGCGAGACCGCCTAACCCCCTCAAGGCAGGGACACCACAATCGGCGATGACAGGCTCCCACGTCTCAATGGCCAGTGAGGGCGCTATCTCGAGACGAATATCTTTGGCAGGTCCAATGGATGACATGCCCTCAAATGGGACACTCACCACGTAGACCTGTCCTTCAAAGTATCCGGGTTCCGCTCGGTCATCCGGCACAAACGGGTGATGAAAAGGACCGATTCGGGAGAGTCGCAGAGTCGCCCCCTCATCATTTTCTTCATCATAGAGCGGCGTCACCGTGACATCCACCGGATGCCGAGTACCGCTCTCACCGACAAAAGTGCCGATGAAATTCAGCCTTGAAATCCCATCGTCGGGCGACAAAACGTCTCTGGCTTGAAAATAAAGTGTCTCACCGATGACAACGGAGTCTCGGTCGGCACTCATCACGCGGGGACCGGACAGCGTTTCTTCGATGCGGTCTGAGCCGGCACAACCAAAACAGACGCACATAAAGACCGTAATAAAAACCTGACGGGCCACTTGTCTCCCCTCCAGTGACAATGGATTTGAACGGAGTGTAACACGTCTATAATCGATTCGCTGCCAAACTTGGTGGCAGCATTCAGACCGTAAACAAACAAAACTGCGCGGCAGGTCAACGTCCCGCGTGCGCCCAGCCGTCTCGGTCTGCCCTGATGGGTCGCAAAAAAATGTTTCGAGCTGACAACCCCAATGGTCCATCTATCGCCGGCTCTCATGAGATAAATAGAACGGCTGAAAGTCCGACCCGGCTGTCTATCCGCCTCGGTCTCTTCTGTAGCGACCAACGGATTGAACACTGATTGGCCGGCCCATTGTCGCCCGACGGCCCGCGGAGGTGCCTAAGAAATCTACCCCGACGAATTGGCGTCCAACCAAGTGCGTATCAGCGCGTCTACATCCAGCATTTGCTGGGGCAAATGGGGGCCAAGATCCGTTTTGTTGGCAGCCTGGATCACCTTGTTGAGCGCGTCAGCCTGACGTCTCACCTGTGCCGCAGATGATAGAGCCAAGTAACTCTCCATCCAAACCTCCACCTTGCGTCGCGACACGATGGTCTCTGGCGTAAGATCGAGATTTTCCCGTTGGAGCTTTTCTTTCAGCCACCAGTCAGGATCGTATCGTCCATTGACCCCTGGCAGCGGCTTGCCCTTGCCAGGCAAATGATCCATTTCGCCCCGCTTCATGGACGCATCGATCTGCCGGTCGATCCAAGAATCAAAGCTCAACCCCATGGGCTTACGCTCGGTCATTTACGCCCTCCACCAGGCACTAACTCGGCTGATTTGAGCCGGTTCCATCGCCATCCAGAGCTTAAGCACAAACCATCCGAGGGCAAGGCCTATTCAGGGGCTAATCGTCGCTCCATTACGCAAGATGCGAACCCAGATTCGATACCGCTCTGGGGACAACTCGCGCAATCTCGGTAGGCTGTCTTCGATGGCAGACAAGGCGTAAATGCGAGCGAACTCCGCCAAGTCTTCCCACTCATTGCTATCGCCATAACGAGACGTCCGATTGTCATCGGCCCGAATGGCATTGCGCCAAATTGGGTCCAGGATATTACTCTGTGGCGCTAAATTCGGTTCATGACCCAAGCGGGTGTATTGTTCGAATGTATGACCCAACTCGTGGAGCAGAGTGGGCAACTCGACCGTTTGCGTATCGATGTAACTCCGACTGCCATAAGCCGCAGCTCCATTGAAGTAAGACCGATGGAGGAACTGGATTCCTCGGCCGTACTCGGTGATGATTTTAAACCCATACCAATAGGCAATCGGGACACGTTCTAACCGAGCGAGCACATCACCAATATCGGTATACTGGATGGGTGGATCGGCACTGATATTGACCTCGAACCTGATACTCGGCTCGTCATCATCAAGAGCGCTAAGTTAAACATGATACTTTGTGAGCGCGTGGTTGTCGTTGAGAGCATACGTACAGAGTGCCGCACCACAAAAGCGCCGATTGCACGTCGCACAGTCAATGTCAAAACAGACACAATCATCGCTGGCGGATTCTTGTAGAATGCGCGCGCGACCGTAGCGTGGATACTCAGCCCAATTCAGCGTCCTCTGAGGCACGATGCCAGAGATGTATTCATTACCCACGCCACTCCAATCAAAATCCATTTCTTCGGGTGTGCCATCCGTGCCAGGGGACGGGTCGATAGGACCGACTGGAATTTCAGCATCCGGTTCTAAAGCCATGGCATCGGCAATTTGAGAATCGGCGATACCTGCATCGATATACGAATCCTCCGTGAGAGCATCGACCGTTGAATCGGTAGTGCGCGCATCGAGTTGAGAATCGGGGCTATCATCTCGAACCATAGAATCAGGGTCTCTTGGACAAGCATGATTGTCAGTCAGGGGGTCGCCGTCACATGGACCGACGGGGTTCGCGCAATAGCCCCCACCGTCGCCGTCGGCAATACACGTCGGCAGCAGGTCGGGACAATCGGCGTGTTCCCGGCATGGGATTTCGTCTAGACGGCTGTCTACTGTGGCGTCTTGTCCCCCCATCACCGAACCAGAATCTGGACTGCAGCCTGGGCCCAGAGCCATGGTAAACATAAACCAATATCCGAAGAAAACAGACCGTTGGCAGGCTCGACACATCACGTCAGTCCCTTTCTGCTTTATCGGTGACCATCAAACAGCGTACGTCACACAGTAATGCGACTTAATGTTCCAATACAAGGACGCACGCAATTGCCTTTGTCGCGAGTCGTATGTCATGAGGTGAGCAAATCACAGGTGAGCAAATGACGTCATGACCGTGTCCCTGATTTGGAATACGCCCCTTTTAAATTTTGAAAAAACTCGTGAGAAATCATCAGATTGGTCGCCAAAACCCTCAACCTCGTCGTCTCTTCGCCATCATCATCGATGTGACAATCTTTCACAGTGAGCCCGAGTGCATAAAACCCTTGGCACGTCGGACATGCTTTGACTTTGATTTGTGCCAAGGCGTCATAGGCACCGCCGTCGGCCATTGAAAAACTCAAAAGAGCCGCCTTGGGGTTGCGGGCCAGTTCAGCCTTAAATCTCTTTTTGTCCGAGCAGGCCGTACCATCCAGGTCGCCCGATTCCCAGGTGTCGGCTGACCAGTTATGGCATGATTCACAAAATGGGTCGTCTGCATGAAAGCCGCCACCAAACCATGCGCCGGCAACCACCAGACAGAGTTCGAGTGACCACAAGAATCCCAGGTAGCTGCCCTTTACTTGGAACAGCTCAAAGTACCAAATACCTTCCTGCATGATCTCAACGAGGCAGGCCAATAGACCATAGTCTGAGACGGGGGTGAGAAGTTCGTGGCCGCTCCAAGCGAGCACCCAAAACACCCAACCCACATAGGTCGCAAAGAGACCAATCAAAGCCCCGACTGCCGGGCCGATCCAAGATGACCGAATTTGCGCTTCGCGTGCCGCGTAGGAGACCGCGAAACCGATTGCACAGCCAAAGATTGGAGGCAACAAGACGCTAAAAAAGGAGTAGAGATAGTACATCCAATAGCCGTAAACAGCCCCCAAAAAAAGGGCGACGGCACAGCCCCAGAAAATGCTTCTTAAAATGCCAAAATAGGTAAATGCACCAGATGCCTGGTAGGGTGTACACTGTACGACCGCTGTCTTGCTCAAGCCCCCCTCCTGTTTGTCAATCACGCTGAATCAGATAGCCCGGCGAAGCCCGCTGCACGATTGGTCAGTAAAGCGCAGCAAAAGATCCCCTGGCCTCATGAGAACACCAACCTAGGTCCGTGCCATTCCCCCGATATGAAAACAGGTGCATCCTGTCCGAACGAAAATCCTTGCGAAGTAAAAAACACAGCACTAATGTCCAGCCAAAATAATCGGTTGTCGTTGGCCGCCTCACCAGCTTTCGTCAAGGCCGGAACAACTGCTGAGTTCAAAACGAGGAATAGATAATCATGCAGAAAAGACCTCTATCGGACATCTCTGGAAGCGAGTATCTCCAGAACATATTGGCCGGCTTGACAGTGAGTTTTGCTGCCATCAGCCTGGGCGCCGCCTTCGGGCTTCAATCGGGCCGTGCCAACGGCATGCTTGTTGGCATCCTGTCGGCGGGGATCATCGCCGCCGTGACATCGCTTCTCGGCGGTACTCGGATCCAATGTTCTGGTCCGACAGCACCCATGACAACGGTAACCATGACCATTTGGGCTGCCGCCTCCGGGGTGATTGCTGTTCAACTTCAAGCAGCCAACTACACCGCCGATCATTTCATGACCGTGGTCCTCATGCTCACAGCGGGTCTGTTGATTTTAATGGCGGTGTTACGCCTAGGTAAATTCATCTCGCTGGTGCCTGTCTCGGTCATCTCAGGGTTCATGAACGGCATCGCCATTCTCATTTGGGTCAGTCAGGTCAATCGCCTGTTCGGACTCGGCAGTAAGCAAGTTCTCGAGAACAACGAAATCGTGACCAAGGCCATTGACCCGTACACGGGCGGTGTGGTCGCCAATGTAGTGATTGCTACGGTCACCTGCATTCTCTTGTTCGTTATGCCAAAGATCATCAACGCCATCGCACCGAAGTATAAGTCGTTCTTGCCAGGCACCTTGATCGTCATCATCCTGATGTCGGCCATCCATAGTTTCATGGGCTTAGGGCTTCAAGTCCCCGAATTGACCAGCATCAAATCATGGGACCAAATCAGCGAGATGGCCGCAGCGCAAATTCCGTCCAGCATCAACATGGATGTGGTCTGGCTGGCACTGCCCTTTGCTCTGAATCTGACCTTGTTGGCCTACCTCGACACATTGCTGACCTCCCTGGTCATGGACAAAAAAGTCAAAGAGACCTTTGGTTTTGAAGACAATACCAAACAGAACAAAGAACTTGCTGCACAGGGCATTGCCAATGGGCTGGTGGCCTTCATCGGTGGTATCCCAGGTGCGCAGGCGACCATTCGCTCAGTTCTCATCTTAAAAGAGAATGCAACACTGCGACTTGCCGGTATCATGTCGGGTATTTTCGTACTGGTCGAAATGTTCTTGTTCCAAGACTGGGTTAAATTTATCCCATTGTCCGTGTTCGCGGGGCTCTTGATCAAGGTTGGCTATGACGTCATTGACTGGGACCCACTCATCGACTGGGTCAAGTCACGCGGCAAGCAGCTGGCAAACGTAAACGTCACCAACATGGACATGTTCTATATCGCTGGAACAACCATCGTCACCGTGGTCTACAACCTGAACGCAGCAGTCATTGGCTTTACCATCATCTTCTACGTGCTCCGGAAAGCCGGTAAGGGTCAGACCCAAGGCATGGACGCACCGAGCGAAGAAGAGACAGCTTAGCCGAGACACTCATGACAACGGGCTCTGTTGGTCATCCGTTTTAGGTGTTCTGATCAGCTGACAAATCTATCTCCTCCCATGGTCCCGTAAGGACTTTCTTCATCCCAATCAGGTGCCCCAGCCATTCTCCATCCAATCGAGGACTTTGTGATGCGTCAGCATCCCACCGACTCGGTCCGTCGCGAGGGTCCATATCTGTGCCCCTCGTCTTCGAGCGAAGTTCTCAAACACCGACCCGCCCAACTCTCTTTCCAAGCGATCTTCGTGCTCATGTAATTGGAAAAGCAAGGCGCACGACCGCGCGTCTAGCTTTGGATCGGTCCGCACAAAAGACATGTCCAAATAACTCCGGGCACGGCCATTAGCACTCTTTTTATTGTAAGCTAATTTGTCTTTTAAGGCCCGGTCGCCAAAAGACCGGTTGGCGGTGGCATCAATGCCAGCAAAGTTACCAATACGGTTGGTCCAGCGATGATATTGAGAGCGCTTCCACTGTTTCTTGCCAGTTCGCTTCGTCACATAAGACTGTTTTAGGAAACGGTCAGCCCTCACTCGAGGGAAAATATGGTCCCATTCAATTCTGGGGTCGAGCCGAACCGATGGAGTCCAATCCCGACCAATGTCTTGATAAGGTCCGAGGAAAAGCCACTTATGCTTACTCATTAAGCGTTCACAGGCATCTTGATCATCTTCATCTGCAGGCAATCGATCGAGTACACGGCTGTAACCAAAGACCAGTTTGGCCGCACGCAAGCAGGCGTTGTGGTCCCCGTCGCTCATTGGGCCACGCCAAAAAGGATATGGATATCCGCTGCGACCGCTCATCCACCCCAGGTTGAAACTGTCTCGCTCAAACTTGCGGCGCCCTTCTGAGCGAGATCCGAGAACGGAGGTCCAAAAACAAAAGGACAAGAGAGGCTTAACCCACTTATCAATAGGTTGGGGCCGTTGCCCTGTTCGGCTCCAAAAACCGAGCACCCAGGCGACCGCCGCACTCCAGCCGATAGACGAAAGGCCCAATACACCCAAGGCCAAACGATCAAACAAAGCGTCATTGACCCACTGCATTGCATCGTCAAGTCGCAGTTTGCTTTGCGTGTCGGTAATGGCGTCCATTTTCCAGATGAGTAAGTTTCTCGGATCGTCGTTTTCATGTGGTGTGACCACGGGTGCCTTTGCGAGCCGCTCCAGAGACAATGGAATCGGATCGCCAACACGGATCTCGTTGTCTGTATTAGGTCGACAGACAGTGGGCAGGCCGAGTAAGCGAAGCGGTACTTTCGCCGCCGTCCTTGCGACAAGAGAGATTAAGTCACGGCGTTTCAGCGGTCCGGCGAATTCTGTCAAAGGGCTTAAGCGTTCTTCCGCTTCCAGCCATTGCTGCTTCACACCTGCAAAAAACTGCTCCGCTGCCCCCAAGGGCGTCCCCGCACTGTTCAAACGAATAAAGATCTGGAAGAGCGTCTCCGCGTCGTGGCGGTGGCCATCCAAGCGATGCACAGGAATACACGGCGTTCGATATGCCCGATGAACTGCGCCAAGAATCGACCTCATGCGAGCCAATTTTTCCTCGGGGGCTCGGCCTCCTCGTGGTGTCTCACACCATCCTGACAGCTCGTCAGTCGTTAACGTGACCGCTTGGCTGAGCCGAATCCAGCCGGTCTCAGGCGTTTTGGGTCGCGCTAGCCTGAAGCCGGCTTTGCTGCGTTCTTTTTTTGACCAGGCATTGGGGTCCCCCACGTCTTCTTCGAACCAGCGAAGATGATATGACAGGCCATGGGCGGTGTGATTTGGATTGAAGGCATCCCTCAAACTGTGCGGATAACCGTCTGTTAAATTAATCCAAAGTTGGTGGCGTCTGCCACTGATGGGATCCACCCAGCCCGAACCACCGAAGGCCGCGCTTAACGAGAG
>JAYZEG010000069.1:0-99684 GCA_036337435.1 Myxococcota bacterium
ACGATGTGTGACGCGGCTGGGGAGTGACGAGATGAAAAGTGTATTGAGCTGGTTTCTTGTTCTTTTATTCTGTCACGGCTGTGGTTACGAACTCGACCAGGCTGATTTAGAGGCGTCGCTGACGCCGAAAGTGGAAGTCTACTTTAACTTTCCAGGCAGTGAACAGGCCAATGGCACCGATACGGAAGCGGACGACATCGTGGTCCAAATGATCGATCGAGCAAACGCCACCGTGGACTTCGCCGTCATGGGATTTAGCCGACGCACCATCATATCAGCCTTAGAGCGAGCCTTTTATCGTGGCGTGCGTCTTCGTTTCGTGGGCAACGCACGGCATGCCTTTGGGACCGTGCGCGGCTACGTGGTCTTAGATCGCCTTAATATCCCAACCCAGGTGGGCAATCAAAACCACATCATGCACGACAAATTCTTCATCATAGACCGTCGCTTCACAGTGACCGGAACGGGTAATATTACGTCGACCGGTTTCTCGCGGAATGACAACAACTGGGTCTTGATCGACTCGCCACAAGTGGCGGCAGACTTCACAGCTGAGTTTGAGCAAATGTTCGCCGGTCGATTTGGATTTGCAAAACGGAAAATCGACAATGGCAATGTCTATCAGGTCGGCGACACCAAAGTAGAAGTCTTGTTCTCACCTCAAGAAGATGCCATGGGCCGCATCTTAGAAGCGGTGGAGAATGCTAAAGAATCCATCGAGTTCTTCATCTTTGCATTCACCAAGGACCAGCTCGGTTCCTTATTCATTCAGAAGCACAATGAATTTCAGCAGTACAACCGCTGCTGTGACCCTGCGCGCCAGCCTGAATTGAGTGCTGAAGACAGTGCTCAATGCACTGCGGTGATTACCTGTGAGTCACCGTTTCGACCTCGGTACGTCAGGGGGGTGATCGATCGCTCGCAATTGCATTCTAATGGGCCCTATCATGAGGTCTATCGCTTGCTTGCCTTTGGTGTTCCCGTGCGGATGGACGGCAACGACAATAGTCGGCAGCCAGGGGATTACCAAGCCGGTGGTGGTCGGCAGCATGCAAAGACACTGGTGATCGATGGGAAGACCGAAAATCCGGTTGTTCTGACCGGGTCTTTTAACTGGTCTGCGAGCGCGACGGTGGCCAATGATGAGGTGCTCGTGGTTTTGTCGGGGACACACACGGGACATCAGTATGCGGAGTACTTCGACTATCTTTGGACCATGGCCAAGCAGATTGGCAATCGGTGGATAGGGGAGCCTAGGCGCACAGGTGTACGAGCCATCGAACCCGGGTCTGTGGTCTTCAACGAAATCCAATGGGATGGATACAATGGACGGGTTGATCCCGCGGAGACGGCCAATCGCGAGAGTCGGCGTCCCCAGGATTTCGTCTACAATGACGAATTCATTGAGCTGCTCAACACAACTGACCAAGCCATTGATCTATCCATGTGGACCATTGCCACCGATGATGATTTCGTGGTTGGGCTTTATCCGGGTACAATCATCGGACCCTATGAGCGATTTCTCATCGTTGACCATAACACCGAGTCATATGATGATCTGAGACCACAATTTCGCGATGGAGCCTATTTGGAACCCGATTTTGTCATGAACAATGCAAACGATGCCCGCTTTTTAAGACTCAACCTGCACAATGCTCGGTTTAGGCTGCGCTTATTGGATCCTCGCGGAAATGTAGTCGACATCGCCGGCAACGGCGCAGCCCCGTTTGTTGGCGGGCGAACCTGGACCAGCGACGATCAATCAGATCCGAGAAATCAACGGGTCCAGTCTATGGAACGCATCCATCCCATCGAAGATGGCTCACTCGCCGCGTCATGGAGAGCCTGCGTACTCTCCGAGAATGCGGGGGAAAAACAAGCACAGCAAATGCAAATCCGGCCTGATTATCGAGGTCATGTCATCGCAACTCCGGGTCAACCTAATTCTGGTGGAGAGGTCTATCCCTTGCCACCAGAAAATTGGCGCACAAGACCGAACCCTGGCCAGTAATGAACGCATTCGTCAGGGTCACCCTGTTGATTGGATTATGTCTCGTTCAAGTGGCCTGTCAGTCGAAAGATCAGGGGGCACCGCCTAAAGTCGTACCAAAGATGCCAGCGGCTCAGGTGCCTATTTGGACAACGCTATTTTCTAACGAACCTGCGCAATCCCCGAAGCTTTTGGGTCCGCTTGGCCTGGGGGATTCGGAGGCCAAGATTAAAGCGATTTCTCCCGAATTATTATCGGCTAAAGGCCTATCGACCAAAGCGTACGGCCAGGCCAGTGTACGCGTCTTACTTCATTCAGATAGTCGTTTGGTTCGGTCCATCAAAGTGGGCCTGCCCTTAGACGCCTTATCGCAGTTGACCAAGTTGTGGGGTGTCCCACGTGAAGCCAGTATTAACGGCCAGTCGGACGGCTGGTTCTGGTTTGACGAAGACAAGAAGATTCAAGTCATCTTCGAACATGATACCAAGGGATCGACCTTGGTCTACTGGCCCTATATGTCGCTTGCAGACCTGTTTGAACCACACGTATTCAGAAATCGGTCACCAGTCGCGATGCTTGGACGGAAAAGTGCAGAGGTCAGAGCCATCTACCCACGTCAGATGGAACGGCGCGCTCGGCCCGGTTTCGTTACCTGGTTGCCACCCTTGAAGTTTTGGACACGTCCATTGTCCCTTCGCATCGCGGAAGCAGACGGTCGCGTCATTGAAGTTGAATGGAAATTGGATATCAATACGGACACCTCTATCGAGACCCGCGTGAATGATATACTCGCGAAAAAATGGACCAAGAAAAACACGCGTGATGGCCGACAATTTTGGAGGTCGGGCAACATTGACTTGTCTATTGCCAAACAGAAGGCGGGGAAGTTTCGCCCCAATGAATTTATTTTGTTGGTGCAGGCTCAGGTGTCTTCGGGGACATTGGGGCCAACCCCAAGTCAATGAGCAATCGTTCATCTCCAAGGCGTGCGCGTGTCCAATAGGCTATGCGCTTTGAACCGGTCAGGCTCGCCCGCTCCCCGTCCGAGCAGTGCCATCCGATGATTCGGTAGGGTGTTGCTAATTCGACCTCTAATCGGCATTGAACCCTGTCTTGTCTCTGGAAGACGAGGGTCTTGACTCGAAAAGTGCCCGCTTTTGTTTCTACATTGGTCGGTGTCTCTAGCCAGCGCGCCTGAGCCGAGAAAACACGTGGCGGGCGATGCTGGAGGCGTCGTATGACACTGCTTCCGATCATTTCCGTCGCCGTCGCAGCACCCGTGGGGCCTCCCGCAGTCAACCCCCGTGCGGTCATCCAAAGGGCGTCGATGGTCACGGCGTCGGTTACTGCCAAGGTCGTACGCTGACTCTCCCCTTCGAAATAACTGCGGGTATCGACTTGGACTTTTTTTGGATCGAAAAGCAACTCTTCATAGACTTGCCCGCACCATTCTTGAGATGAAAATGTCTGTTTGACCGGGCGCATGGATTGCCTTGGATCTGCGAATAAGCTGGTCATCACAGCGTAATCATAAACGCCCGTTTGAAACCGCCTTACGAAATTCAGCTTGAGGGCGATGAAATGGTCTGGGTTCGTCGGGTCATACCGATCCACTTTGACACGTCGCTTTTTGGAAAAGGGTTCCGTGACATAAATCAGGACGGCCTGACCATCTCGCATTTGGCCATAGCGAGGTTGCTGGAGCTGAAAGCCGCTCACTTCCGCCTGACCGTCTGACCAGTCCTTGTAAAATGCCGCCGGCGATGCGTAGCTCACCCCGAGAGACATGATGGAAGCGAACACAAAAGATTTAATCACTGGACGCTGTCTCCTCGCAGAAATTCTTCCATGGCGTCTTCAGACAGGCTCTCCACCCAGTAAATTCCTCAGCCAGATAAATTGGGTCTGATACGTCATGAATTGTACTTTTAAGCCGTTTCATCAGCCACGATGGAAAGGCGATTTCTGGCGCGATGCAAACCGCTGCACAGACATCAGCTCGGGCACTCGCTAACCAAGCATCTCGCAGGTGTTGTTCGAACGTTGAGTACGGGGATGGTGGCAGAGCTGGCGTTTCAGAGTCATCTGAGACTTTGGCTGACTCGGCCTTGATTTCTTCAACTAAATTAATGCCAGTCTTTCGTGCCCAGTCTCGGCCTACACCCTTGATCTCAGACAAAGCCGCCAGGCTCTCTGGTTGTGCTGCGGCGATACTGAATAAAGATTTCCAGTGGGGGGCACCGCGTCGGTCTCCCTCAAGGTTAAACCACCTCACTAAGATTTTGAGTCCGACCTGTTGCTTAGGGCTCAGTTGCCAAAGATTGCGGTAACTGGACAATGAGATGGCCTCGCGTTTCTGTGTTCTCTTTTGGAAAACCTCGCCGGAGGCCTCAAAACCAGCGTCTAAACGCCCGTGCTCTGCCAGTGTTTCTAGCAAAATTTTATAGATGTCAGGAAGGCCAAGCACATCACCGATGGCATAGTCCAATTGGTCTTCACCGAGTGGACGTCGTTTCCAATTGCTGGTCTGCTTGCCCTTATCTTTACGCAAGCCAAGAAGCCTCATCTCGAGGTAAGAGAGCGATACTTGATATTCGGCACTGACTAAACTCCAGCCCACTTGGGTGTCGAAAATTCGTGGTCTCTCAGTCATACCAAATGCTGTCATCAACAGGTCGACATCCTGCCGTCCAGCGTGAAGGATCCAGGTTATTTCGGGTTTATCGAACACCGGTTTTAAACCGGTCAGATCGTCGATTTGAACCGCGTCGATTAGAAAGGCGTTTTGTCCGTCTGTGACTTGGATCAGACAGAGCTCAGTGCCACTCCGCCGCGACTCGAACTCCGTGTCAACGAACAATTCTGTGGCGTCAACAAGTGCTTCTTTGCAGACGTCTAATTGGGCTTCATGTTGGATGTACATGTCGGCTTTATCCTTCACGGAGCCAGGCTGCGGCTTGCCTCGCATAATAGGTTAAAATCACATCAGCGCCGGCTCGCCGAATCCCGAGAAGACTTTCTAAGACTGCCTTCCGCTCGTCGAGCCACCCATTCTGAGCGGCGGCTTTGAGCATTGCGTATTCGCCGCTGACTTGATAGGCGGCGACGGGGAGAATGGTGCTCTCGCGGACAGTTTTGATGACATCCAGAAAAGGACCTGCCGGTTTGACCATGATCATATCCGCGCCCTCGGACACATCTAGCTCGACTTCACGAATGGCTTCCCGAACGTTTGCAGGATCCATTTGATAGGTTTTTTTGTCTCCAAATCGAGGTGCTGAGTCTAGCGCATCTCGAAAAGGCCCGTAGAAAGCCGATGCGTATTTTGCAGTGTAGGCCAAGATGGAAACATGGGTGAACCCTGCTTCGTCAAGGCCCTGTCGAATGGCACCAATGCGGCCATCCATCATGTCGCTCGGTGAAATGATATCAGCACCTGCTTGTGCTTGGGATATGGCCTGTTTGACCAACACCTCAACGGTTTCGTCGTTCAATATTTCGCCATCTGCGTTGACGATGCCGTCATGGCCGTCCGATGAAAATGGATCCAGGGCGACGTCGGTGATGAGAGTGAGGGCTGGCCATGCCGCCTTAAGTTGTCTCAATGCGGTCTGCACGAGGCCATCGGGATTATAGGATTCCTCGCCCCGGGGTGTTTTCTTGTCATCGCCCAGGGCCGGGAACAGCACGATTGAGCCGATTCCATCTGCAAGGGCTGCACCTGCTTCGTCCATGAGTGATGATAAGCACAGCCGATGACAGCCAGGCATTGACTGAATCGGTTGGCGCCCCTCTCCTTCATGAATAAACAGGGGATAGATAAAATGTTCGGGGCCGAGGTGTGTCTCACGTGCCAAAGCCCGTATCCAAGCGTTCTTGCGGTTTCTACGTGGTCTCTCGACAAGATTGAGCATCAAAACTCCAATTCGGTGGGTATTTGGTCTTAGGTTTTCTGAGCTGTGTATCGCATGAAAACAGCATCGATTTAACACGGCCGTCTCCGCAATAACGCCAACATTTTGCCGTCACAGCCATCTGATTTGTCTCACATTAAACTGTTTACAATTAACAATCACCATTTGTTAGGGTAAAGTTCAGTCAATGATGGGACGAATACCGGGGTAAGAGGCATGATCAAGGCCTCAGAAGCAATTGACATATTAACGACCTATCTCTCAAAATCTGGACTCAAAATGACTTCGCAGAGGCGAGTTGTCACTGAGGCTTTTTTTGATCCGTCGGTGACGGGGGACCACCCGACTGCAGAAGAACTGTACCTGCGGGTCAGGAAAATAGACTCACGGATTGGGTACGCGACCGTCTATCGTTCACTCAAGATTCTCACCGAGGCAGGGTTGGCGAGTCCGGGTCGTTTTGGCGATAATCAGACCCGATATGAGCCGGAGTCGCCGGGAGAGCATCACGACCACTTCGTTTGTGTCGAATGCGGAAAAATTGTCGAATTCGAGGATGAAGAGATCGAACGCTTGCAAATTGAGGTTGCTGCTCGATTGGGCTTTGACCTGACCGATCATAAGATGGTTCTATTTGGAAAGCCCACGGGTACGTGTAAAGCAGTCTGCAAAACGTAGGATGTGGACATTGTCATGAGCGATGAATCTCGTGCGATCGCTGCCATCGACATTGGGTCAAATTCCATTCAGATTACCGTTGCCGATGTGTCTTACGGACGGGTGAAGATTCGGCATAAGGAAAAGAGCAATGCTCGACTTGGAGCCTCCGTTGATGTCGCCGGTAGACTCGATGATCGCACGTTTCAAGAATCAGTAAAGACCATCTCGGCCTACGCACAGATCGCCCGCGAGCATGGCGCAGAAATCCGCGCGGTTGGGACCGCAGCTTTGAGAAAGGCCCAAAATCAAGCAGAGTTTGTATCACACCTAAGGCAGGTGAGTGGTCTGGCGTTACATGTCATTTCGGGATCCCGCGAAGCGCACCTGATTCGTCGTGGCGTGATGAACGGGATGCCAGAGCTGAAAGAAAAGGCAACGGTCATCGTCGATGTGGGGGGCGGATCCACGGAGGTCTCTCTGGGTCAGGGTCATGATATCAAAGCTGTCATGAGTCTACCCATCGGTGGTCTCACAGCGCAGCGTCAATATTTTCCTCGCTGTTCGACGTCAAGTCTTCACTACCGACGTACAGTGCAGAGTCTCAGCCGACGTTTCGCTGGCATGACTGATATCTGCAAAAACTTAGGGTTCTCTTTGGTTGTTGCAACCGGTGGGACAGCTCAGAGAATTGCTCGGCTTTTAGCTCAGAAAAACGGTCTGCCCCAAAATGACATTGATGGAGCTGAGTTCAGCCATGATGATTTGGGTTGGCTTACAGCGCAATTACGTTCTCACGGACGGAAAAACACCCTTGATAGCCTGCCTGGAATGGACCCATCGCGAGCTGATATTATGCTTGGCGGTGCCGCTGTATACACCGCCATCAGTCAGGCCTTGGGGGCGACGGCTTGGGTGGTCTCCATGAGTGCCATGAGAACGGGTATTCTAACGGAGCCAACTTGGCCTAGCTAGGACACAGCGTCTTCCAGAGGGTTCATCCGGTGGTTGCATCGTCTTAGAGGGGCACTTTTTCTAGTAAGATACATGGACAGAGACCCGCCTCATCGGGATAGCGACATGGCAGCTGTTCCCCAACTTGGCAGTCCTGATCGATGGTGACTCTGAGCCAATAGAGGGGACCGCCGTTGCCACCGCCTCCTCCACAGTGGACAATTCGAGTTTGGCCCGCTTGAGTGACGGCATATTCGGAGAGCTGACTTGTAATGATGTACGGAACCAAGCTGCGGCTCGCAAGCGCAACAAAACTGGCCCCTTCGTGGCGTTGTTTCAAACCGGCACCGCGATGTCCGGATGGGTCAAATGGAGGCACATGGGTGACCACCAGATGACTGCTTGGTCGAGCGTCGCGCCAAGAGAGGGGCGATTGTGTGAGCCAAGTTTCTAGTTGAGTCCTTGCATCTAGACCCAGTGCCTGGTCTGCCGAGTCGAGTACAATGACTCGAGTCGCACCCAAGTCAAAGGCAAATGTCGATGAGCCAATTCGGTTTATATATTCGATTGAGCCGGAATTGATCACGTCCCGATCACCCAGCGTCGCAACCCAAGGGACGTCGAGCTGACCATCGAAGAAATCGATACTTTCGTTGAGCTCGAAGGCTGTCCCCGTCTTGGTTATATCACCGTTCAGAATCACGATATCAGGCCTGTCTGCATTGAGTGCAGTCACGAGCTTGGCTCGGTTGGTTTCATCGCCATAATCGTTGCCCCAGACTGCGATTGTTGTCGTCCTGGATATCGGCCACTTGATCCGATGTCGAACCACGAAACCCCCACTGGCTATGTCCTGATTGTTCTGGGTCGAGGGCTCTCCACATGCGCTGCCCGAGAGAGATGCCTCCGGAAAATTGCATGCGTTAAAATCTGCGTATCCAGACAGGAGCTTCGTGTACCGATTGACTCGATCGAGACACACCGTCCATCTCAGCTTTCTCGGGGTTTCTGCAACAGGTTCTAGTTGAAATTGTCGAGTATCACTCAGTGGGGTCCAATCTGGACTGTCCGAATCGATTTCAACCTGCGTTACGCCGGCAAGACTTGTCCGAGTCGCCTCAAGAACTGGATCCAATGCATCAAAGAAAACCCGAAATTGACCGTCGGGCGTTGATTGGCCAGCATGCGTGACTTCGAGATGGACCACACTGGGTGCGCAGGTCCGAGACTTCAAATCGATGCGCATGTCCATCGATTGGGTTCTAATGGTTAACGGCTGCGCAAGTTGGCTGAGGTCGACAGCGTTTGTCTTCATGATACTGCCGCCGACCACCCGAATGCTTAGGCCGTTGGAGAGTTCTTTGGAGGAAACCATTGAATTGAGTGTGTTGCGTGTGCCCAGACGATCCTCGCAGGCACTCATGAAAATTGTGCCCAGCAGCGCAAAAATGACGTTTTTTCGTGCGTTTAGCGGAGGTGTCACAGGGCATACTCCAGGCCGAGCCAGATACCAAAACCTGACCCCAAGACAACTTGAACTTCGATGCCCGCATTATCTTCGTAGCGATGGTTCATCTCGATTTTCAACACCTCATTGGCGGATGTGTCAAAAACAGCCGAACTGAGCTTCACCGGTGAAATCACACCTGTTGGGTCTTGAACGAGGGAAATCTTAAAATCTGTGTTTGACGCGAGTGCCAGGTTTGCACCCGATTCTAGGTATAGCCAATAGTCAGATAATTCGATGTCTTTTAGCAAAGACGGTACGTTTTCAGCGGTCTCAGAAAACTGATAGCCCGAAAAGCCATATCCGATCCGGTTGAACAGAAAAAATTTCTTCAGAGTTGAGATCCAACGTCCTAGATCGAAGCGTGTGTCAATAAAACCCATGAATGATTGATTCGCCCATCCATCAGGGTGATTTTCCAGTCTGGCACCTCGGATACCCAGGGAAAGGTGGTTCTTCAGTCGCGACTCACCAACTGTGAGCATACTGGCTTCAATGCCTAACTCGCGGCGTTCAAGACTGGCTTCAAGGTCAAGCCACGGCTGTATGCTGAGTCGATGGGTCTCGAAAGAGACCGAAAGAACGAAGTGATGTCGAAAGCGATTGAGTGGATTCTCGGCAAACCGATATCGAATTCCAAGCCGAGTCCCGTCTGCTCGCTTATCCAGGATTGTAAACGGTGCACTGCCTTTGTAGCTGCCGATGACGTCAGCAGCCCATGAGGCCATAAAGAGGATGAACCCGACATGGGATAGCGCCTGTTCAGCGGGCGCTGTTTTACTGGACCCTCCGTATTTTGAATTCAAGACTTGAGAGGCAGTCATCATGCCAATGCCAAGAATTTCGACAGCGAATAAACTCAGGGCAACACCATAATCCTCGGTATAGATATGGCCTAAACCGTGGAATACAACCCCAGGAAAAACGGCGATCGATCCGCCCAATAAGGAGCCGGGTTTTAAGTCTTCGGGCCGTCCTGTATACCCCTGTTGCTCTGCCGCCTCCAAAGGTTGACGCGCCGGTTCCGACCAAGCCGTGGTTGTCGAACAAAGGCTCGATATGATCAGTAAAATACATCCTGTCCGACGACTCACTGAAATTGCCTCAAGCGTTTATTCAATTGGGTGTAACGGGCGAGACCGTCGGTATTCCTGATGGCACGCATCAGGGCTTTTTCTTGGCCCACGACGATGACCAGTTGTTTGCCACGGGTGACGGCTGTGTACAGTAAATTTCGCTGCAGCATCAGCCAATGTTCCGTCAAGACCGGTATGATCACAGCCGGGTATTCGCTGCCTTGGGATTTGTGAACGGAACACGCATATGCCAGGCCAATTCGCTCTAATCCGTCCCGATCGTATTCGATCACGCGCTGATCGAAACGAATCACAGCCCCAGATGCACTCTGTGCAATAATGCGGCCCACATCGCCATTGAAAACATCTTTCTGATAGTCATTCTTCTGTTGCATCACCTTGTCGCCTACTCGATAGGACACAGGTCCTTTTCGAACTGGGCGGCCGTCTGGATTCAGGAGGGCCTGCAAGCGCTCATTGAGGCGATTTGCACCGCAGACTCCTCGATGCATTGGAGTCAACACTTGGATATCTTCAATTGGATCGAGTGCGAATCGATTGGGGATGCGGTTTTTGATCATCGTTTCGATCAATGCAGCTGCACGTTCAGGCGTCTCGGCTGGAATAATGAAAAAATCCGAATCGTCTCTGGATTGGCCTGAATCCGGTTGGTGTCCGTTCAAAATCTGATACGCACTGGTGACGATTTGACTGTCGTTTGCTTGTCGGTGAACGGTTGTCAATGTCATGGTCTGCACACGACCTGAGGCCATCAAATCCGCGAGAACATTCCCGGCTCCAACGGACGGTAATTGGTCTGAATCGCCCACAAAAACGATTCGGGCACCGCTGGGAATCGCCCGCATCAACGCGATGGCGAGGTTTTGATCGAGCATTGAGACCTCATCGATAATGAAGGCATCGCCCTCTAGCGGTTCGTTCTCATCGTGCCTAAAGCCTTCGACTGGGTGGTAACCCAGTAGCCTATGAATGGTCGATGCCGACACGCCCGTTGCTTCTGCCAAGCGTCGGGATGCACGTCCTGTTGGTGCAGCAAGCGTGACCCGTAAACCGGCCATAGCAAACATTTTCTGGATGGCTCTGACCGTGGTGGTCTTACCGGTTCCAGGCCCGCCGGTTAGAATCAAAAGGGCATGGTTACATGCGTACTTGACGGCTTGCCGCTGTTCTTCAGCAAGGCTGACGCCAAGCCGTTTGTCAATGAAGTCATCGTCTAATTGTAACGGATCGATTTCGGCCAGAAGACGACCTTCTATTTGTTCGGCTAATTCGATCTCCGTTGCGAGAACATTTTTCAAATAGAGTCCATCATCATCGATTAAGCGACCTTCTGTGACGAGTCGCTCTAATTCAATGTCGATGGGCGCCTCGGCCCCTATGAGCGACTCGACTCGCGCGGTCAGCTCCGATTTCGGCAAGAAAACGTGTCCGTCATCGAGAGCCCTGCCCAGCATATGAATCAATGCGGCGGCCGCTCTGATTGGGCTATCGGGACTAAAGCCCAAACTTTGCGCGATTTGGTCAGCGGTCTTAAAACCAATACCGCCGACTTCTTCGGCCAGGCGATAGGGGTTTTCCCGCACCAGATTAATTGTTTGTTCATGGTATCGATGCCATATCCGGTTGGCCAGTGCAGGTCCCAAATCGAGGCCCTGCAAGAAGATGAGTGCATCCCGCTGGAAGACTTGGTCTGTGACTTGCTCACAAATTTCCTTCGACCGTTTAGGCCCGATTCCGTCGACCTCGCATAGACGGTTTGGCGCATGAATGATGATGTCTAGGGTCTCCGTGCTGAAGTAGTCGACCAGACGTTGAGCCAGTTTGGGTCCGATACTCGGGATTCGCCCGCTCGATAAATAAGCGATGAGACCAGATTCCGTATGCGGTAGAATCGGCTGGCACGCACTCACTTTGAACTGATGACCGAAGCGCGCATCCTGTCTGAAACGGCCGATGAGTCGAACGCGGTCTCCATCGCTGATCCCGCCCAACTCGCCGGCAATTCGCAGAAGCTCAGTCTGATCATCCAGTGCCAGTAGACCGACCGCAAACCGATCATCATCACCACGGAACAAGATACGCTTCACGGTGCCTTCAATGGTTTCCGATGAGGTTTCGATGTGTGTCTTGTCGTTCACCTCGTATTTTTACCTCAGATGTATGGGTTTCTGCGACGTAATTTGGGTTCGGGCCCTTTGGCATCGACAGTAAAGGCGTAATCAGGCTCAATAGGGTGAATCAATATCACAGCCGAGGCTTGAATGAGACCGCTCAATCAACTCGAATCCGTTTTTCGAGTCTGCGACCGCGCTTCACCATTTAATTTCGTCGTTTTTGCCCAAATTTCCGGGGCCATTAGCATGAACGCCTTACAGGCCGCCTGTAGCAACCAATTGACGCGTTACCCTCGCTTGACCTATTCAATCGATGACGAACAAGCGCCAGCGGGTGCATGGGTTCCCACTGTTCGGCAGCCTAAAGTTGAAATGGTAGGGGGGCCAGGCCTCCAAGCACATTTGAATCAATGCTTGAATTCGCCTTTCGAATGTCCTGATGAACCACTGATGCGTGTACGCTGGTACAAGTCTGACGGTGAGCAATATTTAATGCTGTGCCTCAATCATGTGGTCGCAGACGGACGTTCCGGCCTGAGACTATTTGAAAGCCTAGTCTCTGACTTGGCGGCGATCCAAGACGGTCGGCCATGCACGCCTCCATCCGATGGCGAAGAGCCTTTCTGTGATTCCATTAAAGGCCCCGTCGGTCGCATCGCCCCCATGGGTGGTCGACAGTTTAAATCAGCTCAGGTGCAAGACCGCCGCACGGTTGTCATGCCCATTTTATTCGATGTGGCAACAACGCAGAAATTGGTTGAAAAAACGCGACGCTTTGGTGTGTCGATGAGCGGCTTAATCGCCGCTTGCCACGGGATGTCAGTGATGGACGCATCAGGTGGACCTGGTTCAGTCTCAATGAGTTTCCCCGTCGATTGGCGCGGTCGCGTCACCGGTCTTGATTCGGACTACTTTGGTGTCGCTGTTGGCAATGCAAAACTGTTGTATAGACTGGGGTACAAAGAGGATATCTGGGCATTGACACGCAGGATATCAGGCGATTTGAAGAGGGTCTCAGGCTCTGCGCCACCTCGAACAACGGACATCGACCCGATGGTCATCTACCAATCTCGGAGCACGGCTGCTGTGAGTAATGTTGGGAAGGTTTCTTGGTCAGGTCGCGCCAATGGGATCTCTGTCAGCCACTTAGGCTTTGCTGTCGGTTGTAGTTATTTTGGCGATCACATCTTGACCGCAACGACCCACAATGGACAGTTGCAGATGACCTATTGCGTCGTTCCCGAAACGATTCCCGCCGACAAAGCTCAAGCGATCATCGCCGACACCGTCGATGCCCTTAAAGTGATTGCTGTTACGCCTTAAAAATTAGACTCGAGGGAAGAATTGTTCGCCGGCGTCTGCCATCTGACGAAGTCGTTCTGGAACCTGATACCGGCTCCCATGTTCGTGTGTTAACGCATCGAGTGCACTGACGACAAATGGGAGACCCTTACGATCGCACCATGCGAATGGCCCGCCGGTGTTCGGTGCAAATCCGACGCCAAAAATAGCCCCGATTTCGCCGTCTGCGGTTGACCTCAAGATGCCTTCATCGAGGCACCGTATTGCCTCTAAAACCTGTGTCAGCATCAAACGGTCCTGGCATTTTTTCATCAAAATATGTGGGTCAGACTCGGTGACCTGGGCTTCGGCTAGATCTGCTAACCCGGGCCAAAGAGTCCGTTTCTTGCCATCATATTGATAGAAGCCTCGTCCCGATGATTTTCCGTTTCGTTCCAAGTTCACCAGGGCTCTGACCAGCCGTACGCCTGGTTCATCAAGGGGTTTGCCATCATACTTTTCCCGCATGTCAAATCCGTGTGCAGCCAGTGATAAGGTCACCTCGTCAAACACCTTCAAGGGTGGGACAACCATGCCCGCGGCGGACGCGGCTCGTTCGATAAGGACGGGAGGATAGCCCTGTGCCACCAGTTGGGCAGCTTCCATTACGTAGGCCGAAAAGAGCCGCGTTGTGTAGAACCCATAGCCATCATTCACGACGATAGATGTCTTCTTGATTCGACGGCCGAAACTTAAGGCTCTCGCCAAGGTTTCTTCGCTGGTGTGATTTGCCTGAATGACTTCAAGCAGGGGCATTTGTTCTACGGGCGAAAAGAAATGGAGACCAATAAACTTGTCTGGTCTTGCAGACGCTTTCGCCAGGTCTGCAATGGGCAAAGCTGAGGTATTGGATGCAAAGATTGCATCGTTTTTGATGACAGCTTCAGTCTCCCTAATGACACGATGCTTCAGATCAATGTTTTCGAAAACTGCTTCGATAATGAGGTCACATTCGCTCAAGTCTTCAACCGCTAAAGTACCACTGATTTTGGCGAGCACTGCGGCTTTCTCGTCCGTGCTCAAAAAACGCAATCGTTTATCGACTTGAGTTCTACAGTGGGTGAGTCCGCAATCAAGCGCGTCTTGATTAATGTCCTTTAAAATGACCTTGTACCCCCGCCTGGCACAAATGAATGCAAGACCTGCACCCATCATGCCCGCACCCAATATCCCAACCGTTTCGATGCGAGCCTCACTGATTTTTGGCAGGTCCGCCTGTCGTTCCACTGCATTTTTGTGAAACCAGAAGGTGCGGATCATGTCCTTCGATTGGTCCGAGACGACACATGTTGTAAAATATCGTGCTTCTATTTTCAGGGCTGAATCGAAGTCGAGATGGCACCCCTCGTAAATGGCCTGTACAGCTGCTTCTGGCGCTCGGAAGGCACCCTTTGTTTTCTTGACCAACATGGCTGCACCGCCTGCGAATAGCTGGCGACCCATTGCCGAGTCTGGTTGGACCCCACCCGGAAACAGAAATGTTGATTCATCCCAGGGCTGCTTTGTTTTTGGACGGTTCTGAATCCAAGCCGTTGCCATTTCAAAGACGTCAGCCTGTGTGTTTGCGAGCTCGTCGATCAACCCTTTCGATAATGCTTTCTTTGCGCGAAGCACCTGGCCCTGAGCAATCACTTCAAGGGCGGGTTGCAGGCCAATGAGTCGGGGCAACCTTTGGGTTCCTCCGCCGCCTGGGATAAGACCAAGGTTCACTTCCGGCAGTCCAATTTGCACCGACGGTGTATCCACCGCAATTCGATGGTGACATGCGAGTGCAAGTTCGTAACCTCCGCCGAGCGCCGACCCGGTCAATGCCGCGACCACCGGTTTTCCGCAGGTCTCGATCCGTCTTAAGTTGGCATGAAAAACGGCGATTGTCGTAGCCAATTGTTTCGGATCCCTCGCCTCATAGACATAGTCGATATCAGCACCGACACAGAAATCTTTGTGGGCACTGGCGATGATAATTCCTTTTAGGTCTTCGTATTTAAGTGCCGTTTCAAACGCGGGCTGAAACCCCTCGCCGAAGGCCGGATTAATCTTATTGGCGCGGCCATCCATTTGCATCCAGATGGTCGCGATGCCCAGTTTCGAATCGAATTCGACTTTAAATTGCTCTTGCATCATGGCCCCCTCTAAACACGCTCAATAATTGTCGCGATTCCCATTCCACCCCCAATACACAAAGTCACTAGGCCGGTCGTCAAGTCTCTCTCTTCGAGTTCATCAAGGACCGTTCCCAACAACACCGCACCTGTTGCGCCCAAGGGATGTCCGAGCGCGATCGCACCACCATTGACATTAATTTTTGCTAAATCGACCCCGAGCTCTTTGGCAAAGAAAAGCGGTACAGCCGCAAACGCCTCATTGACTTCGAATAGGTCGATGTCACCAATCTGCATGCCTGCCTTCCTCAAGACGCGCTGTGTCGCAGGAACAGGGCCCGATAGCATCAGAACCGGTTCATCACCGACCGACGCAAGGGCGCGAATTTTTGCTCTCGGGCGAAGACCATAATTGGCTTTTGCGGACTCATTACCGATCAGTACAGCGGCTGCGCCATCGACGATGCCACTGGAGTTCCCAGCCGTGTGGATGTGATTGATACGTTCCACGTGGGGATACCGCTTCTGGGTCAGCGCATCGAGACCAAACTGGGTTCCCATCATTTCAAAAGCGGGTCGGAGTTGAGATAAGCTCTCTTCTGTTGTCTCCGGCCTGAGGTGTTCATCCTCATCGAGTAGAAGCAATCCATTTTGGTCATAGACCGGTTCGACACTTTGGGTGAAGGCACCACGGGCCTGGGCTTGGGCAGCTTTGCGTTGACTTCCAGCTGCGAACTTGTCCGCATCCTGGCGGCTAATGGCATTGAGTGTTGCCAATAGGTCCGCGCTGATCCCCTGTGGAACCGTCCCGTATTCGAATGCCATCGTCGGATCCCAAATTGCGCCACCATCGCTGCCCATTTGAACCCGAGACATACTCTCGACACCACCGGCGATAACCAGGTCACAAAAACCAGACGCAACTTTGGCGGCGGCACCGTTGACAGCTTCCAGACCGGACCCGCAAAATCGATTGAGAGTGACAGCGGGAACCGACTCATCGTAGCCCGCTTCGAGGACTGCGGTGCGTCCGATGCATGCCCCTTGTTCGCCGACCTGAGTGACGCATCCGATGGTGACATCGTCCAAAATAGACGTATTCAGCTCGGTTCGTCGTTGGAGTCCCCTGAGTGCCGTACCCAATAGGTCTACAGCTTTCACCGTGTGAAGACGGCCGTCTTTTTTGCCTCGCCCCCTCGGTGTCCTGACAGCATCAAAGATATACGCCCCAGACATACAATGCTCCTCTCTCGCTCATAGGGATTGAACTGCGTTGAAGATCCGTCAGCAGCTCAGATATCCCTTAAAATTCAGTACTCGATTCTGAGTACGGCACACTACGATACGATCATCGGATGGTGACAAGTAAAGGGAATAATGAATCCTGGTTCAGTTTTGCTCCAGACCCTACGCTGGGTGAGACCAATCGGCCGTTAGATCAGGGTGGGCCGCTTGAGGGGAGCCCCCCATCCATTTGCGAGTTCCTTCGTACGTATTGGCAGGAAAAATGGCGTGTGTCGAGAGGCTGAATGTTGTCCCCACAGAAGAAAGCGAGGCGCTCCTTGATTGCATCAAGCGCATCATTATGCCCGCTTCTAATAAATGCTTCAGCGGCCCTCAAAACATTAATGCGGGCCATCTGAGCTGCTGAAAAAGATGGGATTGCCAGTTGAGCAGAATAACACTTTGATGCCGATGCCCAATCATCAATACTGCTGTAGGCCAGTGCCTGCAAGGGGAGGTAATACCTGATGAGAGCTTGGCCTCCATACCCCCTAATAAAACTTTGAACGGCGAAATCCCCCTTTTCAATCCGGGGGGCTGTCATGAGCATGAATTCAAAAACGAGCGGCCTTAAATAGCGGGCTTGATTCGCAAGATGGGTTGTCGATTCCAGAAACGTAAAACACTGGTCTAACACGCTTTCATACTGACCCCTTTTCCAACTACGCAAGATTTTCACGTACTGGGCTGTGTGACGGACCCATTCAATTTTCGAGTTCATAGCCAGAGCCAAGTGTGCGTCGAGTAAGTGAGTCTCATCGCGCTCTAATTCACTCATCAGTAGGTGGATTCGAGCGAGGTCAGTGACGACGCCAGTTCCTTGATCGAGCAGCCGATTGAGATGTACCTGACTCTCATTGATTTGCCCAATGGACGCTAGGGCGACACTCAGGTAATAGGTCGCAGTCCATACATCATGCCGAGCAGTGTCTTGGCTTTTAACCTGCTGGAATCGACCATCTATGATCTGTTCCAGGACCGGTATTGCAGGCCGGTAATCCGGTTTTTTTGGATGACCTAGAATGGCTTGCTGCCATCTAAACGCGGCTCGCTGATGCAGGTGGGCGTACGTCAATGGTGTGTCAAGGCTTCGGCCCTTTTCGAGTTGATAGAGGCCTTTCTTGAGTTCGGGGAGGCTGTCACTCATCGGTCGAGATGCCAGACCAAAATCCGCATTGTAAGCCGAGAGGTGTGTCTTTGACCAGAGGACTCGATTATCAGTCCAACTGTGGGGGTTAAGTTGTCCCCGTGCCAGTTCGAGATGCCGTTTCGTAATCTCTACAAATTCATTGACCGCGATGGTTTGTTCCGGGCGGTGGCGATCCAATTGTCGCGTATGTGTTTGTCCAGCCGGTTTGTTGGCCAAGTCTTGTATGCGAGTCAACCCAATCACCGAAAGTGAAATTAGTCCGAGTCCAATGATATAGCTCCAACGGGGGATCCATTGTGACTGATGTCCTTGAAAACGATTGTTCGACGGTGCGCGAGAGCCCATTGGGTCGGTTTTTCGATCCCGTACTGGAGCACCTTTGAATGTCATAGGGTCTCCAGATTCAACTTGTTGAATCATCGGTTTAGCGGTCTTAAGAGTGCGGATTTGGCTCAATCGACTGGCGAGTTGCCGTGCCGTGGTGAGCTGTCCATCTCCATTAACCTGCAGGAGGTCCAACAAAACGTCACTCAGGTGGTGACATTTTTCGCTCTCTGCGCCAAACCGCTTCCTCAATTTTGCATTGAACGAGTCTACTTGGCCCAAGCCTGTTGCCGACTCACCGGTTAGGCACTGGTAAATCACAGTCCCTAGCCCGTAGAGGTCTACGCGTGCATCCTTAATTGAATCCGATTGTGCTTGCCTATTCCTCGTATGCCCTAGGTTGGCTGATCCTTTTCTGGCGTATTGAAAGCCAAAGCCTTTGAGCGTTGCGCATAAACCGTCTTCAGACTGTGTAATGATGATGTTTGCCGGGTTTATGTTTTGGTGAAGAATACCCAGTCGATGGCTTTCCTCCAGTGCGGAGCAAATATCCAGTGCGAGTTCGACACATGTGTCAAGGTCGATTTGATGGCTATCGAGATAGTCGGAGAGTGTAGGGCCATCCAGGGCTTCGCAGACAATGTATCTCAACCCATCGGCTAATCGGCCGTGGTCGAGTAGGGAAACCACGCGTTCATGGCGTAGCCGCGTCAATGCGGTCGCTTCAGATTCAAACCGCTGTACAAATTCGGATGTTGATTCGTCTTGATGGCCAAAGACATGAACCACAACCAAGCGATCCAGTGCAACCTGTCGAGCTACGAAACTGCCATTGTTGACTGTATTGTCCAATGGACGTTCAACTCGATAGCGTTGTCCAATGAGTGTACCCGTCTCGATTTTGACGGCAGGCTGTGAGTCTCGGCCGGTGGTCATATTGCTTTGGGTCACCAAAAGGGTCGGGTCTTACGAAAACGTCTTTCGACGCAAGTTAAGCAGTCTTACGTCGACGCGCGATGACAAATAAAACGCCACCAACGATAAAACACGTCGCAGACGCGCCACCATAAATATCTAGGCCGGGTTCAAACACGTCCACCCATTTGTCGGGAAGTGGGTCACCAAAGTCATCGGTCCCATCTTGTTTAACCAATTTCTGCGTTAACGTGGCCAGGTGTCGTGGCTCAGACAAAGCATACCAATAGGATAAGATGGCAAAACCGAGACCAAAAAGCACCAATGATGCTTTGTTCATTTAGTTCCCCTTACCCCTCAGCGATACCGTAATATCAATGGTCTTTCCCACTTTACTTCCAACGATGCCTGTTGCGCCTTCAACTTTGTAGTCAGCGAGCTTCACTTGGAATTTTGACATGATTTTGTATTTGTCACCCTTCCACTTCACATCAGCCTTTGTCGAAATCGACTTTGTCACGCCATGGAGGCTCAGATCACCATTTAAGGTCACCGTGCCGGTCGAGACGTCTTTGTCTTTTTTCAGTTCACCGTTTGCACTCGCAGATTTGATGACGAACGTGATCTCAGGGAATTGTTTTTCATCGAGCCAAGTATCTGAACGTAGATGTTCATCCCGCTGGTCATTTCCTGTTTTCATTCCCGCTACAGAGACAGATGCTTTTCCGGTTATGGATCCCAGACTTTGCTTATCGATATTGAACTCGCCTGTCGCGGGCGCGGTGCCTTCAATCCGTTCCATAGGCGCATCGCTGATAAATTGAATATTGCCCTTGAATTTGATGGTCGTTGGTTGGGCCAGCACCGGTGAGAGCCCCATGAGAATTGATGCAGCTGAAAAGATTAAAACATTGAACTTCATAACGTTCCCCTAATGAAAGATATGCAATTGAACCGTTGTTTGACCGAAGATATAGCGGTCTGTTTTCGTTACGCGATATTCTGGACGAATCTCGACGCCCGGCATCAAAAAGAATTCAATACCGCCAATGAATTGCCACGTGTTTGATTTTTGAATTGCGTCGGTGACACCTCGCTCGATCCGCAGTGCCGGCACCAACCAATCTTTGATGGCATAGGTTGTCGACAGGCTTATGCTGGAGTTCGAATAGCTCTCATTGCGTTCACTATGGGAGGCTTCCAATCGCGACTCCAGGCCATTTTGTAAGCCTGCTCCGACGAACGCGTTCGCTATGTAGAACTCGTTGCTGCCGTAGATCGATGCACCCAACCATGTATTAATGCCGATTGGGGGTGATGGAGGAGGCGCGTCAAAGTCATCAAAATCATCATCGCTATCCTGCGCACCGCCCAAGGTAATTCGAGGCAGAAATGTGATGCGAACTGCGTAGGCGGCTGGCCACAGATCGGACGACTTGGTGCCTTGGTTGAGTGACTGGTCCAAGTTGTCAGTGTGAAATGCGCCTACTTCAGTTCTGAACCAGGACTTTGGCTGGTAGCCTATTTCACCGCCCCATTCGGCATAATTGGGGGGGATGACAGGCTGACGTGGATAAGCTGCATCACCCCTGAGTAAGGTTGTATGGTCATCGGGTCGAATCCCGATATGGGGTTGCATCATTCCGGCTCGAGCGGACCAGCCGGTGTCGCTTTGTGCCTGAACAGAGAGTTCGAAACACGACATACCCGGAAAGACTGGATCGCACAATTTGCCATCATATGAGTTGGGCCCCGCATTGTAGCTCCCGGAGATGGTTACTCCATCGATGAGCGTAGCACCCGCGTTGATTTGAACTTGCATTGGAATGGCTTTTGGTTCTGGGATGGAGATGGATTCCTCACCCGATTGATTTCGCTCCCGGACCGGAATGCCAAAATGGGCATACTGAATTCTGATATTGTAGCCCATGGCCAATCGGTCTTCGACAACCTGATTGGAGTCAAATAGTCTAAAATCAAATGCCCCGGTTCGTCCCATTGAACCATATCCGACCTCGTTTCGAGCACCGCCGCCGGTCGGGCTAAAATGACAGGTAGCGCAGGGCGAACCAGCAGGCAATGCCATGCGTGGTGTCGCGTTGGCAACGGACACCAAACCGGTCAATAACCAGACGCAAATCCAAAGGATCTTCATGATGGCGCACTGTTGTCTGGGCTCTCTTCACCGACGAAGACGATTGCTCGATTGGCATTCGCATCAAATTCCACACGATACGAATCGATCGCCTGGCCTGATAGAGACCCGGGCAGCGGCTGCCCTGATGCATCGAAGCGGGAACCGTGATGAGGACAGATAAGAGAATCATCAAACCAGACAGCTCCGATATTCGGCGACATTTCTAGCTGCTCATGTGGACAAATTCGATTGAGTGCGATGATTTCTGTTTGCGACGATCGAACCGCTACGAGTTGCCAAGCACCGTCTGTAACTTCCGCGATACCGCCGACAGCTTGAAGTGCATTATATTGGCTCGAGTTGAGGTCCAACTCAATTTCCCGATAGCCCAGATCACCGTAGACGTCGGCGAAAGTGCAGCCCGCTGACGACAGCAGAGCAAGACTGCATCCGCCTGCAATCGTGGTTCGAATGGCGTCTCGCCGTGTCGGTTGGAGAATCTCTAACCCATCCTCATTTTTGCCCGATTTTTTGGCCATAATTACTCCCCGATCAGGCCTTGCTCTCTATTCATAGCAAAGATTTTCAGACTTGGACTCAAGAAACTGAATTGGTTCCCGTCGTTTTTCTCCAAGGTGGAGTCTGGCCGATGAGTTTTTCCAACTCTCGGTCGAATGGTTGATAAAATTCGCGGAGTCTTAACTCGATTTCATCGGGCAGTGGTTCTGGTTTGAAGGGCAGTTGTCGCCCAAAACGCAGCAATCGCTTGATGAAGCTCGGCAGCAGGCGAGACAACCTCGGCCGGTGGAAAACAAATTTATAAAAGGGATTTTTGAACACCGACCGTGAATTGCGCGGTTTCAGATGAGCTGACACATCAACCGTATCGTCGATGCCAAGAAAGCGAAAGCATTGCTTGTAGACGCCGTGTGGGTCGTCTTTGAGGTCCGAAAACCAGAGAATGAGTAGGTTGTCTCGTTTGAAATGGGTCAAGAATCGCTTCAGGTAAATGCTGTAGCATCCTCGACTGAAATAGTTGGTGCGGCCTGCTTTGAAGACTTGGTGGATAGGCTTGCGCAGATGCTCTGCGAAAGAATGGCCTTCAGCCAACCATCGGCGATTGTCCCAATATTGTGAGTATGCTCGTTGGACAGGGTCTCTCAGAATCACGATCAGCTTCGCCTGTGGCAGGGCCCTCGCCAAACGTTCAGGTGAGCGCGGATGGCATAAATAGCCAGGGCTGGCCTCGCCGCATTTCTGACCCGGGTTGGCTTCCCTGAAATAGGACGAATAGTGATTAAGTCCTTTCTTAAACTCTCCATCTAGAAAAAAGAAATTGAGTTCCTTCTTCTCGGGTAAATAGAGGTCTGGATGTTGTCTCAGGACGTGCCAGAGACTTGACGTACCGGCTTTCTGTGAGCCGATGATACAGAAATCTGGTAGGCGCGCATCACTCATAAGACCGGCTCTGTTCGTCCCTCAGGAATCAATGGTCTGATTTGGCTGAAAAGGTCGGTCCGGATTGACCATGGCTGAGTTGGCTCTAATGGTTTCATGTCAACGTCCGAAGTCTGGAGAAGTACATGGACCGGCTCTATCACTCACTGCGGTGCCTTGACCGTCGGCATGCCACGAAACAGGCGTAGACTCTCGCCATCATCGATGCTGTCGAGTTTGAGTGATTTTGAGTTAACCGTGACTTTCCAACGATGTGTCTTACTCCCGATGGGACCGACGGTAGACGCCTCCACAAACAGTAGATTGGGTCGTTCGGGGTCCGGTGTTTCCGCCACTTTGAGCGCATATGTCCCGCGTTGAGCACTGTCACCACCGAGATAAATGTTCATTCTGCCATCATCCGCAAACTCGTATGCGACATGGGCCATGGCCTGTTTCTTCGCCTTCATGGCCGCAAATTGGTCGACTTTTGACAGTTTTCGGATGGCATCATCGGGCTTGATTGAATTCACATCGATTTTCCAAATGCCGACCAGCAAACTTTCTGCATCGTCTTGATTATCGATGGGTGAATCGGGCGTATCATCAACTTTTTCGTCCGACGGCTCTTCTGCTTTGACGACAGCCTTTGACATCTTTGGTTTTTTCGGTGCGTCGGGATTCGCCTCCCCAACTTCGTCATCTCCTTGAGCTGTCTCACATCCAAGGAGTGCAGAGCCCAAGACCAGAATCAAAAATAACAATCTCATTCATTCGCTCCCACATGCTACACCGGCCAGTGGCGTGCGCCCCAGAGTGCTCACGCCGTGTTCTCCTGTCAATGAATCATCGACCCTGGGGCAGGATTCAAGGGTCAATCTACTTTCTTCGCTGGCCATTCGGCGACAATATACTTTTCTTCGAGTGTAGGCTCACCGCCTACTTTGGGGTCCGGAGACCGGTCCCCAACCCACCACACTGTCACAGATTTGATGCGCTCCCCGGCTTTGAGTTTCAGGCGATCTATTTTTGAGTTTTTCAACCAGCTGATTAACTCGCCGCGATACCGTTTGTGGCGGCCCGATGCAATGCGCATCGAATAGCTGCCCCAGAATTGGTCCCATTGCATCTTTCTTGCGTCGGCCGGACCGAAATCCGGAATCCGATTTGTCTGCGGATCGACGTGGCTGCCATCCATTCGAACGGCATCGATAACGAGCCATCCGTCCTTTACGGGGGCGTTGGGTGCGAACATGCTCCACCCTTGAAAAATCCGAGCATAGCTCACGATTTTTTTGAGTCCCGTTGGCTGCTTGTAGTTAATGCCGAAGGTCTTCTTCAAAACCTGGACTTTCATGAATCGATTTTCATGCAGCATTTGTGATGTCGTCGCGGCAAATAAAAGCACGATGAGACTGGTTGCCACGATGGTCCGAATTGTACTGATGGAGCTGATTACACGCGCTTGGGGTCCAGGTGAGTCCAACATGATTGGCAGACCACATTCCCCATAACCGAGTGCCGCACTGACCCGATGCCGCCTGGATGCGAAGGCCGCATACATCAGCCCCATGAGCTGCGTGAGACCAGGGAGAAAGAGTGGCCAGCTGATCAACCGGCCCAGTGGCAGTGCATTGATGATTCGACCAATGGCGCGGTGACCTATTTCATGGCCTCGTCCATCCACTGACTCAGTGATCAGTGCATCCTCTCGAAGGGCATCGAATCTGTCAGACGACATGCTATGAGGTCTAACTGCGCTGCCTCGACTGCCATGCCATTCGATCAAGCCGAGCCGGTCAAGACGTGACCCTAAACGGGCTAATCTAAAGCAAATTCCGCAATGATCATCGTACCAAACACGGATTTTCTGGCCCGACAGTTTACGAAGTATGTCTTTAGCCAGCTCTATATCCTCACGTCTTAGCAGTAAAAAGAAGCTGACCATCATGGTGGGTGAAAACAAACCGACATCGGTCAGTAACCAAATCCCTGTGTGGAGACCGACCAATAGAATGATGGCGATACGCCTGGCCCAGAGCACCTTAAATGGCGTCAGAAGAAGTAGCGGCGCAATCCCCTCGATAACCAGAGTGCCCCAGGTCAGAATTTGTGAAATCCAAAGTGGCCAAGTGGCTTTAGCCCATAGACCAAGGCGTGTGACGATGCGATCTTGCTCGAGGCAATACGCGATGCTTGTACCGTCAGCCCAGGTACTGCCCCCCTTGTGGACTGTATTGAAGAAGTAAATGATGGCGAGCTGCCATAACACCATGAACATGACCAAGGAGCGAATTGGTTTTGTCTCGGAGGCTATGGGTCCGAACAGCTGACCTGGGTTTAAATCGGTTGAATTCCTGAGGCTACTGCGAATCGAATCAATGCTGAGGCGTTGACCGAGCGGAAGCCATATCGTCCAAATCCACCAGATGTTCATGACCACATCACCACCATTGGCGAGCATGGTGTTTCGACTGTGAATGCTCAGAACACACAGCCAGGATATGATTTGAAATAGCTTGGTTCGATACCCGATTGTGAAAAAGAACAGAGAGATCAGTGTAAAGACAAAGAAACCAGTCACTTCCGCAGGCGTGGAAAAGCCCGACAATAGGCTGATGTTGTCCCTAAATAGCGGACTGAAAAGATTGTAATGATTACTGAGTGTGCCGGTGTTGCTGTAGAAGGTTTCTATCCACTGAAACCGTCGAGCTACATCGTAAATGCACAGCAGCCCGAAGACGATTCTAAATAGGCCCATCGCGCTCGGATCAATCTGGAGCCATGCCTGTCCAAAGCGCTGTCTCACAGTCGATGGGAGTCCCTTTGCGGTCGGTCGACGCGTCATACTTTTGCCTAGCTTCCCTTTATGGCATTCCATGCAATGCCGGGCACTTTGGCCAGAGACGGTTTCTTTTCCATGGATGCCATTCTACGCGCCACAGCCAATGACCGTTTGTGGGTGACAAACCAAGGTGGCTTAGGGAAAACCTTAAAAGGCCCTCGCAGAACGGTTTTTACTGGCTTATCAAACAAATTGGTGTTGTGCACGAAGCCAATGCCGCTTTGGATGTCGTCTAAGGTATGACCTGGATAAGCACCCCATGCCGTGGCACCCATGCCGTAGCACAGACCCGGCCAGTGGTTGATGGCAACGCTTCCGTATCTCAGTTCTTTGATGGCCCTGTTGATTTCTGACTCGATCCGTTTCTCCGTGGTTGGATGCACGATGATGCAGGCGTTCAACGTGCCCCAGAGTCGTTCATTGCAAAAGTCGACAGCGGTTTTCAAGAAATCGGCGGCATCATGTCCCGGGAGCGTCGTTTGAGCGGTGATTCCGCAAAAACTTTCTTCCACAAAGCAGATTTCGTTGGTGTCCTCGCTGGAGCAATTGGGGATTAAAGTCCAAGGTAGGGTGTCTGCTGTGCGCTTCCCGATAGAGACAGCCTGGTCATGTCCATCGACAAATTTGTCGTAGCGCTCGTGTGCACCAGGGTAATACGCTGGTCGACTCGGCAGCTTGGCCAAGACAGATTTCAACATGTCCATGAATTCGGTACGTTGGTTCCAATCCTCGTGAAATATAAGCACTTTCGCCGCATTGCAATTAAAGCCACCGTTATTGGTCATTTGCGTTGCGATATTTTCTGCATGAAAGCGAAGCTCTGACTGATTCCATGAGCCTGGCACGACGATCACCGGACTTACGTTGCCAAGTTCACTGGTGATTCGCTTGTGGTTTTTGGGTTGGTTTGCGGCTTTCCGGCGCTGACCTTCTTCACCGGTGCCGAAGACGATCGCATCGTGGGTGAAATTACTCCCTGTGATGTGGATCTCGTCGACGCAGTCGTGTTCGCACAGATATGCGCCGACATCGCCTCCACCGTAGGCCAAGCGCATGAAGCCTCCATCGATGAGGTCTTTGAATGCACGTTCGATGAATGGCCCTAAGTACTCGTTGACAGGATTCATTTTCAGAAGGCAAACCTGACCCTCTACGAAGAGTTTGTGGATCACGTCTAATGGGCCGATGCTGGCTACATTTCCGGCACCTAAAACCAATGCGACGCGACCCGATTGACCGCTGTGGTCCTGGCGATAAAACTCCGCCATGTGATCGGAGAGGTTTTGTCGGCTAATCCCTTGCGCTTGCCAGATCTCAGCTTCAAATCCAGTGAGTAGCAATGTGTCTGTGAATTCATGGGGAATCACCTGCACCGCGATTTGGTCAGGTCCGACATCGCGGATTTGCTTTGGTTTGATTTCCACTCGTCCACGGTCTCTGAGCTGTCGTAGGCTGTCTAAGAGGAGTCGAATCGTTCGCCCTTGTACAACCGGGCCTGCAAGATAGTCTTCGGCGGCCATCGCACTTCCTGGCACGACGCCTTTGGCTTCGACAGCTGCATCGACTTGGTCGTCAGCGACTGCAAACGTGCCTTCAAATACGGCTTCGAGATATTTGATACGACTGGCCAGATCCATGTGCAGCCAGGTGTCGGCGTGAGACCTCAATACGTCGAGGTCCTTATCTAACTTGCCTTGATCAACCAATTCGTCCCCTTAAACATCCCCTAAAACAGCCCTTCAGGGTCTACTCTGAGTCCGGATTCAGTAATTTACGCACCTTTTCGATGGCTCTATCTAGAGCCGGATCAAAACCTAAATCACCCGTGTCCGACAATGAAACCCAGTCTAATGCGTCACTTTCCTCACTGAGTTCGATCCGGTCAGGCTCACTTGTCCGAAGAAGATATCGGAAATCTAAATGATAGTGAGCTGCTTCAGATCGCCTCGCCGGGATCAGATGCACGTCGATGTCAATCGGTTTTAAACCCAGTTTAGGCTCAAAGACCAAGTCTCTGAGTCCGCTTTCCTCGCTTGCTTCCCGATATGCTGTGATAGCAGGGTCTTGCTCGTCGACTTCGCTGTGTCCGCCAAGCTGTAACCAACGCTGCAATTTTGTGTGATAGGTCAGTAAAATTCGGTGTCTTTCGTCGACTACAAGTGCAGAGCCGGTAATATGACCAGCCGGGTTTATTTTTCCGAATATTGTGTCCTGTTCTCGAACAAAGCTGGTGATAAAAGCGACATCGTCTCGTTCCTTTGAATCTGCGCTAACGTGTTCGCTGAGCAGCTTTAAGATCGTCTCTTTATCGTGGCGTTGACTTGCTTTCATGCAGATTGGAATACGCGCAGCGACACACTATGACAAGGGGAAACTTAAGATGGGCAGGCCAGAGGCAGTGCGGCTTGGTCGTAGGCCTCGAACAAGAGCAGCTGTCGAGATTTCTTATGCTTGCGACCGATCGCCCTTGGTTTTTTAGCCGTGTCTCTGAACCCAAGTTCCATCGGTAGAAAGAGCTGCCGTGTCTGATTCATACGACCAGTATTACACACACCTACACGTTTACCAAAAACTCGTAATGGGCTTGTAAAGGGGGTAATCCGGATTGAAATCGCTCATTCGTTGACACTCCTTGTCGGTCGAGATAAGACGGCTGTCTGCCGGTGGAGCCCTGAGTGAACGAGACCAAAGACCAAAACGACCAAATGGCGGATTCTGATCGGAAAGACCTTTCGAACCCTGCGCCTTCGGACGTCGACAGACGTCGTTTAGGTGACCGAGCTCTCGGTCAATTTCTCACCATGCGACCTGGCTCGATTCGATGTGATTGGCCAACCGTCCTCGTTCTCATGGGTCTCTTGTTCGCTGCGTACTTACCTGGCTTGGGTTCCTATGGACTCTACGATCCATGGGAAACCCACTACGGTGAAGTCGCTCGAAACATGGTTGAACATGACAACTATATCGACCCGTTTTGGGGCTCACCCTGGGACACGGGCGGGGTCAAACGTGAACGAGCAGGTTTCTATTCTAAACCGCCCTTAATCATGTGGATGATGTCCGGTGGGATGAATCTCTTTGGCTACAATGAGCTGGGTGTACGATTTCTGTTTCCATTGCTGATGATCATGGCCCTTCTGGCCATCTACTTGGCTGTCTCAAGATTTTTTAATCGACGGGCGGGTCTCTTGTCAGTTTTGGTTACAGCAACAGCCCCTTTCGTGGGTTTCATGAGTCGTCAGGCTGTCACCGATGGACCCTTGGTGTCCATTATCACCATTGGGATGATGTGTCTTTGTCTCGGATTGTTTGCATGCGATGAAGACGATGATCAGGTCAGTCCCGTCCTATACTGGTTTACACTCGGCGTATTCCTTCTGGTCGCGGGCGGTCAACTTTGGATTTTACTGCCCCTGGACCGGAGTCCTGACATCGTTCAGGATTATCCCGGCAGTCGCAATGTCTGGTATGCCTTTCAATGGTGGCTCAAAGAAGTTGTCACCGTCGGTGCCGGAAAGGGATGGGTTCTTGCGACCATTCTGTTCCCTGTCCTGATCTGGGCTGCGCTTCGAATCAGTCGGCAGAAGCGTCGATCCATGTTCTACATATACCTCTTCTACATTTGCTGTGGTTTGGTGGTGCCCGCAAAAGGCTGGTTGGGATGGGCACCCATGGGTGGGGCAATTCTTGGGTACATGGCGGTGTCCGGCGACTGGCGGTTATTTTTGCGAGTCGACGTTCCGACGGGATTACTCATCGTTTTGATGACCGGTCATCCTTGGATCTTCGCGATGCTGACAGGGCATCATCCAGGTTGGTGGGATCGTTTCATCATCCACGACCATTACAAGCGATTGTTCTCCGGTGTCCACAGCATCGATGACGGTGCCTTTGAGTATTTCTTCCAATGGATTGGCTATGGTCTTTTCCCATGGGTTGGGCTCTTGCCGGCGGGTGTTTTATTGGCCGTTTCGAGAATCAGAGGCCGAGTCAAGGCCCTCGGAAGAGCCGAGCGGTTTCAGCTCATTATCGTGCTTTGGGCGGTCTTTGGTTTCTTCCTGTTTTCCAAGTCTAGCACTAAGTTCCATCATTATATTTTTCCCATCATCCCGCCATTGGCGATCATGTGCGCGCTCTTTTTAGAGGCCGTATTTGCTCGCACAACACGGCACACAAAACTATTTCTAGTTTGCGCAGCTGCGCTCACACTTTGGGTCGGCCAAGACCTGTATCGGATGCCTGCGAAATATGGGCAGGGAAGCCAGCATTTGGTCAATTTGTTTACCTATAAGTATGACCGTGAATGGCCAAAATACACAGCACCAGAAAAGCTAGAGACGTTGAGTGCTGATGCACAGGCAAGCGCGCGCCTCGATAATGAACGGCTCACAACATTTTCCGAGCCGCTTAAAACGGTCACCTGGGTCGCTTTGCTGGGTTTCATCCTGTTGGCGTCGCGCCAATCATGGATGCGGGAGTCTGGCCTACTGTTCATGCTTTATTCGAGCGGTTTATGCCTGTTCTTTTGTCTGCACACGTACCTGCCTGATGTGGCCAAAGACTGGAGTCAGAAAACGATGTGGGACACCTATTACGGCGATTGCGAGCGCTATCAACCAGGTGAACGAGCAGACTTCGAGAGGCATTTAATTCAGACCGCCAGTCGAATCCCAGCTAAGTTAGAGCAGTTTCCCGTCGCATGGTGCAAGGAGCCTGTTGTTGCGTTTAGAACCAACTGGCGAGGTGAGACATTCTATTCTGCCAATACTGTACTTCCAGCGATGGAAACTAAACATTTTAAACCGTTCCTCGATTTATGGGGAAACAAGAAACCCTTCTACCTGTTTACGGAACGGAGCCGAATCAAGTCGGAATTAGAACCCAACTTACCTGCCCATCTAAAAGGCCAGTACAAGGAAGTGTTTGGGGCCAATCGTAAGTTCGTTTTGCTGAGGATAGAGGAGGGGTTGGGCCCTAAAAAAACTCCATCAAAGGCAAAAGAGAAAGACCAATCGACGTCGAAAGCTACAAGTGGGTCGTCGTCGAGTCCAAAAATTCAACGGATTCCGAACACGCAAAAATCGGCTGCTCCCACGCCCGCTGAGCGACAGGCTAAACCAGAACAACGCTGAGGAGGGACTGGATTGGGTGTGGGAATACAACCATCTCGTTCTAAACTGGATCTAACTTGCTCTTTTGTGGGAGCATCGAGTTCGTAAAATCGCTTAAGGACACCTCAAATGACCGCTCGAATGAACGCTTTTTTGTGTCTTTTATGCGCTGTTTTTATCAGCGCATGTTCGTTCACTAACGTGCCTGACCCCGGCAGTTTCGAGGGCATGCAGTCGGGATCTACAGAGGTGCCTGGAGACCAAGCTGCGACGCCAAGCCTGGAACCAAACTTGGAGGCAGGGTTTGATGCTGGAGGGTCCGAACCGGTACGCGGCGGAGAGACAGCCGATGCTGGCGCACCTTTGGTGGATGACGTCGATGCTGGTGATGTCGCCAGCGGGGACGATTCGGGAATCCGGATGCCACCGGCTCAGTGTCAGTCCACCGGATTCTGTGCGGCAAATGGAAGCTGGTGTGAACCCTTAGATGACGACCAATGTCATGAAACGCCGGGTCAACCGGTTTGTTTTACGCCCGAGCATCCACGGTCTCAGGCCGTCTGTGGGGCGATTCGATGTGGTGAGGCTGGTCGGTGCCAAGACGATGGTGCCTACTGCGAACCTGACGATGTGCCAGCCTGCCAAGCCACGCCGGGTCAGCCAATTTGCTATGCCATCGATGACCCCATGAGTCTCCGGTTTTGCCGCCCAGACGGCGCGCAATGCAACCAGATTGGAGAATGCTCACCAGACGGCTGGTACTGTGAGCCACTGGGCTCAGATGCATGTCAGGCCGTCCCCGGGTCGCCCGTGTGTCACGCACCGAATGAGGCCATCTCTGTGATGTACTGCGGCGCGGCAGAGCCCCGTCCAGAACCAGACTGTGCAGCACTCGGTACGTGTATCGATGGTAGCTACTGTGAGCCTGATGATGTTGAGGCTTGTCACACCACGCCGGGCATGCCGGTATGCTATGAACCAGACGAGCCAATCTCTGTGATGTACTGCGGCGCGCCAGAGCCCCGTCCGGAACCAGACTGTGCAGCACTCGGCACATGTATCGATGGTGGCTACTGTGAGCCTGATGATGTTGAGGCTTGCCACACCACGCCGGGCATGCCGGTCTGTTACGAACCAGACGACCCAATCTCTACACTGTACTGCGGTCGTCGCGGCGATCCATAGGGACAACTCGTCCGTCTGATGGATTAGTCGGTGCTTGCGGCTAACTTTCGCAAATGGGCACCGATGACGACTTTCTGAATTTCGCTGGTGCCTTCGTAAATTCTCAGGGCACGAATTTCTCGATAGAGGCGTTCGACCGCAACGCCCCGGGTCACGCCAAGACCACCAAAAATTTGGACAGCGCGGTCAATAATTCTTTGGGCCGCTTCCGTGGCAAATAACTTACCCATGGCGACCTCAGAGCTCACGCGATCAGTAGACAGGTCGCGACGATAGGCCGCTCTGAAAACCAAAAGCCGCGCCGCCGTGAGTTCCGTTGCGCTGTCTGCCAGATACGCCATGATTTGCTGTTGTTCAAAAATCGGTTTGCCAAACTGTGTCCGTTCAAGAGCTCGATGAAGGCCTTCATCGAGAGCCCGTTGAGCCATACCGATGGCAGCACCAGCAACCGTCGTCCTAAAAACATCCAGTGTGCCCATCGCAATCTTGAATCCATCGCCTTCCTGTCCAAGTAGGCGATTTTTAGGAATGCGACAATTGTCGAAAATCAACGTACCGATGGGATGTGGTGCGATCACCTCAAAGCGCTCCACAGACAGACCCGGGTCATCGGGTTCGATAATGAATGCGCTCATACCGCGTCGCCCCTTTTCAGGATGCGTCTTGGCGAAGAGGACGTACTGTCCTGCGATACCCGCGTTGCTGATATACGTCTTTTGGCCGTTGACGATGTAGCTGTCGCCCGAGGCTTCAGCCAAACAGCTCATAGAGGCGACATCACTGCCCGCATTGGGTTCGGTCAAAGCGAAAGCGCCCAAAGACTGACCGGCCAGTACCGCAGGCAAATAGGTTTGCTTTTGTTGGGTCGTGCCTGCCAAAGTGATTGGGTAACTGCCCAAGCCCTGCATCGCGAACGCTGTATCAAGTAAGGCATCTGACCAGCCAAGGCTCTCTCGGATTAATGTCAATGCCCGGGTGTCGAGGCCGTCTGGTCGACCGATGGCTGCGCCACCAAATCGTTCGGGTACGCAATACTGGGTGAGCCCAGCTTGAGTCAGTTGGGAAACGGCCTTGAGGGTCGCTTCATCTTCGTCCCGTTGGTCGTCCAGCGTCCATTCCGATGCAAAACGAGCCGCTTTTTCTGCGATGGCATGATGGTCTTCATCGAAGAAGAAATCTAAGTCAGCCGTTGATGGTTCCGGCGCGTGTTTCATTGTGAAAAGTCCTTAAAATTGGGAAACCGCTTTTCCACCCGGGCGTCATGTGCCTCGCGGAAATCGGGATGCGCCATACAGATGGCCTGTGCTTGAGCCTCTGCCTCAATGGCTTCTTCCAGGGATAAATGTGCTTCATCCTCCACCATTTTCTTGGTCATCGCATTGGCGAATGCCGGTCCATTTGCCATTGTTTTCGCCAACTCAAGTGCCCGGTCAAACACAGAATCGCCTTCAACCAAGTGGTTGGCTAAGCCGATTTCCCTCATCCGTTCAGCATGGATGATTTCACCGGTTAGCAGTAATTCCGATGCGTGTCCTAAGCCAACAATTCTTGGCAGGAGATAAGCGGAACCCATGTCAGCACCGCAAAGACCGACTTGCGGGAAAACGCAGCCAAATTTTGCTTTTGGCCCGACCACCCGGACGTCGCAGGCAAGTGCCATCACAGCACCAGCACCGACTGCAGCACCCTGGATTGCGGCGATTACGGGCTTATTGACCCTTCGGATGTTTTGAATCAATGCTCCGGTTACCCGGGTAAACGCCAAGAGCCCAGGCATATCTCGAGAAAACAGTTGACCGATGATGTCATCGACATCACCACCTGCACAAAAGGCGCGCCCTGCACCTCGAAGAACGAGAGCACCAATATCAGACCGGCCGTTCAAATAGCTGAAGAAGTCCCTGAGTTCCTCATAGCTTTCGAACGTCAACGCATTGAGTCGGTTCGGTCGATTTAATGTAATGATGCCGACTCGATGCTGAATCTCAAAATCAAAATGTTTCGGGGTCATCACACTTTCTCCAATGGCAAAGCCGCCGTCGTTTCAATTTCTAATAGTGCGTCTGGTTCGACCAATTCCGTCACGGCAACCAGGGCCATTGCCGGGTACCAACGGCCCATGTGTTTGCGCCAAATTGGACCTAAATCCCTGAGGCATGTCCGATAGGCGTCCATATTGGTCACGTAGATGGTCATGCGCGTGATGTGAGAGGCGTCTCCACCCGCAGCTCTCAGGACAGCCAAGGTGTTTTCAAGTGCTTGGTCAAATTGGCCTAAAAATGTCTTATCTTCGAATACATTTGCCGCTGTCCAACCTATCTGACCACCAATAAAGAGCATCCGACCTTCACCGATAATGCCGTTGCTATACCCCCTCGGTGCGGGCCATCCATCTGGATTTATGATTTCTGTCGTACTCATTTCATCACCTGTCCGCCGTCCAGCACGACGGTTTGTCCATTGATGCCACGCGCTTCATAAGGGAGTAAGCTCATGACCGCATGGCTGACTTCATCGACGCCAATGAGTCTGCCTTGGGGATTCATTCGTTCCAAGGCAACACGGGCGTTATTCTCGTCCCGACCCGTCGCATCACTAATTTTTTCGATGGCTGCTGTGGTCATGTCAGTGTCGACAAATCCAGGGCAGATGGCGTTGATGGTCACACCGGTTTTTGCGTACTCGGCGGCCAATGAACGCATCAGGCCAACCACGCCATGTTTCGATGCACAGTAGGCAGATGTGTAGGCATATCCTGTCAGCCCAGCGTTACTTGCCACAAACACAATCCGACCCTCACCGTGTTGAACCATTTTCGGCAGGCAACGCTTTGTCAGTACAAAATTAGCTGTGAGATTGACCTGAATGGTCTGTGTCCAAATATCAAGGGTTGTTTGTGTCAGGGGCGCGCTCGTTGCAATGCCCGCGTTGTTGATCAGAACGCCGATGGGGCCGACATGGGCGTCGACCCAATCAACACCGTTGTTAATAGAGTCTATTTCTGACAAATCCATGGTCAGTGGCACACCATTAATTTCTCGAGCTAAGTCATCAACGGCCGATGTCGTGCGTGCAGCGCAAACGACTCGATAGCCTGCTTTCGACAAGTCCTTTGCGATCCGCCGACCGATGCCGCGCGACGCACCCGTGACCAAGGCGATGGTATTCTGTTTTGTATTCATCCTTGTAGCCTGCACTAGCCCGATGAATGGATCAACTGGCAACACGTATCAACTCCGTCTAATCTGTTTATTATGAAGCGTTATCGAGCAGACTTTGTGATCGCAGACTCTGGCATCGTCGAAAGTGGTGTCCTGACCATCAAGGGCGGCCGGATTGTCGAGGTCGGCACTGGACCCTACGACATTGATTTGGGGTCTGTTGCCGTTATGCCGGGGCTCGTCAATGCCCACAGCCATGCTTTTCAGCGGATTCTACGCGGTCGAACAGAATATTTAGATTCGGCTCGACCAGACGAAGACTTTTGGAGTTGGCGTACATTGATGTACCGAGCAACTGAAGACTTCAAACCCGATGAGCTCAGCGTGGTTTCCAAGATGGCATTTCTTGAAATGGCAACCACGGGGATCACCACGGTGGGTGAATTTCATTATATCCACCATCAGCCTGATGGACGTGAATATGCTGATCCCAACGAATTGGCCAATCGGGTGATTCAAGCAGCACTCGATGTGGGCCTACGGATTACTCTGCTCAATGTTGCATATCATCGTGGCGGCTTTAATCGGCCGCTCGTCGACCGTCAACTCAGATTCGTTGACCGAACTCTAGACCGGTATTTGCTCAGGACAGAGGCTATGCATGCCCATTGGCGTGCTCATCCTCAAGTCGACGTTGGCTTTGCACCCCACAGCATTCGTGCTGTTCCGGCGGATTGGTTGCGAGAGATTGCTGATCGGGCATCTCAGACAGAGCAAGTCATCCATATTCACGCCTGTGAACAGCGTCAAGAACTCGCACAGTCCAGAGACGAATATCAAAAAGGCCCTATTTCAGTTTTAGATGATGTGGGCCTGCTCGGTCGGCGGACCACACTTGTTCATGCCACCCATATCGACGCGGCTGATGCTGAGCGTCTGGCTCGTTCCAAGACCGGAGTTTGCCTGTGTCCTACGACGGAGCAGAACCTCGGCGATGGATTTGTCCCGGCGCACCTGCTCAATGCCCACGGTGTGCCCATTTGTGTTGGGTCTGACAGTCAGATCGAAATCGACTTGTGGCAAGATGTGAGACTGATCGAGTATCAGCAACGCCTACGGGATGAACGCCGCAATGTCCTCGCGCGCTATGTATCCCAATCTGACGAAAAGTCTGTGTCCAAACTTCAAACAGCAAGCACCCTCTGGCCCTCGCTACACAGCCATGGCGCACGCGCCCTTGGCGTCAACGCAGGCCGATTGGCGGCGGGACACCTTGCCGATTTTATTACAGTTGATTTGAACCATCCGTCCATGGCGGGCGTCGTCACCGGCGACCTCATTTCGCAGCTGATGTTTGGCGTGAAGACCCAGGCTGTCAGAGATGTTTTCGTCGGTGGAAAAGCCATCGTCGAGGCGGGGCGACACCCAGGACAAGCCCAAATCGTCGCTGACTACCAGCAGTACGTACAGAGTCGATAGCGGGGTCATCGACCCAAGCTGGATGTGTGAGCCGCCTCAGCCGACGACAAAATTGATCATTCGACCTGGGACAAAAATTTCTTTTCGAATGGTCTTGCCTTCGATATGCCGTTGAATATTGTCCAGGGTGCGCGCCTGGGCCAATGCCGCGTCCTTGGCAATCTCGCGAGGCAATTCGATTTGTGCACGCATTTTCCCGTTGATGGCGACGGCGTATGTTTGCAGCTGATCGATGAGCAAGGCTGGGTCGAATTGCGGCCACTTAACATAAGCAATGCTTTCCGGATGGCCCAGTCGCGCCCAAACTTCTTCACTGAAATGTGGGGCAAATGGAGCCATTAATTGAACTAAAATCTCTAAAGTCTCTCGCCCATGGTGGTTGGACTTCGTCAGTAAATTCGTGAGCTCCATCATCGATGCGATGGCTGTATTGAAACGCATGCCTTCAATGTCCTCAGTGACCTTCTTGATGGTGCGGTGGAGCGCCTTTTGAATGTCGTTTGGAGCAGGCTTGTTGTCAGCTCGAAGCTCGCCCGTATCGGGATCGATCGCGAGTCTCCAGATTCGGTCGAGGAGTCGTCTGACACCATCGACGCCTGCCGTCTTCCATGGCTTGGTCGCTTCCAGGGGACCCATGAACATCTCGAAAAGTCTCATGGCATCGGCGCCATACTCGGTGACCACGTCATCCGGGTTAATGACATTGCCCCGTGACTTAGACATTTTTTGATTGTCTTCCCCGAGAATAATGCCCTGGTGGATGAGTTTCATAAAGGGTTCTGGCGTGCTGACATGGCCTAAATCATAGAGCACTTTGTGCCAGAAACGCGCGTAGAGCAGATGCAGCACAGCGTGTTCTGCACCGCCGACATAGAGGTCGACTGGCATCCAGTACTTTTCTTTCTCGGGGTCCCAAGGCTGTTCTTCATTATGAGGATCGATGTAGCGTAAGTAGTACCAACATGAGCCCGCCCATTGCGGCATTGTGTTGGTTTCACGCCGGCCATTGCGCCCATCTTCCAGAGTGACATTGACCCAATCGGGTACATTAGAAAGTGGGCTCTCGCCGCTTCCAGACGGCTTATAATTCTCCGTCTCCGGTAATCTGATCGGGAGTTCAGATTGTTCGGCGAGAATGATTTCACCGTCTTCAGCATGGATGATGGGGAAGGGTTCGCCCCAGTAACGCTGCCTAGAAAACAACCAGTCGCGCAACTTATAATTAATCGTCCCTTTGCCGGCTTGATTGGATTCCAGCCACTCGATGATGGTCTTCTTCGCGTCCGCGACAGACAGGCCATTTAAGAGCTCGCTGTTGATCAGTTCGCCCTGCCCAACATAGGCAGCTTCATCAATGTTGCCCCCAGAAATGACTTCAACGATAGGCAAATCAAAGGTCTTGGCAAAGTCCCAGTCTCGTTGGTCGTGGCCCGGAACTGCCATGATTGCACCGGTCCCGTATGAGGCTAAGACATAGTCGCTAATCCAGATTGGAACGCTGTCCCCATTCACTGGATTCGTTGCGTACGCACCTGTGAATACGCCGGTTTTAGTCGAGACGTCCTGTACACGGTCTCGTTCAGACCGGCGGGCGGCTTTCTCTACATAAGCCCCCACCTCCGCAGACGCCTCGTCCGTCGTGATTTTTTCGACGAGATGATGCTCAGGGGCCAGAACCATGTAGGTGGCACCAAACAGAGTGTCTGGACGGGTCGTAAAGACCGTGACCTGAGCATCATGGTCGTTGACCTTGAAGTCGACTTCAGCACCGAAACTTTGCCCGATCCATTCTTCTTGCATCACTCGAGTGCCAGTTGGCCAATCAACCAATTTGAGATCATCGAGTAGACGGTCAGCATATTCGGTAATCTTCAGCATCCACTGCCGCATCGGGCGACGAATGACCGGATGACCGCCCCGCTCGCTCTTCCCATCGATCACCTCTTCATTGGCGAGTACTGTCCCGAGTTCAGGGCACCAATTGACGGGGACTTCTGCAATGTATGCCAGACCCTTTTTGTATAATTCACAAAAGATCCACTGGGTCCACTTGTAGTAATCTGGATCAGTCGTGTTGACTTCGCGATCCCAGTCGTAACTAAAGCCGAGCATTTTGAGTTGACGTCTAAACGTGTCGATGTTCTTGGCTGTTGTTGCCGCAGGATGCGTCCCGGTCTGGAGCGCGTATTGTTCGGCGGGTAAACCGAATGCGTCCCACCCCATGGGATGGAGAACGTTGTAGCCACACTTCCGTTTGTAGCGACACATGATGTCCGTGGCCGTGTAGCCCTCGGGATGCCCAACATGAAGCCCCGACCCGGATGGATATGGAAACATATCCAGGCAGTAATACTTCGGTTTTGAGGTATCATCATTGACACGGAAGGTCTTATTTTTGTCCCAATACGCCTGCCATTTGGGTTCGATGATCGAAGGGTCATACTTGGCCATTTTGCTCAGTGTCCTTTAGATTCTAGTCGAGAAGGTGCGGAGCATACCGTTCGTGAATGCAGGGTGCAACGGCATCGATTATGCTAGAACAGACCACTGCCGAAAACCCATGCCAAAATTAACCGTTGGAGGATTTGTGTCGAAGTTGTTTTGGACCAGCTTAATCATCATCGCGCTGACGGTCTTGGTGATTCTTGCGTTCCAGCGGCGGATCCTATTTCCGACGCATCTCTTACCTGACGTGAGCAAAGACGACCGTCCCCCTCGAGGCATTGAGCAACTTTGGCTGGGACAGCCGAATGACGGTGTCGAAGCGTGGCTCATGAAACCCAAAGAGCCCCATCGGACGTCAATGCAGTCAATTGTCCTATTTTTCCATGGGAATGCCGAACTTATCGACGACCTGACCGACCATATCCGCCCCTATCTCGCCGCAGGATTGAGTGTGGCATTGATGGAATACCGCGGATATGGACGAAGTGCTGGCTCACCTAGCCAATCGGGACTCATCGATGATGCTGTCGAGTTGAGAGCGTTGCTGATAAATCGATATGGATTTACAGCCGATCGATTCTATTATCATGGACGGTCCCTTGGCGGGGGGGTTGCGACAGGCCTGGCGAATCGTCATCCACCGAGAGGCCTGATCTTAGAGAGTACATTTGCCAGCATTCGGAGTATTGCTGCACGGATGCTGATCCCCGGTTTTCTTGTCCTCGATCCTTTCGATTCAGAGCGGGTACTCAAAACGTTAGACTGCCCCATTTTGATCATGCACGGCCGGTCCGATTCGATTGTTCCCGTGGCCCACGGTCAGAGACTTGCTGATGCATCGAAGGATGGCATTCTGCAATTGTTTGATGCCGGGCATAATGACCTGTCCATGCACGCCGAGAGGTATTGGGCATCGATATTGGACTTCATTAAACGCTAAATTTGCGAAAATTGAGTGACAAATTGAACTCAGATGCACGAACGGACTTGTACACAGGCTTCGATTGCCTTATGTGGGCCTCGCACATTCGTTTTGAGTTGCTTGGTTTGATGTATTTCTGTGGAGGCGTCGTGCGCATCTTAGTCGGAGATATCGGCGGGACAAATTCTCGTTTTGCCGTTTATGACGGGTCGTCGATCAGTCGCCTTGAGCTGTACTTGAACAAGGATGTTGACCAAATCGATGACCTTGTTGAAGACCTCGTCCGTCGTAATCCTGACGTCGCGGGCGTCAGCATCGGAATTGCCGGACCCGTCCAGGACCAAACAGTCAGAATGCTGAATTTTGACTGGACCCTGTGTGGGGATGCTTTGTCTCATCGTCTCGATAAACCAGTGCTCTTACTCAATGATTTCCACGCTCAAGCCTATGCCGTCCCTCATCTCAGTCCCCAATCCTGGATCCCGCTGGACGAAATACCGCAACCAGAAAGGCGGAACATCGCGGTCATTGGGGCTGGAACAGGGCTAGGTGAGGCCATGTGTATCTGGACTGGCAATGAGTGGTTTCCTGTCGCGGGTGAGGGAAGTCATGTGCGGTTTGGACCGAAAGACGAACGCCAGATCCAAGTGTTGATCAAGTTGCTGGAGCGTTGGCCTGACCATGTCAGCGTTGAGCGCATTGTCAGCGGCCCGGGAATCGTCAATGTCTACGATGTTCTCAGGGGTGAGGCGGCCATCCATCCATCTGTTGAAGAGAGCGATAATCGGGCTGCTGCAATCAGTAAATTAGCCCTTGAAAAAGGCTGTCCGATCGCCATCGAAACCATCGACATGTTTGTCGATGTATTGGCCGATGAAGCCGCGAGCCTCGCCCTGAAATGTGCTGCAGGTTCAGTTTATATCTCAGGTGGAATCCCGCCCAAGATCTTACCGATTGTCAAAGCGCGTTTCCGCGATGCTTTTCATCGAAAAGGCCGCTATCGGAATTACATGCAGGGCGTACCGATTCGGATCGTCACAGAGCCCTACTTGGGACTGATAGGTGCGGGCATCGCGGCACGCCGACAGCGGACTTGAGTGCTGGAGACGCATCTATAATCGCGCCGGGTTGCCTAAGTTAAACCACGATACAGTGACCACCACGCCTCGAGTCAGCCCCCCCGGTTAGGTCGCCGTTGGCCATTCGGGCTGCACAATTCACGCCCCCGAAAAACATGTGCGGCTTATTGAAGGGAACGAAGGCTTTTGTGTCGATACCGTCAAACCGTGCTCTTTGAGATTCGTCAAATATTTCGGCATTTAAAACGCCTGACTCATAGTGTAAACGCGGTGCTTTGACAGCATCGGCAGGCGCCATGTCTTCGTCGAGAATTCGTCCGAGAACTTGGAGGATAGCCGTCCGAATTCGGTTGGATCCGCCCGTTCCCATGACAAACATAGATCCATCGTCTGCTGAGACGATCGTTGGCGACATCATCGTCGCCAATCGTTGACCAGGCGTTGCCGTGCCAAGTCCCTTAGGCAAGAGATCTTCTTCGCCCAGAAAATTGTTCATCATGATGCCGGTGTTCCCAATTGGCCGTCCGTTACTCTCCCCATGACTGAAGGTGACGCCCACAGCATTTCCCGCAGCATCCACGACACTGATGTGTGTGGTACACGATGGTCCTCCAGATTGGCTCGGTCCTTGAACAGAGCCCGTGACTCGTTCCAGATAGTCTCGCCTGCACCATTCACGATCTGTATCATCGTTCTTAAGTCGTCCGTGTAATCTTGCGCAGTCCGCAGTCGCCATGGCGGCACAGAGGCGTCGTTCTCGGGTGGCCGCTGCGGATGCGTCAAGCTTGAAGAGCTGACGCATTAATCCAATCATAGGCCCACCCGCAGCAGGGAGTGGAATCGTGTGGAGTTGACCGCCTCCTGCATCGAGCACCAGCGGGAGACGTTCGATGACAGCGTAATCGTTCAAGTCTTCGGCAGTGAGTAAACCGCCATTATCGGGCCCAAATTGGTCTAGAATGAGATTGCGAAAGTGGCCCCCGTAGAATGTTTTCCAGCCTTGGTCAGCCATGTCTTCGAGCGTGTCGGCCAACACGGGAAGTCTGAATCGAGTGCCAATATCTAAATAGTCGCCCTCGGGTGCAAAAATCGCTCGGCTCGCGGCTGTCTCCGTCAAGATCGGCTTTAAAAATTGGGCGAGAGCGGCTTGCCCTGCACCGATGACAGCTCCATTTCTGAGGAGTGCGCAGGCGGGTTTAATGACCTCCGAGAGTGGTTGTGTTCCCCACCGCTCAAGCGCGAGACATAATCCAGGTATAACCCCCGGCACCCCTGCCGCGCCTTGGCCTACATAGAATTTTTGAGTTGTAGGCCCATAGTCCAGTTTGATGGGGTAGAAATCAAGATGAGGAACCTCTCCTTGGGCCAGCCTAGGCGCGTTCCCAAAAAAATCATGGACAATGGTCTGACCCGTCCGAGCAGAATGAACCATCATCATTCCGCCACCAGCAAGACTGGTCAGAGTGGGTTCTCCAGCCGCTACGGCAAAGCAGGCGCCCACGGCGGCATCGATTGCATTGCCGCCATTGGCTAAGATTTTTGCACCCGTCTCTGCTGTTGGGGTCGAACCTGCGGAAATCACGCCGTACACAGTAGTCTATCTCCTACGAAGTCCCTGGCTATAAACTTGATGAACCATCGGCACCGATGTCCCGTCAAGGACTATCGGCGAGTCGGTCTATATTCTCACTTTAACCGAGGTACAAATCAGTCGTGCCTCGGCGCGGAGCCGGATGGTCGTTGGTCCATTGAGAATTTGTGCTGTGTGTCGGGCTAGTTGTCAGTATCGTCGTTGGTTCGGGCTCTTTGAGCGAGGCTTTTCATTAAGCGCTCCCAGTAGTGTTCAGTTGATTCATTGAACTCGGTGTCGTCGGGCCCGTTGGGCGCTTCGGTCTCTGGAGGCCGCGCACGGCTCACGCTCGCACCCTTCAAATTGGCACCATCGAGGCGAGCACCGCGAAGATCAGCACCCCTGAGGTCGGCGTCTCTCAAATCTGCTGCGCGCAGGTCTGCGCCAGCGAGATTGATTCGCTTCGCGCGCAGACCGTTTAGATCAACCCCCGATAGGTCGGCTTGCTTGAGCTTACCTAGACTGGCTCCGGTTAACCCGCGCGCCGCCACCGCTTCCAGTTTTTTATTGGCAGCGCGCAGTCTTCGCACCAAGATCGATGAAAGATTCTTATAGAACTTTTGAAGAATGGGGTGATCGACGTTCTTGACGAGATCTGCCTCCACAATCAAGACCACTCCATCGCCACGTGCCACGACGCGAGCCGACCGAGGGGCCCCATCCACCATCGCCATTTCTCCGACTGTAGACCCAGGCTCTAAAAGGGCCAAGACCTCGGGTCCATCATGATGGTCACGAACGACTTCAGCTCGACCGCTGATGATAATGAAAATACTGGTCGTTTTGTCATTTTCATGAACAAGGATATCCCCATTTGTGAATCCTTTTTTCTTCGCGAATTGCAAAAGGTCTAAGATTTCCTCATCTCGGAAATCATCGAAGAGCAGCACGCGTTCACGCAATATGCGAAGTCGATCAGCACTTAATTTCATCAACTAATCCGCAGTCATTCTGAGGGTTCGATTTTTCTAACGATTTTCTTACAGCACGCGGACGCTTGCTGTCAATATCGTGTTTAAACTCCCATCCGAAGCGATTCCAGGTCGGTTTGGCATATGGCGTGCACAGCCGAATTCGCCCACCATCGCCATGAATCTTAAAGCCAACGCCTCGGCTCAAAGTGACCTCCCATAGACGGGTGTCAGCATTATTCATCGGTATCGGGCGCAAAACCCCGTCGGAGGGTGTTTTCGGTGATGGTAAACGGATCTAGGAAATGAAGTAAGTAATCTGGCCCGCCTGCTTTCGTGCCCCCACCGCTCATTTGACCGCCGCCGAACGGCTGACGGCCGACAACGGCCCCCGTGATGGTCCGGTTTATGTACAAATTACCAACTCTAAGCTCGCGCCTTGCCGTCTCAATTCGGCTTGGTGACCGACTAAACAAGCCCCCAGTCAGTGCATAATCGGTGTCATTGAGTACGGCAACGGCGTCTTCAAAACTGTCCACCTTGATCAACACAATGAGGGGACCAAAAAATTCATCTTGTGCAAGTGGATCTTTTGGATCGACGGGCCCGATGATTGTCGGCCCAACAAAAAAGCCCTCCGTCGGTTTGCTCTCTTGCTGGAAAATGATCGGAACCCCACGCTGAGCTGCGTCATCGATGGCAGCGTCTAGCCGGTTTTGAGATTCTCGATCGATAAGTGGACCTAACGCGCTGCCCGCGTCAGTCGGTTGGCCGACCTGAAGGCTGCGTGTCGCTTCGACAAGCCTGGGTACAAACGCATCGTAGTTCTCACTCAGGATAATCACTCGGCTACATGCACTGCATTTCTGTCCTCCGAAGCTAAATGCGGAATGAATGACGCCGAGTACGGCCTCGTCTAAGTCTGCATCGCTATCAACGATGATTGCGTTCTTACCGCCCATCTCGCAGACGACCCTTTTTAATGCAGCTTGCCCTCGATGGGTTTGGCCTGCAGCTTCCCAAATAGACAGTCCGACTGAACGACTGCCCGTAAAGACCACATTTGCGACATCGGCATGTCTGACCAGATAATCACCGACGACTTCACCGCGACCAGGTAGGAAATGAAGTACATCTGGGGGAATTCCTACATCCAAGGCAATCTTCATGAATTCAGCGGCGATTGCCATGGATTGTTCGGCTGGTTTACCAATCACTGTGTTGCCTGTGACCAGTGCAGCACTCACCATTCCACAGTAGATGGCCAGTGGAAAGTTCCAGGGTGCGATGACGACAGTCACACCTCGACCACGATAGGCTAGATGGTTCAACTCACCGGGTAAATTCTGCATCAATCGGGGCTTGCTGAGTCTCAGCATTTCACGGCCATAATATTCGCAAAAGTCGATTGCCTCCGCGGTATCTGCATCTGCTTCACGCCACGTTTTGCCCACTTCTAGTACCATCAGGGCCGAGAGCTGATCTCGTTTTTGACGCATCGCATCAGCGAGTTTGAACAGGAGCAGGGCACGCGTGCGGGCCGCTGTTTTCTGCCATTCTGGAAATGCGGTTTTTGCTCGTTCTAAAGCCTGATTTGCTTCGTCGATTCCGGCGAGGTGTACAGTTGCAATGGATGATGACGGATTCGCCGGATCAACACTGTCGAGTGTACTGCCAGTCTCGACGGTCTCCCCTGAAATCACAGGGCCAAGGACACCACCAATGCTGTCCTGGACTTGGTTTAACGCGTCGCGGAATTCGCGTCTGGCACTCGCTTTTGTAAAATCTCGAAGCGGTTCATTCAAAAGTGGCCCTGGTTCAGCGACATCAGTACATCCATCCGGCACTTTCCTGAGCATTGGGTCATGATCAGTTGCTGTTGGTTTGGCGAGCAGTTGGTCAACGGATAGGTTGTCGTTGAACCCCTGACGCAGCCAGCTCTCATTACTGGTATTTTCCAAGAGCCGTCTGACCAAATAAGCCATCCCTGGAATGAGTTCACCGACGGGCGAATACACACGTACTCGGTGACCTCTCTCGATACACGCAGCTTTGATCGGTTCGGCCATGCCGTACAGACACTGTATTTCATAGGCATTGGGTGCCAAGCCGAGTGCTTCCGCAGTCGCGATGGAATGCGCGAGGCTCCTGACATTGTGACTGCCGATTGCACTGCGAATGTATTGATGATTTTTAAGCATGAGTGCCGCGCATTTTTCAAAGCAAACGTCCGAGTCCCCTTTATTGAGCCAGACCGGGCTTGCCCAACCTTCTTGGGCTGCTTTTACGGTCTCATAATCCCAATAGGCCCCTTTGACGAGTCGCACGGTGATGCGTTTGTTGGTGAGCCTCGCCCAGCCGATCAGTGACTCCAGATCCGACACCGCCTGACGATGGTAGGCTTGGATGACAACGCCGGCGTCGTCAAAGCCATCTAGGCTAGGATCCTCCAAAACACGTTGGAATAAGGCGAGGGTGATGTCCTTACAGTTGTGCTGCTCCATATCTAAATTCAGGAACACGCCTTTGGCTTTTGCTTTCTGAAATAAAGGTAGAAGACGTTGAGCCGCAGCCTCCACGCTTCGATCGAAGTCCAGCGGGTCGAACTGGCTGTACATGGCACTGACTTTGATGGAGATGTTAACTCGCGGGATGATCCCTTTGTCGTCATAATCGAGGCATTCTGATTCTTTCCAGTTTGCACATTCAGCGGCGAGGCCATCGATTAAGGCAGCGTAGCGAGCCGCGTATTCGGCCGCTTCAACCTCGCTTACCGTGGCTTCGCCAAGAAGGTCTACGGTAAACGCCTGCGTTTGTTTTCGAAGCTCACGGAGGGTCGGCAGTGCGCTGGCCGCGTCGGTCCCCACGATAAAGTTCTTGGCCATACCTTCAAGGTTTTTTGTGATTTGGGCTGTTGCCATGCGCATGGCCATCTTGCCAAGATTTGCGCTCTTTAGTGCCAGTTTGATGACCGTCGGTACTTTAATCCCAGGCTTGAGTAGATACTCTCGAATGTGCCTGTTGACTTCTTCGGGCGATGTCAAGACGGGAAATACATCGACAAATCTGAACATTTCAGTTTTGAAATCTGGATCCTTCATCGCCCATTCGAGGATTTGTCCACTCCACCAGGCCTTGTTGAAAACACCGGGCGTATTTCCACGCATCCGGCGGAACAAATCTTCTCCAATTTCCCGAATTCGGGCTTCAGTTGCAGCCATGCCCTCTCCGAACTCGCTAGATGCTTCTCTAGCGGATAAAAATTTCTCAGTCTCTCCAATCTTAGTCCCAGGTTGATGCCCACGCAATCTAACTTCTGGTCTAAAAAGTGACTCAAAATGTAGTTACTAAGGCGGATGGGGACGCGATCATCCAACTTTTGGCGTCGGCCTTTTAATTGATTTTTCGGCGTTTTAAGATGTGCTGTACCATCGCGCTTGTGGCACCTGAGTTGCACCACCACGGGACCGAATTTGAACACGAGGTGATTTTTTGAGGCAGTTCATTCCATTCGAGTTTCAAACCCACCAAACCAAGCCTCAAAAGAACCTGTGATGCGACGAAAGATGATGCTTTTTCAATGCTTCAACGGCTGCGGCCGATGGAGATCGAATGTTGGGACGAGGCGATTTGTGACACTTTGGTTCTGCCTCGACTCTAGATTGGTGTCATGAATTCGGAAAACTCAGCGAGCGACGATCTGGCCTTCGCCCGAGCATTATCCGATGCCGAAGCAACAGCCGTATTGGAATTTGATTCCAAGTATCGGCCTGTGATTCTGCATGCATTTAATCGGGCCTTCGCACGTTGGAGGCCTTCGCAGCCGGTGGAGGCGGATGATTATGTCCAAGATTTTATTGGATTTTTGTTCGATGACCAGGGGCGGCGTCTCCGAACTTATTCAGGGCGCGCACGCTTTACCACTTGGCTCTCTACGGTCGCGCTTCGATATTTTCAGCGGCAGTTCTCAAAACGAAGCCGAGATCGTCGTGGTCATGTCACACTTGCGTTGGTACCAGACCTGGATACCGTCACTCCAGAAGACCATGCCGCTCAGGTTCAGTCCGTCTCCATGCTCAAGCAAGCCATCGCTGGCCTGCCGGAACATGAGCAGCTTTGTCTCAAACTCTTTTATGTCGATGGTCTCAACGCCACGGACGTGGCCCTGGCAACGGGCCAAAGTAAATCAGCCATCAGGATGCGCAAAATGAGGATTTTGGACAAACTGCGTGTTTTGCTCGAGGACGGGGGGGGTTGATGGGAATGAACCAACTAGAGCATGATTTGGCGGCTGCACTGAAAGACCATGACGTTGTTGGCGAGCCCCTCAGTGATGAGCGATTCGCTGAAATTGTCGAAGGCGCGGAGATGACCGCAGCTGAAGCGAAATACCTTTTAGGCTGCCAGGAATCTCGTGAGCTCCTGGTCTTATTGGGGCAGACATTGGCCGAACTGGAGCCCATTGAAAGACAGCCAAGACCGCCCTCATTTACGTCCCCCACGCCACCGAAGAGACCGTCCGTCGCCGACGATGGTTTAGGTCGGGGAAGAAAACGCGCATCGGTGGTGTCAGCGAGTGTCTTCTTGTGCGCAGCCCTTGCTTTTGCCGGTGTAGGCTATGTTGGCTATCAGGTGTTGGTCAAACGCGATGTCGAGCCTACCCTGAAGACAAAGGTTCGACCCGAAACAGGTCAGGCTGTCCCGACGTCTGGCAACTCTTCGCGTCAAACGTCACCGTCGAAGTCCAATCTAATCAAGGAAGACGAGAGCCGGGTCGCTGAGGGCCAGTCCATACGACCGAGGACTGCACAGGCTGGTTTAAGGGTCGAGAGCCGTACGCACCGGTCGGATGAAAACCGCAAGCCGACAGACCGCCAACACACCTCAGGCCCTAAATCGAAGGGTCTTAAAAGACCATCGAAGATGACAAGAACAATGGGCTCAGCGCGCACACGCTCATCAGTTCAAAGTGAAAATAAAAAGCCTCATTCGCAGCCAAACAGGGCGTCGAAACCCAAGGTGAAAAACACAAAGAGCGTTTTTGAGGCGCGTTTGGGCACGCAACGCTTGGAACAGAGACGCGGCCCGATCGAGGTGACACGGCAGGCTGTTTCAGGACCGAGTCGAGGATTTGGGCAACTCCGGTTAAACAGTAAACCCGCAGCGGAAGTATTCATTGACGGACTTAGGCGCGGCTGGACGCCGATTATCGATCTCAGACTCCAAGCTGGGCCGCACGACGTCAAGCTGGTCTACAGAAGTCCGCTCGCCGATAAGACTGAAGAGCGATTCAGGGTGATCATTAAAGCGGACCAAACCTGGGGCACAGTCCGTGACAATCGAAAAAAAGTAGATGAGTCGGTTAAATAGCGCGGCGTCGACGGTGACTTAATACAGCCATCAAGAACCAGAAGAGTGGATTGAGCCCCGTGCCAGCGTGTCCACTGACGACACAGCCTGAGGATTTTGGCCTTCCATTGATGACGATAAACCCACCGCCATTGGCTACACCCCCATCAGGCGTCGTCTCCGCAAAGCCACAGCCCTCGTCGACGAGCCCATCGCAATCATCGTCTTGTTGGTCCTCGCATCGCTCACTTGTCCCAGGGTTGATGTCAGGCCTATCATCGCGGCAATCATCTCGTGCGCAGAAACCATCTTGGTCACTATCAACACACGCATCGCATCCCTCGTCGATGACACCATCACAGTCATCGTCGAGTTGATTGTTACAGGCTTCCGCAGCACCCGGTCGTCGCTGTGAATCTTGGGGCGCGCAATCATCATCGTCGCAGACAGAGTCATTGTCGGAGTCGGCACACTCTCGCTCACCGACGCACCGACCAAATTCGACCGCTGAGTCTGGATAAAGGTCACACCTTTGGCCGTTGCTGCAATCGGCATCCTGATAGCAATTCTCGACACAGGTTGTTCCTCCGTTTGCAAATCGGCAAACCGCGCCATCGACGCAAGTTGTTCGTCCCGCAAAACAGCTTGCACCAATCGGCTGACTTTCGGTTTCTCTGCAGTACGTGGAACCCCATTGTTCGGCTACACATGCGAATTGTGCGGGACAATCCCCTCCTGTCATCCGGCAATTGTCTGGCGGCAGGCACGCCAGATATTGTGGACGACACGTCTCAAAAATACACGCTTGGCGAGCCAAGTTGTCATTCATCAGGTTGCTGCAGGCATTACTTTGACACTCACTCAGTGCCAAAAATAGGTCTTGGCTATCATAACGCCCGGTTTGAAAGCATGTTTGTGCACATGTCGCATCACTACACCTTTGAACACAGGCGTACAGCTCAGCGCAGCTGGCCGTACCCTCTTCGCCAAACCCATCGGGTAGACAGAGCTCGGCACTGGCAGCGCATCTATCTCGGATGCAGCGGGTAGATGGCTCAGGGCAGCGGTCATTCAAACATTGCGAGAATTGATAATAGTGTGATTGAGCCGCTTCGGATCCACTATTCAAACAGTTAAATTGGCAGCCGCCGGCACTGTCGCAATTCTGAAGGCAATCTGTGATATCACGGCATGTGCCGGTCGCACAGCGCGTATGGTCGCACACACCATTGTTCATACAAGCTTGGCCGCACAAGCAGACGTCGCCCTGGCTGCAATCTGGCGCAAGCCCCATACGCGCATCGATCCACGTTTGAAAAGCATCCACGCGTGCTTGAAATGACTGAGTTAGACATGGCGGATTGGTTCCAGCGACGGAGCTGTTGATGCCTACGACACGCCATTGACCGCCGATATTGGCGAGCCCTGGTCCCCCTGAATCTCCAAAGCAGACGCCTTGCCGGTTGTGGTTTGTGAGATAGGCCGAATACGAGACGCCGCCCATTTCAAGGACGGCACTCTTTTTTTGTCCGGAGTCGCTTTCGCCATCTGGATTCGACACGCCGTAACCGACATAGGTAATCCCTTGCCCCACAAGATTGTCGATGGGGTCTCGATTGATGGGAAACGGTTCAGCCTCTGCTGCCTCCGTAAGTCGGACGATGGCAATGTCGTTCAGACTGATCGAAACGGTCTGCCCTTCGTTCCGATCGTATCCTTCATGCATCCAGAACTCGTCAATTTGATACAGCGTTCCGCTTCTCATCGGGGCTCCCAGAATGTTGGGTCTTGCATCTGGGCCAGTCATGAAGAACATGTCGTTTGGTCGGAGTCTGAAGCCAAGTTCTCGTGCTTGCTCTTGGGCCCCAGTGATGCAATGAGCTGCTGTTAGAACCCATCGGGGTGCAATTAAGACAGCACTACAGAAGTGACCGATGAACACCCCGTTCCGCGCTCTCATGGTCATTGCGCCAACGCCCTCGAAGCCCCGTTCAATCGCACCGTTTACAATGGGCCTTTCTAGGCGAGTTGTCTTGGTTTCCAGGTTGGAGACAGGTTCACAACCGACCAGACAGCCAATGTAGATTGCGAAGTATGCTAGCCATGTTGTTAACTTCATCGATGACTCCTAAACACAGTTCGCTTGGGCGTTCTGGTTTAACCTAGTTTGACCGTCCGAGTCCAGGCTTCTAAACGTTGCGAGTCGACACTGGTGTCGATTCATCTTTTGGCAAAAAGGTCCGGATCGTTCCCCATCTGAAGGTCTAAATTAACGATTCGAAATGACATCGTCCCCTAGACGAACAGATTCCCAAAACCGACCACGAGCAGGTCACGGGCTCGAGGTGGTCTCTGAATACCCCAGCTGTCGAGGTCTCACAGGTGGGTCTTGATGACCTCATGCCCAGGCCTCGTTTTGTCTGAAAAAAGAGGTCCAAGTCAACAATCTCGATTTGCCGCAGACCGCTTGGTCTGGCATTATTCTTGTATTGCATAGCCCACAAGAAATCTGGGTGAACACATTTGGTGAAATAGAGACGCCGGTGACCAGCCTGTAAGAGCGAGGTCGGTGGTGATGGGAGTTGGTTGTGAAGCGATTGCAAGTCCACGTAGCGATGCTGGTGATGCTGTGTGTACCACTAGAAGCGAGCGCATTGCTCACGCCCTTTGGCATCGAAGTCAACACGGCAATCGAACGGGGTCTAGATAACCTCCGCAACTCTCAGGGAGGCAATGGTGGCTGGGGCGAGCCAACTGGACTCGCGATCTTGTGCTTCTTGGAGCGTCGGGCTGGACCGGATTGGAATGCGCCGGCCGTCGGCTATGCGGGCATGAATAACGAAGATAAAGACCGCGTGCAGCGCGGAATCCGTTACTGCATGAACTCGATCCCGGGATTCAATAACGATACGCCCAATTCGTATCAGACGGGCTCCTGCCTGATGGGCATGAGCCTCTACCTGGTGACGGGAGGCCCTGACAACGTCAACGGCAACATGCCGGTGAGTGAGGCCATCCGAAATGGCGTCAATGCTCTTCAGCGGACTCAGGGGCGACAGGGGTCAAATCAAGGTGGTTGGAACTACACAACGCCAGACAACAGCGGAGATTTGTCGACAGCTCAATTTTCCATGGCTGGCCTATCTGCAGCAGCAGCATTAATTCCAAATGCTGACTCAACACTACCGAACGCAGCTCAGTTCATACGAAATACGCAAAACGGGGACGGTGGGCATAAATACCGAAGTGGTGGAAACTATCGGTCCACGTCGACCATGAGCGCCTCAGGTCTTTGGACCTACCGGCTTGCCGGCCGTGTCACTGGCGATGGAGACGTTCAGCGCAGTTTGAGCTGGATGCGCAACAACTATCGATACGACAGCATTATTCAGATCAACGGCTGGCCCGGCCAATATTATTATCTCTGGGCCGCGGCCAAAGGGTTTGAGGTGACCGGCGATGATGGCAGCGGAAATTTCCTGTTCTCGGAAGAGATCGGTGGGGTTCGTGATCCGGCTGCAGATGGCTATCCGGAAGAATCGCCACGTTGGTATTATGATTTCGCATGGTGGCTCGTCAATAACCAAAACGGAAATGGGGGCTGGTCAAATCCACGGGCCTGGAACAATACATCAGCAACGGCGTTTTCAATTCTCGTTCTCCAGCGGTCGCTTGGGGGTGTTTGTATCATCGACCAAGACGACGATGGGCTGTGTAATGTCGAGGACAACTGTCCCGATATCGCCAACCCAGATCAGGCAGACCAAGACGGTGATGGCGTTGGTGACCCTTGTGATAATTGTCCGGATGTCGAAAATCCTGACCAGCTCGATGAAGACGGCGATACGATTGGTGATGCCTGCGACCCATATGTCTGTACGCCAGATGGAATGGAAGACCTGTGTGATGGACTCGACAACGATTGTGACGAACGCATTGATGAAGGGCCCAACGGGGCTGGTGCCGTCGCGCCTGGACCGTGCGCAACGGGGCAGACAGGCCTCTGTGCTGAAGGCACGCGTGCATGCATCGATGGGATGATCGTATGTAACCCAAATTTCAGTCCCGCAGAAGAAGTCTGCGACGGCCTGGACAACGATTGTGACCAACTGATCGATGAAAATCTGATCGGTGCGTGTGGACGGTGTACGGACCTCGATGAAGAACTGTGCAATGGTATCGACGATGATTGTGATGGCGAAACCGATGAGGACGACCCATGTCCCGACAATGAAGTCTGCTTCGAGGGTGAATGTCGTGACCCATGCGCGGGCAACGAATGTTTGGGTGAAGGCCTAATTTGTAATCGCGCCGAAAACTTATGTACGCGGCCCTGTGATGGCGTGGTGTGCCCACTCGGCCAGGTTTGTGACCCGATGACTGCCCAATGCACTGATCCATGTGCTGGCGCGCCCGCCTGTCCCGAAGGCCAGAGGTGCTGGCTTGGTGAATGTCAACCCGACGATTGTGTCACGACCGGCTGCGCTGATGGATCCATTTGCAACGGTGTAGAGTGTGTTCCTGATCCATGTGCATCTGCGGACTGCGACTTGGGTGAGTTTTGTCGAGATGGGCAGTGCATCCCCAGTTGTGCCGAGGTGGCTTGCCCACTCTTTGAATCCTGCGTTGATGGAGCGTGTGAACCGGATCCGTGTGGTGGCGTTCGTTGTCCCGAGGGTCAAGCTTGTGTCCTAGGCGATTGTATCGGAGACCCTTGCGCCGGTGTTGACTGTCGAGATGGTGAGACCTGTGTGGACGGAGAATGCATATTTAACGGATGCCGAGACCAAGATTGTCCTCCAGGGCAGGTCTGCATTGTCGTCAATGGCAGTCGACAGTGTGTCTATGAGCATCGGTCAGACCCACCACTTACGCCCGGGCCTGAGCGCGATGCTGGAATGCCACTTGACTCGGCCTTCGATTCCACCGTTGGAAATAACCCAGGTGCTTTCGATTCAGGTCTACAGAATCCAACGCCAAACACCCCTGCCGCGGCCGAACCGGAAGCTGTATCCGGGTGCAATTGTGACCTTCAATCCTCCAGCGGAAGTGGGTTGAGTTGGTGGGCTCTGCTCATGATTTTGGGACTTCGTGCCCTATGGCGTCGAGAGGCCTAGCCACCTGTATAAAGGCATCTAGTTGCCGGTGCCGATCTGGGCGACATGCTCACTTCTAATCCATGCGCCCTGTCCGTTAGGTAGTGTGACTTGCTGCCACTTACCGTCCTCGCCGCCGAGCCTGACTTTGACGCTATTGGAGACTTGTGCCTGGGTATCATATTGCTGCCCAGGCCCGCGGTACGCCGTTGTATCGTCGAGAAGAACCCCATATCTAGCATCGTCAATAATGTAACTTCGAGAGATCAGTAGCCCACCGGCGCAGGTAGCGACGAGGCCCGTGATAATCAGCACGAGGCTCAGGCTTGCTCTTCGACGCGCCGTGCTCATGAGTAAATACCAACACGAAAATAAGAGGCACCACGAGACAGCAAATGCGATTCGAATCGGCGTCAGCGGGATTGAAGAAAGCAGACCTGTACCCAAATCGTCGGAACCAGGTAGAACCAATGTACCGGCTTGTGAACGGGCCAGTGCTTTATCTAGAACCCATGCTTTGACAGCATCGAGATTGAAGCGCGCATCTTTGTGGTCAGGTTGCAGCCAAAGAGCTGTTTCTAGTGCATGGGTTGCTTGTCCCATACGGCCCGCTTGTGCTTCAGCAGTCCCTAAATTGAACCATAAATCGGCTTGCCTCGGATGCGTCTCGATGAGGCTGCGATAGGTTGCCGCAGCCGTGCCAAATTTACCCGACCAAAACGATTTTTGAGCGCGTTCGAGTCCCGGAGATGCGCTTGCCAAACCGACCCAATAGACGATTGCCAGGCAAAAGCCCAAAACGTACTTCATTGACCTTCGGCCTCCATCTGGCTAATCAATTCATTGACTCGCTGCACAGTTTGTTGAAGGTCACCGGCGTCACCGGCTCGTGCGAAACGAGCAAACTCAATGGCTTCCATCTGTTCTGTCAATCCGCGGGCTGTCGCTTTCGATACGCCAGTTTTCATTAAGAGCGTCGTGATTTGGTCAAATGTCTTACCTTTAATGTTCACTTGAAAGCGCTGGCTAACGAAATCCACAACGATCGAATGCGTTTTTCTGTACCCATCAGCCAAATCTTTAGATTTGCTGATCTGAGCCAGGCGCTGCTTGGCTGCACTGCCCGCATTCTTTGCAGCCCGCTCATCGGCCGTTGCAAATCGATGTTTGCGAACCATGCCGAGGAGCAACATCAGCATAAAAACAGCAGGCGTGCCAGCGACCACACTCATAAACCAGGTGGGTGTCCGACTCCCCGATGCAGCCACATCCAGATCGATCGAGTCTCGTATTGAGTGAAGCTTGATCTCTTTTCGGCTCGATCCATCTGTTGACCCGTCTCCCATTTTTGGCTGACTTTGTCCGGTCACTTGGACAGTATACTGTTGCGTTCGAGCGGTTTTATAACGACCCGTTCCAGGGTCGAAATAGGCCAATTTGAGCGATGGTATGACCATTTTACCCGCTTGGTTTGGCCGAACAAGCCAGACCTGTTTTCGGATATTTATTTTCCGTTGGCCCCGTTGAATCGATTGGGTTTTGGTTGGCGATGGAAATACTCGATAAGTTGGGCTATCAGGTAACTTGAATTCCGGCACGTTGGCAATCAAGCCCTCCATTCTGAGTTCGACGCTTAACTCAACACCCTCCGTAGCCTTAATCCGCCTTCGATCAATGCGCCCTCGCAATCGGGTTTTACCCACTACGATGCCCCGATAGTTTTTTGGGCGTCCAGCTTTGGGTAGGGGACGGACTTCAATATCGAGTTTTGGCGCCGCCCGGTTAATGGTCTGCGCTCGACCTCGGCGAAAGAATCCTCCGGATGACAATTCTATCTGGGCTTCAATGGGAGGCAGACTTAACTGTCCAGAACGCATCGGATAAAGGGTATACTGCGCGATGGAGTCTTTAATGAAAGCATACTCACCGATTTGAACTCGTTGGGCCCGACCTGATTCCCCCTTGGACTCTTCATTCCAGAATCCCGAGAGGTCAATTTTTCCTGGGTCAAGGCGACTGACCCGAAGTCCCTGGCGATAGTGAATATAGAGTTGAGCTTGGATAGGTTCGCCCAGCCATACTGCACTGCGGTCGATTTCCCATGTAAGGAAAGCATACTCATCAGGTGCACCGCCTGTTGGTGCCGAATCATCCGACGGATTTGTTGTCGATGATTGGCCGCCGGAGGGTGGTGAACCGGTTTGCCCACCTGCTTGGGTTACTGTGACGATGACCGATTCTGACTTATACCGCTTCTGCCCAACCTTCAGCGAAAAGGGAGAAATTTTAAGTTGACCGGTTTTGCTCGGTTGCAACTGTAGGTCGAGAATCGTGATCTTCTGCTGTCTGCTGGAGTCGTAGGTTGTCCGCTTGAATTGACCAACGACCGTCCAGTCGAGAAGAGATGGGGCTTCAAGGGAACCTTGATTATTGGATTGGCCCTGAATTGCAACTTGAACATTCACGGTGACCGTTTGACCGATTTCGATCCGCTTGGGAGAGACGCTTACGTTGAGTGATGTCTCGGCCTGTCCGACCAGTGGAGCGAACAAGACTGCCCACATAACAAGAAAGCGTCTGCGAATGTTCGAAAGTGCCACCGACATCTGTTTTGCCTAGTAATCTTCCATTTGAGGCACGACCCTCAAGTTGCGAAGCGCTTTCTCCAATTGCGGGTTTTTTTTGTGTTGGTCAAGGGCATCGATCAACTTCTGTAGGTCCATTTGTTTCGAGTTGGCCTGCTCTTGCTCTTGTTTTTTCTGTTGGTCTTTTTGGTCTTTTTGGTCTTTTTGGTCTTGCTGGTCTTTCTGGTCTTGGTCCTGATTCTCGTTGTCGCCTTCACTGTCGTCGGGCGGATTGATCTTCACCTGATAGGTATTTTCTCGTTGTGTTGATGGGGCGATGCGCACCAAGACGTTCTGTACCTTGTCTGCTTTCGCCACCGAGATTTGACGCCCGCCATGACCTAAACGGCCGTCCTCGAGTTTGTTTACACCCGCTTGGTCATAGAGACTCACATCCAACGGAGCCCGGTCGGGGTCGAAGGCAACCTGAATTTGTCGCGCCTCGTCTTTTGGAATCGTGACCTTGAACCAGTCTGCGTCTCCAGGACAGGCTTTGAGGCCTGGAGAGTCTCCATCTTTGAGTTCCTTGGCCGTTGAAGGACTGTCATTGTCTTCCTGCTGATCGTCTACGGGACACGGAGGGACGGCTTCGACACGCACGTTGTATTTGTACTCGGCCTTTCCGGGTCCGCTGAGCCCAAACCGATATGTTCCAGTTGTACGCAACCCCGTGTAGCCAACAATTGCTTTGCCATCCTTCACGCGAGCCGTGCGCATGGGTCTGTCATTGTCAGGGCCGTACAGTTCCAGAGTAATCACGCGGTTTTCTGCATCGCTCGTATCGATCTCCCCGTCCGTCGTAATGAACAAAATCGCGTCTTTTTCAGCCTCCACGGTGTACCAGTCAGCGTTACCGGGACAAAGTACGCGGTCTTTTGCTTTTTCCGGATCATACGCTTTGGCGTTCTCTCGGTTGTCGTCTGGTTCATGATCGTCATCTCGCTTGTGGCAGGCAGGGTTTGCTTGATGCCATGCATATTCAAGATTCCAGCGTGCATCTTCATCTTTTGGATCGAAACTCAGGACGCGCAGAAACTCTACTTGAGCATCATCCCAATTGCCTTGTTCCATGGCGACCAAACCTCGGTTGAAGGCAATGCGATTTCGCAGGGTGTCAATCCGCTTTGTTTGTTCAGGATGAGCACTTTCCTTGCTCTGCTGCTTTTTGTCGAGAAGTGCATCGAGTTCGGCAACGGCCCGATATGCCTGGTCTAATGCGGCTTTCGAATCATCGAATTTAGTCGCTGGAGCCTCGGCTTTTTCATCTGCGAGACCTGCATCGCCACGAACGACCGCCTCCGGCTGGACCTTTTGCGGGCTCTTGCTCTCCGGTTTTGTCAAATGAGCAACGCCGCGGACAAGGTGGACTTCAGGAGCATCGTCTCCAAAGCCCTGCAAACGCATCAAAGCACCCTGAGAATCTGCCCTACGGATCTGCTCTCTCGCCCCCTCGATGGTGGTATCATTACACGTGAAGGGTCCAAACCCGACGAGGAAGAGGGTCATCATGAGGAGCCGTCCGCGTATGCCGCGTCGAAAAAGTCGGTCTACGCTCATGTCCTGACTCCGCGATTTCGTCGCTCGCTCAGTCGGCTCTCCAATAGGAGCAGTAGAAGTGCCGGGAAGAGGAAATATTGATACTTTTCATTGTAGGTATGGCGCATCGATGCCTGCAGTGCTGACTTCTGGAGACTGTCTAGTTCCTCCACAACAGTGCTTAGCGTATCCTGTTGTCCGTCGAATTCGAAAACACGTCGCGCCTTTTTACTCTCTGGGTCCGACAGACTGGTCAGGGTGGTCAAGAGATCGATATTGAGCCGACTATAGACCGGCTTACCCGAACTATCTTTTTGATAACCGGCATGTGAGCCGTCATCGTTGACAACAGGGATTGGCTCGCCGACCCGCGTACCGACGGCAATGGAAAAGACTGTGATGCCTTCCTTTGCTGCTTTGCTGGCTGCTTTTTTTGCAGCTTCGCCTTGGTCGGTTGCCACATCTTCGCCGTCTGTAATCAGTAATAAGACCCGGCTTCGACTGCTTTTGTCACCGCGGTCTTGTTTGCCTGTAAGAAGCTTAATGCCTTCCTCTAAAGCCATAGCGAGGTTAGTCCCACCAACAGGCATTTGTGCCGGATCGAGGCTGTCCAAATAGAGTCGAACGGCACCTTGATCGGCTGTTAAAGGAGACTGTGTAAACGCGATCCCAGCGAAGGGGACCAGTGCAATTCGATCGCCCTTCAGCTCATCCATGAGTTGGCTCAGCAGCGTCCGCGCCGCATCGAGTCGCGATGGGTGAACATCTCTGGCCAGCATCGATTTACTGATGTCGAAGGCGATCGCAATGTCTACGCCGGTCTGACGTAGGGTCTGGGGACGCCGGCCGTACTGTGGTCTGAGGGCAGCCAACACGATCAGTGTCAGTGCTAAGACAAATAAGAGTTGCTTGACCAAGCGACGTTCAACGGACAAGGACGCGATGAGTTTTTGAATCAGTGGAACCGACCCGGCACGGCGCACGAGATTCCGCCTGACCGAATGACCATAGGCAAACAGGGCGATGCTCAGAACGGGTATCACCATGAGCCACCATAATTCTCCTGAGCCCCAACGCATTATGGAAACCTCCTGAGGAGAGTCTGGGAGAGCAAAAGTTCAATGAACAGGAGACCAAGCGCAGGCCACAGGAAAAAATGAAATAGCTCCGTTTTCTCGGCAGCCGCATAATCGACCAGTCGTGATTTTTCGAATTCGTCTAGGATGTCGACAAAGTCCTTAGCCAGAGAATCGGTATCCGCCGCCCGATAGAAACGGCCCGAGGTCGTCTTTGCAATCTCTTCCAAAAGGCTTGGGTTGACTTGAGATGCGACTTTTTCGTAACGCCGTTGACGTGTGAATAGATCGACCACTTCTGTGGGTCGCCAGGTTTGATCTTCGCTGCCCACAAGGATGGGAAAAACCTTTATTTTTCGTTCTGCTGCCAATTTAGCCATTTCATTTGGTGCGATCTTACTCCCATTGTCTTCGCCATCCGTAATCAGGATGATTAATTGAGTCGTCGCCGAGCTGTCTTTGAATCGTGCGACGCTCATGGCGAGTGCATTGCCGATCGCTGTGCCAGTTCCATCAATGTCGCCCAGCTTCATTTTGGATAAAATATTGAGCATAACCCCGTAATCGAGAGTGAGCGGGAACTGCAGGAAGGCGTCTTTGCCAAAAACAACGAGAGAGACTCGGTCATATTGTCGGGTCTTGACAAAGTTTCGCAAGACATCAACGGCACCGATGAAGCGATTGGCAGGCTCTTCGCCGGCGTTTTGAAGTGTGACCAATTTTTCCTCGCTGATGTCCACCTGTTCCATCGAGCCAGACATATCAAAAGCAACGACGATATCGATCCCCTCCACTTCGGCTGTTTCTGCTTCGGTCAGTTGAGGCCTCGCCAATGCAAGGAGTAGCCCGATGACAGCCGTGATTCGGAGGATGTAGGGTAGGTGGATCAGGTTTGCCCGAAGACCAGGTTTCAAGCCCTTGACCCTCAAATTTGCAGGGAAGGTCATGGACGCTTTGTTTCGCCAGCGCCTCAGCCAGCCGAAAATGGCGCCGAGGGCACTGATCAGGACCAGAGTCCACCAAAGGATTTGCGCGAACAGCGGTGCGTCGGCAAAGGTCATTGGATGGTGCCTCCGTCCCGTAGACCCATCTCTTCCATGGGCTCGGTCACGCCCTCACCCGGTTCAGCATCCCGTCGACGGGTTAATTCGATGAGTCCATGTGCCTGCTTTGTAATGATTTCAATCTCAACCATGTTGGGTTTCACATTGGCGAATTTCACGATATCTGTTTCGTACAAGAAATCGGTAAGTGCACGCTCCCGCTCGGGGCCCAAACGCTCTCGCGCAGCCCAAGTTCTGATCTCTTCACTCGTCATTTCGAGTCCGTTAATGCCGTAGCGTTTTTTCAGATAGGCCCGGATGATCTCGGAAATGCGCACATAATAATCTTCGAATCGGTCCTGTTCCGGCAATCGGTCTGCCTGAAGTATATCAAGTGATTCGTAGGCAATGATATGTGCGGGTCTGGGGTCAACCCATGGTGCAGGCTCGGCCTGTCGCGCCTTCAGCCAGCGATTGAGCCAAATACCCAGTAGGGTAAAAGCCCCCCCCCCGAAGAGCACCATTAGTGTAATCAAGAGTGGCCAGTTAGTGACCCGATAAGGCGTTGGTCCATGTGCATCGAAGAAACGCTCTTTTGCTTTGGTCGCATCTGCAGTATCGACATCTTGGCCTGGCCTATCATAGGTTCTCGGTTTTGGGTCCGTCACCCCGGTCATTAAGGACTGAACTGGGATTCTCAGACCAGGGACGGGGTGCTCGCCAACTCCACCATCGGCCTCTGTCCAGACGACGACCAGTTGTTGAATGTGAACCTTTTTCATGGACTTGGGAATGACCTGAAAACGTCGAACGGATTTCAGCTGCCCATCACCATGGGCTTGCGCTGGTGAGGCCGCGAGTGGAGTAACGTCCGCAGGGCTCGTCACCGTGAGCGTGACATCATCTCGATGGATGATGGTCATTTCGCAAACCACCGGTTGCCCGATGAGAACAGGATTTGGAAGGCACACCATCTTGACGGCCGGAGGGGGCCCCTTCGCCACCTTTTTTACCTCCGCCGGCACCTGAGCATCGCTTTGGTCTTGACCGACGCCCGGTAGGCCGCCGTCGGCTGCAAACCCCATTGAGCTCTGAGCCAACATGACGAGGGTAAGAAACACAGCCTGCCTCATGCTCTCCTCGCTCTGATTCTGAAGTAGTTCACGAGCGGTGCCGCGTAGTCTTTGGCATCGGTTCTGACTTCGATTGGACTTAGTCCATAGCGATGGAATGTCTGATCCCGCTCAGCATTCGCCTTCGATTGTTTGCTTGCGAAGGCCTCTCTGACGCTGGAGCTGGCTGTATCAATGACGTGTCTTGTACCCGTTTCAGGATCCTCAAAAATGACCAATCCAAGCTGACTTATCACATCTTCCGCAGGGTCAACGATACTCAGCGGAATGAGGTCGTGGCGCCGTGCAGTAATATGAAGCGCACGGTCGTATCCCTCGTCAAGAAAGTCAGAGATCAGAAAAATGACGGCTTTTCTCTTGTTCACCCGCCCGACGAATTCCAAGGCGTGATTGAGGTCGGTTCCGGCTCCCGACGGATCAAAACGAAGGATCTCATCGATGATCCGAAGGACATGTTTTCGGCCTTTTTTTGGGGGCACATAACATTCGACCTCATCCGTGAATGCGATCAGCCCCACTCGGTCGCCATTGCTGATGGCAGAAAAAGCCATCATTGCCGCCAACCGCGCGGCGACGACTCGTTTTTCGTCCCGTACGGTGCCAAATGCCATAGAACCACTCATGTCCACCATGATCATGACGGTCAACTCTCGTTCTTCCACGTACGTTTTCACGTACGGGTCACCTGTACGGGCTGTGACGTTCCAATCGATGGTACGTGGATCGTCTCCGGGCTGGTATTCGCGCACTTCGTCGAATGACATACCTCTCCCCTTGAAGACGGAGTGGTAATGACCCGCCATTTGCTGGTTGACCAAGCGCCGAGTGATAATCTCGATGCGCCTAATCTCAGCAAGCAGTTCTCGTGATAATTGGCCCATCAGATTAAGGAATTTCGACTACGTCCAAGACCTTTTCGATCAGGTCATCACTCGACAACTCTTCTGCTTCAGCCTCGTAAGTCGGGATCAGCCGATGCCTGAGAATATCCGGGGCGATCGCTTTGATATCTTCTGGTAAAACCGCTCCGCGGCCCCTAATGAAGGCATGCGCTTTTGCGGCTCTTGACAGCCAAATGCTTGCCCGAGGGCTGGCACCGACTTCGATAAACCGTGAAAAATCCGCGCCCAGCTCGGGTACGTTGGCTGGCTCTCGCGTCGCGAAAACAATGTCTAGAATATATTCTTTGGTGCGGTCATCGATGTAAATATCTCCGATGATCTTGCGCGCATTGGCAATCGTTTCTGGCGTGATGATGGGGCGGATATCCAATGGGGCTGGGTCGAGCTGCCGATTGATAATCTCTCGTTCTTCGTCCTTGGTTGGATAGTCCACCTTGACGAGCATCATGAAGCGATCTACCTGCGCCTCTGGCAGTGGATACGTGCCTTCTTGGTCGATGGGATTCTGCGTCGCCATGACGATGAAGGGCTGTTGGAGCGGATACGTGGTATCACCGATGGTAACTTGGCGCTCTTGCATGGCTTCCAGCAGTGCACTCTGAACCTTCGCAGGTGCTCTATTAATTTCATCGGCCAGGATAATATTGGCGAAGATAGGCCCCTTCTTTGGGGTGAATTCACCACTCTGGGGGTTATAAATGAGCGTCCCGATCAGATCAGCGGGCAGTAGGTCAGGCGTAAACTGAATCCGCTGAAAACTGGCATCAAGTGTGCGCGCGAGCGTGTTGACGGTCAACGTTTTGGCCAGTCCTGGAACACCCTCTAACAACACATGGCCGCCCGTCAAAAGACCGAGCAAGACGCGCTCGACCATTTGTCGCTGACCAACAATGACTTTCTCCACTTCGTGCAGCACATCGCGCACAAAGGCACTCTCAGTACGAACTAACTCTTGTACACCTCGGAAATCCGTTGCCACGAACCGCCTCCTTCATGATCATTTCAACGAAGCAAAATATGCAGAATAAAACGGATGTCAACGATCCCGTTGCTCTATCTATTCCCCGACCTTAAATTTTCTTCCATTTTAGTCACCCGATGAATGGGGTTTGACAAATGAGACCATATAGACCAGGATGCCGCGGCTCACAGTTCATTGAAGGACGCTTTCATGAAAATTACAGATGACTTGCTCATGGACACCCGACTGGTCAAGCGTAACATTGAAAATGGTTTGGTGACTCAGGATGCTTATGAAAAGCATCTCGCTGACTTGAAGGATCTCAAAGATGTCGCTGAAGTCATCGACGTTGAAATGTCAGACGTTGGTGTCGCCCACGCTGAAGCGAAGGACACTGGCGAGAACGATTGATCTTCAGCATCACGCGACGTTGAAACGATAGATCTTTGTTTCTCAGCGCGCTCAGGGGTATGATCGCCCCCAAGCAAATTACGTTGTGTGAGACGGTGAAGATGGCAGACGACAGAGATTCTCAGCGGGTGTTTTCGACCGATCCGGACGGTCAAACGCGTATAACCGACCGACCCAGTGTAGACCAAGAGGTGTCTCGCCCACTCCAAGACATGGACTTCTCGACGCATATCCTATCGTTGAATGCGATGGCTCTTCTTCATCTCGGTGACGTGGACGGCATCGCTCAAGAAGAGCGAGATATCGAAGCCGCTGCCCACATCATCGACACGCTCGCGATGTTGAAGGCAAAGACGATCAACAATTTGAATGCGAGTGAAGAGAAACTCCTCGACACGCTTCTCTACGAATTGAAGGTCAAGTACCTCCAAGTACGCGGGTAAGCTGCTTTGTTGCACCAATGCATGACCGTAGCCGCCTTGGCTTGCCTCGTAAGTGCATGTTCGCCTCCCCCAAAATCGCCGGAGGCCAACCAGCCGAAAACTCGCTCTCAGGTCAAGCTGGCATCAAATAACGGCGCGACATCATGCCATCCCGACTTTGTTTCTGTATTCGCTCAAATCAGTCCATCAACCGTAGGAATCGCTGCAGGTCGACGGGACGAGGGCCGCTTTCAAGCAAAACGCCGTGGCACAGCTTTCGTTTGGGATATCAATGGACACCTCGTGACCAATGCACATCTTGTGGCCGAATCCGAAATGGTCCGGGTTCGTCGACGAGATGGGAAAGTGTTCGTTGCTCGGATTATCGGTTTGGATGTCCCCACGGATTTAGCCGTTTTGAAAGTGGATGACCTTCAGCTCCATCCAGTCCCACGGATCGTCGCGCCCGACATCAAGCCCGGTGAGTGGGTTGCTGCTATCGGCCACCCGTTTGGAATGGAATATTCCATTGCGGTCGGTGTGATCAGTGCCGTTGGTCGGTTTGATGTGCCCGGTCTGACTCAGCATCGGGCCGAGTTTATACAATCTGATGTCGCCATCTTCCAGGGAAATTCAGGAGGGCCCTTGGTGAATACGCGGGGCGAGGTCATCGGACTGAATACAGCGAAGAAGGGTGAGGGTTTATCTTTTTCTACTCACATTTCCGCCGTTGAACTTGTGGTCAGTCGAATTATTAAACACGGTCATTTTGAGAGGGGCTTTGCCGGTTTATATCCTCAGGCCGTGTCCTATCAGGCTGCAGAAAATGCAGATTTAAGTGAGCCTCATGGTGCGCGGATCAGAGCATTGGTTGGTGATGGTCCTGCGGACAAGGCCGGTCTGCAACCTGGAGATATCATCCTGGCGATCAATGGTCGTCGAATCGTTCATCATAAAGCAGTCGCGTGGCAGATTGCAGCCACGCCGCCTGGGCGGGTCGTCAAGCTGTTAGTGGCCCGGGAAGATGAACGACTCAATATTGCAATGACCTTGGGCCGATTACCTTGAGCATCCATGTCTTCGAGCACCTTAAGCATCCATGTCCTCGAGCAAGAGTTGGGCTAATTTTTCCCGCAGCACGGGTGAATCAGGTCGCTGGTTGAGTAAACGCCTGCAGCGCTCGATGGCTGCCTGGTTTCGCCTGAGTGCCGTATCGACATTGATCAAGCTGAGCTCGATGCTGAAACGATCTTTGTACGATGCGCCCTGAAGTGCGCGCTCAAAATGAAGATAGGCCGCCTCGTGGTTCATTTGGCTCATTGCGACGAGTCCAAGCGCATTGTCGAGTACGTGTTTGCGTCCCCAGAGCCGCAGTGCCCTTTGTTCGGAAATAAGAGCCCGAGCAGACTCATCTTGATGGCGTTCGAGCAGGTCAACAATCTCTCCTTGCAGTCGCTGCGTCTTCCCATCCAGATACTTGTTCATGACCTTGAGATAGAGCAGGACGGAGAGGGTGAATGCGCCTAGGAATAAGCTCAGCCCAAACGCGTTGTTCCGAAGCAGATACGTTCCTAAAAATGAACCGAAGAGAAGAACCCATCTCAGGTCCACCTCGATTTGGGTATTCATTGGGCGTTTCGGCAACACCGAAATCCGACATACTCTTTGATGAAACTACGGGCGGATACGCCCGGGATTCGCGATTCAACATCACAGGCTTGATCTCTATCACGGTGCCGCTCTGCGATTGTTTTCCAGCCGGCACCGTAATAGAACCGTGCGGAGCCATCGGCTTCATCTCGATCGCTAGACCATTCCCATAGATTACCGGTCAGGTCATTCGCACCGTCACTCGACACGCAGTCTGAAAAGTGGCCCGTCGGTGCGACCGTACTCGAATTCTGCCCTGGATCACGATAGGCGTCTCTGACATTGCATGCGCCTCCTTCGAATTGGCTTCCGTACGTATAGAGCCGGTCATTAGGCCCTTGGCATGCGCGCATCAGCTCTTCTCGACGACACAAGCGCCAACCGATGGCCTCACAGGCCGCATTGGCATCTGCCCAACGCACACTGTGCCATGGGATGACATTCGCTTTAGAACAGGCTTCTGTGGGTTGATCGGGTGCCTCGTATTTATCGCCGACCACTGTTGCGCAGGGAAAAGCCCACAGGCTTGAAGCCAATGGATGGCTGGCTTCATATTTGAAGATTTCAAATCGTCGACCATTGTCGTCGATGGTCACGGTTTCCGGTACGTCCCGACAGGTCAATTCACCGTCAACCTCCGCCCGTCTCGTGGTCTCATTACAGTTGTAAGAAGTGGCGGCATCTGCCTCGATTACGACACCTTGGTCAACGGCCAAGTTTGCATCCTCAGCCTCGCCACAGGCGAAAATGGTTAGGGCACAAATTGTTAGAGCAAACCTCATGTATCCTCGCTCGAGTTGAAACGGACCACAACTGTGGTCAGCATTGGCTTTTGTTGGTATCATAGGAGCCTCACGTCTGTCTTGTCCCTTACCTGATATTTTCATTTTAAGGATCATCGATGGTTCGCCGAACCATAGAGAAAACGATTGAAGCGACAGGCCGGTCCCTGCACTCCGGTCGCCCGTGTTCAGTTCGCTTAGCACCTGCAGACTCTGGAACCGGTCGTCGCTTCAATGGTGCCTCAATCGGACCCGGCATGTTGGCTGACAGTGCATTTGCGACCACATTGCTCACGCCGCGCGGTTCTGTGTCCACCGTCGAGCATTTATTTGCCGCACTCCACGGGCTGAGAATAGACGATATTGATATTTCAACGGAGGATGGAGAGCTTCCTATTTTCGATGGCAGTGCGCGATGCTGGGTGAACTTATTATCACCGGCCGAACACCCGGGGGCTTCGGCCGAGCCACTCATCGTGGGCGAAAAGCTCAGAGTCGGCGATGATCAATCTTGGATCGTTGTTGAACCTGATTGCCACTTATCAATTAATGTGGCCGTTGACTTTCCCGCACTCGGAGGGTTTCGTTTTCATGCGACTGCAGAACAGTGGGGCCACGCTATCGATGCGCGAACATTTGGCTTCTTAGCAGATGCAGAGCATTTAAATGCCATGGGATTGGCCCTGGGGGCAACTCTTGATAACACGCTGGTCTTCGACGAAGACCGAGTCCTCAACACCAATGGTCTTCGTTTTGATGACGAAGTTGCTCGTCACAAGTGGCTTGATTTTTTTGGCGACCTATACACTTTGGGTCGGCCTGTAATCGGCCGATTTACTGCCTATCGGTCTGGTCACCGATTGCATCATGAACTCGTCAAAGCCTTATCAAAACTTGCTACTTGAGGGTTTTTTAGCACATGCTTAGCGGGATGGATTTAGGAGTATAGAATTGAGACTTAATGGGTTTTTACCAGTCCTTGGACTGGTGTGCGCGTTGGGCGGGTGTGGTCCGGCAAAACCAGTGATCAAGCCCGGTCCAGCGATTCCTGGAATCAACTTGTCTGGTCGATGGTTTAGTAAAGACTTTGGTGAAATGACCATTGTTCATTCGGGCCAAGACATTAAGGGTGATTACACCGATCCGAGGGGCCCGGAACACAATGGTGGCTTCCGAGGTACCTTGATCGGTGATCTAATCAAGTTACAGTGGATCAAGCCTGGCAAACGCGAAGCCGCTGTGATGTTAAAGCGGGGACGCGCCTATTTGCGGGTCTTGGACCGTGGCCAAAAACTTGTTGGTCGCTGGGGCTATGAAGACAGCGAAGACGATGGAGGTCCATGGCGGGCAGAAAAGTCGACTTCGGATTGATTAAGCGCGGTCGCTTTTAGAGAACTAAGAACGATGATGACGGTCAGTTACTTGGCTGTATTTAAAACCTGGAGTCGGAATGAAAGTCCGTTCTATCATCCTTTGCATCCTTTGGCTCTGTTCTCCTCAGTGGAGTTTTGCCGACCCCGGTCAAACGTTGATCTCGGCTATGGCTGCGGAGCTTAATCGGAATCAGACGCGCCGCAAAAAAGACGATTTTGTGGCGCCCAACTTTATCGGATACCGGCTCGGCGATGAAAAAAATATACAGGTGTGTGCATCTTTTTGTGCCCTCGTTCATGATTCAGAGTCCAAGCGTCGGCGTGCCTTCGTCGATGTAAGGGTGGGCGATTATAAATTCGACAGCAGTCCAGACCCCGAACTCGGTCTCGACCTTGATTATGAACAATTTCGCCCAAGTGCGCAGATTCCCCTCGATAACGATCAAGCCGCCATTCAGGGAACTCTCTGGCTGTTGACGGACTCAGCCTACAAAAAGGCTTTGAGCATGTATTTGCAGAAGAAAGCCAAGGCGGTCAATTCGGTCAAAAAGACCCATGTGGATAGTTTTTCCAAGGAAGCGGTCACAACGGTTGTCAATGAAGCGATTACGCCGCGCATCGACCGCGCCGCATGGCGCAAGATGGTCAAGCGAATGTCTCTCCGCTTTAGGAAAACCGAGTTGCTGATGTCTGGTACAGTGAGCTTTGGGTTTGTTCATTTAAAGACCTACATTGTGAACTCAGAAGGAACACGTGTGGCTAAGGAATATGGTCTCTACCAATTGGTTCTTGATGCCGTTACACGAGCACCTGATGGTATGCTTCTCGAACAGGGTAAGACCCTGTATTTTCGCTCCTTAGATGAGATGCCATCTGCCACCAAACTAGACCGTCTGGTCGATGCAGTCTCAGCCGATTTGATGGCTTTACGCATTGCGCCGATGGCTGACCCATATACGGGACCAGCCATCCTTGAAAGCGAGGCTTCAGGCGTATTCTTTCACGAGACCATCGGACATCGATTGGAAGGTGAGAGACAAAATGACGACAGTGAAGGCCAGACATTTAAGGGGCAACTGGGAAAGCAGATACTGCCTAAGTTCATCAACATCGTCGACGATCCCACGTTGCGGGTGCTCAACAAACAAACATTAAACGGGCATTATACCCATGATGATGAGGGTGTTCCGTCACAGCGGACTGTTCTCATTGAGAACGGTATTTTGAAAACATTTTTGACCAGTCGTACACCCGTTGAAGGCGTCAGTCATAGTAACGGCCATGGTCGTGCGCAAGGAACGGCTCGTCCGGTTGCGAGAATGGGTAACCTGATGGTGTCCAGTTCAAAACGAGTCTCGCGAAAGCGACTCAAAGAAATGCTGATAGAAGAGGCCAAAAAGCAAGGTAAACCATATGGCTTGATCATCACGGACATTATTGGTGGGTCGACAAATACCAGCAATTATGGATATCAAGCATTCAAAGGAACGCCTAGAATGGTCTATCGTGTCGATGCGAAGACTGGCGATGAAACACTGGTTCGTGGTGTTGAAATGGTTGGAACGCCCTTGTCCGCCATCAACAAGATCATTGCTACCGGTCGCGACTATGGTGCGTTTAATGGGTATTGCGGAGCCGAGAGTGGTTATGTGCCAGTCTCAGCGAGCGCACCGGCTGTTTTGTTTCGGGAAGTAGAATTACAGCGGACAAAGCCCGCAAAGCGCAGGAATCCGGTTTTACCTGCTCCTTGGAACGGTTCATCGAATTCCCTCGGTAAATAGGGCTAGAAAAGACCTCAGACAGCTTATCGCTCTTGGTTGTTCCTGAGTTTTGGCTGATGTCAGCATTCGCCCTGTTGCCATGGGGGTGCGTTTGGATCTAGTCTGATGTGGGTCACAGATTAATTCAGTGAGGTTTCGGACACGATGAAGTCGATTATCATTCAATGCGCACTTCTTTTTTCAGCCACATCAGTTTTCGCCAATGGACCAACCATCGCGATCGCTCCAGTCCAAACGGACAAGTCGATTCCAACTGCAATCGCAGAAGAATACGATGCCAAAGTAAGACAGATCGCCGCAAAATCAACTCAGGTTGTCTCGAAGAAGAAAACCGGTTCAGCATTGAGCAAGAGTGGGGTGAGTGCTGACTGTATGACCGATAAGTGCGGTGCGGGGTTGGCAAAGGCCGCCGATGCGCGCTTCGCGCTCTTTACGAAGGTTGTGAATGATGACGATATCTACAAGGTCTCCATGACTCTGTATGATGCGGCTTTGAAAAAGCGTGCGGGTCAATCAGAAGAGGAATGCGAGCTCTGTGCAGCCAGAGAAGTTAATGGAACGCTCGCGGCCACGTTTAAGTCGTTTTCCAAGGCGATTGCGGTTCCTGCACCCAAAGTGAAAGAACCAAAGAAGACCACGGGTTCGGGCATACAGGTTCGTGTCACCTCCGAGCCCAAAGGCGCGGCTGTACAGGTCGGAGGCGTAAAGAAGGGCAAAACACCGGTGACGTTCACTGTGAAGCCTGGCACATATACATTGACCATATCAAAACCGGGCTTTTTGTCAGTCAATCGGAAAATCTCGGCACTCAGCAAGAAGGTGAATTTGAAGGTCAAGCTTAAGGCCGACCCCAATTCGCCTCTGCTGGCGATGACACCGGCCGCGGTCAAACCATCGACGTCCAAGCTGGATAAGAACCCAAAAGTTGAGGACATCTCACCAAAAGCAAAGCCTGAGACGACAGCGGTGAACGCCCCATCGGTCGGCAGCGCATACAATGGTTTGGCCCTGGGCATGGTTCTTGGCGGCGTTGCGTTGAGCGGTGTGGGGACGTGGCTGGTCTTGTTAGACGGTGAAGTGACGTGTTCCGATGGTCGTGGTCGTCGTGAATGTCCTTATGTTTACAACACAAACGGCCTGGGTTTGCTGGCTTTCGGCTTGGGTACGGCGGCCATCGGAGCCGGGACAGCCCTCTTCATTGAAGACTATGTCCGGATGAACCGGGTTGGCAATCAGATCAACGTGGGTGCCGCGCCAACAGACGGCGGTGCATTCTTCCAACTGTCCGGTCAATTCTAGCTGGACAACCCGGCACTCGGCCTGCGGGCTGTAGATGACTCCACATTGGCGGGGCACTCAGCAGGCTGCCCGTCACCAACCGGCCACTTGGCTGCAGAGACAAGGTCGTTTTTTGGGCCGACTCAAAATTCAAAGGCCCCCCGCTGACAAACAAACGATGTTTTTTGTTCATGAGTGGGTCGACTCTACGTCTTAGCCAACAGGACACATGCAGCCGACCAATCGACTGTCATCACGCGTTACTTTGCTGCCTTTTTTTCGAGAAGCTTAAGATAGCGCGTGGCTTTTTTGTTCCCGGGGCTCAGTGACAGGGCCTTATTCCAGTGTTTTTTCGCTCGGTCATATCGTCCGAGTTTAAAATAGGCGAGTCCAAGATTAATTCGGTAATTCACACTACCAGGACTCAGGCGCACCGCCTTCGCATAGTGTTTGGCTGCCACCTTGTTCTGACCTTGTTGAAACGCGACTCGTCCGAGTCCAGCATAAGCACCTGACCGATTCGGATTGGATTGAATCGATTTGTTGAAGGCCACTTTTGCTTGAGCCCATCGGCCACTTCGGAGGTGATTCTGAGCGTCTCGATAGGGATCGGATGTTGCTCCCGCTGCTTTCTTTTCCGCGTCGCGTTTTTTCTTCTCAGCAGCGAGCCGTTTTTTCTCGGCAGCAAGGCGTTTTTGATCCGCGTCTCGCTCTTTTTTCTTCTCTGCAGCGAGGCGCCTTTTCTCTGCGTCTCGCTCTTTTTTCTTCTCCGCTGCGAGGCGCGTTTTCTCCGCGTCTCGCTGTTTTTTCTTCTCCGCTGCGAGGCGCTTTTGCTCCGCGTCCTGCTTTTTCTTCTCTGCAGCGAGGCGCTTTTTCTCTTCGTCTTGCTGTTTTTTCTTTTCGGCAGCAATTCGTTTTTTCTCTGACGCCTCTTTTCGTTTTTGTTCTTCGGCCTTCGCTTTCTCCTCAGCAAGTCGCTTTTTGTCTTCGGCCGCCTTTTTCTTTTCGGCAGCGGCTTCCAACGTTTCAACCCGCTTGAGCATTGTGTGAGCAATCTGCAGTCCGGGCATGAGCGTTTTGGCCAAACGAGCATTTCTCTTGGCAGCCGCAAAATCTGACGCCGCAGTCAGCTCGGTCACACTCAATAGAACAGCGTCTTTGACCGTCTCGGATAGGGGGCCGTCAAAACCGTCTTCAGGATCTATTTTTTTCAATGCCAAAATGGTCTCAAGCAACGCGTCCTCACTGCCCTGCCAATTCTTTTTTTGAATTGCCGCTAACGCTTGCTTCTGCAGCCGCTCCACGGCGTCATTTCGCTTTTTCTGTTCGGCGGTCAAGGGGCTTTTTGCAGCATCGGTTTGCGGTGCTGTCGCATCGGCAATCGGCTGGCCCGCGTCCGGGACCAATGCCTCAGTTGCTGCATCGGCCTTCGCCACCGCCGTTGCTTTTGCAGCAATTTCTGCACGGCGTTTCTGGTCTTCATTATCCGAGTCCGCAGTGTTGGCAGCCACAGCTTCTGGAGCGTCTTCGGCCACGTCAGCGTCATAGGTTGACCAGACTAAACCACCAACGATGAGCCCTAACACGAGTACGATGATCGGGAAGATATTGCGGTCTTTTGGAATCGTGTATTCGTCAAACTGCGCAGCAAGATTAGGATTTGTAGCCTGGAGTTCGTCTACACTTTCCACAAACCAACGACCGGTTTCTTTAAACTTTGTAGCCTCTGTGTCCAGTTCACCCAAACCAGGCTCGTCAGTGTGTGGATCCGACGACTCAGGTGCTTTGCTGACCGCGATTTTCGAACTGATTGAGACCAATGGCTCAGTTGTTGGTCGCGCACGGGTTTCTTCTGACTTGTTTTCAGTGGACGGCTCAGCCGCTGCTCCCTTGATCTCTGATTGTTCTGATTGCGCCTTCTCGTTTGCAGAATCCGCTCCGGACGTCTGTTCAGCCTCTCTGGACGTCTGCTCAACATTTTCAGTGGCTGGCGCCGAGTCCTCAGCTGCATCAGCCGATTCGGTGACACTCGCAACAATTGGCTCCGGTTTCCGGCTTGCGACCGGCTTGAAATTAAGTGAGGTCCGGTTACGGCTGCTGTCGTCTTCATTGGCAACAGCGTCTAACGCCTCTGTGACTTCGTCTATGGATCCAAAGCGACGTGTTGGCGTCTTTTCCAACAGTTTCATGACCACGGCGTCCAGCGAACGCGGAATTTGTGCTTGCCGTCGAACAATCCGTGGACTCAAGGGTCGGGTGATTGCATGTTGTCGAGCCGTCTTTCGAAAGTCGCCACCGCCGAAAGCTGTTCGGCCGGTCAACATTTCGTAGAGAACGAGCCCTAGCGCATAGAGGTCGGTTTGCTGTGTTAAGTCTTTCCCCGCGACCGCCTCAGGACTCAGATATTCAGGTTGTGCTCTGCATGCGGAATTCTCTCGCTGCGATGCCGTGTCCATCGCCAGGGTATGATGCTGACCCAAGCCACCCAGAACAGCACGTTCCACCCCGACATCGTCTTGTACGAGGAAGATCGTGTCGGGTCGTATTCCTTGGTGAATTAAGCCTGTTTCGTGGACAGCTTTTAGTGCTTGAAGCAGTTCTTGGGTGATCCGTCCCGCAATTCGGGGCATGATTGGCCCATCGGCAGCGAGTTTTTCCGCCAATGAGAGACCGTCTTGTTTTTCGCTCACGATGTACGTTCGGCCATCGTCGGTTTGATCCATATGTCTCAGCGGTAGAACATTGCCGTGATCGATTTCAAACGATTTCGCAATTGTTTCTTCTAGCGCCGATAATGCTGGGTCATCGCTCGTAAACGCATGTGCTGCAACGAAGATCCATACCGGCGCGTCACCTGCGGTATCTGAACCCGAGTAAGTCTGGCCCGCGGCAGTGTCTGTCCGTAATTCATCAAGTCTGAATCGACCGCCGAGATCCTGACCGCTCAGATCGGTTACGAGGCTCTGCTCGCCACCCCCATCGTTGTCTCCTGCTTCAGCGAAGCACGGGTGATTGCCGTTCAAAATTAAATGCCGCTCCATGAAACGCAAGGGCAGTCAGCGATAGGCTATCTAAGACTGACTCCGACACCTTGCTTGAATAACCGGACACAATCTAGCACGGACAAAGCACTGGGGCAATTTGCAGTCTGCCCACGAGATTACGAAAAATGTTCAGTCCTGATATTCGAGGAAAGCACGGGCCGTTTCTTGGGCGGGATGATGGTCTGGTGTCAACTCAATGAAGGCCAACCAATGTCGTCTTGCCATCTCCCTGAAACCTTGCTTTTCGAAGAGCAGACCCGCATTGAAATGTGCGTCAGCGTACCCTGGGTTGAGTCGAAGGCACTCGGAATATGCAGCGACGGCTTCGTCGTACTTCTCGAGTTCATCCAAGGCATTCGCGAGATTATACCAGGCTTGCGACAAGCTAGGATCCGCGCGGGTCGCAGCTCGGTAGAGTTCGCCCGCAGTCCGAAATCGTCCGGTGGCAAAAATGAGGTTTCCGAGGTTACACATGGCGCGCGCATGGGTTGGATCCAGACTGATGGCGCGCCGGTAACCCATCTCTGCCGCCTCTAAATCTCCCGATTTTTCAGCTTTTTGTGCCTCATTGAAAGCGAGATTTGCATGATCCGATGTTGCGTTAACTCTTCGATTTGGAGTCTCCAAGATTTGTGCCGGTCTCGCTGGACCTGGGGCATCAAGATTAAACACCAGTTGGCCTGAACCTGTCTCCATGGTCACACCATCAAGGACGATCAAAACCCGGTCCCCCGAGACGTCGACTCGGACCGTGGCTAGGGGTTGTTCAATGTCTGGCCGCCAGTCTCTGATGGAGCGAACAAGCCGCCGTACTTGTCTGGTTTTGACGCCCCGATCTAATAGCGCTTTCGCAGCTCTGACAGCGACGACATCGCTGAAGGTGTAAGAGAGGCGACCGGACTTCGTTTTGATGGCGGGTAGGAGGCCATTGCGGTGCCAACGACGAAGTTGGGTCGCGGACACACGTGTGAGGCGAACCACATCCTTGGTTCCGTATTGTCCTAAGGCCGGTGATGGTAAATTGTTTTCTGCCAATCGAGTCAGCCGGCCGTAGCCGCCCTCCCATCGATGGCACTCTCGAAATCGACGGTCCAAGTGAGTGTATTACCAACGAAAGCGATCTTTGTCTGGGCTTCAAAATCCACCGATGTTTGTTCGCCCAAAAGCTTAGCCAGCTCACGGAAAATCCGATCATCAATCAGGCGCCTAACCCTTTGATCACCCTCGAGAGCTGAGACGATATCACCCGGAGTGATTTCAGCATCCAGCTCGGCTAAGTCATCCATTCGAATACGACAACTTATCAACGTTGATCCAAAGAGCCGATCGGATCCATTTAAGGAGTCGATTCGCCCCTCGGTGATGGTCTCCGCTCTCTCTAAAATTTGATCAAGAGTCTCGATGTTGACTGCGCGCCCGGAGAATAGCGGATTCTGTTGAACCCGGTTGTTAGGTGTTTTTGACCAAGCAATATTGGATCGTGCGTGCGCCATCGGTTGACGCTGAATACGTTGGGGATCCGGCCTCGGCATGTCATCACTCCTGTTGGAAATCGCCGCATCATATCGTCAAAAGAAAAAGGACGCGAATTTAGACCCGGGATCCAGCGATTAGACTTGAAAATAGCTGGCGGGCGAGTGTCCTGTGAGCGTCAGTTGGTGTGTCACCAGCGTTATTTACGGACGCTAAAGGTGTGCATTTGACTCAGGAACCCGCTATACTACGTCGTCTGCGATGGGCAAACTGAGAACAAGTGAGGTGTTGACATGGGTCGCAATGCTCCTGAAATAGACCAAGAACGCATCCCGTATCCGGAGTACGTTTTACGGGTTTTGTATGCGTCGTTCTATCCGGCCGTCAAAATGGCTGTCGATCATAACTACCCACTCGATACCGTAAAGGACATGATGACGCTTGCCCTGTGGCAGGAAGCGAAACGCAAGCATTCAACCATCAACTTGATCTCTCTGATTTTCGGGAAGTCAACCCGTACGGTGAAGGCATTGTCGGCCCGCTTCAACAAAGGGGGCTTCTTCAATCAAACCGAAACGAACTTGATGCGCCGGGTTGAGGATTTGTTGCGTCAACAGCCAATGACCTTGGACGAATTGGCGGAACGGCTGCCACATTCCAATGAGTTTGACAGCTCTCGCTTGGCGGTTGATGCGCTTTTACGCGAAGGGCGGATCAACGAGCTGCCGTCTCGTCCAGGTCGGCACTCAAAATACACGATCGTGGCCCGTCACCATGACCTATTCAGCGAGGATGGATGGGAAAAGCGAGTTGATGCCCTCTATGAACACCTTGAAGCTGTGACGGAGACGATTCGGAGGCGCTTTCTCTCGGACCAGCCCGAAGAAGCAGCCGCCCGAACATTTTCCTTCAGAGCGACGCCAGAAGACATGGCTCAGTTTCGCAGTGAGTTGTTTGAATTCATTCGGTCCAGGACCAACGAAATGGAAAGAAAGGCCGATGATTCCGACCTCTCAGAGGTCTTTGCTGTTTACGCAGGTAGCACAGCGACGGAGGCGGAGTAGCACATGAAGAGATTGAAAGACTTGGGACACATCATTCTCGCGGTCGCGCTTGCGACCTCGTCCGTTCTCTTCGGCGTAGGATGCGGTGCAGAAGACGAGTTTTCGTCCATCGACGATGTCTTGGTTGTCACAAGCGAACTCGAACCTGCACATAATCTCGAGAATGATGACAATCACAATCCGGCTAAGAATGCGACCCTTACTGACCCGCTTGATAAATCGGGTGACTTTACACTTCTGTCCGGACGCCGGCTTGCCACGTTGTCCAAGCATGTCGACGATCCAAGACAAGTTCGGGAAACGGGTTTTATGCCGCTCGACGAGGATGATGATGATCCGAGATTCGTGCGGGAGACTGGCTTTGTGCCTTCGCCAAGAATTCGCCTTGCGGGTATGCGAGGCCAAATTGCGACTGTTGAATGGGCGGCCGTTGATGATGCTGACCATTATCTGGTCAATGGCATTCGGTTCAGCGATCACGGCGGTCCTGCAGAAAGCTTCGAGTACCGAGTGGACGCAACGTTTACTCGAGTAAACACAGAAGGGCGGGTCACTCAGGTCATGGTGGTTGCCGTTGCCGCGCCCGAAAATCGTCGTTCACGCCCCTCAAACAAATTGACGATTATCCCTCACGAAGATTGATTGAAGCACCCACTTATTTTCGACAAGTGGTGTAGTCAGCCATTTCAGGTTAGCCTCTCGGTAGTCTAAATCCGGAGGCGCGCGGCGTGTCATCGCAAGAACAGATACTCGAGACCAACCTTGCGAATAGTCAAAAGCAAGTTGAGCAACTATCGCAGGAAGTCCTGGAACTCTACAGACAGGTCAATCTTTTATACCGGCTCGGTGACGTCTTTAGTGCGGGCCTGCAGACCGAGGACGTTTGTGGCGTACTCATGATCGAGAGTACAAAAGTCGTTCGAGCGCGCTCTGCTTTTGTTCGTTTATCAGATGGTCGCACCTTTGGCCGGCTGTCCACAAACCCTGCATCCAAGTTGAGTGTTGGCATCGAGACGCCGATGGGGCGTATGGGAGAGATTACACTTTTTGATAAAAAACGGGGGTTCTTTACTGCGGCCGATGAGAAACTGATTAGAGCCGTCGCTCGACAGGCGGGCGTTGCTCTAGAGAACAGCCGGCGTATTGAAGGACTGATCGAGCAAAACGAAGCTCTTGAGACCTTGAACGACGAGCTTCGTGCACTCGACCAGATGAAAAGCGACTTCGTGGGTAATGTGAGTCATGAATTGCGGACGCCGCTCGCCAGCATTAAGGGATTCGCAGCGACCATGCTCGCCGACCAGGACATGCCCCGTGAAGTTGCCAATGAATTTGTCGGAATTATCAATGACGAGTCAGACAAATTGATCGCGATCATAAACGACTTACTCGATGTTTCCAAAATGATGTCTGGGCATATGGATTACCGACTTGCAAAGCAATCACTCACGGAGATCCTGCAGCAAGTTACGGCACTGTTGAAGATTCAGGCCAGAGGCAAAAATGTGGACCTCGACTTAGATATCCAGTCGGACATGGATGTGCGAATCGATCCAACTCGGATGCATCAGGTGTTCATTAACCTCGTTGGGAATGCCATCAAGTTTACGGATGCAGGGTCGGTCAAGATTACGCAATGGACAGATGACGACGGCCTGCATGTGTCCATTGCCGATACGGGCATTGGAATTCCGGCCGACTTACTCCCCAACATCTTCGATAAATTTTATCGGGTCGAAAACATAGTCCATACCAAAGAAGGCACCGGACTTGGCCTGGCCTTGGTCCGTGGTATCGTTGATTATCATGGGGGGACTGTTGACGTCGAAAGTATCCATGGGGAAGGAACAACTTTTACTGTGCACTTGCCACCGCCCAGGGCGATAGACCATGATTCAAGTATCGATGTTGATTCCAAGACTGCGAGACCAGAATGAGCAAGAATGTCCTGATTGTCGATGACGAAAACTACATCCGGCTTTTGTTGAGGCGAACTCTCGAAGATTTTGAGTTTGCCGGCGTTGAAATACGTATGGCGTCGGACGGACAAGCTGGTCTAGATGCTGCACGAGAACGCCGCCCTGACCTGATGTTTCTTGACCTCATGATGCCGACGATGGATGGACATCAAGTCTGTCTCGAATTGAAGGGAGATCCGCAGTATCGAGATATACCCATCGTGATTTTGACAGCAAAAGGCCAGCTGCCAACTTTTCCTGAAAATGCACAGCCTGAACATTGTCTTACCAAACCCTTCGATCCTGACCAGATTGTGGAATTGGCTCAATCGATTCTCGGCATCGATTTAGATCTCGATTAAGTCGTTTATGTCTAGCCAAAACGCACGAACCAGCAGCAAAAAGAACACAGCGTCTCGGCGTCTGGCGCCCAGTCTCATCGGTCTGACCTTATTGGCACCCATTTTTGCATCCGGTTTGGGTTTCTTTTTGAGCACGCATATCGAATTACCAACTTGGTTGTTGGGATTATTCGTCGGCACATTAACAGGCGTTCCCATCGCCTTAGTGGCATTTTTAAAAACATCGAGTATTGAAACTCAGCTCGACGAGGTTGAACGCTGGATCGTTCATACAGCCCAAGACTCAGACGAGCCCATCAAGGGACATGTCGATGAGCAAGGACCCAGTGTTCATCAGGCGATTAAGGCCGTCAGTCATACCCTTGCTTCGGCCAAAGCTGCGGACTCTGACCAACAATTTTTGCAATCCATACTCGATTCGCTCCCAGACCCACTGGTTGTACTCAACGCCAGCGGCTTAGTGGAATTCTGTAATTCACGGTTCAGCGAGCTTCTTCGATTTACGAGTCGCGATGGACCCATTGGCTATGGTTTGACCACCCTTGTTGGCCAAGAAGCACCCGCCTGGTATCGGCGGATCAAGCGGGATGGCTCTGTCGCCGCCATCGACGTTGAATTGACAACACCCGACAAACGCTCAGTCAAGGTTTTGGCAACCGGTGTGCTGCTGGACGAGAAGCCCGAGGACAGCCGGGTTCTGCTCTTGGTGCGTGACCCGAGTCAAGTGGAGCAACTGGGTGCCCGGTTAGAAGCGGCTCAGGCCAAAGTCGCCGAGTCAGAGGCTGTTTTTCAGAATCTTTTCGATGCCATCGAAGATCCCATCACTGTATTGGGTCTAAATGGTGAAATATTGCAGGCGAATCGTGCGGCACGCAACATGTTCGGGAAGCGTCTTGTCGGCCAAAAATGTTATCGGGCGTTTCGTATGCGAGATGCTGTCTGCGACGAGTGTCCGGCCAGTTTAACCTATGCCAACAAGAGATCGACCGTAGTAGAGCACCGTATTTTCGGTAACGCGATCACCCGAATCAACACATACCCGCTGCTGGGAAAGAATGGTGAAGTCAAGGCGATTCTTAATCACAAGCGAGACGTAACCAATGAACGTCAACTTGAGGATTTGAAAGCCAGTTTCCTTGCTGCAGTCAGTCATGAGCTTCGGACACCACTGACATCGATCATTGGCTTTAACAAACTCAATCGTCGTCGAATGACCCGCCATCTGTCATCGATCCTTGAGGCAGCTCCGCATAAAGCACGAGTCGCATTCCAGCAAATTCTCGATGACATGGACATTATGGTGTCCGAGGGCGAACGCTTAGGTCGATTGGTCAACGACATCCTTGATCTGAGCAAGCTGGAAGCAGGTCGCATGCAGCTTCATATGGCCGATGTTGACATCGTTAAGGTGATTAACGGGTCAGTGGCTGCAACCTCCGCTCTTTGGCGGGCCAAAGAGCTTCACATGGATTGTGAATTTGATTTCGAAGTCCCGCCGATTTGGGGTGATGCTGACCGCTTGGCTCAGGTTGTGGTGAATCTCCTCAGCAACGCCACGAAGTTTACGGCTGAGGGCACGATACGCGTTGGTGTCGACATCGATGAGTTCGCAGTCACCGTAAGCGTGGCAGACACGGGGCGAGGGATTCCACCAGACCAAGTGAACGGCATTTTTGAAAAGTTCCGCCAGGTGGATGGTATTTCAGATGGACGACCCTTGGGCACTGGTCTAGGCCTGCCGATTTGTCGCGAATTGATCAACCTGCATGGCGGCCGTATCTGGGTCGAGAGTACATTGGGCGTTGGAACGACAATTAAGTTCACCGTGATGCGTGCCGATAGGCGTGTTGAGCCGGCAAAAGTTCAAGAACGAACAAGCTTTACGGGTGAGTTTGAGATTCCTGCAAAGCCAGATCCTTAGGACTGAAATCACGAATGAGCGGTCGCCTCATTCAGGTTTATCTGCTTTGTCATTGCCCGCGTGTTAAAGGGATCGTAGTCTCAGTGTATTGGGGTGGTTTTCGAGTGTAAGCTGTGAGCTTGGATTCAGATTTATCGGGCTCGACATGCGATTTGTGTTCGGGGGTTCTAGGTTCGCGTTTTTGCTCGAAATGCGGCGTAGACTATCGAATCGTGTCTGTGTCCAGAGAATTAGAGTTGGCCTTAAGAGACTCGGGACGCCTCCGGCTAGCCGACCTGGTGCTCGATGAACGCGGTCGTCAGATCGGTTATGGCCAATTACAAGATGGCCGCCGGGTGGGTGCCTGCGTCTATGGTACTCAAGCTGCTTACAACAATGATTTACTTGCCCGGGGTGAGCTGCAGTCGATGACATTAGGTTTGACCCATTCGGAAGACCGGTGTCAGACCCCGTATCGTGTGTTTGACCTGTCAGATGCCTGGAGTCTTCAAAGTGTTCTAAGCCGCCTTCGTAGTGATTCGCATAAGGGTGGAATTCACGAGCAATTAAAGCGGTATGTGTTTCCGTTGTTTGAATTGTTAAGTGATCTGCATGGGCGCGGATTCTTCCTCGGTAATGCGAACCCTGAATGGTTTTACTTCAGCGAAAACCTTGGATGGCGACTTGGGCCGAAAGCCATTCTTAGACGATTGGGTGATGACGTACGTTCATCTACTTGGGTTGACGTCGCGAAAGGTTTTGCCGCACCCGAAGTGTATGGTCGTTGCGGCGGTCAGCTCTCTCCTCGGACGGACGTTTATTTTGCCGGGATGGTTCTCTATGCGGTTCTATCGGACGTTGCACCCAGCCCAGGCACCGGGCAGCATGCATTGAGGATGCCGCCTGTTCAAGCCTACAAGGACGACGTTCCGCCCATGTTGGGTGCGGTCGCATTGAAGGCGACGTCAGCTCATCCGGCGAGACGCTACAGCGACATGCAGGCCGCATTAGTTGCGCTACGAAAAGCGAGTGAGAGAGAACTGCGCCGGATGACCTATGGGGCTCGCTCGCTCGAAGTGGACTATGGCAGCGAAATTCATATTGGCCTTGTCAAGGCCATGTACAGCCCGATCAACCAAGACCAATTTTTTGAAGCCTTTGATGAATTGACTGGAACTGGTTTGTTCTTGGTGAGCGACGGTGTGAGCATTTCTAGATACGGCAGCGGTGATTTGGCAAGTCACTGTGTTAAGGAAGCGGCGACGCAACTCTGGAACCGAATTCTGGGCCCCGGGCCACAGACTGAGCCTGATGACACCTTAACTTTTGATAGCAGTCATGACCTCAGTGTGAGTCAACAAAAGCCCGGTCGGACACACGCCGAGCGAAAGTCTGTTATCGAAGGGATGTTAAATCAAGCCAACATACGCATCGGGAAGTTGGTCACGCCCATGCTGCCACCTGCAACAGGTCCTCTCGAGAGCATCATGGCGGCTACCTCTGTGTCCATGTTCCTGGAGCGTAATCAGGCGACCATATCGTACATTGGTGATAGCCGAGCATACTTGGTCCGGGACGGGCATATTGCGCTGCTTACCTTAGATCACAACTTGAAGACGCAACTGATGCGAAATGGCCATCCGCCTGCGCGAGCTGTCCAAGCGCAGGGGGCCAATGCTCTTGTGAAGTGTGTAGGAGATTTTGAGCGTTCGGAGGATGGCAGCTTAATGGCTGTGCCATTGGAGCCAGAGCACGTAAAACTGACGGTTCTACCAGGCGATACCGTTGTCTTGTGTTCTGATGGAATTGTCGACTATGCCGGTTTTGATGAGGAAGCGTCAGAGCAGATTATCACCGACATCGTTGAGAGCGCGCCGACGGCGCGTGTCGCTGCCTTCGAACTCATGGTCGCAGCCAATCGAGGTGGCGGTGGTGATAATATCTCGTGCATTGTTGTTCGTTTCGACGAATTGAGTTCCATGAGAGTGACTTGATGAGTTTACCAAATAAAGAACCGGTGACTGTTTCGATCAGGCTGGACCCACCCTGGGTTCCAGTTGGGCAAGACTATGTCACGGTCAGTTGTTCGACGACAATTCGCCTTGACGATAACCACATGCCACCACTCGAAAGCTGCGTAATCAAATACGTTAATGTAGGGCGATTAGATGCCAGCCAGGCAGACTCGCTCGGGCAGCTCGGCATCGATGCTGATGCTTATCTTACAGACCCCGCCGTTGGGTCCGATCCGCAGCTCAGTTACGAAGAGAGCATCTGTGACGCCATGGGCAGATGCGAAGATTGGATGAACGAGAACGACCATGATTCCTGTCACTTCGTACTCTTGATTCACGAACAACGAGCTGAAGATACCCAGAGGCTCGGCCAACTGATTGATGAAACGTCTCGAAGTCAGAGCCGTTATGACCTTGTGGGGACAACGGCAGGACTGGACTTACGCCTTTTGAGTCAGGCGGCACTTTTGATGGGCGGTGTTTTTCTTGCACCGGTCAATGGGACGGTGGATTCCGATAGTTTAAAGTCCAGAGCGAAAGCACTGTTTAATCAGCGTGTCTCACAGCTGTCTGTCAGCTTCCAGTGGGCCGAGGCCGTCCTGCCTGTACATGTCTTCTCATTCGCCCAAATGCCCCAGTTTTTACGCGACTTGGGTGGGGAACCGACACCATATGCTCATCGTTTCCACTGTGGTCCACTGGCGGAGGATGTGCCGGCAATCAACTTTATATTTCGGTGTCTCGTTCGCAGAAAACACGTTGGCTCATATTTGTTGGCCACCGTTGATATCAATGCTCGGTCGGGTGGAACAGCCTGGAGCAAGAGCCTTGAGATCACCCAACCCGCGAGTGACAAACCAGCCCTATGCGAAAGAGCAGACCCATCGTTGGGATTGGTTGTCGATCGGCTCCGTCCCACGTTGTGGTGGGAGGAAATCTGTCATGCATTCACTCGCGAAGATGGGAATCACATCGTGCGCACATTCGAAAAACTGATCTCCCATGAGTTCGAGCACGGTCGCGTCGAGGCTGTTGATGCGTTGAGTAAAATGCGGATGGAGTTCATTCGAGGCGGCTATTTCGGACTCGACGCGCTCGGTGATTTATGGGGCTATACTCACCGTGCGTCTTCGGATTTAGAGCTCTGAGGGACGGTGCTTGGCCCTGCCGCAGACCGTTTATTTCTTCTCAGGACTGGCCGGAGCGGGGGGGGGCGGCGCACTCGGCTTTGTGCGAGTCGCGAAGACTGAATCATTAACCTTAATGTTCGAGCCCTTTCGAAGGTCCGCTAAGAGTGCCCCGCGCTTAGCCTGTTGACGACGTCCATTCAATCCGAAGAGAACCTGGTTCCAATCGCCGAAGAGTTCGTATGCACGCTTCGCCATGAGGTTTGCCTTAAGGTCTGCCTTCTCTTTTTCAAAGTCATCGTTCTTGGGGTCAATTCGTTCTTTTAACTTAACGATGAAAAATTGTCCTTCCGCCTCAATTACAGCAGGGTGCAGTGGATTTTCCATCGAAAGCTTGGGCAGTGCTGACGCGAGTAACTCGCTTTTCCCAATCCCTGGTATGTCGGACCACTCACCGCGATTTTCTTTAATCATCCCCGTTGTTTGGACATCATTCTTCGGTGCTGAGGTCTGTGGGGTAGCTGCCGCCGTATCCGTGTTCGTCGGGTCTTCAGGCTTTGCTTGAGGTGCTTGGGCGACGCTCAAGCTGCCCGTCTTTTTGGCCGAGGCCAATCTCTCAGCAGCTTGCTTTTTCGCACTCTCGGCAGCTGCCGCATTGACGATCAGCGTTTTAGCGATTTCATCGGTCACACTCTCGAGTTTCCGGTCGAGTGCTGGCTTGATATCGGTCGCTTTAACAAAATAGAACCACCCTGACTCTTCTTGTATGTCTGAAATTTGACCCTTTTCTAGGGTCTCGAAAACCTTGTAGCCCGGCCTTTTGGATGTTTGCCAGCCCATGTCGCCACCGTCACCGCGAGTCTTAAACCAACCTTCAGACGATTCCTTTGCGATAGCCCCGAAGTCCGCGCCCTCCGCTTTTGCTTTTGCGAGCAATTCCGTTGCCTTGGCCTTTGCCTTTTCGATTCCAGCTTTGTCAGCTTTGTCCTTTGGCTTTCTGATTAAAACGCGGCTTACCTTAACTTCCTTGTCTCGTTTGTATTCGAGGATGTTTTTCTCGTAGTAGCCCTTTATGGCGTCATTTTTATCTTTCTTGAACGCTGCAATTTCATCGGCACTTGGCGTCTCGATGTTCGCTTTGTGCGCTTCTGGTGAAAAGTTAACATATTCTAAATTCCAAGACCGGCTTTTGCGGTCAAATTCCTGTTTGATTTCTGCATCGCTCACCTTGACAGCTGAGACGAGAAAGTCGAGGTAACGTCTGATCGTCAACTCTCGTTTTTTCGCATGACGATAGACCTCTGGTGAGACACCGAGGGAGCCGGTTAGGATGGCTCGGAAGTCTTTCACAGCGATCCGTCCCTTCCGGTCACGAAACAACCATCGGTCGGGGACATTACGCTCGGAGACAATGTATTTCGTGATGTCGTCTTCGCTGACAGAGATCCCCATTTTTCTCGCTTGCTGCGCTAGGATTGTTTGTTCGATGAGTTGCTGTGTCGCGCTGCGACTCAGTTGTGCGATCGCGCTTGGTTCATCCGGAAATGCTTCGTTGAATTGCTTTTCGCGATAGACCGACAGATTCACGTCACGAACACTAATGTCTTCGCCGTTGACTGTTGCAGCCCAACCGCTCATTGCCCTCGGTGTTGGTGCATTCGGCTGACATCCGTCAGCTTGTGGGCCAAAGAAAAAGATGAAAACGAAAATCAAGATCCCGAAGAGGATGTACACCAAGAAGTTTTGGGATTTTTCACGTAAGTCTGTCAGCATTGTCTCGTCGCCTGTTTGCTATACCTCAGTTTTCGCCTAACTCACTGAAAAATGCCTTCAGTCAGATGACGATTTGGACGCGGCATCCTAGGTGACAAGTGGCCGTTGGTCAACCCGATCAATTTTTTACTGCGATTGTTTTGCCTTTCATATTGCTGTTCCGATCCTCCTCTGCTATACAACCGCGGTCTTTTCTGAGATGAGAGCGAAGCTTTTATGCTCTTCGACTTTGTGTACGGAATGTTCAGCAATGACCTTGCCATCGACCTTGGCACGGCAAATACGCTGATTTATGCGCGTGGTAAAGGGATCGTGTCTTGCGAACCCTCAGTGGTCGCGGTGCGTAAAGATTCCCGTGGTGAACGGCGAGTTTTAGCCGTGGGTCGTGAAGCGAAAGAAATGCTTGGACGCACGCCGGGTGCAATCGCCGCTATTCGGCCCATGAAAGACGGTGTGATTGCCGACTTCGATGTCACGGAAGCGATGATTCGACACTTTATCACGCGGGCACACCAGCGAAGTGCGCTGGTCAAGCCCCGAGTCATCATCGGTGTTCCATCGGGGATCACCGAAGTCGAGAAGCGGGCCGTCCGTGAATCAGCGCAGACTGCAGGGGCTCGCGAAGTGTATCTCATCGAAGAACCCATCGCCGCAGCGATCGGTGCCGGGCTGCCGATCACTGAACCGTCTGGAAATATGATCGTCGATATTGGCGGCGGGACGACTGAGGTTGCGGTGATCTCCCTCTCGGGCATCGTCTACTCTCGTTCGGTGCGTGTCGGTGGAGACAAGTTAGATGCCGCCATCGTTCAGTACGTCAAACGGAAGTACAATTTGCTCATCGGCGAACAGATGGCTGAGCGTGTGAAATGTCACATTGGCAATTGTTACGATTCAGGCGAGACAAAGAGCATGGAGGTGAAGGGTCGCGATCTAGTTGCAGGCCTACCTCGTACGCTGACGGTCTCATCGGATGAGATCAGGCAGGCTCTGGCAGAGCCCGTCAACGCCATCATCGAAGCGGTCCGAATTGCCCTGGAACAGACACCACCCGAACTCAGTGCCGATATCGTTGACAAGGGCATTGTTCTCGCCGGTGGTGGTGCTTTTCTTAAAGGCCTCGATATGTTGATGCGCGAGGAGACTGGCTTGCCAGTCTTGATAGCAGATGAACCTTTGTCATCGGTCGTGCTCGGCTGTGGGAAAGCACTCGACGAACTTGACCTCTTGAAGAACGTCGCCGTCGACGCCTGATGCGCCAGCGCAAACAACGCCTAGCACCTGTTTACGGTGCTGGAATCGCTCTCTTCCTGGCTTGCTTAGCGTCCATTCGATACGATAGCCGTCGTTTAGAACCCTCCTTTATCCATGCGAGCGTCGTTGCTCTGACAGAACCGGTCCATCATATGATGACCGACTGGGGAGGGACCGTCCGAGATGTTGCATCATCGGTTGCGGACGCACAGGGCATCATTAAGAAGAATGATACATTGTCTCGACGGGTGTCCGAATTGGAGACTGAGCGCGCTAAGTTGACAAACATCAAAAATGAAAATGAGCAACTTCGTAATTTGCTAGGGATTTCGGAGGAACGAAAAGATCTCCGCCTTCGAATGGCTAAAGTGGCGCGGAAGTCAGCAAGCTCATTTAGCCGAGTCGTTGGTATCGAACTGGAAGCATCGCAAGGGCTTGAGGTCGGTATGTCTGTCATTGCATCAGGTGGTCTTGTAGGCCAGATTCGAGCGATCGTGAATGAAAAGCCAGAGGTTCTCTTGGTAACCGATGCCAGGAGTGCCGTTGACGTGGTTCTCGAGAAAAGCCGAACTCGAGGCATTGCCGTTGGCTCCGGCGATCAGAGAACCTACCGCGCCGAACTGAAATATGTTGACCGAGCCGAATCAGCCCAAGACGGTGAGCGGGTCTTGACCACTGGCGATGATGGCCGATTTCAAGCGGGTCTTCTCTTGGGCACTGTGCGCTTAGACCCTCGGGCACCGCGACGCCAGATTTCCGTGATTCCAGCTGTCCACTTCGAAGCACTCGACTTGGTCTATGTGGTTTTGGGAGAGACGGGTTTGGAGCCTGATGGCAAGCGCTACAAGGTAAAAAAGAAATGAGTTTCCTCGTTTGGACAATCCTTGGCGTGTTTGCCTCAGTGCTTCAGGTCTACTTGTCGATTATTTTTGGAAGCGAAGCGTGGACGCCCCAACTTTGGTTCATCTTTTGCCTTTGGTTGGCGACGAAACGAGAGCGTTTCTCTGCCTTGGTTGCTATTTTTCTGACCGGTTTTTGGTTAGACGGATTTTCGGGTGGGCCGATGGGAACGCAGGCCGCGATGGGCCTGATCATTTATCTCGCATCGCTTCAATTGACGGAGCGGATACAGCTTCGGGGAATCGGTCTAATCGTTCTTGGCGCATTAGCCGGACTACTCAGCATCCTGGTTGGCTTAATCGCTGTCAAAGTAGGTGGCGGCACTCGTGTTGGCCCACAGTTTGCCGTCATCTTTGGCCCCCGCATTATGAGCATGGCCTTAGTGGCTCCTATTTTTGTGGCCATACTAAACCTGATTCATGGCCTGAGGCGCAACCGTGCAACGCTGGAAACGTTTTGAGATACGCTCTATTTTTACCCCGCGGGAATGTGCGTCTACTCACGTTGGTTTGACCAAGACCACGGTTCTGATAGCTTTAACCAACACGAGAGTCTATTAAACGCTGAACCCCATGGTTCAAGATGTGCTACACAGGATGTTTCGGATACATCACTTGAGTAGTCCAACTACGGGAGAGCAGGAGTGCGAATACAGGGTGAATTACCCGTCGCAGCATATCGACGGAGAGCAGTCCGATTTTCCTTGGTCGCTCTTGCCGTTTGTATGATCTTGATCGGTCGGCTGGCCTACTTGCAATTCGTCGAAGGGCCGACGCTCAAAATGGTTTCATCGAGCAATTACGTTCGGACGAAAAGGCTGCCCGCTCAGCGGGGTTCCATCTTGGACCGAAACGGGGCTGTACTTGCCGTCCATGAACCGGCTTTTGGCTTGGCATTTCAGCCTTATTTGCTCAAAGACGACGACATTCCAACTCTGATCGAAGAGCTGAAAAAAATTTTTGACGAAACCGAGGGTGGAAAAAATAACGTTAAGAAAGATGCTGTCCGAACCATTCATTACCTTGATTTAGTCAAGCAGCTTAAATTGCCGCGTGGTGCGGATCGGTTCGTCCCTGTGCCATTTTTAGTCGATGGAAAACGCAAGATTCTGAACCGGAAACAGGTTGCTCAGATCGAAAGTTTGAGGGCAACGATATCTGGTATTTTGGTCGACCAGCGGTATATGCGGCGTTACCCACAGAATGAACATAAATACGAGGATGAAGATGATAAGCCATGGAAGCTTGGCGCTCATCTTCTAGGCTACCTAGGGCGCCCGACTGCCGCTGAGATTCGAGCGAATCCAAGATACCATGTCGATTCGATGTTGGGACGCGCGGGCTTGGAGCGACGGCTCGAAAACGACCTCGCTGGTAAAGATGGTTTTGAACGGTATGTAGTCAGTGCGAGTGGCCGTGAACAAAAACCCGACGTTGCCTGGGTAAAGAAGGCCATGAAAGGGATTGTTCCGCGGGAGGATCCGAAGCGAGGCTTTGATGTTGAACTGACCATCGATTCGACAATGCAGAGAATTCTGACCAACGCGATGTCTGGTCGAGACTCTGGTGCTGCTGTCGTCATCGAAGTCGAGACCGGGGCCATTCTTGGCATTGTGTCAAAGCCAACTTATGACCCAAATGTATGGTCAGGTCGTTTAACACGGCGGCGCAAGCAAGCCATCGACAACGATCCGCACAAGCCCATGGTCGACAAAAGCGTTCAGGCTTATTTCCCGGGCTCTGTCTACAAAGTCGTGACCGCCTTTGCGGCCATGGACCTAGGCATGCTGGATCCGTTGGAGTTAATCGAAAGTCCAGGCGCATATGAGTTTGGTAATCGGACATTTCATTGCCACAAGCGGTCCGGGCACGGCCGGATTAATCTCGCCAGAGCCTTATCTGCTTCTGCGGATGTCTACTTCTATAAGCTCGGTGAGCAAATTGGTATTGACCGGTTGGCGCAATACGGTCGCCGTTTCGGTTTCGGCCGCAGGACAGGACTATCGATCAATGGAGAGTCGAAAGGACTCATGCCCACCAAAGCCTATCATGATGAAACCACGCCCGGTGGTTACCAGTATGGTTTGGCACTCTCAACGGCCGTGGGTCAGGGCGATGTGCGCACCACGCCGCTGCAAGTCGCTGTCGCCTATGCCGCTTTGGCCAATGGAGGCCGTGTCTTGAAACCCTATGTTGTCAACCGGGTCATCAGAAGCGATGGCAGCATTGTGCGCGAATCTAAACCAACCGTCGTTGATACGCTGGCCGACCACATCCAGTTTCTCGATTCCATTAATGAAGGCTTGAGACAGGCTGTCCATGACGAGGAATTTGGAACGGGCTACCTGGCAGCTGTCAAAGACGGTTTGATCGGGGGGAAGACAGGCACAGCTCAGGTTCGAAAGTTGGGTCGTGGCCGAAATCGGCACGTCATTCGGCATTTTCGTGAGAGGGATCACGCTTGGTTTGCGGCATTCGCACCGTACGACGCCCCTAAGATCGCTGTTGTTGTGTTCATCGAACACGGTGGCAGTGGCGGTAAACAAGCAGCGCCCGTGATACGAAAAATTCTAGAGAAGTATCACCGCAACTTTACTTTGTTTGCGCAAGCCGAAACAGCGCAGTCGGAGGACAGTCGATGAGTAATTTTTCCTGGAGATTGATCCCTTGGGGTGTGGTCTTTATCGTCATTGCGCTCAGTGCCATCAGCGTCATTAATTTGCATTCAACGGGTATCGGAACAGATAGCCAAGTGCATGTCACTCAGCTCATCTGGCTTGCCGCCGGTTCGGTTTTAATGTTTATCGTCGCGATGATCGATGTACGCATCATTCGGCAGCTGATTCCTACTTTTTACGTCATGGTGATCATCGCATTGGCTTTGGTGCTTGTGATCGGCAAGGAAGTAAATGGGTCGCGACGCTGGTTAGATCTTGGATTTGCAGGTTTTCAGCCGTCCGAGCTTGCAAAACTAGCCGTCATCCTAAGTCTTGCAGGTTGGTTTCATCGGGTCGCACGTCCAGATGGATACGGTCTTGGCGACCTTGTCCCAGTTGCGGTGCTGCTTGGCGTCCCGATGTTTCTCGTTCTCAAAGAACCAGACTTGGGTCACACGCTCATGTTGCTTTTCATCGGTGGGACAATGGTGATTTTTGAAAAACTTCAGCGTAGAGCGTTTATCTCTATTGTACTTACGGCTCTGCTGATCGCACCGGGACTCTGGACGTTTGTGCTCCATGATTATCAGAAAAATAGAATTCTTACTCTCTTGGATAGTGACGGCGATAAGTTGAGAACCGGCTGGCACGCCAGGCAGGCGCGGATTGCGGTCGGTAGCGGAGGACTGCTTGGAAAGGGGCATGGCTCCGGGACTCAAGTAGCAGGCGAGTTCCTGCCTGAAAATCACACAGATTTTGTCTTCGCACACTTGTCTGAAGAGCATGGGTTTGTTGGGGGCTCAACGGTCCTACTATTGTACTTCTTGCTGGTTTTATCTTCCCTACGCGCGGCTGCTCGAGCGAGAGATAGATTTGCTGCAGGGGTTGCCATTGGTGTCGGCGCGCTTATCTTTTGGCACGTCCTCATGAATATTGGGATGGTACTTAACATTCTTCCGGTTACGGGTGTGACGCTCCCGTTGCTCAGTTACGGGGGCACATCAGCACTCACTGTCATGTGTGCCATCGGATTATTGTTGAATATCGAAGTCCGTCGGAGCATGTTTCAGTCGCGTCTTTCATAATTGGTCAAGGAAAGGATAAATCATGGGCAGTTACATAGATGTCAATCAGGCAGATTTTCAAAGCCAGGTCATCGATAGCGATGTTCCGGTAATCGTCGACTTTTGGGCCCCATGGTGTGGCCCTTGTCGCGCAATCGCTCCCCACGTAGAAACGCTCGGCACTGAATACGCTGGGCGCGTTAAAGTAGCGAAGATTAATGTCGACAATAATCAACAGCTGGCCGTGACCTACGGGATCAGAGGCATTCCCGCAATTTTGGTCTTCAAGGATGGCCAGGTCGTCAACCAGCTCAACGGCATGCCAGGAAATCCGTTAGGTGCCCTCAGAGACCTCGCCGAAGCCGCGCTCTAAGGCGTCCTGCCCAATGGCCCGCGGGGTCGCTACATCAACCGTTGAATTAACGACTTGTCGACGTCGAAGTCTTAATTGGATTTTCGAATGCGTGGGTTGTATTTCTTAAATCCATCGAATGGTGGCACAATGGCATAGAGCTCACGGCTTGGTCTGAGGGAAAAATCGCATGCGTACAATGCTCATCATCGGAGCGGTCGCTTACGCCTCCGCGACCCTGGCGTACCTAGTAGACCTATTCAAGAGCCGGGATGGACGTTTATTGCCGAGCCGCTTGTACACAGCGGCCACGGTCTATTGGATCATTGCATTTCCCATCGGTGCAGCCTATTCACCGCTCTGCACCGGCGTGCGACCCTGGTTGCTTGCATCTGGATGGGTCTTAGGTGTGATTTTTCTGGGCCTGGAGCGCCGTTATCCCATTTCGGCTTTGGGCAGTTTGGTCTCCGCCATGTCGACCGTCCTCTCGCTCATTGCTATTTTTGTAGCTGCGGAGGCGTCAGACCTTTTGACTGGACCGCTAGCAGACTGGGTGCTGTGGATCCATATTTCACTGGCCTTCCTCGGCGTGATTGCCTTCGCTCTCGCCGCGGCGACCTCAATTTTGTATCTTTTCGTCTCTGGCCGACTCAAACGTAAACTCACACTTCCTGGCAAATTACCGCCCCTCAGCGTGCTCGATAATCTTGCACTCAGAATGATCAGCATCGGGTTTCCGTTTTATACGATCGCACTTCTGCTGGGCAGTGCCCAAGCGGTGCGTTCGGGGACAGATGAAATCAAGCTCGCCTATATTCTGGCCAGTCTGTCATGGCTTATCTACGGCATTGTATTACAGGCGCGGTTGACAGCGGGTTGGCGCGGACGAAACGCGGCGACCCTTACGATCATCGGTTGTTTAGCGGCCTTTGTAGTCGTTGGTATGTATTCGTCAGGTGCGGCTTAAGATGCAGTTTTTTGTTCTCGGTTTGAATCATAAAACCGCGCCAATTCAATTGCGTGAGAAATTTTCGATCCTTGACGAGTCGTTGGCATCAACCGCACAGCGAATTCGGCAAGCCGGCTTGCAAGAGTCATTTGTTGTCTCGACGTGCAACCGGGTTGAACTCTACGGCGCGGGGCGTTCCGTATCTGGCTTGGGTGAGTCCCTGGGGCACATCTTGGCTGATGTGGGTCAAACCAGCATTCGTAAACTCGCGCCGCATGTATACGAACACAGCGGGGGTGAGGCCATTCACCACTTGTTTCGGGTTGCAGCCAGTCTTGACAGTATGGTCGTTGGTGAGCCTCAGATTCTTGGTCAACTCAAGTCGGCCTATTCTAAATGCAGAGAAGCCGGTGTGACAGGACCTTTGCTCAACCGCGCTGTTGAACGGGCTTTCTCTGTTGCCAAAAAAGTTCGCAGTGAAACGGGAATTGGTGAACACGCGGTCTCTATCAGCAGCGTTGCCATTCAGCTTGCTCGACAGATTTTTGGTCAACTTGACGGTAAGTCCGCTGCACTGGTTGGTGCTGGTAAAATGGGTCAATTAGCCGCGCGCCATATCCGTGATGCAGGGATATCTCAGTTGTACGTAGCCAATCGCAGTTTTGAGCGAGCTCAATCGTTGGCCAGTGAACTTGATGGGCATCCACGATATTTGGACGAATTAAGCCAACTGCTGTGTCTGGTCGACATCGTGATTACCTCAACGGCATCGAAGACACACCTTGTAGACGCAAAAATGATGAAGACAGTAATGAAGGCGAGAAAGTACCGTCCAATCTTCTTTATCGACATCGCCGTGCCCAGAAATGTCTGCCCGGAGCTCAACCAGATGGACAATGTCTATGTCTATGACGTGGATGATCTCAACGGGATTTCCAATGAAAACAAAGAAACCAGAGCCAATGAAGCGCGCTTAGCCGAGGCGGTTGTCTTTGAGCAAGCACAGCGATTTCTGGGTGAACTATCTGGTCTCGCTCTGAAACCGACCATCATGGAGCTAAAAGAACACATCGAAGTTATGAAAGCGTCCGAATTGGACAAGTTTCGACGTCGTATGAGCACCGATGGACCCAGCCATGACGATGTGGCGGCTCAATTAGCCGATGGACTTCTCAACAAGATACTCTATGGCGCACTCACCGAATTAAAAAAGCAAGCAGCCGAAGGCAATAGTGAACAGTCTATTGCCATCGTTCGACGTATTTTTGGTCTAGACGAACGGAGCGACAAGTGACGTTTAGAATTGCAACCCGCGGATCCGCTTTAGCACTTTGGCAAGCGAATCATGTCGCGGACCGTCTGCGCGAGAAACACCCCGGCCTCGAGACAGAACTGGTCGTCTACAAAACGATGGGCGACCACATCTTGGACAAACCGTTGGCCGAGATTGGTGGTAAAGGTTTGTTTACCAAAGAACTTGAGGACGGGCTATACGCGAAGGCCGTGCATTGTGCTGTCCATAGTTTGAAAGACATGCCAACCCAATTACCGACGGGACTGATTCTCGGTGCGATTCCAACTCGAGCTGATGTTCGAGACTGTATTGTCCGGCGCGCAGGGGACTTGAGCGATCCTGGGCTCGTTGGGACAGCGAGCCTTCGTCGAATGGCGCTTGCTCAAGACCGATGGCCAACCGCACAAATCGAACCAATTCGGGGCAATGTCCAAACACGGATGGGTCGGGTGCATGAGTCGGGGAAAAGACGAGTTGATGCCGTGATCCTGGCCATGGCGGGCTTGTTGAGGTTGCAGTTGCCTCAAACTGAAGAGCAGTACGATTTCTCACCTCTCAATCCAGAAAAGTGGATTCCAGCTGTAGGTCAGGGTGCACTCGCCATCGAATGTCGAGAAGATGATACAGAAACATTGGATCTTTTATCTGCGCTTCACGATCACCAAACTGCTCAATGCGTGACCGCCGAACGGGCGTTTATGCGCGCTGTCGAAGGAGATTGTAGAGTACCGGTCGGTGGTTATGCAACGGCTGATGGCCCGTCCCTGCGACTTCGCGCGTTTATCGCAACCACCGATGGAAAAACCCGATTGGTTGAAACCCGGTTTGGCCGCGATGCTGACCAGCTAGGCCAAGATGTGGCGCAGCATTTGCTCGATTCAGGTGGTCGAGAGATCCTCGCGAACTTGAGGGGACGGAGCTGAGTGGGAGGCCGAGTTTATCTGGTCGGTGCTGGGCCATGGGATCCAGGCCTTTTGACGCTTCGAGGACAGACATTGTTGAGGCGGGCGGACACGGTCATCTACGATTATCTTGTCAACCCTGAGATTCTGCAACATACGCGGGCTGACGCAAAATTGGTTCCGACGGGTCGAGCTGGCAATCGGATGAGTCAGACCGAAATCTGTAATTATCTCGTGAATGAAGGCCGGTCAGGGCGAGACGTCGTGCGTCTAAAAGGCGGTGACCCGTTTGTGTTCGGTCGCGGTGGCGAAGAAGCGGAAGCACTCCGCAGAGCAGGGCTGGAATTCGAGGTTGTTCCTGGTGTGACTGCAGCCATCGCGAGTTGTGCTTATGCGGGCATACCGGTGACTCATCGTGACTACGGTTCGACTCTTGCTCTCTGCACCGGCCATTCCCGTGATGACGAACCAGACACAGACTTAGATTGGAATGCCCTCGCATCCCTCTCAACAGTCGTTTTCTATATGGCTGCCAAGCGACTGTCACGGGTTCGAGATAAGTTGATCGCGGCTGGTCGACCCGACGCAACTCCAGTTGCTCTGATTCGGTGGGCGACCCGGGCGGACCAGCAGACGGTTGTGACCGATTTAGATGGGATGGTCAAAGCAGCGGAAAAACACAACATGGTCGCACCGATGACGGTGGTCATAGGAGAGATTGTCAACCTGAGAAGGACCATTTCTTGGTATGAGAATCGGCCCCTTTTCGGGCAGAGAATTGTTGTGACTCGCAGTCATCGTCAGCGGGGTGGGTTATCGACATCCTTGAGCGAACTCGGTGCCCAGGTGATTCCATATCCGACCATAGATTTTCAAGCGATACCCGATGGAATCGCTGATGTACTCAAGGTGTTCCCCAGCTTTGACTGGATCATTTTTACCAGTGCTAATGCCGTTAATTTTTTTCTAGACCAAGTTCTAGAGTCGGGGGCTGACCTCCGTATTCTCGGGTCAACCAAGATTGCATGTATTGGCCCGGCCACGGCTGAAGGACTCGCTAAGCGTGGTCTTGTTGCAGACCTGGTACCCCAACGATACGTTGCCGAAGGCTTGTTAGATGGGTTGCAAAAAGCGGGGATAACCGGTCAGAAAATTTTGATTCCGAGAGCCTTGGTTGCCCGGAACACCTTGCCAGATGCACTCCGATCATTGGCACACGTCGTCGTCTTACCCGTCTACAAAACCGTCTCGGCTGAAGTTGATTTGGGTGTCCACCAACGACTCGAGGAAGGGGCGTTTGACATCGTCACCTTCACGTCTTCGAGTACGGTCAAAAACTTTGTCGCGAAATTTAATTCAAGAAATTTAGAACATATTCGCTCGACTTGCGTCGCTGCTTGCATTGGGCCAGTGACAGCCCAGACCGCCGCTGAAAACGGATTTAGGGTTGCTGCGGTCGCTCAGGAGTATACCATTGACGGCCTGGTTCAGTCGCTTGAGGAATATGTTTCGAGCGTTGACAAGGTCCAACACTCCGATCACTAATTCGCTTATGGGTCGCCTTAGGAGGAATTTGATGTTGCGTTATCGTTTGGAATTGTCCGTTGTGTGTACTCTGTTCTTTTGCCTGATCCAGCAGGCTCATGCGCAGGAATCTCCATCGGAACAGGGTGCCCAGGACCGTCCTCAAATCGAGGCAGCTAAACCCAGCAAAACGAAGAAACCAAAGCTCCGCATTTGCACGGCCCAGCCGGGTAATAATTATCATCGCTACGGGACGTTACTCGCGGACCGCCTGAAGGAGCAGGCAGACGTGGTTGTCGTGGAGACCCGTGGGTCATGGGAAAACCTGGAGATGATGGATGCCAACCCGCGGCGCTGCGATGCCATTATCGCTCAGGACGACGCGCATGCCCTCCATCAATTCGAGAAGCCTAATTCGGCACTGACTGTCGACAGAACAGCGACGGTTTATCCTGAATACACACACCTCCTCTGCCATCGGAAGGTGAAGGCCAATTCACTGACCGAATTGGATCCCGAAAAATATCCAATCATCGTGAGCCAATACGGGTCTGGCTCATATATCACATGGAGACTTTTTCGCCGTCTCAATCCAGACTACAAACGTTTTCGAATCGTGGAGAAGAATCTGGACGAAGGCATTTTGAGAGTCCTCGATGGAAATACACCAGCGTGCCTGTTCTTTGTGAGTGGTCTCGGTGGTGACACTCTTGCCACCGCTGACCAAACCTTTGGCGATCAAATCAAGCTTTTGAGCATTGCCGATCCAAAACTGACCCGCAAGGTGGGTCGAGACAAGCGACAAATCTATCGTCTCTCGTCCATTCCCGCTGACACGTACAAAACACTCAATAACAAGCCAGTAACTGTGCCAAGCTTGGGTGCCGTCTTTTTTACCAGTCCGGAGTGGAAAGCGCGTTATCCAGAGGCTGCTCGGCATCTCGCGTCAGCGTTACTGAAGGTGATTTCTAGTAGTCGCAAATAATTTTTAGCGCCAAAATCTTTTACAGCATTGCTCCGTACCCATTCATGGTCACTAAATCCAACATAGCGAAACCCGCTTTTCACCTCGTTTTTCTACCTAGATCGATGACAAGTTGACTTCGTTGAATGAAAAAATCATTCTCTCTATGTAAATTTTTTCAATGAAGCATGAAATTGTCATGCACTTTGATCTACAATGCTAGCGGCGAGCCGCCTGGCGCGACTCAGCTGGTCATGTATACATGTAAGATCTGAATGGTTTCTTGGGGGAAAACAGAGAGCCATTCAAAGCGACCCAAGACCGTGTGACGACACGGAACGAGGGGGAGGTTATGAGACGATACTTCAGTGCTTTTGCTGCCGCACTTGTAATTGCTTTGTTCGCGGTCCCTGCCAGCGCACAAGACCTTGAAGACAACGAGGTCAAGCCGATTCCATATTCGCAGGTCGATCCGACCCTACCGCATCCAGCTCATGAACAAGCGAGAATCACGCTCAAAGCCATGATTCGAAGAGCCAACTGCGGGTCTTACCAAGTCTGGTGGGACACTGACCGGGACGGCAACTACGACGAAGAACATCGTCGCGATGTCGGGCGAAATGGCGAAGCAAACGCTGTGCTGGACATTGGCCGTAACTTCGTCGTGCCGAGCGTAGCTGAAGACACGTCGTACAACATCAACGTGCGTGTTCGAAATACGTGTACGCAGGAAGACAAGTTTGCCACCTTTCGCTTGTTTGTTTACGACTTCCAGCCATCCGATGACCCCCGAAATTGGACCGATGAACAGCTGGATATCATGACCCAAATGGCCATTCAGGAATCCCTGTGGCACATCCACAGAACTGTGGGTTCCATTCAGCGGTCAAATCACGAACTCCACGGACAGGACCAATACGATGAAGCCACCGGTATGTCCCTATGGTCTTTCACCATAAACGGTCACCTCCCTGCCTATCCCCCGGAGTCCGTGTTTAATCTGCCCAATTCGCAAAACATCCGCCAGGACTGGTTCGATGACAACTCGGAGCGTTGGCATAATTCACCGTACGCCGAGACAACCATGCGGTTTGCCAATCATTTGTCAGCCAACGGTGGTCTTCGCGGGATTCCTGGGGGCGAGGAAGAAAATACATGTGGGTACAACCCAGATGGAACAGACCGGACCTGTAACCGACTCGGCGGCACAGCCAATAACCAAGGCGGGTATGCTCGAGGCAGTGCCAACGTGTATCGAATGGGTGTCAACTTGGGCGGTATGGCAACCGTATTGCCTGCCCTCGCCGGCACGCCCGTATCCTACGGCTCACTTCGAGGCACCAATTGGGAGAACTACATCCAAGAAATGGCAGACCAACTGGGTGCGCAACAAATCGACGGCGGTTGCGCCCGTGGTGGTTGGATTTACGGGGATTACAACGGCTCTGCCGGCTGTAACACAAGCGATGCGTCCACATCCCAGTGGGCTTACATTGGACTCGAAAGTGCAGAGATTGCCGGCGGCCCTTACGGTGTTTTCGTCAACAACCGACACAAGTACCGCATTGCTGACAACCTCATCAATAATCAACGGGGCGATGGCGGCGCAGGATACCGGTCCTCCTCTGGCCGCGGGGATTTCAAGTTGACGGGCGGGTCATTGGTTGCGGCACGTTGGCTTGGTATCCATCAGTTTAACAGCAACGATGGCGCGACGGCGTTTGCACGCCAGTCTGGCTTTAGCCGTGGCAACCTCCGCAGCAATTACGACACATACGTGGCTCACCTCGCAAACAACTGGACCAATGTTCGGAGTGTGGGTAGCCACTGGGCTGACAGTATGTGGGAATTTGGTGATTACCTCTGTGGGGACACCAGCGGTGTCTATAACCAAGGCCGATGTGGCAGCAGTTACGCGATGTACTCCCTCCAGAAGGGCTTCCGAACGGGTACGCCCGAAATTGAAATCATCGGTAATCGGGATTGGGTACGCGAATTCAA
>JAYZEG010000070.1:0-21124 GCA_036337435.1 Myxococcota bacterium
CTGCGGTTCATCTGCACAATGAAGTTGCTTGGTATTTCAACAGAATCAGTTCATGGGGGTTCGCGCCGGCTGGTGCAAATGTTAACCGGCAAACCTGCGACACCATGGCGATCGCTGGTGAACAGAGAATGTGCTGGGAAACTGTTGAAGACCGTCTGAGTGGTGGCGGACGCTGCGGCCTAAGAGCCAACAACCCGGCTGAATATGAACGCATCATCTTTCATCGGCGAGGGGGGCCTGTAACCGAGTGCAGCGCCGTCGTTGGCCAACCCGCTGGTGAGGAAGTCTGCAATGATGTCGATGATGATTGCGATGGGCATATTGACGAAGGCATACCGGGCGTCGGTGACTCGTGCCCTTTGAATACGCCAACTCCTTGCCGTCGCGGTGTATTGCGATGCCAGGGCGACGGTCAGTTGACTTGCCAGCCGGTCGATGTGGCACCACAGGTGGAACGTTGCAATGGCCTGGATGACGATTGCGATGGACAGGTCGACGAGCATGCCGTCGGTTCAGGAGAGCCATGTGACCTCATCGGTTTGGGCCGTTGTCAGATAGCGCAGCGCCAATGCATCGCGCCAGGTGAGTTGGTGTGTCAAGCTGTCGCTGATCCGGCTGCGCAGGAGCTTTGCAATGGTTTAGATGATGACTGTGATGGCCGGATTGATGAGACATTTCAGCAGCTGGGCCAAGGCTGCTTTGTCGGCGAGGGTCTCTGTCGACGTGAAGGACGCATCACCTGTGGTGGGGGGCGGGGTGAACTTGATTTAGCCTTTAACGGAGTCAGGCGAGATCTCACCCATGAGCAGGCAGTCGAAATGGGGTTTACTCAGTGCTGGTCTGGCCATTATGGGGACCAGGGACCCGTCAACCCGATTCTTGAGGCATGCGCCGAAAATGAACTCATGCTGGCCTGTCGACGGACCGGCCGGCCAGAACTATCGGTGGCGGCAACGGGGCGTCGCTCTATCGTCTTGACAGACGTTCGGGATGAACGGTCACCGATGAACGTGCACAATGGCGTCAATTGGTTTTTTTCTGACAGCTATTCATGGGGATTCGTCCCGGAAGGAGCATTGGTGGTTCGGCGGCCGTGTGACATCGCTCAGGGCGAGGACGCGGCCCGCTTGTGTTGGCACACCCAGAATGGGACTCTCCGCGAAGGGTACCGCTGTGGTCAAGAGACCGGGCTAAACGGAGATTTGTGGGAGCGGGTTTTGTATCATAGAACGGCACAACCCGCTTTGAGATGCGACACTGAGCCTGGTCAACCTATGGAAGAGCAGTGCAACGACGCAGATGACGACTGTGATGGCCTCATCGATGAAGCGGCTGATTGCCAATAAGGCCCTTGGCGGCTGTATACTTTGAGCTGTCTACGAAAATATGTAACCTATGGTCACGGGTGGGACCTAATGGATGTCGGCACCACTTCAGAAAACAGGGATAAAATTCTAATGAACAGGAAACGGGTTCAAGCTTTTAGGCGGCCCAAAGGCCATGCAGCGTACCGTAGACTATTTGCGTTTGGTTGCGTGGTTTTCATTACGGCGTGTAATAAGCCGTCGCCAGAGAAAACAGCCCCGTCGCCAGCGCCGGTCGCAAAAACTCAGGCACAAAAAAAGAATGTGCAAGAGCCGGCGAGTCCGGGTGTTAAACCGCAAACGCCAACAGTTCCAGCCGCTTTGGCCAGTCCCGTGGTCGACCCACGAAAAGCCAAAGCGGATGCTGCTGTTAAGGCATTTTGCTCGAGGTGCCACGCCTTTCCGGAGCCGAGTCAATTCACCATGCAGACTTGGGCTGAGACTTTGAGGATGAAGCTTGGTTACTTTAGAAAATACAAGATCGATGTTGAAGGCGCGCCGCCGCCCGCAGAGCTTTTCGGCTACTATGCTGCCAATGCTGCGAAAACATTGCTCGTACCCTCGTTTGAGCCGGCTGGTAATTTCAAAACGAAGCTTACACCTGTGCGGAGTTTTGGTCTGCCCGCAGAAACCGTGATTGCGGACCTGGTCACGACGCGCGAGGGCGATGGTTTCGGTGGAGCAGCGATACTCTCTGATTTGTTGTCCGGCCGAGTTGTCAGCGTAGACGCGTCCGGCGCAACGCAGTTACTCGCCACATTGCGGCATCCAGCGCGTCTCCATGTCGTTGATGTAGATGGAGATGGTCAGAAAGATATTATCGCAGCTGAACTCGGGACATTCAGCGCAGTCGACCACAAGCGGGGAGAAGTCGTCTTATTGAAGCGGGCGGGAAAAGCATTCAAAGCAACTAAGCTTCTTGGTGATATTGGCCGTGTATCGGAAGTTGTGTCGGGAGACCTGGATGGTGATGGTCATCCTGACCTCGTGATAGCCGAGTTCGGATGGCTGACGACGGGCTCCCTTACTGTGCTCTTCAATCCAGGTGGCAAAAAGGCCTCGAAAGCTCAGGCGTGGCGGTCAGACAAGCTCGACGCTGGCCGAGGGGCAGTGTCCGCGAAAGTTGCTGATTTAGACGGCGATGGGGTCAACGAGATCATCGCATTGTTTGGACAGGAACGAGAAGAAGTGGTCGTCTACAAGCGGCTGCCCAACGGTCGTTTTCGGTCCAAGCGGGTTTATGAAGCTGGAAATCCGCTATGGGGTGGAACCATATTGAAGCTGGCCGACGCAGACAAAGACGGAGATTTGGACGTTTTGGTGGGAAATGGGGACACGTTGGACTCGCCTCGCGCGGCAACTTTTCAAGGGCTGCACTTACTGACCAACCAGGGCAGTCTACGTTTTGAACACCAACAATTGGCAGCATTGCCGGGCCTTCAAGACGTCGAGGTGATCGATTATGACCGGGATGGCGACCTCGACTTTGTCTTGGCTGCAAGCGTCACACCCACCGTTCTTCAGATGCTAGAGTCATCGGTTCCAGCGGGTCGTGTCATTGGGTCACTCTTGCTCCTACAGCGTGAAAAAGATGGCGTGTACAAAGCCGTGACATTGAGTGACCGTCCCCCCTGTTACTCCGCGTTGGCCAGCACAAAAGACGGTGACCTATTCATCGGTAATTTCGGTCTGGGCTGGGAGATTCTCGGCCAGAAACAATCCGTGTCGGCCAATCAGAGGGCATTGAGTGATTGTTCAGATGAGGCTCCGCTCAAACTCTGGTCCTTCAAAGAGCCAAAAGGGAAGGCTGAGACTGCAGATGTGGCCAAACTGGATTGGCGCCAGGCTGATGCCAGACGGCTCAAAGCGCGCGTCGCAGCGTTTCGACGTTTGCTCAAAACGGAGCCATTGCGAGCGGGCTATCACATGGGACTCGGCATATCACTCGCGCAATCCGGCGAAAAGAAGGAGGCGCTCGAGGTCATGCGCCGTGCGGTGGGGCTCAATCCCAACTCACCTGACTTGCACGTGAACGTCGCGACTCTCCTCAACACCATGGACGAGTACAGGGAAGCTGTCTTGATGGCAGATAAGGCACTCAAATTGCGCAAAAACTACCCGGAAGCCTTGAATGCGAAGTCGGTGTCTCTCGCACGTATGGCACGAATACAGGAGGCTTTGGACTTGTCCCGCAAAGCCATTCAGCTGAAGCCGCGTTTTTTGCCTTTCCGATTTAATTTGGCCAACTTACTCATGTTTCAGCAAAAGGCGAATGAGGCTGTACGCGAGCTGGATGAAATCCTGGTGATCGAGCCCGGACACCCCGTCGCGCAGTCTATGAAAATGCAGTTGATGAGCCACTTACGGGGAGGGGCACCGTCGGGCGGGCCTGGTTTTCCCGGTGGAGGTTTTCCGGGCGGCCCGCCCCGCTAGTCTTTGTGACCTAGGTGGGCGACTAGGCTGGCGCACTTGGCCTGTCGAGTTTTGATCTCCGTTAAAATCCGCTCGATGACCACGGCTGCGCGGCTGTTGAGATATTTACTCTCGGCAGCCTCATGACACCGAGTTGCGAGGTCTGAGGCTCTGGGAGCAAGTTTTTTTAGTACCCTGTGACATTTCTTGTTCAAGCGCTGGATGGTGCCGATGTGTCGTTCTGCGCGGACCGCTATGCCTTTCTGCTTGGCTGACATTGCGGCCTTGAGGGCTGTTACACAAGGTTGTCGTTCGCTGTCCTTGGCTTGACTACGGGCATTCAGTGGATTGAATAACAATGCCATCAACAGACCCAACTGGCTCAAGTTTCTGTTCATTCATTGTACTCCAATTCTGAACTGGGAGAGAATGCAAGTCGTCCAACGCTGCCATTAACGACATCGGCGACATGGAAGCGCATTGGCACGGTTTCGTTGGCGAGCCAAAGGGCAAGTTGGTCGGCGAAATGGGGTGAATTGAAGTCCCCCGATTGGCCGCCTGGAAGGATGTTACGTCCCTTGACCTCACCGGCTTTTAGTCCGATGACCATTCGCATCACCGGACCGTTCTTGTGTCTGAACGAGCCAGACATGCCAGGATTTGCGGCATCGACCGCCCATTGGTCTCCTCCACGCGGAAACCATTTGAGAGACCGCCTCGGATCATCATTTGTTAAGCGTGTTTGAAGGGGGAGTGTCGCAGTCGTGATGGCAAAGACGTCCAATACGCTTTCGAAAGCGGGGCTATCCGTTACGAAGTCCGCAAGGAGTGACTCGAATCGAGCTTGATGTCGCATGCCCCAAAGCCAATTGCTCATCTCTTGAGTGCCAAAGCCGCCATCGGACCCGTTCTCAGTGCTTGGGCCGCTCAAGAAACGGTCTGTCTCTTCCAGCGCAAGCAACATCACCTCAGTGCTGGTCTCCACTTGGTCGGTGCCGATTCGATCAAAGAAAACCGATTCCCCAGTTTCATCAATCCAGCTGCTGTGCTGCTTGGGATTGTCAGGTCCTCGCCCGTCCAGAAAACGTTTAAGAGCAATAATTTTGTATTGTTCTTGCGGAAGTGTCCAAGCGTTATCTACCCCTTCATCATCCCACGTCAGGTTCAGGAATGACCGAATCCAAACATTGAAGATCATGGTCGCTACGGCGGCAGCCCGATCGGCATCGCTTGGTGCGTCATAAAAGGTTTCCACGCCCGATGGTGTATCACATCCGGTCCTTATCCAGTCTTCTATCCGTTGTCGATATTCAGCCAAGCGCGTTTCGCTGAGCTCCGTTATCCTTCTGCGGAATTGTGCATCGGACAGGGCAGAGTCGATAGCTCGGATCAGATAGGGCGCGAAGATTTCTCCGAGCCGAGAGGTGCGTTCTGCTTGGATCTTGGTCATAGACTCTACATTGACTTGTCCGGCGTCCAGTTGAGACTCGAGTGCCCGTGCGATGGAGTGGGCACGGGTGGAATTCCAAGGGCCTCCGATATATCTTGGATCATCGAATAAAGCCCCGTTGTGAGTTGCCCCGGCCGGGTCATTATTTGCAGCGACGAGATAGCCGGTCTCAGGGTTTACCGCCTGGGGAATCTCGTCGAATGGAATGACACACTGATACGGCTTGTCGTTTTTGCTTTCATCTACGCTGCCGTTTATCGTTGGTATATTGAATCCGCCGTAGCGTTTCCCATCTAACAAGAATCGTGGATGAGCATCGACCATCCACCGACCATCGTCATCGCGTTCGAGATAGGAGCGGCATGGAAATCCTTGATATGAACTAAAGAAAATATTGCCATCTTTATCACCGCCCGCTGTATAGAGTCCGTTGCCAACGAGACCTTTCATACTCTCGCGCAGCTCCTCCGCTGTCTTCGAGAAGCCAGCCTGGTTGGCCGCGTCTAGATAGGTCGTGCCATCGAAGGCGGTATAATCGAAGCTGATCGCCGAGATCACCCCATCGTCGTCTGTATCCCCAGGTATGACCCGGCGACCAATGGCTTGGAATACATACGATGGGCCGCCATCTTCGGTGGGTTCTATACCTTCAATCTCAGTGATTAGACGCCCGTCGAAGGTCTGATATCGGCTGTGTGTCAACTGTCGACCCTGGCTGCCAAGTGCAGGCACATCCGCCACTTGATAGGTTTCGTCTATTCTGACTAGGGGGCGCCACTCTCCTTGGAAAAATGAATGGGTCGGGCGCCCAGAGGGGTCGAGCTGCAACGATTCAGCATACCAATCGACTGTGTCCGCATAGGGATTGACTTGGCTCCACGCAACATGCCCATTTGTACCAGCACCAAGAACGGGCAATTGCGCCATAAGTATCCCTACTTGCCGATTGTCTTCCTCGCCGTAAACAGAGGTATCGAGACCGACCAGATAGGTGACCGGCGGCACGGACAATGGAAGATGTCCATCCCCGGCGACCAATGTAAATCCCTCCTCGGTTTTTGAGCCCGAGACGGCCCATACATTCGACCCAATGCCTTCCCGTGTTCGGCGCATAAGCCGTTGCTCGATGGTCCAAAGCTGAGTCGATAGGCCGACGAGCAACTTCCTCATCGCTGACCCTGAGCGTCCATCGGGTGAGGATGGCATTCTGGGTGCGGGAAGGGCGGTGTCGGTTGGTAACCGTCCATTGAGCCCAAAGCCAGTCGTGGTTGAATAGGGAAGTAGCGGGCTTAAGTCACCGAGGACGTCACGAAGGAAGCCTGAACGTCGTTTGTCTGAGAACGGTGCATCCTCAAAGAGGGTGTTGTGATTTAGGACGGCCGCACTGCGCTGAATGTCGCTGGTGTCGAAGGTGGTTTGATACATTACGACAGCCGCCATGGCTGTCATGTCTCGTAGGGTCCAGTCTTCAAGGAGGTCTGATGGGCTGGCCGCCAATAGGCCTGATGCCAAACTGAACTCGATGGGCGGGGATAAGATGCCTGCTCTTACCGCGTCTAAGTAGGCGTTGATTCCATCTACCACTGATCCCAAGTAGCTTCTCATGTCCAAAGACATGCCCTCGTCCAATTGTTTGGCGACAAAAGGAATGCCCGTTAATCGAGCGTCGATATCGCTTTCCAGTGCCAAATCACCCAAAAGGGCACTGATGGTGCCGAGACCCAGCCGACGTTGCATATCCATAATAAAATATCGATCACGAGCAAGAATAAATCCGAGAACTCGACCCAGGTCGCTTCGGCTTTGCGCATACAGATTGGGTGCCCCACCCTCGGTTACGAGCACCTGAACGGGATAATCAAGACCTGGAAGGCCCCACGCCTCCGTGAGGGGGACTGATTCGATCATTGTTTTTGGGTCTGAACGGTCGTCGTCGGCGTCTGGTCTCAATGACAGGTCGGTTAGGACGGAGAGATCACCCATACCTCCGTCAGTCCTGGTTGGACCTGTATCGGACGAACCGCAGCCTGCGCTTGCGGCAACCATCATCACTAAGAGGCGATAACTCATATTTGATCCAGTGGGTGTGATTTTCGATTTTTCTCTTTGGTCCGGTGAGCGTGCCCTTTGAACTTGCGCCCCGCACCATGGCGCCAAGTCCACATAGAGAGAATGAGAAGAACATAGAGCGTGAGTTGTGGTCGGGCCAAATCGGTCGGTGTTGATGATACGCAGCTACATGATGGTGCCGTTGGTGCTCGACTCAGGCCCGCCTGAGTTGTCTCCTGCGTTGCCGCGACATGAGTTTTCGGCAACATGTCGGCCTGGGCTGCGAGCGGGGGTGGCATTAAGTGCGGAGGCAGCAGTGACCGCCTTGAGCTCGTTTTCGGCCCGTAATTCGTAGCCAAGTAATCCAAGATTTTTGCTTCGTCGCTGGGTGGAATTTGCCATAGATTTTGGGTTGCCTGCATCCAACGGATAGTCTTTTTCCATTCGGATCGGGTTCCTCGGTTCTGTGTAATGAGACTTGCGGAGTGACAGCTCGTACAATGCGCCTTGACGAAAAGAACACCCTCTGATTCAGCCAATGCTGTAGGCGCACTTTGAATTATAAAATAAAACGCGATGGTGGCGGTCATGAAGCCTCGATCCGGATGGCGACTCGATGGCACGCATTATTCAAGTAACCTTTTGGATTCCATCCCGGCAAGACCATTGGTTGGCTACGGCCATCTTCGTCTGTTGCGCGAGCCCATATCTCGTAATAACCAGGTCCCATCTTGGGAAGTGTAAGGCGAAACTGCTGCCAACAGTATCGATTGAGGGGTCGATTCAATTTGGCGCGAATCCATGTTTGGCCAAAGTCCACCGAGATATGTAGTTCTGCGACGGGTCCAGTCCCACTCCAGGCGTGCCCCTCAACGTCGACGGGGCTCGCCTCTTTTAAAACGGTGCCAGAGGCGGGCCTTGTGATGAGAGATTTGACTGGCATGTCTTCGATGATGCACATGTCAGTGTCCTCAACCGGAGAGCCTGGTGCCACCGGACGGCATGGGATGCGATACGATTTTTCGCCCATTTTAGGCCCGTCGTGTACTTTGTTTCGAATGAGAAGCCCCGTCAGCCATTTGCCAGAACATGAGCCTGGAAAGCCAGGGACGACAAGCCGTAACGGATAGCCATGCAAACGAGGGATGGGCTCATGATTCATGCTCCATGCGATCATGCAGTCATCGCTCATCGCCTTTTTCAGCGGGATGCCCCTTGATATAGGCTTCTTCCCATCCTGCCCACTGAGATGGCTGTCTGCGCCAACATACGCGACGTAGATGGCGTCGCTCGTCATTTCGACCTGTTCCAGCAACGCTTTCAGCAGGATGCCAGTCCAGGTAACACAGCCGACCGCTCCCGTCGTCCACTGGTTGCCCTTTGCACTGGGGGTGAATTCGTTCCGGCCATTGCCAGCGCATTCGAGGACATAGGTCCGGGTCACGATCGAGAAGCGAGCTTTCAATTCAGCAATGGAAAAGGTGACGGGTTTCTTGATCGATTCACCCTCAATGATGAGACGCCAATCTTCGGCAGACCCTGCCTTCGGGGGGATTCCATTGTTGCGCACAAAAAGGTGGCTTGCCGGCGTGACCTGATGGGTGAGAAGATGCGCTGGCGTTTCAATATTAAGTGGCCGCTCGTTTAAGACGGTCAGTCCGCTTATTTTACTGGACGGTAAGTTCGGTGGCCTTGGCCCAGCGTGGACGCTGCTGACGAACTCGAAATGGTCATGTCGCTGGCCAAAAAGTGAGAAAAGTGCCATTGCCAAGCCACCCTGAATGAGCGTCCGCCGGCTCATTGATGACCGTTGAGTACCGCCTTGGCTTGTGTGCTGATTGGTCATTCACCCCCCCGAAAGAGAGTTTAGATCATTACCTGAAGAAGTCCGAGTGAAAAGACAGACAAAACAAACGCCGAGAAGAAACCAGCGTACAGTGCTTTCAGGCCGATATTCTTGAGCGTTCTGAAGTGAACGCCGAGTCCTACCCCAGCCATGGCCATCGTGACAAGAAAAAGGGATGCTGTCGTGACAAGACTCTTCATCGATAGCGGAATGGCTGCCGCTGACCAAAATGCACTGTCCTTGAGATGGACGGTGAAATCGGGCAAAAGATTTGCCGAATTGGCAATGGCGAGAGCGATAAATCCAAGGATGAAGGGCGGAAACAGTGTGGTCCACTGGGCCCGTCTTGGTACATATGCTTCTTCCTTTCGCCGTTTTTCTCGCGCATACCATACGCCGAGAAGAAGGAGCATGGGTGCAAGCAGGAGAACGCGGACAAGTTTTACGATCACTGCGATTTCGCCAGCAGATTCGCTGTAAGCGAAGCCGGCTGCCATGACTTGGGGCGTCGCCTGGATTGCAATGCCTGCCCAAATCCCAAATTCATTGTCTGTTAGCCCCAAAGCATGGCCAAGTGGGGGGAACACGAAAATCGCGGCGAGTCCAAAAATTGTAATGGTGGTTATCGCGAAGGCGGTGTCATTGTCATCTGCCTCGATGGATGGTGCCGAGACAGCGATTGCGGTTCCGCCACAGATGGCCGTTCCAATGCCGATCAGCAGTCCAAGCTTTTGCCCGACGCCTAGCTGCTTGCAGAGCCATAGGGTCAGGGCCAATGCAACAATGACGCAGAGGGTTGATAGCAGTAACGCTTGTCCAGACACTTTCAACACGTAGTTGAAGTCGAGTTTTGCACCCATGAGTACAATGGCAAAGGGAAGCAGCCTCTTGACTGAAAACTTAATCCCGCTTCCTGCTGTTCTTGGCAAATACAGGGTGTTGCGAACAAGCATGCCGAGCACAATGGCGATTAGCAATGCGTCGATGGGATGACGACCATCGATGGTAAATGGTGCAAATGGCAGTTTGTTTATGTAGAGCGCGAGCGCAGCGATTGTCGCTGTGAGTGCAGTGCCAAGCCAGATGCTTTGTCCTTGGTCAGCCACGGGTCAAATAATGAAATCCAGCCCGGGAGCTGGACCGAGGGGGTTGTCCTGGCTGAGATAACGCTCCCAACTGTCACAAATCACAGTGACAACGGTTTTACCGGGTCCGATGGCCGCGGCGAGTTTGACTGCGATAGCCACATTGGCTCCGGCTGACAGGCCTGCCAAAATGCCTTCTTCGCGAGCCAGTCGGCGAGTCATCTTATAAGCGTCAGTGCCATCACAGGTATAGATTTCGTCGATCACAGTGCGGTCTAGATTCGATGGGATAAAGCCGGCACCGATCCCTTGGATTGAATGCGGTCGTACTTGCCCTCCGCCAATGGCTTGGGAATCAAAGGGTTCGATGGCAACGATCTTGGTTGCCGGATACTCGGCCTTGAAGACGCGCCCCACACCTGAGACCGTGCCGCCGGTGCCAACGCCGCTGACGAATACATCGGGAGCGGCCCCGAGGGCTGCGACGATTTCTTTTGCTGTCGTTTCCGAATGTGCATCTGGATTGGCCGGGTTCGAGAATTGCTGCGCCATAAAACACCGAGGATTACTGTCCACGATTGCTTGAGCACGCTCTATGGCCCCCTGCATGAGCTTGCGAGCAGGTGTCAGGATGACCTGAGCTCCAAGATGCTCCATAAGTTTGCGTCGTTCGTTAGACTTGTCATCGGGCATCGTGATGATCAGTTTGTAGCCTTTGACGGCCGCAACCAGTGCTAATCCAATCCCGGTGTTCCCGCTGGTCGGTTCAACGATGGTATCTCCAGCTTTGAGCACCCCTTTTGCTTCAGCGGCCTCGATCATCGCAAGGGCGATACGGTCTTTTACGCTGCCCCCGGGGTTGCTTGACTCAAGTTTAACCAAAACCGTCGCTGAGGGGCGTTCGACAACCCGTTTCAGTCGCACCATTGGCGTCTGTCCGACCAACTCAAGTACATTGTCCGAAATCAAGGGTTTCACGTCGCTTAAGCGGCCTCGTATTGACGTTCCGTTCAGTCGTACACGGCCCTCTTAAGAAAGGTCAAGGACATTTAAGCTTTTGGGCACTCACGAGCAGACTGAGCCGCTATTCGGCATCTCCCTCGGCGTCTATCCCGGCATCGGCTACGTCATCTACATCAGACTCGCTGTCTTGCGCGTTACCCATGTCTGGATTATCCGGTTCTGCAGCACCACAGGTCTCAACACCCGTCTCGGGAAGGGCGTCCAAATACTCGACGTTCATAGATGTGATTTGGACCTGACTCGCACCTGGGTTCAGGAATAGCGTATGTAACTTCTGGCCCGAATCCGGCAGACAGTTTGCAGCGAGGGTGAGCGCTTGATTACTGCCATTCAAAGCCGGGGTAAATTTATATTCGTAGTCAAATTGAACAGGCCGACCAGCAGTGACTGCAATGGGGGTGTCTTTTCGAACCATTAAGCTCAGCGGTGACGCACTGCCCCCGCCTCCGAAGCCAGGAACTGGTCCTTGGCCACCCGCAGAAACTGACCATGACAGGCGTACGGCGCTTGTTCCGTCTTGAGGTCTTACGTGAAATTGCTTAAAGGCCGGAACACCATCTACAAAGCCGCTGACGCCAGCCGATTGGGTGCCTTCGACTAAATGTGGAAGAGCATTTCGTCCAGCGTTGAAGCGAGACCAGCCCAAAGAACGTTCACATGAGCCGAAACCATGGCGGGCAAAAATATCGGCCGCTTGAGCTTCAACGTCAGGCCCAAAGTCAGCAGCTACACCTAACATGAGGGCTGCAGCGGCGGCATGATTTGTCCCGTAAGTGAATTGTTCGAGAGCCAGGTAGGCGATGGATTCGGCGATTTCTGACCCGACGGCTTCTCGCAGCGACCAGAGCGTGCTTCCAATGATTTCTCCCTGCGCGTGCACTTCGTCGACCGTGTCATCGGGACATATTTTGACGTTACTCAAGTCTCTCAAGCCGAGACCCATGACGCCCACATATTTGCCGATAACCGGGTCGTTAGAGATTGACGCTGCGAAAAAATCGGCGAGCCCCTCGTTCATTGAACGTGGGGACATATCAAGTCCGTATTCATCAAGAACAGCACCCACCGAGAGTCGATTGGTGCCGACGACCGCGTGTGTGTACTCGTGATAAATGACTCGACTGTCATAGGCGAAATCGAGGTCCCCTTGAAAAAAAACAATGCTGTCGCTGTCGCGCGGCGGGAGTCCGAACTGAGACGCAAATTGTCGCCACGCTTCTTTCGGGAAGAAGGCAGCATTTGACAGGCCGATCCAGCCATCAGGACCTGGATTCAGAAAGGGCAGTGGTGGGTCAACTTGGATTTGCACGTTAACCAGGGCTGGCAGCGGGTAATCGAGTTCAGCGAAGCCATGTACATCCTTGAAGTAATCATGGGCCTGGTTGACATGATGATACATCATGATTTCCGCAAATTGGTCATTGGGGTCACTATCCTGGTCTGGTGGTGCGATGCTCAGGTAATGCCCATCGGGGTCTGGTCTGACGGTCTGCACCTCGTTACACAGAGCGATGGAGATGTTGAAACCCCCAACGTCTGGCATTGCAACGACGCCACCCTCTTCGTTGAGGCAATTGAATACTTGGACCCAGGGGCTGGTCAGAGCCCCTTCAGGATGGGCCGATTTCTCGACTGTCACCTCAGACAGGGTGCCCTCATCGGTCGTCGGGTCATTGAGATAAACCGAAGCGAGTGGCTCGTCGAGCAGAGGGTAGTTGATCTGGGGCTCCTGGCCTCCAAGATCGATTGGCCTGATAGCCGCATCGGCACTCAATGATGCATCAGGTGTTAAGATGACGATGCCCTCATTTGCCGGCTTGTTGTCTATGCAGCCCGACGCCAGGGCGAGGGAGAGGAACGCTGCAGCACTCTTCAGATGTATGTTCATTGGTGTCTCTCTGGGGTCCGAAAGTCGATTAGTGAAGGAGGGCATTGCGTATGCTCAAAAGGGCACCCGTTGATGCATCTATGCGAACCTTGACGTGGCTTACCATGGGTAGGGGAGCAACATTGAATTCATAAATGGGGGTGGCGAAAGCTCCGGTTGTCGTCAAACCGAAAACCGCTTCAATGGCCTTCATGCCAACCGGCTTTGAACCGAAGCGGGCCTCGAGTGCGCTTGACACAGCGGCTCGCGCCTGTCGTTCATCGATAACGGCTCGCGCTGCCCCCGTTATGGGGACGCAGTCCGTATTGAATGCAATGATGTGGCCATCTCCATCTACGGTCACTGTTGCCGAACGGTCTAAAACGATGGTGTTGTCATGCCATTGACGGTACCGAAGCACGGTGCGCCCCTTGGTTGTGACCTCAGATTCAAAGCGGAGTCCAGGTCCGCCTGTGAGCAGGCTAAAACGATCGAGAAAGTAGCGTCCTCTCTCTCTGTTCGTTTTTCCTTGCGTAGGCAGTTTTATCCTTGTGATGACTCGCGCTTGGCCGGAGGTTGTGGACCAGACGATACGGGCATTGGCCAGTGTCTCTAGTTGGGTGCGTACCTCAGTTGGGGCCAGGGGCGTTCCAAGAAAGGTTCCAATGATAAAGAAAAAGGGCAGCATGATTCCTCCGTTCAACTCGACCCGATGAGCAAAATGACGTGTCGTATTGGTCACGCTGATTGGGTCAGCGCACAAAACGATGCGCTGCCGATACAGCAACTCTCGGTCCGGTTACTGGAAAAAAGATAAAGAGTCTTTTTGAGTGTCTCAATAACCGGTTTCCTATGGGTACTGCTAGCCCCTTTGTCAGTTTAAAATTTTGTGTCTCACCCTATGCGACGACTCTATTTTTCGGGATGAAAATTTCGCGGTGAGTTAAGATTGTTGGGGAGCCGTTTTAAAGACCTGAGCTGTCTGGCCGATGTATTAGGTGATGAACAAGAAACTCAAAGTACGGGTTTTTAAGTTTGGCGGCTCAAGTTTATCGAGTGCGGAACGCATCGTTGCAGCTGTCGGGCTTGTCGAGGCCGGCCTCCGCACGAGTAACGTGATTACAGTGACATCGGCGATGGGTGGTACGACGGATCGGCTGAGTCATCTGGCAAGCTCCGGCGTGTCTTCGACAGAATGGGGTCGAACTGTTGATTCATTGAGTGACCAGTACCTTGACGTCGTGACCCGGCTTGAGCTCGCTGACTTCTATCGAAACCGCGTATCTCAGCTTTTGGACCGCTTGCGAAGCCTTTATCCTCAACAAGGGCCGACGGATTCCGAGAGCCGGAGAGATGAGATCATGGGATTTGGGGAACGGCTTACAGCCCCCCTTTTTGCGGGCCGTTTGGCGAAGACCGCGAGCGGGTCAAATGCGGCTTTGCTCGATGGGACCGATTTCTTTCTGACAGACGCTAACTTTACCGATGCATGGCTGGTCAAAGATGAGACCTATGCCGCTGTGTCGAGGGCCCTTGAACCTCATCTGGTTCCGGCGCGCCCGGTCGTGGTGACGGGCTACTGTGGGCGAACCCATCTTGGAGTACCGACGACTTTAGGTCGGGGTGGTTCAGACTCGACTGCAACGGTCATTGCAAGAGCTGTAAATGCTGAATCAGTCACCTTGTGGTCAGATGTTCCCGGTGTCATGACCGCGGATCCTCGGCGGGTTGGGGATGCCCGTACTCTGCCGCATCTGTCCTATGGCGAGGCTGCTGAACTGTCTTTCTATGGTGCGAAAGTGCTTCATCCAAGGGCAATGCAGCCTGTCTCAGAAGGCTGCATCCCCGTTCTCTGCAAGAGCACCTTTGCGCCTAACGAGCAAGGCACTTTAATCGACAGTCGTGGGCCCGGAGGCGTCGACCCAGTCAAAGCATGTAGCCTCGAATCAGGATACAGAAGCATGTCGATCATTGGACCCGGTATGGTCGGACTTTCTGGTGTGGCAGCCCAGGTTTTGGCCGCACTCGCCGCGGTAGAGATTAATGTCGTCATGCTCAGTCAGGCTTGCTCTGAGTTAGCTTTGACGGTGGTGGTACGGGGTAAGGACTCAGACCGTGCGAGGCGCGCACTGGAGGCGGCCTGTGAGCGGGACGTTCTCAAGGACGCCTCGGCGAGTCTTAGACTTAGGCCGGAACCCATCAGTCTGATCGCGGCAGTTGGAGCAGACATGGCGCGTGTTCCCGGTGTGGCGGGTCGATTCATGACCGCTCTCGGAAAAGCCAAAGTGAATGTTGTTGCCATTTCACAGGCTGATACTGAGCTGAACATAACAGCGGCAATCGAAAGCCAATCGGGTGACGTTGCCCTGCAGGCGATTCACGAGGAGTTTGGGCTGGGTCGACGGCCAACTATCAATGCGAATCAGCAAGGGTGTGACCTTTTGCTGCTCGGCATGGGTCAAATTTCAACCAAGTTTGTTGGCCTGGTGCAGGACCAAATTCGCTCAGGTGTTGGGCTCAATATTGTTGCTGTCGCTGACACGAGCGGCTTCTTATTTCGACCCCCTGGCGTCGATCCAGCTGAACTCAATTCGGCCTACTTTGGCAAAAAAGAAGGTCGGCAACTTAAGTCACTTGGACATGTCGTTGACGGTGATAGCGAGTCGTTGATTCGAAAGGCCCTTCAATATCGATTGAATTCGCCAATCGTGGTGGACATGACGGCAGATTGTGGTCTGGCGGATGCGTTGGTGACTGCCAAGAGGCTTGGAGCCCATGTCGTAAGCGCGAACAAAGCACCCTTCGCAGGCTCCATAAGTCAATTCAATGATTTATTTGAAGGCCAGGGGATGACTTGCATTGAGGCGACGGTTGGCGCAGGCCTGCCCGTCATCGATACGTTGCGTAGCCTTCGAGACACAGGTGATTCGGTTCAACTGATTGAGGGCTGTTTTTCGGGTACGCTTGGATATATCATGACCCGGGTCGAAGAGGGGATAAGCCTGTCAAAAGCTGTGCTCGAGGCACTCGATTATGGTTATACTGAGCCAGACCCTGCCATTGATTTGAGCGGATTAGACGTGTTTCGAAAGGCCGTCATATTGGCGCGGGTGGCCGGCTGGATACCTGGTCAGTCTGCGGACGATTGTCGTCCCTTTATTGCGGACTTGGGTACGGGTCTCCCCAAACAGGTACTGATGAGACGTATAGAGGGGCAAAATTCGGTGTTCGCAAAATCCGTAGAGGCGGCGGCGAGTCGAGGGTCGCGGCTGAGATATGTTGCCACGGTTGACCCAACGGGGGTCAAGGTTGGGCTCAAAGAGTTAGATGGGACTCACCCACTCGCCCAGCTGAAAGGGACTGACAACATGGTCGTTTTCTCAACGGCACGTTACAGCGAGCGCCCCCTGGCCATAATGGGGCCAGGTGCCGGGCCTGATGTGACAGCCATGGGCGTCATGGCCGATGTCTTAAGGATCATACGGCAGTCTCGAGTGACCTATGCCTGAGCGCATCCGGGCCTTTGCGCCTGCGACCGTCGCGAACGTTGGATGCGGCTTTGATTCTTTGGGCTTTGCGGTTGAGGGTCTCGGCGATGAGGTGACGGCGGTGCGGCGCTCTCAGGCGGGCGTTTCGATCGGCGACATCGAGTCGACCGTTGACCTTCCCATGTCTAGCGACAGCAACATCATTGGCATTGTCGCAAAGAGTGTATTGAAGCGGGCGTCCGCCAAATTTGGTGTCGAGTTATTCTTAAAAAAAGGATTGGGGGTTGGGACCGGTTTGGGGAGTTCGGCTGCCAGTGCGGCGGCAGCGGGATACGCGGTGAATGAGCTGCTTGATACGCCTTTGTCACAAAAGGAACTCCTGGATGCGATCCTCGATGGTGAGGAAGCCGTCTCAGGTCGTCACGCGGATAACGCCGCGCCAGCACTGCTCGGAGGACTGGTTCTCATTACTGGGCAAGAGTTAAGCGGGCTTCGGGTTTTGCCAGTGCCCGATGGCTTACAAGTGGTCTTGGTCTCTCCTGACTTTCGACTGGATACGCGAAAAGCCCGTTCGGTTCTGCCATCCGAGGTGCGCTTGGGTGAGGCTCTGAAACAAAGCCGTAATTTGGCAGCCTTGGTGGATGCTTGCCATCGTAATGATGCGTTGGATTTTCTGTCCGCTGCTCGGGATGAATTGATAGAGGCGTATCGTTTGCCCCTCATACCGGGGGCTTTGGAGGCGACGCAGCGGTGCAGAGAATTGGGCTATGTTGCGACGTTTTTGAGCGGATCCGGGCCAACCATAGCTGTTCTCTGCCTCGATTCCGCAAATATTGACGAGATCCGGCTTGCTATCGAGGGCGCGTTTTCAGGCTCCGGTTTAACCAGTTTCTGCCATGTGTCCTCGGTCGGAGCAGCCGGCGCACGGCGATTGGAGCCGACATGAAATGCCAGCTGAGTTGTGTTGAATGTGGTCAGACCTATGCGCCACTTCAGGTCCGCTATCGTTGTGATTGTGGTGGCACCCTCGATGTCCTTCACAAGGACACGGCACTGAATCAGGTTCCACTCGAGACTTTTGACAGACGGTTGGCGTCTAAATTGCCAGCAGACAAGTCTGGTGTGTGGCGGTTTCGTGAATTCATTCTGCCTGTTGATGAGACTGACATTTGTACACGTGGAGAGGGGAATACCGGACTTTATCGGAGCCAGACACTAGCCAATTACGTCGGGCTGTCCTCTATCGCTTTGAAACACGAGGGAGAAAATCCGACCGGTTCGTTCAAAGACCGTGGAATGACGGTCGGAATCACCATGGCAAAAAAATTAGGGTTTGAGAGGGTCGCCGTGGCGTCCACCGGCAATACGAGTGCCTCTCTTGCGGCCTATGCGGCCATGGTTGGCTTACAAGCGGTTATTTTTATTCCCAACGGTCAAATTGCCCTGGGCAAATTGGGGCAGGCGTTGGCATACGGCGCACGAACGCTGCAAATCGATGGGGATTTTGATGACGCGATGGCACTGGTGGAATCATTCAGTGCCAACGAGGGTCTGTATTTGCTCAATTCGGTCAATCCTTTTCGCATTGAAGGCCAGAAGGCGATCGGTTTTGAAATTCTCCAAGATTTGGACTGGCGAGTGCCCGATTGGATCGTTGTGCCTGGTGGGAACTTGGGGAACAACTCAGCGATCACAAAAGGAATGATTGAACTCTACGAGCTTGGACTTATCGACAGATTACCACGGGTTGCGGTGATCCAGGCCGACGGGGCCAACCCGCTGCATGTGGCTTGGACAGGCGGGGGGGCCCTACAGCCTCAAAAAGCAAAAACGTTGGCGACTGCAATTAAAATCGGGACTCCCATTTCATTTACCAAAAGCCTTCGTGGTTTAAGGCGTGTAAACGGCTGGGTCGACTCGGTCTCCGATGACGATATTCTGGAGGCGAAAGCTGTCGTCGATTCGAGCGGTATCGGTGCTGAGCCTGCGTCATGCGCATCGATTGCGGGTGTCCGAAAGATGGTTCGTAATGGGATTATAGGGGCGTCAGATAAAGTGGTTGCCGTGTTGACTGGCCATGTTCTAAAGGATCCGGGCATCGTCTTTGACTTTAAGTAAAAAAAATTAGAAACGACTGTATCGAATAACTTTAAGAATACACCGATTCAGGTGCCAGCTAATATCGATGCCATAAGGCGTGCATTGGAATAACCGCAGTTGATTGGGCTCATAGCTTGCCGCGTAAGCCAGGATTGTGTGCTGGTATCGATGCCGGGCCAATGAGCCATTTTTTTTTGATGGCGTAGGCCATCGCCTTGGGGGGGCAATGAAACTCTGTATCGCAACATGCTCGAATTTGCCCGACTGGGAACGAGATGACGAGCCATTCTTTCAGGCGCTGGAAGATGCGGGGGTGGCGCATCAACTTAGAGCTTGGGATGAGCCCGATGTGGACTGGGGGCAGTTTGACGCTTGCCTGATTCGAACGACATGGGACTACATGGAACGAAAGGATGAGTTTGTTCGTTGGGCTCAGGCTGTTGAGTCCGTTACCGAGCTATTTAATCCGGCGTCGGTTGTGAACTGGAATACCGACAAACGTTACTTGTTGGATTTAGAACGGGCCGGAGTTGAAATCGCACCAACCATCTGGCTCGAGAAAAATAACCCATATGATCTGGCAAAATTGATGCAATCGCGGGGCTGGCGACATGGTTTTCTAAAGCCGACCGTCGGCGCATCTGCACGAGAGACCCTTCGCTTCGAGCCGGCCGGGTATGCTCACGCCCAAGTCTTTCTGGATAGAGTTCTGGCAAGAGAGTCCATGATGCTGCAGCCCTATCTACAGAGCGTTGAAACAAGTGGGGAACTGTCGGCTGTATACTTCGATGGCCAATTTTCCCATTCTGTTCAGAAGATCCCAGTGCCAGGCGATTACCGAGTCCAAGACGATTATGGTGCGACCGACTTTGCAGTGGAGATGGATGCCGCCCTAAGGGCCAAAACCGAGTCTACCCTGATGGTCGCACAGCGTTTACTGGGTCTTGAAAAGGCACTTCTGTACGCTCGGGTTGACTATATTCAACTTGATTCAGGACAACATGTCCTCAATGAGCTTGAGTTGGTCGAGCCGTCCCTCTTTTTTAGACACTCGCCCCATGGGGCTGGTCGATTGGTCGCTGCTCTCGTTAAGCGTCTTTAGAGATTCCGCGAGGTAACACTTAGGGTGTAGGGTTCGCACGAGAACGTCGGGCCATCCTCGGGTGCACGGACACGCATCAACAGTCGAACCGAATCATCGATTTGACAAAAAGCCCGCCTGACGAAAGTGAACGTGATGCTGTCTTCTCCATCTTCGGCCCCACGACACTGTTCCTCCACAAGCACCCGACCACGGCAGGCTTCTGAAATCAATCGCGATTCAGCAGCCACTGCGACGCAGAGCTCTAGGTCCACGTCAGCCGGAATGTTGCTAAGCTGAATTGTGGCCTCGTAATCCTGGTCAATTTCCAGGTAGTTCGGAATGCAGAAGTTGCGCCCCTCTTGGATGAGTAGATTGTACCAATCGGTATCGCCGTCAGGATAAATCGTAGCTGTGATATTGAGTGGGGCCTCTGTATTCTGAGGAATCGGTCCCAGGACTTCCCCACGAGAACATGTCTCGTTGGTTTCGTAAAAATCGACCATTAAATCTTCATCGGTCGCCCCATCACAATCATTATCTTGGGCATCACAAACTTCTATTGAGGGCCTAACTTCACCCTGGCAAGCGAGGACACCGTTGGCACATGTCTGCGTGCCTCGTTGGCATGCACCAATGTCAGACCCTCCGCAAGGGCCGGGGACGATATCATCGACGACACCATTACAATTGTCATCGAGTCCATTGCAGAGTTCGTCTATCTCTCCGGGAAGAGTGGTCTCGGCTCCCCCTGGGTCTAAGCAGGGACCCCAGCGTCCATTGTCTCTGCATTCCGTGCGGCCGCGAACGCAAATGCCGATATTGGTTGAACAACTCTCCGATTCTCCGGCTCTACATTCGCAATTTTCGTCTGTAGTCCCATCGCAGTCGTTGTCCAGTCCATCATTGCAGATTTCCTGCGCTGGCGAGGCGGCGTCGCATATACTCCAGCCGCCTTGTTGGCATGTTTGATTTCCCATGGAGCATTCACGATTGCAGGCTCGAAAAAGGTTTTCATCGATCGAACCATCGCAGTCATTGTCTTGATTATCGCAAATCTCAGCACCAACCTGGGGGGCAGTACAATTTCCCCAAACCCCGAGGCGGCATGTTTCACTGCCATTTCCGCAGCCATTCATACAGTCTCTGGTCACGTTTTCATCGACTCGGCCATCGCAATCGTTGTCACGATTATCGCAGACCTCACTTTGGGGCATGGGGGCAGTGCAACCAAACCAGCGTCCTGCTTGGCAAGTTTCTGCTCCGCCTCCACAAAGAGAGTTACATGCGCGCTGTAATCCACCTTCATCGATGCGGCCATCCAAATCATTATCCTGATTGTCACAAATCTCAGGGAAG
>JAYZEG010000071.1:0-15908 GCA_036337435.1 Myxococcota bacterium
TGGCACGCAAACGTACGTGGGCTCAGCCGCTTCACCGACCGCTTGTCGACAGCCCTCTCCGTCGAGACAATCTGAATCATCCTGACAACGCTTCAGGCAATAGTTGGCACCTTGCAGCGGCGTACATATTCCGCCCAACCGACAATCTGAGCTCGCATCACACCGCTCGCATTGCTCTCCGCCTGTAGGGGGTGCAGGGAGTGAGCCCAAGGGGACAGTCACCCAGTCGGTTAACTGCGAATAGATACAGCCCTGGCCATCTTCGATACCGCGGCCACTTATATAGACCCGATAGGATACATGAGTCTCGAAATCATTAGGAGCAAGACCCCAAGCTTCCGCGGTCCACTCCGAACGCTCTCCTGGCTCGAATGGCACGGCTGCCCAAACCTGCTCCGTCGTATCGAGCCCCCCATCGTGAAGCGAGTAGATGAGAAGCGGCGGCCTCTCAAACCCATCAGCTTGGTCAAACGATGCCTTGAATTTCAATCGAGATGCTGTTCCAAAGACCACCATCGGCTCAGCAGTCAACAAGTTGGCAGGCTCTTCGCAAGCAGCCTGGCCGTGCCGGCCGAAACGAACAAAGAACGGCCGCTCAGCCCTTCGGTCGGCTCCGTCAACCTGTGCAGTTAGAATGACCGGATGATGATCGCTATGTTCCATCTGCTCCCTTGTCGGGCACCAGCTCAGCTCTGCGAGTCGGCCGGAGTCACCCAGCTGCTCAATCGTTGGGCAGCCCACCTGCCCCAATCCAGAACAACCGGGCCAATCTGGCAGACGGGCGGCAATGAGCACTCGCTCATCATCACGGCCACCCTCGATGGCAATAGACATCGGCTCCAAGCAGTCACCGTTGATAAACACGCCATCTCCGCGGGGTTCAACAAACTCAAGGATGCCCGCGGGCTCTCTCGGCGCATCCTGAACGGACAGTCGCAACGACACGCCCGCCTCACCCCCACGGCCATCCTTCGCCGTAATCGTTAAAATATAGACGCCCTGGGATACTCCGGTCGCATCAACAGCCGATGGCGTCCAAGCGAAAATAGCACCCTGAGTGACAGGCTGAATGTCAGGGCGACTACTCTCTTCAATGTCGAATGAAGGCGGACGCGGCGACACCGTGAAAGCATATTGCAGCTCATCACCATCGGGATCGACCGCCGTCAACTCCGCGGTGTTATTGAGGCCAACAACAAAGACGAGATCGGGCAAATCGAAGATGACAGGGGCTCGGTTATTTGAAGACACACAGCCAACGGAAAACAGAAGTAGCAATAACAACCAGCCGGCCCCTCTTGAGACTCCGGTTGGCGACGTTTTCACAAAACATTTCACCGTATCCCTGCCCTTTGACGATACATTTCGAACTATCGCCTCGTCGAATGAGACGCAAAGTATTCTCATGAGATGCTATAAAGTCGGGGTATGATTCAAGTCCAAGCCCTCAAATTGGTCAAAAAAATCACAATAATATGAAAGATTAGCCGCTATGCCCGCTCCACAATCCATCGAACACGAAAATCTGGCTGAACTTTTGCGCATTATGGCCATCCTTCGAGGGCCAAATGGATGTCCCTGGGACCGTGACCAAACACTTTCGTCCCTCAAATCATTTCTTCTTGAGGAGACCTATGAGGTGCTTGAAGCAATAGATGGGAACAGCGCGACTGAGCACCAAGAAGAATTGGGTGACCTGCTCTTTCAAGTGGTTTTCCAGAGTCAGATTCAATGGGAACGTGGTTATTTCAACTTCAATGATGTCGCTGGATCCATCGTAAAAAAGTTGCGCCGACGACATCCGCACATTTTCGGATGCGAATCCGATTTGAGCCGCGAACAAATTGCCGCGAACTGGCGAAAAATAAAGTTGGAAGAACGGCTCAAAAAGGGGGCTGACACCAGTGCCATTGCTGGCGTACCACGACACTTACCCGCCCTATTTCGTTCACTTCGGCTTGGCCAAAAGGCAGCAGCGGTGGGCTTTGATTGGGAGACGGAGAAGGAAATTCTGGATAAATTACGAGAAGAACTAGACGAATTCACCGACGCCTTTCACGCCGGAAATGAACAGGAAATAAAGGCCGAGTTTGGCGATCTCTTATTTACACTCGTCAACATCGCAAGGCATCTCGACATCGATCCGGAAGAGGCATTGCAGAAGACGAATGAGACTTTTGAGTCTCGTTTTAGACGAGTTGAAAAGACCCTCTCCGAACAGGGAATGCATGTCGAAGATCGAAGTCCCGAGCAACTAGACATTCTCTGGCGCCAGGCGAAAAAAGCAGCAACTGCGGACTCCTAGTCTTCGTTGCGTAAGATTTGCCCCAACAGATCGCGGGCCACGTCGTACGGAAGCGCGCCAGAGTCCAGTCGTTCCAAGGTCTCGACATCGCGGTTCTCAACAAGCCTTTCGACGCGCTCGTTCACAGCCGCCCGTAGGGCTTCCCGAAGAGCCGCTTTTAAATAGTCTTGCCGGCGCCTGGCTGCGCCATTGGCACCGTCGAGATAACGCTGATGGTCATCGATGGAGGCTCGAAGCGATTCAAGACCTTCACCGCTCAGTGCATTGGTTTGCAAGACCGGCACCGCCCAAGCCCTTTGTGCCTTTTTCTCCATGTCCAATAACAACGAGAGTTGCCGTACAGCTTGTTCAGCACCGGGTCTATCGCATTTGTTCACCACGAAGAGGTCAGCGATCTCTAAAAGACCTGCCTTAATGGCCTGAATGCCATCACCAGCACCAGGCAACTCGACGACCACATTCGTCTGTGCGAGATGAACGATATCAATTTCATCTTGTCCGACGCCGACGGTTTCGATGATCACAACGCCGAAGCCTGCGGCCGACACTGCGTCAACCATGTCACGAATGGATGCGGCTAAACCACCGAGGGCACCACGGGTCGCAACGCTGCGGACGAAGGTGTCCGGGTCGGCATGATGCCCCTGCATCCGAATGCGATCACCCAGAATAGCCCCCCCGCTAAATGGGCTAGATGGATCAACAGCGATAACCGCGACACGCTCCCCATCTCGCCGATAGCTCTTGATGAGCCGATCAGTGAGCGTACTTTTCCCAACGCCTGGACTCCCAGTCACTCCAATCGTCCTTGAGCGACGACCTAGGGCCAGCAGTTGACGCTGGGTCGCGAACGCCTTCTCAGTTCTATCATCAAGCCCTCGCAAATGACGCCCAAGAGCTCGACGGTTGCCCGAAAGAATCGCATCGATAGTAACCTGCATGAGTCTCTAATTCTTTCCTGTTGCGAGGAGTGATTCATGCCGCCGGAAGGACAAACCGAGGACCCCACTGGTGATTTGCCGAGCCGCTCTCCAGAAGAGCTGTGGACGATATTCCAGGGTAAAACCATACCCCCCGTGAACTTGAATTGCACGATCGGTAATCGCCAGGCAGATTTTCCCGGAATAGTAAGCGGCAGCTGCAGCACTTCGCGCGTCGCCTGGCGTAGCCAAAGCGCGGGATGTCAACAGCGCAGCCGCATCCAACTCCGTGCTGGAATCAGCAAGCATCCATTGCACTGCCTGAAATTTTGACAGGGGCCGACCGAATTGACTCCGTTCCTCGCTGTAGGCGACCATGGTTTTGAATGCACCTCGCGCAAACCCAATGAGGACCGACGCCCAAATTGCATCCCAGGTTGCATCTGACTCACTCGCGGCGACAGCGGGCTGAAATGATTCGTTCACGCCTCGAACCGCGAAGTCGTCAAGACCCATCGACTGGTGTGCCTGGCCGAGTTCGTCGAGTTCATCTAGCGACTGCAAGAGGTCTCCGGTAGGCGAAACCAAGACCACAGGTCCCTCGAAAGAGGTCCAGTCTAAGCATTGCGGATCACCATCTGCACCAACCAACGCAACCGTGCCCAAAGTTTCACCCGACGCCATCGACTTGAATAACCCAGCATCGCCTTCACCGGCTTTTTCAGCTTTGAGAACAGCCAAATTATGCATCGCCATCGCCACAGACCAGCCTGGATTAATCTCTGCAATCACCTGACATGCAATCCCCAGGCTATTCAGGCTCATCCCAGCCCCGCCCCTTTGCTCGTCCAACGCAACAGCGGCTAGCCCAATCTCTCGATACGTCTGCCACGCACCGCGAGCGTCAACACCTTGGTCGGTCATCTCATGGGTCATTTCAAATAGTGTCTGCTTGAGAATCTGCTCTTCTTCAGTAAGCTCAAAATACACAGAGTACTCCCCTTTCTTGGCGAGGAAACAATAGCGGAGTGTTCACCCCTTCTGTCAACCGGCATCGATTGCTAAAAGGCTCATTTTAACTACATACACCCAGTGGAAGGCAGGTTGATTTGAGGCTGGGTTGGAAAATCTATACAAAGCAAGTTGCCCAAAGGGGTGTTTGTATTGTCTAATCGCGTGGATTCTATTGTGTCGGGCGTAGGATAACAGTTCACAATGAGGAACGAAGTCAAACTCATCGTCTTTACAGGTTTTGTCCTATTTGCGACGGGCCTTTTTGTGGAGTTAGTCCTGTTAAGGTGAAAGACGCCCGCTCCACCTTACTCTGTGGCGGGCGTTACCGTCAGCGCGAAGTCTGTCACTCGGCCTGAATGATTCTCCAGATGATCGGAAATGGACAGCTTCCAAGTACCGCCCAAATCTCCCACCGGCGCTGGATCTAGTCTCATTTGAGCACCAAAATCTTCCCCTGTCCCACTGCCTTGGGCCAGAACTTCCCATGTTTCTCCAGTGGGGGAAACGAGGCCGATCATTAAATCAACTACGGAGCCATGCTCGACGCTGACCTTTAAATCCACAATCCCCTTCAAACCAGAGCCTACGACGAGCTCAATGTTCGTCCCGCTTGCATCATTATCAGGAATGTCCACAGGGACATTCGCCTTGAACTCAACGACGTCATTCGAAACCGGCATTTCAGGACCAACCGGCTCCCTGGCCATTGAAATCAATTTCCGAACGTGGGTCAGGTCGAGATGCGGAACCGATGATGCGTACGCACGACGCGGGTTCCACAGAAAGTCTGGATGTTTACGTCTCGAATTCCCGGTCCACTCGCCACCGATGATTTTCTTGTCCTCGTCCAGTTCGAGGATGTACGTGTAGCTGTCACGTCGCTCGTAGCGACTTTGCTCGGCTGGCTCATCAGATTCATCCGACTCGGTGATGTAGGTTAGTGTAGCGGCTACCTTGTAGAAGAACCGAGCGTCTGGGTTGTGTATGTATTCCTTAATTGGCAGCGGATCTTCGCCTTCTTCAGTCGCGGGAACAGGTTGTCCAACGGCTTCAGCAGCTTCCTGCAATGTTACTTCATCCAACGAGGTGACGTCGTAAGCAACGACAGGCTGATTCCAAACCTCGTAGTTGTACGTTCTGTCCTCGGCGAAGGCGACTTTGTTGAGACCAACATAATTGGTCATGATGATGTGCAACGTACCGGGGTTTGTGTCACGGCATCGTACGTCCTCCGCACGGCCTTGCTCATCTCGCTTAACTTCCTTGTCATTACAGCGTCCTCCGATCATGTCTGCGCTGGCTCGGTTGTACGCTGCGATTGTTAACGCCTCAATGTCACCGGTGTGGAATGTTACGCCGTTATAGGTGACACTATGAAACGGGCGGTCTTCCAACATGGCCGCTGGTACCCAGGCGTGGCAAAGGCCAAACCAAGTCTCAACACCGTCTCGGTCATTACACTCGTCTGTCTCGCCATCATTGTCATTGTCGACTCCATCGCGGGCTCGCGCATTACCCATTCGACTCGAGATATGGTTGGCAAGAGGGCCTAACTTGTCGTAATAGGCCGAATCGAATTCCTTGCAATTCGACCCACTGCGATAGGGTTTGAGGTCCATGAAGCCTTCTGGCGGCTCCCAACCATTAAACGCTTGGTCATATTTCTCCGCCGGTGACATCTCTTCGGAGCGCCAGCGATAATTGATGCTGTCGCGGTGGGTTGGCCAGTATGACGAGGGCCAGATCTCACGTTCACTTCGACCGGACGTCGGAAGAGCTTGAAGTTCGGTTTTCAGCGCAATCCCCCGAAAGCGAGTCGGAGAATTGGCACTGTTCCAACGCTCCTTTTCTAGGCGCGTCTGCCCACTCGGTTCATCGAGCTGACTGCAGCCGAAGAAAGTGGCCAGAACCACCGTAACAAACAATCCACTGAGATGGCTGGTGCGCATAACCCCGCTCCCCCTACCGGTTGATGACTGACACATATATGCAAAATCCCGACATAAACACAATGCACTTCGCATGCCACCTTTACGTACACAGTCAAGTGGTGTCCAGCCGGATACTGTCACGTTTCTTCGGTACAAATGACCCCAGGCAGCCACCATATGGCGACTAAAGTCATCACTTTCTCGACTCGTAGTACGTGTTTCACTACTATGCCGAGATGACAGTATCTGAACGGATGTGTGCGTGACTCGCAAAAGTTTCATGCTGGCCGCAGCAGCCGTAACCGGTGTTACGGTGGCTGTTGTGCTGTTAAATTCTGACCTACTCAAACCCGGCGCGGCCCCATCGCGCATCGAGACCACGGACACCGTCCCCGTGGCCCAAAGTTTTTTTGCTGACATCCCGTCTCGCCCGTCTGTTATTTTGCCGAAGCGAACACGCCAGGATGCGGCCGACGACGCGTGCGAAGATTGTCATCCAGAGGCGGCAGCATCTTTTCGAAAAACGGGCATGGGTCGCTCGCTGTATTCCGTTAAGTCTGCACCGCGGGTTGAAAACTTTGATAACGGTGCAGCGACTGTCGAACATCGCGCGTCTGGATTGCTCTACCGGGCCTACATCGACGACGAAGGCCGTTGGTGGCAAGAGGAATCCTTTCCTGGAACCGACTATAAGCGAACTGTCGAAGCCGAATACGTCATCGGCTCTGGAAACAACACCAGGAGCTATCTCGGCTGGGTGGAAAACAAACTTATTGAGTTGCCGCTGACTTGGTATGTCAAGCGCAAGATATGGGACATGAGTCCGGGTTATGAACAAACAAACAAACGCTTTGAGCGAGAGGTCAATGCGAAATGTCTTTTCTGCCATAACAATTTGACACCAACCCTGATGGGCCAAGACGCTCAGTATGAAATGCCATTAGCGGAAGGAATCTCATGCAATCGTTGCCATGGCGATGGCCGCGCGCATGTCGAAGCGCGACTTGCAGGGAAACCGTACGATAAGGGGTCGTCGTCTGAGATTTTAAATCCGAAGAACCTTTCGGGTTCGGACCAAAACAAACTTTGCGGCCAATGCCACTTACAGGGGCTCTCCCGTGTTCTGACAGCGGGAAGCCGTTGGGATTCCTACGATCCGAGACAGCCTCTCACAGACTACGTTAAGATTTTCGTACATTCAGTGAACGATGGTCCGGCGTTCGGACTCGCGTCGCACGGTGCGAGATTAAACGAGAGTCAATGTGCCAAAGTTGGCCAGGCGACCTGTAACCACTGCCATAATCCCCATGCAATTGACAGCACCCGAAGCCGCAAGCAAGCCTGCCTGGGATGCCATCAAGACCAGCAGGGATGCACGAGTGAGCACAGCCAGTCTAAAGACTGCGCCTCTTGTCATATGCATCGGGGGGAGACCAGCGACATTCCCCATGTGAATTTCACCGACCACTTCATCCGGAAGAGGCCCCACGCCTATCGCGACTCAAACGACAAACAATCGGCTGAGATTACCCGCGCGTTTGACGTGCCTGAAGATGAGAACGACCCGATCTACAAAAGCCTTGCTCATTACAATGCTTGGAAAATGGGCAGTGACGACTATCAAGAACAGCACAAGTCGATGGCTCGTGACGCACTTGATACCCTCATTTCCAACGGCCAAAAAGCCCCCCGAGTCCTTGCGGCTCTCGGGCACATCGAAGCCAATGATAAACCGACGCCCGAATCCATTGGACTCTTACGAGATGCCGTGGAGGCAGAGCCCGATGAATTGGCTTACAGACTGCGATTAGGTCTTGCATTGCAAACAAGCCGACAGCTGCTCGAGGCCGAAAAGGTGTTTACAGCGCTTCTCCGAAAAGACCCTACACACAGAGCCGCCTGGGTCAATTTAGGCGGCGTCCTCGCTGAGCTCGGTCAACACGATGCAGCCGAAGCGGCGTTTGATCGCGCTGACAAAATCAATCCATTTTTTGCTGTCACCGCACTTAACCGCGGCCGTAATGCCGCAGCTCAAGACAAACTGCGCACCGCACGAAAATGGTACAAAGAGAGCATAAAGCGTGACCCGCTGCTCCTCGTTGGATATCTCAGCCTGGCACTGCTCGACTTCGACCTCAGGCGGTTTGGGAATGCACGGCGGGTCATCAACAACGCATTGAAGGTGGACGAAAAATATGCAGCTGCATACTGGCTGCTTGGTCGTATCGCCATCGAAGAACGAGACTATGCAAATGCCGAAAAGGCGTTCCTCGACTTTAAAAAGCATGAGCCAAAATCAGTCGAGCCATACTTGGAACTGGGCGCACTCTACGCCCAGACAAACCGAGTTCGAGAGGGTATTGCGACCTTGAATGATGGCAAAAAAGCACTCGGCAACTTGGCTCGTTTGAACCAAATGCTGCGACGGCTCAATGCGATGCCAAAGCGCAGGATTTTACCTGACATGGGTTTCACCGTCGAATAATCAGCGTCGTCTACGCCGGTCAGATCGACTTTCGAGCCAAGCTTCGTTCTGCTCTTGGTTTAAAATGTCGGCAGCCGCAGCATCTGTTCTTGCCCGCAGTTCACGTCTTTTCAGACCGGCGGCCTTAAAATCCATCGTTTCGCGTGCTTCGCGTCGCAAACTCCGCCTCTCAGACCGTTCATTTCTGAGCAAATCCAACAGCTGCACCTTTTGCTGCGGTTCGAGCCCGACGGCTTTTTCGATTTGGTCAAGACGCTCCTCATCGCGCGCCTCACCGCGAGCCGTACGAAAGGCGCGCCACTCGGCCATCCGATTCTTCATTTCGTCTTGCACTATGCCAGATACAGCCTGCCGAAGTGGCGAATCGTCCGATTTCAAGTCGTCGATAGCACTGGCTACAACCTGTTGAGTTCTTTGGCTCAAACGTCGAACATCGTCGCGAACAAGACCCTTCTGCGCGCTGATGGGGTCTACTTTTGGTGGCGTCACCGTCCTCGCTGAACGGCCAACGTTTTTTTCAGAGTTTTCCTCGATATGAGACAGACGCTGTTCCAGTGCGTGGATTCGACGAACCAAGGCGTCCACACTAGACGTCGCATTTTGAGCTTGCGCGACTGTGCCGCTGGTCGGAGGTTCGATATGTTTTGCAGGCGAAACGAAGAAATGGGTCAGGGCGCCTGCCAGCCCACCGGAGACAATCGCCATCAAAATGACACTGCGCATAACTAATTATCCCTCTGTTGGATGGATCTCTTGAGGTTTCTGAGGTTAGTATAATTATCATCGCTTAAATTCACGAGGGGGATCGCCTTGAGGTTAATTTCCATGTTTTTTTTAGGCCTAGGACTCATCGCATGTGGGGGCCAACCTGCGCCTCAACCGAAAGCACCTGCGCCGACTTTTGATTCGCTTTTCTCGACTCCGGTGCCGCAAGCGGCATCGAGTAGGCCGTCTAAGCGTTTCACTATATTGGGAAACAAGTCGCTTCCGAACGAAGACAAATTAGAGACCGTTTTTGCTAAAAAAGCCACGATGGCAGAAGTCGGCCCTTCTCCGAAGGGCGTCGAAATTGCTCTACCTGGCGTGCTCTGCACCGTAGAGCCAACGACAAAACCGACATCGATACCTAGACATTTTCTACCAGAGGATCGAGCACCACACGGACTCACCGAATCTGAAGCCAAGAAGATTGCCAACACCAGTACCTACTACGCTGTCGCGTGTGAACTCAACGTCGACGTTCCACTCCGAGCACTCCCCGAACAATCCGAAAAAACAGCGACTGTGGTTGCCGAGCTTGCTGATGGCTGGATTCATGATCGTCACACGGGTCGCTACTGGTCACGAGAGGCCTGGAACAAGTCGCGAGCCGCTTCGAGCCGTTACGAAATTAGGCGCCTCATTGATGTGATCGCCGTCAAGACAGAGAAGGGCGACTGGTTGCTGGAAACCAGGGGGATGGCCGCTTTTGGTAGACCCGACATGGCCTTCTTTCCTGTAACAGATGAATATGTGGACGGGATCAAAAGCACCCTTCTCACTTTGGCCGACCTGCTCCTCGCGAGCCCAAAGCTAAAATCGGGTGACACGATGGATATTGGCTCTGTCGCGGCTGGGTTTGTCGAGCGTACCTTGTACCGATCTCGCGCCTACTCAGACCTGCCTACACTCCCCGCGTCCCGCGGACTGACTCATCAAACTCTTGTGGTGTCTGGGCCAAAGGTGCAGCTTGGCTCGGCGCTTGGGTATAAGACCTTTCTTCGCCAGATCATGGTGCGTTGATGCGTCATATTTGGCCATTTCTTTGCGTCATGGTAATCGCCATTAGCCCCGTATTTGGGCAGGAGACGCGTCCTCGTATTCTCCTCGTCTTCGACACATCGGGCAGCATGGGTATTGGCGTCAATAGTCGTCTCGATACGAATGGTGACAACAGCGCCGAGCACCCAGGCACTGGTGACACGAGCCGCTTATCGGTCGCCAAACGAGCGATACAGGGTGTGGTTGAAACAACCGCCGAAGCGGAATTCGCGCTGATGCGCTATCCGCAACTGGAAAGCGCTGGCTTGAACACCGGCGAAGCGGGCGGATTCCGCTACAACAATTACGCGGGTCTCGAGGAACGTCCGCTTAATTATGCTGGCGTTTGTTCCGGGCAGCTCAGGGGGGCGACTGCTCAGACCGCATCGAGCCTGCTGGTTCCGTTTGCGCAAAATAACGATCTAGCCATCACACGTTGGCTTGATCATCGAGAAAATTATCCACGCAACAAGGAACTTCGAGCGACCGGGCCGACACCCATCGTTGAATCTCTGCGGCTCGCGCGAGACTATTTTATCGAAGCGATGAGATCTGACGCGGATCTGAGGTGCAGACAAAATGTTGTGGTTCTGCTCACGGACGGCAGCGAGTCTTGTGTTTCTTCCAACGACCGCGCCGACGAGCTTCGAGCTGCTACGACAGCGCTCAGGGAAATCCAAATCGAACAGAATGGAATAGACATTCCAAAGGATGTACGTGTCTTCGTTCTTGCGTTCGCCGTCAATCAAACAGCCATCAATCAATTGAGTATTGTTGCCCGGGCCGGCGGAACTGCAATTCGGTTTGGCGGGCTCTTGGACCTTGTGTCCGGTGAGCCCTACCAAGCAACAGACTTCTTGAGTCTGCGGGACGCGTTCGGACGAATCCTCACTGAGGCAATTCCGAGTGAGAGATGCAACGGTCAAGATGACGACTGCGATGGCCGCGTCGATGAAGGGGTTTTAAACCAATGTGGTGCCTGCGGTGACGACCCCGAAGAGCTTTGCAACGGGATTGACGAAGATTGCGATAATCGAATCGATGAGGGTGTCTTGAACCCATGTGGCCTGTGTGGCCCCGTTCCCATTGAGATTTGTAACGACAGTGATGATGATTGCGATGGACGCATTGATGAGGACGTGATTAACGCATGCGGCGGGTGTGCGGCCGTCAGCGAAGAACTCTGCAATGGCGTCGATGATGACTGCGATGGAATTATCGATAATCAGCCGGGAACTGACTCTCCACTGACGCGGCCCTGTGGAATCGACATCGGCGTATGCTCGGTGGGGGCAGCAGCATGCTCTGGCGGCCAGTTTGGTGAGTGCAGTGGAAGACAACCAAGCGCGGAGACGTGCAACGACTTGGACGATGATTGCGATGGCGTGACCGATGAAGCTCAAATTCCCTGTGGGCCCGCACTTGAGATCGGAAATGTCGGGGAATGTCGTGTCGGCCGCTACTTATGTGGCCGTGACGAGTGTGACGCGGACCCTGGTTCATGTAATCAAGACGGTTTTCGCCTGGAGTGCCTGGACGCAAACGGGCCTCGAGACGAAATATGTGACGGGCGAGACAATGATTGCGACGGCAGTATTGATGAAGGTTTATTCAATGCATGCGGCAGCTGCGGACCATTACCGCCAGAAGCTTGTAACGGACGCGACGACAATTGTGATGGCCGAGTGGACGAAGATGCCCGTTGCCCGGACGGGTACCTTTGCGTGGCGGCTCAATGCGTGCTGCCCTGCGCTGGTGGAGAATGTCGAGCTGGCCTAACGTGCATCGTCGTCTTCAATGGACAACGTTTTTGCCATCCGCGGCCCTGTGACGTTTTTACCTGTCCGAGCGGCACCCGTTGCGATCCTGAAAGCGGTCAATGTCTCAACCCATGTGAGGGGGTCGTTTGCGAGGAGGATGAAAAATGCCAGTTGGGCACCTGTGTTCCTGATGCATGTGTTGATACGGCCTGCGATGAAGCCCAAACGTGTACGGATGGACTGTGCCAAGATCAGCCTTGCCTGGACGTTGACTGTGAGGAGACCCAATTCTGTCGTGACGGAGACTGTTTTGATGCGTGCACGCGGGTCACCTGCATGGCGGGTGACGTTTGTCGCGATGGACTTTGTGAAGCGGATCCGTGTAATGGGCGTTGTTACAGGGGAACCCGTTGTGATCCGACTGACGGCGTTTGCGTCTTGGACTCATGCTCTGGCGTAAACTGCCCACGGGGCACCGCCTGTGAAAATGGGGCGTGTTCACCCAATGCGCCGTGTGCACAGATAACATGCCCAATAGGAACGGAGTGCTTTGATGGCACCTGTACGAATCGGCGCGTGAGCAACCCGCCTAATCTGCGACCAGACGCATCGATCATGCTGGATCAGGGGCCTGATGACATGTCCGCTACTCAAGATGCGGGCTCTGGCGACCTTTCCTGGCCACAGGATCAAGGCATCCCGTTGTCCGAAGACCCGCAGAGTGGGTGTGACTGTCGGTCGACACATGGAAAAGGGCACCTGGTTCTTGGCCTGTCTCTCATCCTCGCCGCGCTTAGGAAACGGCGAAGGTTCCCGTGAACGTTCGATAACCAAAGACCACATTCTTCGCAAAGGCAAGCGGCCTCCGCCCCGGTTGAATCGACTGTCCATCAGTGCGGGCCACTGTCATCAAACGCATCAGTCCTTGGTTTGATCAGGCTCCCCCCCCTTCATTTGAGGCAAATGGCGACCGATAAAACAGGGGGCCACGAGCAGTCCGATTGGCACTCGTATTTCCTTGAAAAACATTGTAGTCTCCGTCGACCAACCTTAATTTGATGGCGGACGACATGCGTAATAATACGACAGCCTTGTTGATTGGAATGTTAAGTTTCTTGGCTTCAGCACATGGGACTCCGACCAAACAGATCGCGGTCGCGCCCGTAGAAAAGGATGCTGGTCCGATCTTGAGCTTCAAAAATAAGCAGTCTAGCCTCGAGGCTGGTGCCCGCGGGCGGTCGACTTTTCAGACCAGCGATGGGTTTCCTGTCGATAAGGACGGAAACGTGCATTCGCCTGAGGATTCAATCAACCATCAATTCCGCATCCATGCGGATTACAAGCATACCTTCGGGCGCTATTTCTGGCTCGAAGCGCACTACGAACAAGATGTCTACACAGGGTATTCACAGGCTTTGGAGCAAGATCCGAACTTACTTCCAGACCGACGATTCGAAAAGGGGCAGAGCGAAATTCGGAAGGCCAACATGTCGTTACGCCTTGGCCCCATCGCAATCGGCGGCGGGATCAACACCTCTCATTGGGGATTGGGCCTTCTCGCCAACGATGGAGCCCATGGCTGGCAGCACGACAACGCATATTTTACTGACCCAAGAAGCGGCGACCGTGTTCTCCGTGGGTATCTGTTGATAGGCCCACTCACAGACTTCAAAATTGCCGCATCTATCGCCTACGACTCTGTCATCGACGATGATATTTTGTTGGAAGATGATGAAGCACATCAAATTATTGGTGCGCTTCTGCTTAATCCCCAGGGGGATAGAACTGCGGGGATTTACGTAGCCCATCGAACCCAAGAAAACTACACCGGTGAAAAGACTGTCATCACCGCGATTGATGCCTATGGTAAGTGGACTCAAGACATCGGCAACGGGCTCGACTTTGTTGCCGAGATGGAAGCCGCGACCATCATCGGCACCACAGGGTTGGGTGCCTCGCCCGAATTCGAAGAACACAAGGTCATTCAATTTGGACTTGCATCGCGCGTCAGTCTCAATGGCTCCAAGTGGGGCGTGGTCACCGATTTAGCTTTTGCGTCCGGTGATCAGAATACGGATGATGAGCAGATCAATAATTTTAAGGCCGACCGAAACTTTGAAATGGGGCAATTGATCTTTCGGACAGCGTTGACCGCGATCAGCGCAAGAGCACCAATTACAGCTGCCAACCCTGAACTGGTCGGGCGTCCGAATGCTGATCTCGACAGGATCCCCACCCAAGGTACTGTCACCAACACATTGGCGATTTTCCCACGTGTGCGGTGGACGCCGATGGGAAGCCTGACCCTCTACGGCGGTCCACTCTTCGCGTTTTCGAGCGTTCCCCTTCTCGACCCGCTCAATACAAAGACGGGCGGCGGAACGCCCTTTAATGCGTATGACGCCCAAGCTGGACGATACCTCGGCACCGAGCTTAACGGCGGCATTCGTTACACACCCGAGTACGCCGGTGTTGGTTTTTTGCTGGGCCTCGAGATTGCTTACTTCACGCCCGGTTCAGCCTTTGAGGATGTGGATGGTAAACGGCCAGACCCAATTTCTGGGGGCAGAGCCTTCGTTGGAGTCCAGCTATGATAAGACGCCCACGAGCGAGTCAACATTTGGCCGGCACTGTACTCTTTTTATTTTTTGCGGCTGCGTGCTCTTCGCCCGAACCGAAGGGGATCGCAAAGAGTCAGCCGGCTCACGTTACGGTCAAAATGGACTTTTATGCTAAGCCGCTGCCAGAAATCCCGCTGCCCAATGACGTTGCAACGCGTTACGACTCGACCTCGCCGACCAAGCGACGAATCAATGCCTCAATGGTCGCCCCGACTAATTTTGAGGCGACCGCGAGAGAGCTTATAGACAACATTGATGGTTGGGGTGTTGGTCAGCCCATTACGATTCCATTCACGGGCCCAATTTCCGTCGAGTCGCTTATCGCAGGCCACCGAGATATTGATTATGACTCGAGCAATGACGTGATTTATCTCGTCGACATCACCGCTGGCTCACCGACAGAAGGCGACCTCATTCCCCTGGACATCGGTGAGGGAAACTATCCTGTCACCCTCGAGCGAAGTGACTACTGGAAAAACGATATTCGCGATTGGACGCTTTCTCTGTATTTCGACGAGGAAGACGAAGACCTTAACGGCAATGGCCGCCTTGACCCGGGCGAAGATTTGAATGGCAACGGTGCGCTAGACCCCGGCGAAGACGTCAATGAAAACGGCATTCTCGATCCGCCAGAGGATACAGACGCAGACGGCATTCTAGACCGACCCAATTATTTACCCGGTCTTATGCCCGCTCGGGACGACCTAGCCGCGAGAGCAGATGCACTCATGTATTTTTATGAGCGTCAGTCCAATACAATCATCGCTCAGCCGCTCATTCCGCTCCGGGAGCAAACCACCTACGCCGTGCTGGTCACGCGGCGCCTCAAGGATGAAAACGGCGACCCGGTCGGCTCACCTTTTGAATACGTCAATCACACTGCCCAAACGGAGGCACTGCGAAATCTGGCCAGCTACCTTCCAGATGGAATCGGTCTTAATGATCTGGCTTTTGTATTTTCATTTACGACACAAACGGTTGAGTCCGATTTTGTGGCCGTCCGAGATGGCTTATACGGGCGGGGTGTTCAGAAACATCTCGGTGAGGACTTCCCCCCACGAGTCGACCAATT
>JAYZEG010000072.1:0-36625 GCA_036337435.1 Myxococcota bacterium
CCTTCCGTATCTGCCGTCCAAAAAATAACACGTCAACGTTGGCTTCATGGAGCCGGCGAAACTAAGGAGGGCAAGATGCTCGACCTCAAATCTATCATCCGTGATGTACCTGACTTCCCGAAACAAGGCATTTTGTTTAAAGACATTACACCGATTCTTTCAAATCCGGATGCGTTCGAGGTTGTTGTGGATGCACTCGCGGGCTTGACCCGTGCTGTCGGGGCGACCCATGTTGTCGGCATCGAGTCGAGAGGGTTTATTTTAGGTACGCCTGTCGCTGTCGGCTTAGGCCTTCCATTCGTTCCGGTACGAAAGCCTGGTAAACTGCCAGCCGATACAGAGCGGGTTGAGTATGAACTGGAATATGGAACCGACGCGCTGGAGATTCATAAGGACTCACTCGGCGAGGGCGCTCGTGTTGTGATCATTGACGACCTGCTCGCGACTGGCGGGACGGCGAACGCGGCATGCGAAGTGGTTGAATCCTTAGGTGCTAAAGTGGCTGGCGTGCTGGTGATGATTGAATTATCATTCTTGAATGGTGTAGAAAGACTCAAGCCACATGACGTTCACAGTCTGATTCGATACTGATACTAAAACGTCGTGGGCGCATCTAGTACGCCTCCATAGCTCAGGTGGATAGAGCACAGGTTTCCTAAACCTGGGGTCGCAGGTTCGAGTCCTGCTGGGGGCGCGTTTTCTAGACAAGCTTCATTCGATAGACGCAACACTTTTACCGACGGCATCTCGCACATACCTCAGGACGACAGATATGGCTGAGTTGTTGAGCAGGAAATGACTCAGCTGACTTCGGTTGGGTGTGCGCCCCTGATTGTAAAATAACAATGAACCAACATAGATTGATCGTTGATCAGCCTCTCCATGAAGGCCGGGGATATCATCTTCAGGATCAGCTTGGCTCAGAGCAAGACCAAGCCCTTCGAGGCAGTATTCCGCTGGCATAAGCGAACGGTCGGCCTTTTCTAAGTTTCCGCTATGGTAGAAAGATAGCTTTAATGGGTCTTCTGACTCTTTTTTAATTGTGGTTTCTATATTTTTACTATTGCTGAAACCAACATATAGATGTGGTGCGAGTGCTTGCGACGCACTGGGGAATTCTTTTGCGATGTGTGTGACCAGCTCTGGTAATCCTGATGGCTGCTTGTGCATCTGCTGAAACACCCAATAGCGGCCAGGATAGATTTGGAACGGCTCAATAAGGCCTTCGAATGGGGTAAAGCTGTACGCGAACCAGGGGATTGACTTCTGCCGTTTGGCGGACGTCACCACCGGCCGATGAAGTATTTGAACATCCTTTATTTCCTTAATCAGCGCATGCGGGGTGCAGACAAGGCTATCGGCTAAGGCCTTATTCGCCAGCTGCTCCCGCACGCTACTGGCGATTTCTCGCAGTGGTCGCATGCTATTCCTCCCTATAAGATAATAGGCGCAAAAGGACCCAATCTTCGGTAGCCTATCTTAGACAATCATGACCCAGACTGAGTTGAGCTGTCAAATGGTGCTGGCGGATGTTGGGGTAATTTAACTGTTTTAGGACTTCTTTTTAGCCATCACTTGGTTCGACAGCCTTTTCATCCCTGTCTAGACGGCCCTCGAAACCTCGTTCAGGGTTATTGACATCCTGTTCGCCAGTCAGTGGCTGGAGACGCTCCCCCTCGCTGGCAGCCATGACTGAAGTGACAGCGAGGTCACCCGTCACGTTAACAGCAGTCCTAAACATGTCGAGCAAGCGGTCCATACCGAGAATCAGCGCAATTCCGACTTGTGGAATCCCCGTAGCAGTGAGCACCATGGCGAGGGTGACCATGCCAGCCCCGGGCACTCCGGCTGCGCCGATGGACGCCATTGTTGCCGTCAATACGATGGTCAACTGATCTGCGAGTGACAGGTCCATCCCAAAAACCTGAGCAATAAAGATCGCTGCGACACCCTGATACAGCGCAGTGCCGTCCATATTCACGGTTGATCCAAGGGGAAGTACGAAGCTAGACACTGAATTGCTGATGCCGAGGTTTTCTTCGGCACACTCCATTGAAACCGGTAGGGTTGCGGAGGACGAGGATGTTGAGAACGCAATCAGTTGCGCTGGACGTATCGCGCGTAGAAATTGGGACAGCTTGAGCTTCGCGACTGTAACGACGAGACCGCCGTACACTAAGGCTGCATGGAGGAAAAGCCCAAGGAGGACAGCACCTGCATAGACCCCAAGGGCGATCAACAAACTGGCACCGCTGCTTCCAATGACGTCCGCTACGAGGGCAGCGACGCCAAATGGGGCAATCGACATGACCATGTGAATGATCAGAACCATCGCCTCCTGAACGCGGTCAAAGAAGGTGACGATGATCTCTGCTTTACCATCGCCCATGAGAGTCAGCGCGATCCCGAATATGACAGCGGAAAAGATGATCTGGAGCATATCACCGCTGGCCAGCGAATTGACTGGATTCAGGGGGACGATGTTTAAGATATTTTCCATTGTTGAGGGCGCAGCAGCGGCCGCACTGGCCTTACTCCCGGCCGCTGCCTGGAACTGGGCAACCAAAGCAGCTTGATCGCTTTCACTGATGAAGCTGCCTGGGTTGACGACATGGGCGCATAAAAGCCCGATGCTGACGGCGACTGCAGTTGTGAAAAAATAAAGCCCGAGGGTTTTACCGCCGAGTCGACCGAGCTTCCTCACATCACCAAGGCTTGCGATTCCGACCAAAAGGGATGCGAACACAAGGGGTACGATGACCATTTTGATCAGTCGCATGAACAGATCCCCAATGGGCTTCAAGTACGAAATAACTTGCGTGCCCAGGTGGCTCACGGGAATGGGTGTTGTCTGAACCAGACCCTTTAGCGGAATTTGTTTGAGTTTAAGCCAAGCCGTGATCACCATGCCCGGCTTCGGCTTCTCGAACGCATCCTCGCCGTCCGTTTTTTTACTCTTCGGCTCCAGAAAGCCTGCCTTCGTTAAAGCGGCTCCCAGCCGATTGTCTTTATCAACCAAGAGCAGATGCTTAGTGACTTTGAATGTCCCCTTGACCCAGCTTTTGACCTCATGGTTATTGCCGTCAAGATCTTTCGCCTGGCCCTTTTTGCTTTCACCGGTTGCGATGAATTCGATGGCGACATTGGGTAAGGGAAGGTCGTCTGCGAAATCCCCATCTTTCGACAGTTTAAGCACATGGTCAGACGCCTGCTTCAGAGGATAAAGATCGTGTTCGAGCAGACTTGATTTGGGACCGACTGTGAGTCCGAGTGTTACGCCGACCGCCATGCCGATCAGGATTTTAGTGTAAATCTTCAAATGTCCCCCCCGCGCATACTAGGCGGTACTGACCCCCGTTCAACGAATCGACAAAAAATAACCGGTCCCAAAATTATGCATGGAACCTAGACTGGGAGACTATATCGGCTGCTTCAAAAATGAAACCCAGTGACTGCGTCCTTAATCGCTATCGACTAAAAATGATCATGTTTTGTGACCAAGCTTTCCAACGACTTTGAGCAACGTCATTATAGGTGAAATCGTCAAAGTCCAGGTCCGCACCTTCGATCAAGAAGGGGAGAACACTTAGAAACATGACGCCTTGGCCTAAGCCGGCACCTCCGGCCGCTTCAGGAAGTTCGGGCATGATGAATTGGGTTGTCAGGCTGGGTGTAATGTATCTCCAGAGTGGTTTTGGGGGGCCTAATGCCGGCTCCTCGACTAAGATCAAGTTCCCAGATGGCGGGGTGATCGGCCCCTCGAAACCATCATGTACGCCCCACGTCACTTCTTGGCCAGCACCGAGCTGGCCGCCGCGCAGCGGATCGATCATAAAGGTTGAGCCGACAAACGGGGTAATTAAAAGCCCGGCCTCGACATCTCGAGTCTCCTCTATGGATACCGCCATGGGTAAATTATCTTCTGTGGCACTGTATGCGATGCCGATGATGTAATACGTGATGTCTGCATCCCAACCATCGAGTCTGGGCATACGGCGCATCGATAGGTTCGGGTCGAGTCCGACAGCTTGGGTATCGAGCTCCCAAAATCCTTCAGGGCCAAAATTCAGTCGTGGTAAGGCACCATAGAATTGAGGGCCAGGATCGGCCCCGGCCGGTGGGTTATCTAGATCAACTGGGAAAGTGAGGTCTAAGGGATGGTCGATTTGAACATCGAGCTCTTCGATAATATCGCCCGGGCTGCCTGCGATAAATCGTCTGATGCCCATCGCCATTGGATTGAAGGAACGGCGCATCGTCCAATAGTCTATGACGCCGTCTTGATAATCTTTGAGAGCATCCCGAGCGAGCTCGCCTGCAGTTGCGACGATCGCAAGTTCTCCAGGCCTGGCAATGATATCGAAAGGGCCGTCTTCAAGGAGTAAGCCGCCGGGGCCCGGAGGTGGTAAACGACTCCGATTGTAAGGCGACGAATGTGTTGTCTCGATGACAATTACATTTATATAGACCTCATTTACAGGTTTCGGCAAAACGTCCAAACCGGTGGCAATTCCACGGAGAGTGACAGCGGGCACAGGAGGGGGCGGATCACCCTCACCGTCATTGGGAAATAAGATGATGGTGACATTTTCTACATCGATATCTTCGATGGTTGTGGCCTCGAAGCCTTCTTTCGCTGCAGTGACATTAATAGGGCCGCTCAGGTCAGGATCGGATAAGGTTAGTTGTCCGTTATCGTTGGTCAGACCATCGATTCGAAAGCCTGTGTCCTCGTTCACGGCAACAACCGCAACGTCTTCCATTCTTTGGCCGTTGCCACCATGGATCACCGTCACGTTGACCGTATTGGCAATTGGATTACCCCATACACCTCCGAAGTCAGCGGCCGGCTCAAAATAGGAAAATCCGCCGGGTAAAACAGATCGGGAAAAGTCGGTGGAGACAATGACATCGACAGGACCCGGGGTGTTTGGCGGTGTCACCGCCAAGATAGTGGTGTCATTCAAAACCTGATAATCTTCGAGTGCGATCTCACCGAGAAACACAGTGTTGTCAGGGCTAAAACCACTCCCTGTAATCGTGATTTGAGTTCCACCAGCGACCGAACCATTATCTGGCAAAACGGCGATTAACTCCAAACGCTGAAAATACGTGTAGCCATTGGGGACAACCACATTCATCCCATCGGTGCTAACATCTACGGGCACGTTTCCCTCAACGCCTGGGGGCGCAGTACACCGGAGTCGGTTTGGGTCGACCAGTTCGCATTCGATTGAGCGGCCATCGAATTGGACCGTTGTCGTCTCATTGAAGCCATTCCCTGCGACCCAAACTTCACCGCCTCCCTCAAGCGGGCCTCGATCGGGGGCGAGTCCTGCAACCTGGAAATTGTTTGCAAGGTCATCGAAGTAAACGTAGGCCGAGTTCAGCTCTCTGGTCCCATTATCGTTTTCAATTGTGACTGTGACTGCCCCAGCTGCGGCACCTCTTGGGGCGTTAAGAGCCAGATTCGTTCGTTCGTCATTGGCCCCCAAAACCTCAGCAGGGTTCATGCCAAAGAATACTGTAGACCGTGCAAGCAGACCCCGACCTATGAACGCCACTTGGTTGCCACCTGAGAGTGGCCCGACGGGCGGTTCAATGGCTAAGACATCTAGATCTTCATAGTAAAAAATACCCCCAGGTAGGCTGTCGCGGCCATTAAAATTGCTGACATCCACATCAGCCGGCCCCGGAATGCCTGGCGGCACGACAATTGTCAGCGATCCATCAGCCTCATTCGGTCTGACTTCAAGTGCTTCATTTCCTCCGATCCGAACACGGCTCCCATCTATCAATCCTGCTCCAAATAGCTGCACCTCGGCCCCCCCGCGCGCGGGAACACGATTTGGCATGACGCCATCAAGACTCACATCTTCGAAGTAGGTAAAGCCCTCATCCAAAGTCGCGGTCTCCCGAAGCTCACCGTTGCCTGTACGAACAACACTGACTGCCGCTAAGCCGACGGTTGAGCTCGGGGTCTGGCAGCGTAGGTGGTTCGGGCTTTCTACCGTCAATTCTCGACATTCCTGCCCTCGGATGAGGACACTGATCTCGCCCATAAAACCGTTGCCAATGAGCCTGATTTCCGTCCCGCCGGCAACTGTGCCGCGATTGGGGACCAAGGAATTGATTGACAGTTCATCCCATTCCATACCCGCATCGACAGTGCCGCTATCTCCGACGTCAACGTCGACGTTTGTATCGTTCGGGGTCCCATTCGCATCCGATGAGTCGGCCATAAATGAATCAAGAATGACCGTCGTTCCTGAATCCGCGTCGTCGGACGAATTGGGCGAGGATTGGCATCCCGCGAAAAAGAGTCCGAGTAGGACAAAGAAAAAAGCGTCATTGATTCCTTTTGGCTCGCGTTGATTCATCTCGCTTCCCCTGTTTCACTGTCGACGACGTCTAAATTTAGCCCACCAGGATAGCCGTAGGATACGTACTGGTCATAGCCGTAGACAATTACCGAAATGGGTTGGTCTGCATCAAGGAAATGGACACCGTCACCGATTTGAAACCGGGCAACCCGCCATTCAGAACCATCACCAACCGGCTCCCATCCGTCCATGATAGGGATATCGTCAAAGAATACATTGCTATCGACGGGGGCCGTGACACTGACGTAGTCAAATTGGTACTTGTCAGGTGCTAAAAAGACAAAATCTGGACGAAATTGTTCAACGGGGACGGCCAAGATAAAGGCTGGGTCGCCTGTGGCTGCGTCACCTGGCTCAAGCCGATTTCGACGGTTCGGGTTTGGTGCATGTTCGCTCGCAAGAAATTGGCCGACCATGACCGGCTTGTCACTGATGATTTCGAAATGCTCTCGGCTACCGAATTCAAACCACTCACCCGCATTAAGAGTTGGAACCACCGTTTGAGGCGGCACCGTTTCAATTTTTGTGTCATCCTCCGCGGCGATGATTCGCCAGTAATCTCGTTCATTCCCGCGGTCATACGACTTGGTGGCAAGATAACGTCGACCCCAGGTCTTGACTGGAAAAAGTTGCTGTTCCAAGTGGTCCGCGCAACACGTGTTGAGGCCGGCACGGTTACAATCGTAATTATCTCGGCAGGGGACATCCCGGTCGGATTCACAAACGCCCATATTGTCGACCGGATCGATATCAACGCAGTGATTGGTATTGGGTACGTTGGCGGCTTCACTGCCCGCAAATACAACGACGGGCTGACTGGATTCGATCAGAGAGCCGGTCAGGTCGGCCCCCGGCCCACCCGTTTTGATATTCAAAACATCGTATTGGTTCAACACGGCTTCGAATTGGTCGCCTGGTTCCATTGCTGGTATGCCGCCCACGCCGCCCTGCGTACGCGCTGTGACCGTGACGTTGACTGTGGTGGGCTCAGCATTGATGGCTACAACCGTCAGGAATCCTCGCAGTTGCGCGAAGCTTTGCTCCCTCGTCATCACAAAATAGCGCTGTCCGAGAACATGGCTGGGTAGTAGAAGCGACGCATCGTTGCTAAAAACCTCTTCATTTTCCAGTGGATTGAACTGGTATGCGACAATTGGAATGCTGCTTCTGATCCGATATGCCAGTGGCGTGATGCTGGTTTGGTTGATATCACGGTGAGGCAGGTTAAAGACGTGTAGCCCAAGCGGCGGAACCAGTGTATCAGCAACGGTCTCCTCGTTGTTGGTGACTGTCACTTGGGCTGTGAAAGACGGGTGTGGGTTCGAGACGACCACAGCGTAGGGCGCACGCTCCGCGTTGAGGAACCCATCACCCCCTGGCACCAGCGCATTGTCAAGGTCAGCGGCCCAGTAATCGCAGCCGATATTCGTTTTGACCTTCTCGTTGATGCGACAAAGCGGGACGCATTCCCCCTGATCACATTGCCGACCTGTGCGGTCTCCGTCACATCGCTCAACAATGGTGAATTGTGTTCCATCGGCTGTGCATTCGACAATGGTCTGCGGGCCGTTGCACGTCCGTTCGCCAGCGACACAAATGACATCATCACAGGTCGCTGCCCCCCTCATTTCTCTGCATTCTCCCATTTCGCAGGCTGTCGTTTCCCAGGCGAGACCATCTTGGCGGCAGACTTCTAACGTCTCAGCATCAACGCACCGGCTGGTCGCTGGCTCGCAAATTTGTTGAACGCAGCGGCCATCAGAGCATGTCAGGCCATCTGGGCACACATCAGCCGGTGTCGCATCACCGATTTCGCAGGGCATTGCCATCGCGTCAGACGGAGTCCCACCGTCCGAGTTAATTACGTCGGACCGTACTGCTGCATCGCTCACCTGCTCAGTCGTATTAGGAGACTCGCTGCAGCCCATGGACACCATGAGGCTCATTATCAGGATAATTTTGAATTGTTGCTTGGGCATCATTTCCCATAACCTTGTTTAGAATTCAGACACTCTGAGAGTATTCCTTTGGGTGGGGTACGGTCAACGCATGAAAAATTGTCGATTTTGTTTGCAGGCTGTAGCAACCTATAGCATGTGTGTTCTTAGGTGAATAATGGTCACGACAGAATTTTCAGCATCTGACTTAATTGGCTCAGTAATCGATGGCCGGTTTGAGGTCATGGAGAAGCTTGGTGAGGGCGGGATGGGTGCCATCTATAAGGCCCGTCAGCTGTCGATGGAGCGAATGGTTGCCCTCAAGATCTTGCTTCGGAATCGCCGAGGGGATCCGATCTCGGTCGAGCGGTTTCGACATGAAGCCTACCTTGCATCTCGCCTACGACACCCGAATGCCGTCGTTATCTATGACTTTGGCAAATCCGATTCGGGCCTACTCTACATTGCGATGGAGCTGCTCGCCGGTCAAAACTTAAAGCAGCGTATGCGTCAGTCGGGTCCGATGGGGGTAACGAAGGCCGTTGGAATCTTGCGCCAGAATTTACGCCCTATCAGCCAGGCTCACCGGATGGGCTTGATTCATCGTGATTTGAAACCTGCAAATATTTTTCTGACAACCGTTGAAGGAAATTCTGACTTCGTTAAAGTTCTCGATTTCGGTGTGGCCAAGCTGACCGCCGTGCAAGATACCATCGAAGAAGGATATCAAGGCGGTTTGACGGTTGCGGGTAAGATTTACGGGACACCGAACTATATGAGTCCGGAGCAAATCCGTGGCAAGGAACTGAATAATCAGTCAGACCTCTATTCGCTGGGCGTCATTTTCTACGAAATGCTTTGTGGCAAACGGCCATTCGAAGCGGAAACACCCGTTGATGTCATGATGATGCACCTTCGGGACCAACCAGCCCGGCCATCAAGCTATCGTGGTGATTTACCCGATGGGCTCGAAGCGGTGGTTATGAAGGCATTAGCCAAAGACCGGGAGGTCCGCTTTAGCAGTGGTGAAGAGTTTCTAGAGGCACTCGAGCCTTTTCGAAGCGGGGTGTCCGCTGAACACCCGGCATTTGGTTACGACAAACACGCATTGTCGGGAAGCGGACAGCAAGATGTCGTGGACGAGGAGCCGGTTCTGTCCGGACTAGATTTCTCGGTTGACGGCTTTGACTCTATGCTAGACGACTTAAACGATGAAAAAACCGTCCTCGACACGGGCGAAGACAGTGTCGACTCAAAGACGAGTGCCCTGATCGATCACAACGATGAAGACGAACGAACTGTTTTTGAGCAGTATGACCAGTTAGACTTAGGCTCATCTGTGGGCGATTCCAATGCACTCTCTCCGGAAACGAGTAGCGATAGACTCGCTGCGGCACCACTGAGTGAGAAACAAACGGGGCAGAGAGCGTCTTCCGATATGTCCGTTTTGGAGCTCGGGTCTTCTGAATTCGAACATCTCGATCCATCTCGGTTGGTTGACATTCCCAAGATGAGTGAGCGGGTGAAGCCGGAGACGAGGGGCGGGAAGGCGCGTCCAACGATGATGGGCTTCCCGGGCGGTGGTAGTCCGAACATCGAGCAGAGTCATGCGGCCGCACCAATAGTAAACGATGAAAAGAAAGGGGGACGGCCGACGTTTCCGACATCGCGACCAGCGGTCAGTCACGAGCCCGTCCCGGTTGCTACGCCCGAACACCAGAGCCGTGAACCCCGGCAGAAAGCGGTGCCTAATCATGCTCAGGATGTAGGCGCCCTCAAAGACAAAAGCACGTTACCTGTTCAGTCAGAAATGAATGCCTCTAAACGAACTCGCACTGTATCTGCCGATAAAGGTGGGTCTCGTCCAGATGCAACCGCTTTTGCTTTGCCGAGTAAAGCCCGTTCCGCGCGTTCCAAAAAGACTAAATCAGCGCGATTCGGTCTATGGGCGGCTTGTGTCTTGATGCTCGCGGGAATTGGGGTGGGTTTGACCTTTTATGTCACGGACGACACAGCTCCGAAGAAAGCCGCCCCGAAGCCGAGTGTCACCGTATACGGGAGTTCAGAACTGGAAATTACCCTTAACGGTCTTTTTGTCGTTGGTGGTCAGAAAAGAGTGCTTGGAAAGGAAGCGGGCCCGCAAAAGTTAGGTGTGTCGTATCCAAAGAAAAAGGCATTATTCGTCGATTTGGGCACGCTAACCCGCGAAACATCCGTTTACATCGAACTTGCGAGCCAGGATGGTGTCGACAAATTGGGGGTTGCTCGTATTGGTGACAAGGATTCCGTTGTGTCCGTCTCGGTCAAAGGGTCAAACGTAGGCACGACACCGGTTTTGTTTATTGGTGCACCGGGAACTCTCATCGAGGCTCAAGTAGGAGAAAGACAAGTTCAGGTGAAAATCCCGTAACAGCGTCGACGGACATTTATTCGCGCTGACGTTTGTGGTGTGTCTCGTCGGTTGAAGCGAGTCTTCGTTTTTGTTAAGCAGCACCTATCACGATTTGGACATTGGAAATATGCAACGGATCATTCACTTATTCATGCTCATCTGCACAACTGCTTTTGTCTTCGGAACGGCCCATGCCACCCCAGTCGACGACATTAGGACCATGTATAACGAAGCCATCGCGCTACAGGCGTCTGCGGCCAAAGCACGAGGCAAAAAAAAGCCAACGATGTTGATTCGGGCAGCGAAGAAGCTTGCTCGTGCGTACTCGTTACTGGTGGCGAAAAAACTGAAAAACGATGCTCCAGATTTGCATAAAAAGCTTCAGGGGCAGCTCGATTTGATTGGGAAAACGCCTGAAATCATGGGAGCGATTAAGGAAACACGCACGGCGGCCTTGACTGCCAGTGCTGCAGGAAACTTAACAGCCGCCTATGATCTCTTTGCCAAACTGAGGGATCTTCAGCCACGAAATGAAACTGTGGAATACATCCTCGGCGTTATTGGTCAACGAATGGAGGCAAAGCGTTAGCGTATGCGAAGCTTTTTTTACGGCCTGCTGCTTGGTTCTACGACTCTTCTTTCGGTTGGTTGCGGCGCTGGCCCGATTTCAATTCGGGGCCGCGTTATCGATGTCAATGGGAGTCCCATCCAAAAGGCAGAGATAGCCACTCAGCCAGAAACCGATGTCGTGGTATCCAATTCGCGAGGTTTTTTTGTTTTACGACAGCGCATCACAGAACTGGGCGAGACCGAGCAAATAAAGGCGGGCCGTTACCGGGTAACCGTCCGCAAGTTTGGGTTTGAAGAGCTTCAGTTCGCAATCCGAGTTAAGGGTGGCAAGAACCGAATCAAAGACCTCGTCATGCGAGAGCGTAAGCCTGAGATTGAGGACACAGCGCCGGACGAAAGTATGGAAAAAAAAGTGCAACCGGGAGAGACGTCCACACCTAAGCAGGGGGTTTAATGAAACTCATTATATGGCTTGAAAAAACCAGGAAATCAGCATCGGTTGTTCTGTCATGCGTCTTGATGACATTCATCTTTATTGGATGCGAGGCCGACGCACCCGAGGCGACGACCGCAGAACTCATTCTGAATGTGAAGACGGTCGATACAGCTGGACAACCGGTGCAGAGTGTTCGGTTCTTTATCAATGGTCAGAAGTATGGAATCACATTCGAGGATGGCTTCGTTGGCAATGTTAAATACGTCGCCAAGATCGGTGAAACGGTCACATTCGACGTTGAAGACCCGGACGGATATCGAGTGCCGCTGTCCGTCGACCGTAGTTTGTGGAAAGTGGCTGTAGCGTCTGCCAATCCTCCGCCAGTTGACTTTGAGGTGGTGTTTGAGCGCCCGGAACGCGAATTTGTTTTCTTGGTCAAGGTAGATGGTGGTCGACAGGCTGTTCTACTCGATGGAAAGACCATCGGGGAGACGGATGGGTCAGGGGAAGCGATTCTGAAAGTGGACGGTTTTCCAAACCAGAAATTCAAGGCTACGGTGGGCTCTGTCGTCCTTTCTGGTGTCTTCACCGATGGTGCTGAGGTATATGTCCTCAGCGGGTCAAGTGTAGGGCCGGTGGGCAAAACGACGTCTGTGAAAGACGCGCCCGCAGCGCCCGAGGTCTCTGTGAAAAAAGAGCCTCAAACAGCAGTACCTGTCGTCAAAAACCGACGCTCCGCACGTCCGCCAAAGGCGATGGCGCAAACGGCGCGCCGCGTTCGCGAACCGGCTCGACAGGCCCGGACCCCACGTGTACGCGAACCAGTCCGAACGGCGCGTGAGAGAACGTCCTTTGTTGAACCGCGGGAACCGGTCCGACGTGAGCGACGGGCCCGCCCCGTAGTTGAGCCCAAACCAGCACCAGTACAGGTTGGTGGCGACTCAAAGCCAAAAGCAAAACCTCGAGATGAGGCGATTGAACAACTCTTAGGGTCTAGTGAAGATGAGGATTTCCCACCAAGAACCGCTCCACCAGTTGATAATCGGTCCGCTAAGGTCGCTGCGGCCCCCGTCATTGAGTTACCTGAGGATAAACCAAAAGTGGAAGCCAAGGTAGAACCAACCCGCTCCGCTGTGCGGGCTCAACCTGAACAAAACACCGGTGGTCTGATGTTGGACGATGGCGCAAAGGTTGAAGCGCGTCATGCCTCCACCAAAGTATCCGTTTCTGCTGATGAAAACGCTAAATCAGCTGGGATGGAAAAAGATCAGCTAAAAAGCCGGCTCGATGAAATCAAGGCGAAGATGCGTAGTAGCGGAGTCATGACTCGAAGCGATGCTCAATTTTTGAAATCGGTGAGCAGAAAGGCCAGTCGAAGTGCTTATTACGAGGCCAATCGGCTCTTGGGTAAATGGTACTTCAAACTTAAAGATTACAGACGTCAGGCGAACGCATTGGAGGAAGCGACAAGAGGGGGTCGTTACAAGCAGGATCCGTTGGTTCTTTTGTCACTGGCGAAGGCATATGGCCGGATGGGCGCCTACTCACGCGCGGTTAGAACTATGCGCCGTGTGGAGAGAAAAGCACGTAAGCTCAGTAAAAAAGCGAAATCAGACGCTTACAAATTTCACGCAGAAATGCTCGAATTTAGTTTCCTTCGGCAGTACAATGATGACCCCAAGGAAGCCAATTACAACCTGTTAACTCGGGCACTTGCGCAATGGGAGAAGTTTCGCGACTTTGGTTATTCCGGGGCGGGCCGAGCGATTGCGAATAAGAAAATCCAAAAACTCTCAAAGCTGAAACGTGAGTTGGAGTACTAGTGATTAGGGCCACTTTGTTGCTTTTGCTCGCGTTTGGGTGCTCGAAGCGAACTGGCCAAGTGCCCTCTTCCGATGAAGGGGAATCGTTGGCCAACTCCGCAGAAAAAGCGGCAATCGACAACAGTTACATTGTCAACATCGCGAAATCGACCACGGCATTGGAGACACTTGCAGCAAAGTCAGGTTGGGCCGATTATTTCACCGGTCGCTACGAGAGTGCCATCGAACAGTTTCAGGGTCGCATCGGTCAGTCACCAGACGCTCGGTTTGGACTGGCGCGGGCTGCATTGGGTCTGGCCGCGGCCTTTCGTCGTGCCGACGGTTTACAAAAGCAGATAACCCCTATGATCATCAAGGCACAGAAATCCAGGCCTGGTTCGTCCGCGATGAGCCTGTGGCATCGTTATGTACGAGCAAGAATTGATGGCCAAGTTAAAGGGGCTGAGGCTGACACACCAAATTCGAACAATGAGTCCGCAAAGACGGTGGAGTTGTTGCTGAAAACCACGTCAACAGAACCATCCTCCCTGGAATTCGCACGAACCGCACTCTCGCTACTGGAAGATTCAGCGACGACGTCGGGTCTCACTCAAAACTTTAAGCATCGCCTAAAATTCCGGGTACGCTTGGGCAAGAAATTAGCCAAATCGACTCATAAAGCATGGTCACGATTAAAGTTCGGCAAACCAGACATCAGAGTCGTTGATGGCCAAAAGACTTTTGAACTCTGGGACCCGGGGCTAGGTGATTTGGGTCTCCGATACTACGCTCAAATGGCACTCGACGCATTGCCGTCTGATGATTTGTGCGCGGTCTACTACCGTGCTGAAGCACTTTCGTACCTAGATCGGCCTCAACAGGCTGTACAAGAACTTCGAGCAGCACTTGCCTCACCGGCAAAATCAGGGTCGCTCGCATGCTCGGTTCTATCAGAATTTCTCAATCGGAGTGAATTAATCCACTCGGCGAAAGTCCAGTTGACCATGGCACTGCTGGCGTCTGGTTCTCGCGAGGACGCCCAGGTTGAGTTCAGTAAACTCGAAGCGAACACATTGGCTCAGAAAATACGCATAACCCGAGTCCGAATCGCCTTCGGACAACCGATTTCTAAGGGGCTCGAATTCGATCGTGACGTCTACAAGCGGTTATTCAACGAACGGTTGGAATCGCTTGGAAACGGTGCTCAGGGGGTGGATGATGTTTCCGAATTGGCACTGGTTGCTCGCTACATTGACATTATCCAACGAAAATGGGCAGATGCTCTTGCTGCGGCGGGCCAAACAGCGACGGCTGCGCGGATGCGGGCAGGGGCTCAAGACAAAACAAAGGCCTATGGGCGATCTGGTCGAAACTCAGTCGAGGTATTGATGGCATCTGCGTTAGATTATTTGCGGATCGGTCAGCCGCGGGTATCCCTTAAGTACCTGGCAAAGCTTAAAGGCTTGCAAGGGATCACACATGGGCTAGCCGAACAGCTGAGGGACGTGTTAAGTTTTCGTGCGATGCTGACGAAAGACGGAAACACTGCAACAATTGGGCAGTGAGGAAAGGAACCATGTTCGTAAAGAAGAACATTCAAACGGGTCTCGTTGGCCTCTTGCTTGTCTTAGCGACAACCAGCATTTCGCATGCTCAGGTCTTTGCCTACCCTGAAGACACAAGGCCTAGCTCACTCTTGCCATTCTTTGCCGACGACATGAGTGCCGTGCGGATGGTCGAGCTCATCTTTGACGGCTTGGTTTTCAAAAACAAGCGTGGCGACTTTCAAGGTGCTCTTGCGAAAGATTGGACTGTAGATCCCGATAACCGTGGCATTCGATTTACGTTGCGCGAAGGGGTAAAATGGCACGATGGCCGGCCGTTTAGTGCCGAGGACGTCGTCTTTACTGTGAATGCTGCGAAAAACCCAAAGACGATCTTTACCGGCAGTGGGAAGTTTAATTTTATCGCGGCGGCGAAGGCGGAAGGGCGCAACCGAGTCTATTTCAGTTTTCGGCGGCCAGTCACGGACCCGCAGGCTCGATTTGTTTTTAAAATCATTCCAAAGCATAAATTCAATGGCACGGCGATTAATCGTAGAGACGCATTTAGCCGCAAGCCTGTCGGTACCGGTCCCTACAGAGTTACGCGCTTTACGTTGAGGCAGATTACGCTGGAGGTGAATCAGGATTATTGGTCTCCAGCTCGCATTTCACGCGTCGTCATGCAGCACACTCCCGACAAAGCAGCTCAAGTCAATTTGCTTCAATACTCAGGTGGCAAAGCTGGTGTTCAGGCGGTTATTTTTCTACCCCCTAAGAATATTCCACTGTTTGAGAATAGTGATACGATCGCTCTTGAACCGTATCACACTGTAAGTTGGTGGTACGTCGCTTTCAATCACGAGAACAAAGCCTTAGGTGACCCGGTTGTCCGCAATGCGATCGTTACAGCCATCGATCGGGATGAATTACTACAGGCCAATTTAGGTCGTGGCGACATCCTCACAGGTCCATTCACCGAGGCGAGTCCCTTCTATGATTTTGACATCGAGATGCGCGAACCGGATTCGGAGCAGGCTTCGGAGATGCTGCAGAGGGCTGGTTACGTCATGAAAGACGGCGTTCGTACGAAAGGAAAGACCAAACTGTCTTTTCGTTTTGTGCTGGATAAAGAAATGCCCGAGCAGCAATCACTCTTCTTGGGTATTCAAGCACAGCTGAAGAAAGTGGGAATCAAAGTTGACCCACTCTATCTTGACCACGCTGCCTATAAGGAGACAGTCTGGAAGAGAGAAAAATACGATTTAACCTTAAACGTGTGGTCGTTTGAGGAAGTTGAAGATGTTAGACCACTTTTTCATAGTTCGGGTTCCCTCAACTTCATAAACTACAACAATCCCAAGGTTGACCAATTACTTGATGCTGCTCAGTCAGCTGCCGATTACAAGACCTACAAGCGACAGATGAAGGCCTTACACGCCCTCGTCCACAAAGATTTGCCTTACATGTTTTTGTGGTCCCTCGATGTCTATTCGGGGATAAGTAAGCGCGTCCGCAAGGTTTTTATCGCTCCCTACTACTACTTCACTACGTTTAGGGAGTGGGAGCTAAAACGTTGAATCGGCTCGTCGGATTCGCCGGCGTTGTGTCGAAGCGTATCTCAGGCGCAATAGCACTCTTGATCGGGGCCAGTTCGATTATCTACTTAACGGTGCGGATGGCCCCTGGGAATGCTGTCGACGCCATTACTCCGATGGGAACCCCAGACGACATTAAGCAGCAGTTAGCAGCCGATTTCGGACTCAACGAAGGGCCTGTGAAGGGTTATTTCTCGTGGCTGTCTCGAGCGTTCCAAGGAGACTTGGGTGACTCATTGGTGGTGGCCATGGGAAGTCGGGTGGTTGACGAAGCACTGCCAGCATATTGGATTACACTTCGGTTATCAGCCTTGGCTTTGCTATTTTGTTTGGCCGTTGCTTTTTTGGCTGCTCTAGCAACCAGCCATCACCAGAGGCGCAGTGGTTTAATGGCTGCTCCCATTTACGTCTTTACGACGATTCCTAGTTTTATAATGGCGGTCTTTCTCATTCACGGGATCAATTCATTTGTTCGATACAACATCTCACAAGATGTCATCTTTACCCTAGATTGGTACGCACTTGGTCAGCCATCAGATTCGATTGTTCCAACGCTTATCGGCGGTTTAGCGCTCGTTTTTAGCGATGGCCTCTTTGTGGATTATTTAAATGCCTTGCGTGCCGAGTTAACCAAACTGAAAACATCCCAATTCATTATGTCTGTGAAGTCGAGAGGGGCATCGGTCTGGCCACACATCATACGAAATTTGTGGGTTCCTCTCGTCGCGGGGTACGCAGCTCGGCTGCCGCTGGTCTTGAGTAGCGTGGTCATCGTGGAGAAGATTTTTGGAATCGAGGGGGCAGGTTTTCTTCTCATTGAAGCTGCAAAAGTAAGAGATCTACCCATGGTGGTCGGCGTGAGCCTCTTGTTCACGATGACAGTCATCATCGTTGATCTATTGGCGAGCCTCGTGCGTGTGGCGACCGATCCACGGGAGGTCGCGCGTGGTGCTTAAAGGACAGCTTGGCTTGTGGTCAAGCGGAACCATAGTTGGAATATTCTGCTTATTTGGTTTTATCGCGCCCTTGGTCGATTACAGCGCACAAGATGCAGTGAACCAACGGGAAAGACAGTTTTGCCCACCCGCATTTGTCGATGCGACGCCCGAACAGAGCCGTTCCTGCCCAAAGCCAACCGGTAGTTTTTTTGGTACCGACCACCTGGGCAGAGAAGTCGGTATACGGCTATTTAAAGGCATTCAGGCAGTTTTTTTCCCAGGGTGCCTCGCCGCTATTCTGGCGATCTTTATCGGTGGCTTGTTGGGGGCTGTCGGCGGTTATACACAGGGAGCTCTTAGAGCCATCACTCTTGGTTTGATACGAATCATAGACACATTGCCTAGAATGGTTTTCTTGATACTCGTTTGTACGATTTTTCGGCCCTCCATCACACTAATTGCTGTCGTCGCCGGGATATTGTCAATTCCGACTGTTGCAACCGTAGTGCGCGTGAAGGTCGAGCGTCTTGCGAGTGAGGACTACATATTGGCTCACATCGCCCATGGCTTCAGGCCGGTCAAAATTCTCTTGTACCATATTCTATGGCTGCAATGCCGGTCGGTCTTGATCCGCCAAGCCAGTTTTATATTCGGTTACATCGTTTTCATCGAGGCTGCACTCTGTTACTTGGGCGACTATGGCGTCCAGGAGCCACAACCATCCTGGGGTAACATGATTGCTCAGGCGAAGAGTTATGCCCTTATGAGCACCTGGCCGTGGCTGTTCCCGTCCTTAGCCGTCATGGTCACCATTGCGGCTTTCATGGCCTTCGGAAACGTGATCGCCAATCGTGACGAGGGTGCCAAAAGATGAAGAACCTTTTGGCTGTAAAAGACCTCTCGATCGAGTTCGATACTAAAGCGGGCCGTAAGCGAGTCGTTGACTCGATTTCATTTCAGGTTGGCGAAGGTGAAGTTCTCGGTGTCTTAGGCGAATCCGGAAGTGGAAAGACCATAACCACATCGGCGGTATTGGGCTTGATCCAAGGCAACCCCGGCGTTGTTAACGGGCAGATTTTGCTGTCAACCGGCGATGAGACGTTAAACCTGTTAGCCGGGCTTGGCGATGTTATGACCGGAAATAAAGGTATCGAGGTAAAAAACGTTCGCCGATGGGACCGCTTGGTTTCTCGGCGGATGAAGTCGGTCTGGGGCAGTCAGATGACGGCGGTTTTTCAAAATCCGCGTGCGTCCCTTGATCCGCTGATCAAGGTCGGCACTCAGGTTGCAGAATCTGTTGCTCTTGCTCATCCAGATTGGACCGCAACTCGCGTTCGAGACAAAGCACTCGACTGGTTGCAGCGGGTTCAATTAAACGCACCTGAGAGGGTCTATGTATCATATGCTCATGAATTATCTGGAGGTATGTGCCAGCGCGTGATGGTTGCCGTTGCGCTGGCAAGGGAACCTCGACTTCTTATCGCGGATGAACCGACAACCGGTTTGGATACGACAGTCAGAGCTGAAATCGTTAAGCTCTTTGCCTCGCTTATAGACGAAGAGAATCGCGCCATGATGTACATCTCGCATGATGTACGTGAAGTCCTTTATTTGGCCGACCGAGTTATCGTGATGAAAGACGGTGTGATTCTCGAAACATCCACTGCACATGATATTCGACATGGATACGGGCAGCGGGCTCCATACACCCAATTTCTCCTTGAATCGGCAGGCATTTTTGAAGGGGATCCTAATGCCTGATAAACGCATTTTGATGAGTGGGCGAGGCCTGCGTCGGACCTTCCGAAGTCGAGGCTTTGGCCGACCAGAAGCTGACGTTGTTGCTCTTGATGGCGTCGATATCGACATCTACCGAGGAGAAATCTTAGCTCTTATCGGAGAGTCGGGAAGTGGTAAGACGACGCTTGGCAAGGCACTCTTACGTTTGATGGAACTCGACAGCGGAACTGTGAATTTCGACGGCCAAGACCTACTCGCATTGACGGCGAAGGAACTGCTTGTTGCGCGGCGCCATTTTCAAATGGTGTTTCAAAATCAGAGCGCAAATCTTCATCCCAGCATGACCGTCATGCAGATGATGTTGGAATCGATAAAATTGCACCGCCCAGACCTCGCACCGGCCAAAGTCGAGCCACTGGCAATTCAGTTGCTCGAACGGGTAAGTCTCGTCGGGAAAGCGAACCAGAACACACTCAGTTTATCTGGCGGAGAAAAAAGGCGAGTTGGCTTGGCTCGAATACTAGCAACCCAACCCAAATTGATCGTAGCAGACGAACCCACGAGTGGATTAGATGCTGCTATTAAACTTGGGACGATTGAGCTTTTGAAAAAACTTAAATCTGAAGAGATGGCGTACCTCGTCATTAGCCATGACCTAGGCTTAGTTCAGCGGATTGCTGATCGTGTATTGGTTATGCTGAACGGCCAGATCATTGAGGAGCTGTCAACCGCTGTTCTCTCAGCTGGCGGAGCGACCCATCCATACACTCAGCAATTGTTGGCTGCGAGTAATCTTGACCGGATGGCACCAAGGCGGTCGCGGGTAAGCTCAGAAACTGGTGCTTCTGAGGTCCACCAATGAAGCCAGCACCTCTGTTTTTGCTCGTCGGCTTGGTCTTATCAAACACGACTTTTGGAAATGCGAAGATTGCTTTGGGCGAATTCGAAACCGTCCGGGACCAGGGGATTTTATATCTCAAGCGAGGCCTGCCGAAATTAGCATTTGTAGAGCTGAATAAAGTTTACTCGACCCCCGCCGGCGAACGAGATTTCATGACGCTCCTCAATCGAGGTCGAGCTGCGCTTTTGTTGCTCAAACTCGATGTAGCCGCTGCGATGATTGAAGCATCATTCAAAGTCGCGAAGACTATCCGGGAAAAAAGGCAGCTTCAGCAATTGAACGATGATTTTAGAAATGATTTTGGCTCGGTGCGAGTTTCCAGACTTGAGTCGGAGACCCGAGAGTCAGGCATGCTGGTGCTCGAGATGTCGTCAAGTTTGATCAATAAGCGAAAGCGGGAGAGGTACCTGTCAGTCAAAACTCGGCTCAATTCGGCTCCGGTTACTCTTCCGGCTCGAATATTTTTACCTCATGGCACGTATCGTATTAACGGCGCCGACTTTAAAATTGCGGATGTTGAGGACGAACCTGAAATAAGCGTTTTTCTTGAAGAGGCAAGCGAACCTACTCACGCCATGAATTCAACTTGGTGGTGGGTTGGTTCGGGGATTGCAGCAGCGGCCGTTGTTGGAATCACCGCGATCATGTTATTGGATGAACCTGAGCCGCAGTATCGTGAATACTTTAGGCTCGAACTTGAATAGAGATTGGGATTGTCATGAAGCGACTCCTATTAGTGTTAAGTCTCGTATTGGTCTTGCCCCCAGCCAATGCATCTGCAGAAATCGGTGTATCCCTCAGGGTTGCGTCGCGACCCGCTGCACATTGTCAAGCACCGAGATGGTCCCCTGATGGTAAAAAACTCGCCATCGATATTTTCACGCCCAAGAAGGATGCCCGCGAGACTTGGATTATCGAGCTTGATTCATTTGGACGGTCGGTTGGTGAAGTTGAAGTGACCAGTTCTCGCGGCCGGGCGAGTGCGCTGTTGGGCGGAAAGAAAGCACCGGTTGTTGAACTGACTTGGGCACCGTCGATGAAGCTTTTGAATCGACCGTACGTGTTCAGCAGTCGCAGTCCCAGAAAGAATTTTGACCTTTTCGCTGATGGTACATGGCTGACAAAGAATTTAGGGAATGATGGCCAACCCCATTGGTCGAGCGACGGTCGATTTATTGCCTACGCGTCACAGCAGTCCGAGTCGGGGGACATCTACCTCCTGGACTTACAGAGTGACGTCTATGAGCCAAAGCAGGTGACCCTTTGGCCAAATGCAACGGAATTTCGCCCTCGTTGGTCTCCCCAGAAGAATTACATTGTCTTTACTCGCAGCCAGGAGGGACAAAAAGGGCAAGACATCGGTGTGGTCGCCGATCCCCTAAGGCCCCAAGACTCTACGCGAATGGTGACGAATTGGGTTGGTGACGAAATACGTCCGTCGTGGTCTCCGGATGGGACTCGGATTGCATTTTACTCGAACAAGAATCATCCAGAGAATCGCAAACTATTCGACCTCTGGGTCGTCGGTATCAATGGCCGAGGCGCAGTCAAATTGGCGACCGATGTCGTTGTGGATGATTATCACGGCCCAGCGTGGACACCAGACGGAACCGTTGTGCTTTTTGTGAAACGAGATTTTGAAAAGAATAACCCCGTCCATTGGTCCCGTGCTGATGGATCCCAATCGGGTGTATTGAATACGCGTACCCAAATGAATTCGGATTTGGCGGTGACCGCCGATGGTGGAAAAATTAAATTAGCCTTCCGTGCTCTCGGATTGACGGGTTCGACGGATAAGACTTGGCAGCGAATTTATGTGACTGCATTTACCATGGTCGATCTCGTAAAATAGGAAAACCGAGGTGTCAGTGAAGCTTGTGCCCGCTTTTTGGGGTTATTTGACGGTGAGCGTATGGCTAATGCTCAGTGCTTCTCCAGTGGTGGCTGAACCGGCGGTCAATGAAGCTGCTGTCCTTATTTTTGCGAGAAATGGCACTGACGAAAACCTAGCCGTTCGCATTGAGCGCGACCTACGTCAGATGTATTCTTACGCGCACCAAATAGATAAGCGGATACCACTTTCCGTGTCGATTGAGCCTCGGTTTGACGTCGGGCATATTACGAAACGACAGCTTTCACTCAGTCGCAGCCAGTTCAATGCTGCTCAACGAGCACTTTTGGCCAAAGATGTCGACGAAGTAAAGGACTACCTGTTCAAGGCTCGGCGTTTCTACGTTCGCGCCATTCCATATTCGTCTGATTCAGATCTTCTGCGGGGCATTTTCTATTACGAATATAAAGCGGCAAAACTTGCCGGAAACCAGAAGCAAGAAGTAGAGCGGTATTGTGCCTATGTTGCGATCGTACGTGCTCTCGCTGGAAGCGTTGGGCCCATTGACCAATTCGAGCCGCTTTCTGAAAAATGCGGCAAAACAAAGCATGTGGGCACCTGTGAGTTTACGTTGAAAGCCAATGTCGACGGAGCCCATGTTTTTGTTGATAATCAGCCAGTTGGGGTCGTCGGCAAGACGATTCCTTACGTAAACCCCTTCATTTCGGCCGGTCCACATTTTATCGAGGTACGCAAAGCCGGATATGTGCGTTGGGGTACTCTCGTCGAGTTGAAGTCGGGGGGGCGCAAGCGTTTGAGAGCCAAACTAAAGCCCGCAAAAAAACGGATAAATGCCGCTGAATATGATCCGCTGAAGGCTGTGGTATTGTCTGGAACCGATGCCCATAGTGACGAATATTTGACGGATTTACTTTTTCGAATGACTGAGCTGTATGGAGTCTCTCAACTACAACTCGGGTATATTGAACCGAAAGGCAATGGGAAGTTGGACCTGACTTTGCTGTCTTTCGACGGTGCTACTCTCGAAAGAGAATCATACACGGTTCCAAATAGTATCGATGGGTACCGACCTGCACTCACACGGTATTGGCAAAAACGTTTTGGCAAAAACCTTTCTCCAGTCGATGCATTGCCTGATGCAGCGAAATCGGCACCGACCATTTTCAAGATCACGGACTGAACAGGATTTCTGGGCCCACTAATGGACGTCTTCTTGCGCCATGCTGATGCTGGTTTAATCCGCCTCGGGTTGCATGTCTTCTGTATGAGCACAATTCTATTTTCCGTTGGCTGCGCTGGTCAGGAAACTGAGGTGCGAGTCCAGGAAAAACCGATTAAAATTAAGTATTCAGCATGTCTGTCGACACCCGAGGGAGAGGACGTCCGAGGCTGTCGATCAACACTCCATGAGTTGACCCACGGACAGGAGTTGAATGCATGTCTAACCCTTGAAGTCGATGGCGGTCCCGAAAGCAGGCATCAGATATTGAAGTGGGATGGCGAAAACGCTGTCCCAATTTCGGACCGAGTCGACGTCCAAGAAGGGCAATCGCTGCGAGGCATGATTACTTTTTTTCCAAAAGATGTTGACGCGACTTCTCTCTGTAAGGCGTCGTCGGCAACGATTTTTACCGAACGATGTGATGACCCATGTCTTTTTACTTTGCGCAGTCAGACTATCGTGTTGGGCGAAGACTATGAACTCGACTTTGTCGCTGACGATGGTGCTTGTCGGGTTGAATGGGCTTCAGAAAACGGACCCGCGGAAATATGTAATGGGGTTGACGACGATTGCGATGGCGAAGCGGATGAGCAAATCGCCGACGTTCCCACGTGTCGTGTAGGAACAGGTGACTGTCAGGTTGAAGGGACTGAGGTTTGTGTCGGCGGCCAGTGGGCGATGTGCGACGCGGTTGCTGCTGAACCTGGACGAGAAGTCGCCGGCGGCGGGGATGAAGACTGTGATGGGTCCGTCGATGAGGTATCAATGGAATTTGGGTGCGGTCTTGCGGGTACAATAGAGCCTTGTGCGAGTACTAGGCCTGCATGTTTGGCTGGTCTTCGAGAGTGTCTTCCTAACGGTGACTGGGGGCCTTGCCTAGATGAGTCAGGGATAGCGATTTCAGAGGCTGAGATTTGTGATGGCATCGACAATGATTGTGATGGTCGTTCTGACGAAGATTATGGAGGAGATCAAAACCGACAAATTGGCCTCGAGTGCGTCGTCATAGATGCTTTATGTCGACAGCCGGGCGTTTACACATGTGGTCGCGATGGCTTGTTTTGTCAGGAACGTGAGACCTTGATACGAGATGAAGTGTGTAACGGCTGTGACGATGATGGAGATGGATTGGTCGATGAATCAGGTGCGGGTGGGCTTTTGGAGAGGAGCTGTTATGCGGCGGCGCAAGAAACACTGGGGGTCGGTGAGTGTCGTTCCGGAGTCCAGACCTGCTTCGAGGGGAGTTACGGCCCATGTCGAGGTTCCGTAACCCCGCGCCCAGAACAATGTAATGAAGTCGATAACGATTGCGATGGTCTGACCGATGAAGGCTTGCGAAATGAGTGCGGTGCTTGTGGTGAGGATCCGGACGAAGAATGTGATGAAATTGACAATGACTGCGACGGATTGGTCGATGAAGGATTTGAACTTCGGAACAATCGATTTCAATGTGGACGATGTGATTTAGACTGTACGGCAAATGCTAGAAATGCTGAGGTCCAATGCGTAAATGGGTCATGTGTTATTGCTCAATGTTTAAACAGGGCGACCGATGATGATGGGGATCCTCTCAACGGCTGCGAATGTGTGCCCGGGGCTGCAGACCGTCCAGATCCTCGGCGCGTTGATTCGAATTGTGATGGTATCGACGGGCAATTAAGCCGCGCTGTTTTGGCAAGAGTGTCGGGAAATGATGCTGGTCGTGGAGATGCTAACTCTCCGGTCTCTTCTTTACGGCGCGCCATTGAATTGGCCATTGAACTCAACCTGGACCAAATCTATTTGGAGACTGGCAATTATACAATTCCAGCGGAGCTGACTGTTGATGATGCCACGCGCCCATTCACTTGGCCGGACGGTGTAAGCATTTACGGTGGTTTTGAAGCTGTGGCGGGCGCGAACGGGGCTTTATCGTGGTCTCGACCTGCCCAGCCAAGAGCCCCAACCATTGTTTATGTTCGCCAAGACGGCCTGAAAATTGCCGATTTAACAAGGCGGTCCGAATTTGAAGCAATTAGCATCCGTACGGTGGCAGCCGCAAATGCAGAACCTTCTTCGAGTATAGGCATTATTGCGCGGAATGTGGGTAATCATCTTTTTCTTCGAGACGTTGAAATTCGAACGAACGACGCCAGTGCCGGTGCCGATGGAGCTGATGCCGCTGACCATGACTCACCCGCTGGTGAACAAGGTGAAGTTGGTGAACCCGCACGCGGTGGGGCGGGCGGTCGAGCACGCGAGTGTGGTGCTTTTTTAACTTCACCGGGATCTGGTGGTGCGGGAGGAGACCCAGGCAATCAAGGTGCTCTCGGCACTTCGGTTGACCCGGGTGTGCTTGCAGCCCTTGGCGGAGCCTCTGGGGCCAATGCCCTTTCCGGCGGGGCTGATGGCGGGGATGGTCAGCCTGGTGCGCATGGAGCGAACGGACTTCCATCTCAGCCTGACGGAGAAGTAGATGCGTCTGGGCTTTGGCAGCCCCATGTTGGTGCTGCACCTAGGCCGGGCAAAGGAGGGAATGGTGGCGGCGGTGGTGGTGGTCATGGGATCGCGATGAATGGATTGGGTACAGGCGGTGGCGGCGGTGGAGGAGCTGGAGGCTGTGGTGGTCGCGAGGGACAGCAAGGTCAATCTGGTTATGGTTCCATCGGCCTGATTATCATTGGGGGTCGCGTAAATAGCCTGAATTTACGGATTGTTACAGGGTCGGGCGGTGCCGGCGGTGATGGTGGCCGTGGTAGTATAGGTCAAAGTGGTGGACAGGGCGGACGCGGTGCGATGGGCGATAACATGCTCTGCGGAGGCGACTGTCAGGACGGCGGTGACGGCGGTCGGGGTGGCCCAGGCGGCTGCGGTGGTCATGGGAGCGGTGGTTCCGGGGGGATCTCAGTAGGCGTATTGAGAGTTGCGCCGAGAATAGGCGAATTGGATGCGTCTTCATTGATTCAGTTGCCGGTCATTGAGGGTGAATTTCCGAGGGGGCCTAATCAATATGATATCGGAGTGGCCGGTCTACCGGGTCGCGGAGTACAAGGTGACGTTTGTGGCGAAGCGTCACCGGATGGGACTGCAGGACTGAGACTAGAAATTGGGTGTTGTCATGCAGGCCCGGGTGGGGGACCATGCGGAACTGTGAGAAGAAGGGGCCTGTCGTGCGATTGAACCTACGAACATTGTCGGTGATTATGCTCGCTTTTCTGGTCGTCCAATCGAGTGAATTAAATCCTTGCTACGCCAAAAACGTTCGACCCGCCTTATCGCAGGCCGATATCGACAGGGCAGATGCAGCGTTCATCAGTGGATTGAAGGCCTATCAGAATGGCTCTTTCTCCGTCGCTGTTGAACAATTTCAGAATGCATTTGCTGTCACGCAAAGCCGGGTGTTGCTGTATAATATTGCCCGTTGTTATGAAAAACTTGGTAATCGCAATGCGGCATCCGAGTGGTATCGAGCGTATTTGAAGACAGAGCCCGTCGACACAACGACCGTTGAAGCCCGCTTGAATACGTTGGTGCCCAAATCGTCGCCTAATCCGGCCAGCGAGCAGAGCTTCATTAGAAAACCTGAACAGCTAGAGTCCATTGGGTACCGGTGGACCAAGTGGGGGCTAATGGGTTTATCGGGGGCCAGTCTTATCAGTGCCGTTGGTTTCGGTACTCAGGCATTGGCCGCGGCCAAGAAATCTAGAAATGCATCCGATGGGGTTGCGGCGAGTCAATGGCGCAAACAAGCTGAATATTTGGGGCGAATGTCAGATTACTGCACAGTCTTTGGCTTGATATCAGGCGGGCTCTCAACCTATCTCATTGTGAGAGACGGACTCCAGGCGAGCAAGGGTGTTCTCGTTGCACCTCAGGCCGGTGGTGGAAGCATTCTCTATCTCGGTGAGTTCTGAGGCCGGCCGGGTTTGCCTGAATTCAAGCGAACACTTCTGCGTCCTCACGCAGGCCGAATTATACTTCTTCTGCTTTGCTCGGCAGTATTAGCCATATTGACGGCGTCTTACGGGGCATTGGCTGGCCCCTTGCTAAAGGCATTATTTGGTGGCACACCTCTGGCTTGGCCCGCGATTCTGCTTCCTTATTTACCCCCCCCGCCGAGCGTTGAAACCTTACGGTCTGCCATCCCACTCACACTGATTTTATGTGCGTTTTGTAAAGGTGTTGCTCAGAATCGATATCGAGTGTGGCAAGCGATCTTGGTGGCTGGAGTCAACAGTCGCCTGCGCACGTTGTTACATCAAAAAACTGTTCGTTTATCGCCCGCTGCTCTCTCCGAATACGGTACGCCTGATATAATTAGTCGAGCGACCCATGATGTCGAAGCTGTGGGAAGGCTGGTTGGTCAAGGAACCATCGCGATTGTGCGCGATGGTTTGCAGATCGTTTTTCTATGCCTTGTCTGTCTAATCATTGATTGGCAAATGGCTTTAATTATCTTTCTGGTTTATCCATTGGCATTCTGGCCCATCATAAAAATTGGGAAGCGTTTGCGGAAGGCTGCTTTGAGCCATCATGACAAGCATTCCATACTCATGGGGGTCATTGACGACCATTTTCGACGCAGCCAGATCATCCAACTAGCGGAGGATAAGCACTCTATCAGCCAGAGTTTCGAAGCCGCTAATTTAAAGCATAGGGATGCTCATGTTAAAGAAAGCCGTGTTGCAGCTTGGTCCAGTCCGATCACGGAAATTCTAGGTGCGGTTGCCCTGGCGGTTGGTGTTGTCTTCACGATACACCGAGTGGAAACCAGTTCCGTGGCACCAGAACATGTAATGAGCTTTTTAGCCGCTGTTTTGCTACTTTATCAACCTGTCAAGAACTTGGGTCGAATTCAGGCGATTCTAGAGCCTGGGCGAGCTGCCTTGATAAGGATAAATGCTGTTCTTTCAGATGAAAGATGTATCCCTACTGGTGGCCATCTCAGGTCACCTGAGGACATCCAGCTGATTCGATGCAGTCGTGTTAGTTTCTCCCATGGCTCCAAGGTTGTCTTTCAGGACTTAAATTGCGTTTTTAGGCGCGGGGACATTAACTTTCTCGTTGGTCCAAATGGAGCTGGGAAGTCGACGCTGGCTTGGATGGTAGCAGGTCTTCTAACCACATCAGATGGTGAGATTTGGGTGGATGAACACAGGCTGTCAGACCTGAACGCAGACCAGTGGAGGAGGGGCGTTGGCTGGGTCGCTCAAGACACCCGCATATCGGGTGGAACCATCCGACACAATCTCAGATTTGGCCATGGCCCCTGTGACGAAAAACACCTGCTTAGTGCATGCCAACAGGCAGGATTAGAACGGATGTTGGCGACACGCTCCGGTCTAGAAACGGATGTCGGCCACGAAGGACAGAGTCTGTCGGGTGGCGAGAGACGGAGGTTGGCCATCGCACGTGCTCTTTTAGGTAATCCGCGTATTTTGATCCTCGATGAGCCAACAACGCATTTAGACCAGGACAGTACGTCTAACTTGCGTGACACGTTAGCGACCGTTGCGGATGAACGGTTAGTCATTGTCATCACTCATGACAGAGGTTGGTTAAAGGCAAGTGACCGAGTCGTCGAGTTGGGCAGACACAGTCAGGCCGCTGGTGATAGCAATGTCTGACGAGAGCCGCTTCGAACAGCAACATGGGCACCCGATATCATACGGAATCCGTTTGACGAGCTTTGTTGTCTCGCTGGTCGTGCGATTCATCCTTTTGACCGTCCGTGTTCACAGAATTGGTCCACCATTTGACCGAAATGGCGTTATCGCTTTCTGGCATGGTGAACAGCTCCCCCTCCTAGCCGTGAGGCCGTCCATGGAATCCGTTGCCCCTGTGAGTTTGAGTAGAGACGGGACACTGCAAGCAAACATTCTTCGTCGTTTTGGCGTCACTTCGGTAAGGGGCTCGAGCAGTAGGGGGGGGCTGTCAGTTCTCAGAAATCTACTTCGTGAACTAAAAACTGGTAGAAGCCTTTTAGTTGCCGTCGATGGACCGAGGGGACCACGTCATAAAGCAAAGCCAGGTGCTCAGTATCTCGCAAGGAAAGCAGGTGTTCCTTTATGGTGCATTAGTGCTTTCGCACCGCGTGCATTGCGTCTGCGAAAGTCTTGGGACCGGTTCCTAATTCCGCTGCCTTTCAGTAAGATTTATGTCTGTGTCAGTGAGCCCCACGACTTTAACGGGGCTGGCCCTCAAGAACTTGCCGTCGCTGACATTGAAAGAAGTCTTCATCGCTTAAAGGAGACTGCAAAGGCGTATGCGTCCGCCAATTCGTCCAGTTCGTTCAGTCCGAAAAATGACACTTGACCAACAGAATTCAATCAGCTGAGAATGTTTTTTGGTTCACTTGTCAAATATTTTTTATTTTTTGTGCGACAAATTGAGTTGTTGGGCATCGAACAGTTAGACCGAGTTCGTGCGTACCTGGCACCGCACTTATTCGGGCGTAATTATTTAACCCGGGGTCGTGTGATAAACGTACTCATTAACGGCTTGTTTTTTACGACGAGAGGATGGACATGAGTAGCAGCGATATCAAACCAGAGCGACAGACCTCGCCGGAAAGCGAACATGTCGACAGCCCGCCTGTGAAAAACAAGACTGACGGGGAAAAAAAATCAGCTGAGCCTGGCCAAGGTGACTTGGACAGCGTCCGGATGTACTTGTCGGGTATCGGTTGTGTCGACCTCCTGACCCGGGATGAAGAAGTTGAACTCGCGAAGGGCATCGAAAGCGCGCGCAATGCAGTGCTTGATGGCGTACTCGGCACTCAACTCGGGATCAGTACAGTCGTCGAACTGCCGAAGCTCGTTCGGAAGGGACTCAAAAGCCTCAGGCAAATCTTAGACGGCAGTTCTAATCAGGAGCCCGACGAAGAAACTGGACTCAACGGCGTTGAGCGGATCGAGGCTGTCGCGGTAGAAATAAAAAGCGTAGCGAGGGCAAGGCAGCGGAGTGCCACTCGCATCACGAAGACGGCCCGCCGTAAAAATCGAGATTACAACACCGAGCTTCGGGATCTAGTCGTTCGAATGCGCGTGAGCTGGAACGTCATTGTTGGCATTGCCGATGAACTTCGGAGTGCCCGGAATGAAATCCGAGAATGGCGGCGCGTAATTACCGAGTACGCGTCTCTGTGTGGCGATGTGGTACTTGATATTCGCCTTGAAGATGGCAAGACGATAGAACCAGAAAAGCCAGATACCCTCGATGAACTTACTTGGAGGGAACTCGTGGCCAGTGTGGAGAAAGCACTGCGCCGCAACACGGATATCGAAAATCGCATTGGGCTCAACTTCGAGTCGCTCAAACAGCGGGTCCGACTCATCGATCGCAACTTGAGAGAGTTGGAGCGAGCAAAAAGTGCGATGATCTTAGCCAATCTGCGATTAGTCGTCAGCATAGCCAAACGGTATGTCAACCATGGCTTGCACTTTCTGGATTTAATTCAGGAGGGAAACATCGGTCTGATGCGAGCGGTCGACAAGTTCGAGTATCAACGAGGTCATAAGTTTAGCACCTACGCAACTTGGTGGATTCGCCAGGCTATAACAAGAGCCATCGCGGATCAGGCGAGAACCATCAGGATCCCAGTTCATTTAATCGAGACCATCAATAAAATTGCTCGGGTTGCGAAGTCGATGGAGCAAGAACTCGGTAGGAAGCCCCACCCGGAGGAAATCGCGCGTCATCTCGATATGACCATTGAACAAGTGCAACGGGCTCTGAAGATCACGCGAGGTCCGATCTCACTTGAAACGCCGGTGGGTGAAGATGACAGTAAGCTCGGAGACTTCATCGAAGACACGGCCACGTTGTCTCCGGACCAGTCTGCGACCAACCTGCTGATGAATGAAGAAACGAAGCGAATCCTTGGGACATTATCGGACCGAGAGTCGGAGGTGCTCCGCTTGCGATTCGGCATCGGCAAACGGCAGGACCATACCTTGGAAGAAGTGGGCAAGGTATTCGACCTGACCCGAGAGCGGATTCGCCAAATCGAAGCCCAGGCCCTACGCAAATTAAGGCAGCCACGACGAAGCGAATTCTTAAAGACTTTCTACGAGACTTGAGGGCAAAAAACGCTCGTTCGAATTTCTTCTTATCAACCTCACCAAGATTGTCTAGATTGATGGGGCTATGCCGACCCCCCACGATACTTTCACCACATCAGCGGACTTTTATGCTCGGTTAGAAGCGTGGGCCACGAATCGGACAGATGGGTCATTGCGTCGTTGCTTGGCGGCCGTGGTTGGAAACTATGCATTTCTTCGGAGGCACTTGAAGCCGCGGCATGTGTCATCTGTGCCTACTTTGGTTGTGGGAAGCCTCATGGTTGGAGGTGCGGGAAAGACCCCAATCGTTAGATATCTTGCAATGCGCTGCCGCGATTTTGGACGCTGTGCTGTTGTATGTCGCGGTTGGAAAGGGCAAATCAAGCAGGCCACTGTTGTTGAACCGACCATGGGTGCTCAAGACGTCGGAGATGAAGCAGTTTGGTTTCGTAAGGCATTACCTCGAGATGTGAGTGTAATTGCCAGTCCGGACCTGGCGGCGGGACAGCGACTCGCGGAGCGAATGGCTGACGTCATCGTCGTCGATGATGGGTTTCAGTCCTGGAGCCTTCCGAGGACCGCCGATATCGTCGTCGTAAAGCCAAGCCTGGCATCAGGCGTCATCCCGAATGGTTGCCTGCGCGAGGGCACCTCAGCTTTAAAGAGTGCAGATCTGTTGTGGAGTCATGAAAACGAATCTGAGGCAGAGTCTGCAGCGCGACCGGAGACGCATTTTTGTGTTCGGAGTCGATATCGATTGAGCTACCTGACAACGACGTTGGGCAAAGATCTTCCGCGAGACTGGCTGGAAGGACGTAGAGTTACCGTGGCGTCAGGATTGGGCCGCAATGAGTCGTTCTTAAAAACCGTCTTGGATGCAGGTGCACAAATTGAGCATGTGATTAAATGTGGAGACCACCGGCCCATAAGTAAAGAGATGTTCAAAGGGATTACAGGGCTTCCCATAGTGATTACCGAAAAAGATGCCGTTAAGTGGAGGCATGATTTTCCGGCTGTTGTGGCCGGTGTTACAATTGAAATTCTCGAAGGTAGCAAACGACTCGATGCCCAATTGGATAGGTGGTGTCGACTGTGAAACGTGGTGCCATTTCATTGCTGGTGGCTTCGGGCGCGTTTTTGGCGAGAACTGTGCCGTATGCCTTCCTTTTTTTGGTCTCACGATGTCTCGGAGCCATTTGGTATTGGCTGATTCCGGTTCGGAACACTGTAGCATGTGACAACATTGCACACGCGCTTAAATTGTCTCCAGCGGCTTCCAAAAAACTCACTAGGCGAATGTACAACCATCTTTGCTTGTCCGTCCTAGAACTCTTCCGCTACGGGACTCAGCGCGGACTCAAACTTCCTTACGTAGTTGAAGGTGAAGAGCATTTGCGTAAGCTGATGGACTCTGGACAAGGCGCATTCTTATTGACGGCTCATTTAGGGAACTGGGAAGTCCTTGCGCGTTACGGCGAGGAATTGCCCGGCCCGGTGCGCATTGTGCGAAAAAAACTGTCCATCTCTTTTTGGCACGAGCTTTGGTTAGAGCTGCGTGCCGGGGGGCCGAAGCAAATCAGTACGGATAAAACGGCAGTGGGCCTGACGCGCTTTGTCAGAAAAGGCGGTATGGTCGGTATGGTCCTGGACCAGCATGCCACCGAGGCCAGTGCCATCCGATTGCCTTTTTTTGGGCGGAAGGCCTCAACCAGCACAGGGATGGTCAGGCTCGCCAGGATGCTTCAAGCACCGATCGTTCCTATTTTTAGCTATCGTCGCTCGGGTTTACACATGATCAAAATCGGCAAGCCGTTTCTAATTGAACGGACGATGTCTCGGTCATGCGATGTTGCGAACGGTGTCAGGGTCTGTTTAAGACACATAGAAACGGCTATTGAAGAGTCACCAGAGCAATGGCTATGGATTCATCGGCGCTGGAAACCGGATCCAAAAGTGCCGAGCTAACCCCGAAAATTTCGGTGAGCCTTACGTAGACTGACTGACGGCGGAGAAACCATTTTTAAGCCGGTCGCCTCATTTTAGTTTGATTCTCAACGGATTATATTTGGCCTGGTGAAAAATATTTTCGGTTGCTCTGAATAATATAGTGACAGACACGTTTGCTTACCGGAGGACCAGTCCGCTTGGACTCATGGTGGTCCGGTTGTACTCTTCGGCTGGAGGTGTCTTTACCAAAAAAACGGCGGCGGCTCTGGGCGTTACGTCACACCACGATGTGCCATCAGTAATTCTGGAGGTAGATGGCTTGATAGCGCATAGCTATCGAGGTGTTATTCTGAATGATGATTGTCGAGTTGGCTATTTGATGGTTCAGGCGTCGGCTATATGACATCTTTTTGGGTTAAGTGAGTGCACTTCAATCGTGGTTGTTACACCTCAGATCCTCATCTGACGGTGGCTGAAACCTGGTTTCCCAAGGAGAGCTGGTGGTTTCAAATCGGCCCTTGGGGCCGTTGTTTCGCTTGGTAATGAAGCGAACTTGTCGACGTGACAATTAAGATAGGGTAAAAGGCATAAAAGTTTGGCTGAGGAGCAAACTAATTGAACCTAAGTCAGACCAAGAGGTTTTTGGAAGTCTGTGTGCTTGGCTAATGCTGGTTAGGCAACAGAAATCGTAAATTAGAGTTGGAGGACGTGTTGCTCCAACGAACTTTCTATCGTCATAAAAGGAACGAAGAATGAGAAAAGTTCTAGTAAATGGTTTGCTTGCAATGGCAATGGTTTTGGGCATGGCGACTGTCGCCCAAGCTAAGAAGATGGGTTGCACATGTCAGCTCTTTTCCGACGTTGATAAATCTCACGTTGGTACATGGCAAGGTAATGTTAAGAAGAGCATGCTCGGTCGACTTGCAACCGAGAAGAAGAACGCGAACAGCGCGTGCGAAAGCGCAACTGCAGCGAAAGCGGTCGACTGTAAAAAGTGCTCCTGCGGTGACCCGATCGGAAGCCCCTACGGTACACGTATCAAGAAGGAAATCGCAGCTAAGAAGAAAGCTGCTGACGAGGCCAAGGCTGCGAAGCTAGCCGCGGACAAGAAGGCCGCTGCTGAGGCAGACGCAGCAAAAGCAAAAGCCGAAGCGGAAAAGGCAAAGGCTGAGGCTGCCAAAGCAAAGGCCGACGCTGACAAAGCCAAGATTGCAGCTGACGAGAAGGCAAAGGCCGAAGCTGCAGCGAAAGCAAAGGCTGACGCAGAAGCTAAGGCTAAGGCTGAGGCAGCAGAAAAAGCTGCAGCCGAGAAACCAGCGGCAGCACCAGCAGCAGCACCAGCTGAAGAGAAGAAATAAGACGAGTTCGCTCGCGAACCATCGAAACTCTCGCCACGAGAGTCTTCGATGAATGATTGAGTCCATCTTGGTTCAATTGTGTAAAGGCGCCCACTTCTTAGTGGGCGCCTTTATTTTTTGGTAGACTAACATGAACGAGTGTGAGGCGTTGAGAAGGTGAAGCTAGCAGTTACAATTCCGGACGGTGTGCGGAGGATCATTGACACGTTGGGGTCCAACGATTTTGAAGCATATCTTGTAGGTGGTTGCGTCCGAGATGGGCTGCTAGGCCGAGAGACAAATGATTGGGATATTACTACCAACGCCAAGCCGGACCAGGTGCAAGGCTTGTTCGAAAAGGTCATACTGACCGGTTTGCAGCATGGCACTGTGACCGTTGTTCTCGGTGATGGTCATTACGAAGTGACGACATATCGAATCGACGTGAGCTACACGGATGGGCGTCGGCCGGACGAGGTTCAGTTTACGTCGGCTCTCGAGGATGACCTTGCGAGGCGAGACTTTACCGTTAATGCAATTGCATACGATCCGAGAGCGGATCGCTTATGTGATCCTTTTGGTGGCCAGGTCGATCTCCGGGGACGTCAGATCCGAGCAGTCGGCATTCCGCGCGACCGGTTACAGGAAGATGGGCTCAGATCTTTTCGAGCGATTCGTTTTGCGTGCTCATTGAATTTTGAGATTGAAAGAACCTTGAGCGATGCCCTGGCGAATACCCATGAATCGGTCAAGAAGGTCAGTATCGAACGGATTTATATTGAGGTCAGAAAGACGTTGATGTCAAAGCAGGCGGGGCGCGGCCTGACTCTCCTTTACGAGAGTGGTTTGCTAAGTACTGGTCTGCCCTTTTTAGGCCCCCTTAAAGGGTCAGTTGTGTCGAGATTGGCAGCTGTGATGGATAGGATTGATACCAACTGGCACTCGCGATTTGCAGCCTTCATTGGACTCTCTGACGTCAAGCCGGATGAATTGTGCAAGGCACTGAAGGTGCCGAATCAGATTCAAATGGCCGTTCGGAAAATTAATTCTGTTTTAAGTTGGGCTGTATCGCAGGCAAGGCCCGATATTTGTGCTCTTCTCGCATTGGTCGGGCGGGACTATTGGCGCGATGGATTTGCTTTACGTTCGATTATACAATCTGAGGATAAGCCTGCGATCGACGCTGTGGTGGAGATAATTGAGCAGAACCGATTGAGTAACTTACCGCTGTATTCCAGGGAGTTGGCTGTTTCCGGACATGAGATTATGGACGCAGTTCGCATAAAACCATCGAAGAGAGTTGGTTTGATTATGGACACCCTTTTAGACTCGGTCTGGAAAGGTCATGTTCCCAACAAAAAACACGAGTTACTGGTCATGTCGGTGGCTATAAATAGCCAAATGGATGCTCACACATGAAGTTACTGCACATAGAAGATCGGCCCGAAAATCGACTCTTAGTTCGAAAGCTGTTGGAGTCAAAAGGACACCAGGTGACCGATGCCGCAGATGGATTGCTTGGATTAGAATTGGCTAGAGTGGGTGATTTTGACCTGATTCTTGTGGATATTAACATCCCTAATCTTAATGGCTACGAGGTTGTAACCAGGCTGAGATCAGATCGGCAGCTAGACTCGGTGCCCGTGGTTGCCATCACGGCTGAAGGGGATAGGGAACATGCCATTGCATTGGGATTCGATGGGTTTATCGCAAAGCCTATTAAGATGGCCTCCTTTGAGCAAGAGCTTCATGCAATCGCATCGGGCCGAATCGAAGAACTAGATGTCACCACTCGGTTAGGCCATTTGCGGAAACACAGTCAAATGGTCGTCGACCGCCTCGAAACCCGGGTGCGCGAACTCGAAGAAGCGAATGAACGCTTGAAGGATATCGATCGGCTCAAAATGGAGGTTCTCCGTAACGTGAGCCACGAGTTGTCGACGCCGATGACGCCCTTAGTTGGATATCTGAAGATGCTCGACAATGG
>JAYZEG010000073.1:0-15546 GCA_036337435.1 Myxococcota bacterium
CCGCCACAGCCTCGAGGTCGGAGACAGCCTGAATTCCGGCCACGGCTGAGGGTTCGCTCGATAAAATGCCTTTTTCATCGAGCCAAAAGACCCAGGGGACATCCTCATGAGGCCCTCCGATCCCTGTATCATCACTGATGACGAGCGTTTCTCCCAGGTCGGGCAGATAGACAGCACCGCTGATCTCCATGCGTGTTTTGGTGCGCAGATCATCTGGCACTTGGACCGGCTGCGGGGTTTCGGATGCGGCGGGGTCTGTCGTCGATTTGGGCGGCTCACTCCCCTGGGGCGGCTCAACCTGCCCAGCTGTATTTGCGAGGGGGGCTGGGACCGGAGGCGTGGGTCGCGTTCCTGGTCGTGGTTCTGCGCTTACAACTTCTCCAGGGAGAAGACGATTCTCGTCGAGCAGAACATGGATAGCGCGTCCATACTCTGGGATTCGAGGATGCCGCCACAAGCGCGCCGGCAGCTGGACTATCGTACTGCCCACATTGGATACGACCCCTGTCAATGAACCGAGATGGGCCATGCGCCCCCTAGATTTGAGGGCCATTTGCTGACCGACACGTCATGGGCGGTGCTGCATCTCTGGCATATATGCAGTGACTCTTAGGCTCTGAGTCTCCACCAACTCAATCACGGGCGTCCCTGCGACGACGGAATGTCCACGGGTTGCCAACACTTGAGTGACTTGCCCTGCAAGCGGGGCTTTGATCGTGCGCCGTTTCATTCGGTCCAGGAGACCGTTGATGACCTGACTTTGTTTTTTCAGGCGGGCTTTAAAGGGGGCTAAACGAACCGCGGACTGGTCTTGATTTAACCTTTTTACCGCCTCAGCGAGCTGCTGCGTTAATAATTTGTAGCCTGTAATGGCTTTAGGGCTGTGACGGCTTGCTCTAGCCAGTCTAGCTTGTCGGGTTCTGAGCTGGGCGAGAGACTCTAAGGCGGCAACCCCCGCACGTTCAGCAATAGACAAACGCTTGAGTTGTTGTCCGAGTGTGTAAAGCTCAGCTCGTTGGCTCGCCGTCACGGCTTGCGCATTGGAATGTTGCGCTGTCGCTTGAGCTTGGCGAGACTGGAGCTCGATTCTGTCTTTTCCGAGGTCACTCAGGTACGCCTGTGATGCGGCCTCCATCTCAGCCGTCATCTCAAGCAACTGCGCTCTGGCGACGTCCAATTGAGCCGTCAAATCGTGCCGGCTCATCTGTATGAGAGACTCACCCGGCCCCACATGCTGTCCTGGACGGACCAGTATCTGCTCGACGACAGCCATTTCACTCAGCGAGAGTTGGTGGGTCTGCGCGTTGACCAACCCCTTAAGTTCAGCCCGACTCTCGTCGTGTCTGAGCCACAGGAACAGACTGGCCAATGCAGCCAGTACCCACACGCCGAAGCTTAAGATTTTTCTCGTACGCAGATTCATAACTCAGTGTGGGCGTCTTGAAGCATTAAGGTGAGGCCGCCGATTCCGGGTATTTGAGCCAGGGAGTCGACGAGTGTGTCGTGGGCATCCAAGGTTTTGAGTTTGACTTGATACGCGTATTCTAAGGCATCCCCCCGCCCAACATCCCGTACGGCAACGAGGACAAAACTGCGACAGTACGGGCCAAGGATTGCCTTGATTGTCTCTGCGCCTCCCGCCTCCCGGGGCAGCCAAAATCTAAGCATGCCATCGAAACGCTGGGTTCGACCCATCGGACTCCATTCGACCACAAGCGCAGCCAATGAGAAAATGGCCGTACCAACGCAGGCAATGGCAAAGGCGCGTACGCCCGATGCGATTCCAATGGACAAGGCCGCAAACACAAAAATCATGTCTCGACTGTCTCGGACATTGGTTCTGAATCTCACCAGTGCCATCGTACCAAGAATCCCCAAACCTCGAGCTAAGTTATCGCCGATGGCGAGCATGAGAATGGTGGCGACAATGGCGCCAAGGATTAACGATTGGACAAAGCTCCGTGAGTAGCTCAAGCCTTGATAGGTCTTCTGATAGACATAGGCGATGATGGACCCAAGGACAAACGCCGACATGAGGCAGAGCACCGCTTGTTCAATCGTGGCCGGACTTAACCCTGTCGAGAACAAATTCTGTGTCTCGCTCATGACGAAATGCCTCCGACTCGATCGGTCCAAGTCGACACACCCATATGCTTCAGCTCGGGTCGAGTGACTTCAACGGAGGTGGCATATTTGCTAAAACCCATGCGCTTTAGGCTAAACCGATTGACCACATCGGTCATCCAAAACGGGACGCTGGTTGTACACTTCAGTTCTAAAACCACGCCCGAGCCACCCAAGCCAAATCGACGTGGTGCATCCTCTCGGTACCAGCATTGATCATCCTCGATGGGTATCTCCATGCCGGTGGCAGCAGCACCCACGATATTATAGTCGAAGGTGACACGCCCGTAGTCATCGGTGGTGCTGACCCAAGCCTCGCGCTCGTATCGAACGACGGTGTTGGGACTGGCCATCGTTTGTAGAACGGTATTGATAAAGGTGTCATAGGCCAGGCATTGCTGGGTGTTTAAGCCGAGATGGGTCCACTCTCTGGGATCGTCAATAATCGATGGCCAACTACCAGCAGGAATCGGACAGCGTGTTTTCCGCACAATGTCCATCATGCGACGCTTCACCTCGAGAAAATAGGGCCCTGATTTATAGCGCCGAACCCGAATTTTAAATCGGCGCGGTACTCGGGTTCTGGTCTCTCGATACAACCGTTGATCCGGCGTATCAAAATAGAGGCTCGAGATGGTGTACCGACCATCATCGCCTGCCGTGTCTGGCCTGCAAAATGGCTTGATCACCTCACGAACCTGCGCGACCTGATGGGGCATCAGTCGATACTTCATCTCGTATCGCTCAATGGTGGACATATCGGAACTCATAGCCCCCCATTAAACCCCAGGATCAGGACCTGCACAATAAAAGCACTTAAATCCGTATCCTTCGGTTCAAATCCGCCCCATTCAAGCCGCCGTCATGGAATCAGCGCCCTCCACCCCAGACGCCCACGTCAAATCGCCCTCTGATAGGCGCGCCGTTGACCGTTGAGGCTTCATCGAAAGTCAGAATACCTTGATGACATCCACCAAGGGGGGTGACAGCATTGTTTCGTGGATTAAAGATGTTGACTCCGCAAAAGTTCTCTTCTGCGCCAAAATCAATCTCGACCCCAGTCCGAACCGATTCGAGGGGTACGACCATCACGAAAAAGTAAATTTGGCCGTCCTGCAACACCATTGGAATGATCAACTGAGCAGCTCGGTCCGATTCGGGCTGGAAACCCATCGCGGACCCGACACGTTCCACGTTGATGTCTTGCTCGTCGAGTGTCATCGAGAGCATACCGGTCCCCGTCTCGAAGAGATCGTCGTTGGGAAAAGACCCCCAAGTCGTTTCAAACTGACCTGACGCCGACCCGAACTCTGATTGGCATAGACCACCGCGGAGGTCGACAGTCCACTCGATCGGTCCCACCTCAAGTTCATAGCGCATGGCGACACCATGGGATTCCAAAAAGTTTAGAACATAAGTCAAATTATCATAAAACGCATCCAACCGATTCGCACGCACAGCGGACCCAAAAACACTGACCATCTCGTCGATGGAGGCCTCCAGCTCATCAACCCGCCAATGGGTATCCACCAACGAGGCCAAGCGCTCAAGATAGCGTCGCCGACCCTCGGGATGTAAGTACAGACGACGGCATAACAAGCCTGCAGCATTGACGGTTCTCGGCGCCGGCTGGCGCTCCTCGAAGAAGAGGATGGGTGTCTGAAAAGTCCCATCTGTTCCCCACGGAATGAACTGAATCAGACCTGAGGTGGGATCGTCGTAGAAATGGAAATTATTGGTATTACCCGAATACCCATCCCAATGTGCAACCATGATCTCAACCGCCCAAAACGTAATAAACGCGTCTAGGTCGATGATTTCAGAGAGCCTGTCTAGTAGACGGTCATCAGGTTCCTGAAGCGCGTCCGTCAAGGCATTAATCGAATCAAAGTTTGGTTCATCTTCGTTGGTCTTCTGCCGAATGGTGCCTGTCCAACCCACCCGAAAATCACTGAGGGTTCCCTCATAAAGATTGCCCTCATCGTCGTCAAAGTTCCGGCGGATGAATGGTTTTTTTAAGCTCTCGACATTAACGTAAACGCCCATGTCTTCCCCGTTGAGCACAACATGTGCGAAGTTACATCTCGGCGCAGCAATCCCCGCAGCCCTAAACAGGTCATAGGACAAACATTGTCGTACGAAAGCTGGGTCCTGTCTTGAGTTATTTAAGGTCAAGCGCTTCATGTCGAGATAGGTTTGGTCATCGACATATTTGTCGAATTTAACTTTAAAAGATGGTTTCGACGCGCTGACAGACCCAAAAAATCCTTTTTTTCGAATCCCCACATTTTCAAACTGCTCACCGTTTACGCTGACCCGGGCTGAGAACCATGTATATGGCGATGGGGGCAATGTACACTCTGGGGCTAGAATATTGAGTCCGGCGCGACGTTGAAAGCGAAGCGCATTGTAATCAGCAGGATCCATCTCGATATTGACTTCGAGCAAAGTGGTTCGCGCATAGACTTCATCTGAGCGATCAGACCCTCTTGAAGCATCGACTAGGTCAGGTCCGCCAAGGTCCGATGCTGAGGGTACACCGCCATCTGATTCGAGAGTGCCTTGGTCTGAATTAAGACCCCCCTGATAAGCATCTATGGGTCCGCTATCTTGCCCAACGGAGGCCGCAGCGTCCGAGTCACGAGTCGTGTCACACCCAGACTGGACCCACACCATCATCCAGCATAAACCGAGAGTGCCAAACCTGTGGAACCATCTTGAAACCAATGCTTTCATGGAATGAAACCTTCCCTTAACGGTGAACCGGATTGAGCAACGATAACACAGATCGCTTTTTTTGCCTGAGTTGCTTCGAGAACAACCAAGACCAGACGCACTGCGTGTTCGGTTTGAGTGGAGGTGTGGGTCCGTTGGCCACCGTCAGTCTGGACCTAGCCGAAAAACCAAACAGTTTTGGATATCCTCAACCACTCATGACTGTCAGGTGCAATCACGCCGCTCCGAATTCTACGCCAGGCGCAATGCTGGATGTTGGCCATTAGAAGCTGCTTAACATCACGAAGAAGGCAAGTATCGAGACTGGGATTGCCGCCAGTGTGACAGCCGTGACCTTGACGGGGGGATGGGCTGGGTCAACGGCCGCCGTAGCCCGATTTCTGAGTCGGCTAATCAAGGGACCGATGAATAATTCGGCGATGATCACAGCGTAAAATAAAGTCAGCAAAGCAACGGCCATGGCCGGTCCTATACTCTTCGGGTCGTCCATATTTGCAAGCATCGAGATCATACCGATCAGAGACCCCAAAACACCGCTGGCCGACGCGATAATCCGGACACTCGACAGGACACCGATGTGAACCCGAGCGTCCTGGTCTGAAAGCGGGCCCCGACCGAAAGCGGTCTTCAAGGCGGCCGCGATGGACCCGGGAGATTGATACGCACAGGAGAAGAAAATGGTGCCCCCGAAGACGTATGCAACACTTGGTAAATCGATATAAAGCCTGACTTCTCCCCCGTAAGACATGGCACCGAGCACGACGCCGATGCCCAAAACACCAAAAAGAATTCCCATACTCTCTCCCCTTCGTTGCCATGCTACTGCATGGACGCAGATTGATTGTGAGATCTCACACTCGAAGACGCCGACTCGTCTTCTGCGGTTCAAATTTTGCCCGACCACTTGTCGCCCAGAGCATGGCCGCAGGCCGACTCATGAGACCCGTCTTCACCAGTGCCCTACCAAAGATTAACGAATGTTTGGGCCCACGTCCTGAACTGAGCAAAAATTCCCACAAGGTCAGCGTGTTTGGCAGACAGCACCGACTTGATTCCAATGAGTACACACCTGCCCACGAACCCGGTTCGCGTTGTGGCCCCACAATCGCAAAAAGACCCGCTTTTGCCCCGATGATTCAAGCATGCTCATGGGGTCTTGTATTTGATCATAGTAGCGTGTTTTGATCGGGCATCGATTCGCAGTGAGTGTTCGATGAGTCAAAAAAAACGACCCGACAAATTTGGAGAGAAGACGATGGCTGCGGGGATAGCTCCAGATGACACGTCAGCTCAGTCTCCGACCGAGGCTCACGATCTGGTCTCCATGTTGATTGCAGAAGGCACATTGCGACGGCAGGAACAGGCCGAGAACATGCAAGAGGGTAGCGTGAACCAGACGGCCCTGTCGGCGCCGACCACCAACCTCCATGAGTCGTCGCCTGACGTATTGAATGTCAAACCGTTTTCCACCGATGTCACCCAGACCATCGGTGCCGCCGATGCGCTCACAGCCAGAGCGGTCATAGACGCATCGTATCCACAGACCGAGCCATTGACGGAGCGATACGAGAAACTCGGTGAGCTAGGTGCGGGCGGTATGGGGCGCGTCCTTAAGGTGAAAGACAAGTTACTCAATCGTGTTCTGGCCATGAAAGTCATCCACGGTTATCTTTTTGAACACGAGTCTAATCTTCAACGTTTTGTGCAAGAAGCGCAGGTGTGCGCACAGCTACAACATCCGAACATTCTCCCTATTTATGACATCGGCATCCTCGACTCTGGACCCATCTTCATCACGATGATGGAGATTAAGGGGGACTCGCTGCACCAGCGAATTCAGGCAGTCCATGCCGCAAGCTCACACCAAAGCTGGCAAGACACAGAGGACGGGTGGAACCTTCATCGATTGGTGAGTGCGTTTCATGATGTATGTAAAGCGGTTTCTCATGCCCACGAAAACGGCGTCGTCCACAGAGACTTAAAACCAAAGAATATCATGATCGGTCCCTTTGGAGAGGTTCTCGTGGTCGATTGGGGCCTCGCCAAAGTCATTGAAGCAGATGAACTGAACAGCTCGGTCAACACCATTCGATCAACCCACGATGTGCAGGCAACAGCAGTTGGCTCTATTTACGGAACACCGGCCTACATCGCCCCCGAACTGGCCACAGGTGAAGTAACGACAGCCAATCGACTGACAGACATCTATGCCTTAGGCGTCATTCTCTACGAAATCCTAAGGGGTCAAGCCGCGTACAGCGGTCAATCCATGCACCAGATCCTGATGCAAGTTGTGACGGCTCCCCAACCCGGATTTGAGTCAGTCAATGCATCGTCGACCGACAATCCGACCCTGGAAAATGAATTGGCGGAGGAGGCCACATACGTGACAAATGGGGGGGCTCCCATCCCTGGTCTATTGGTCGAGATGTGTACAAAAGCGATGGCGCGGGATCCCCTTGAACGCTTCAAATCTGCGTCCGAGATGGTGGAGATGATAGGCCAATGGTTAGACGGGTCGCGTCGACGAGAAAAAGCATTGGAGCTGGTCGGTGCAGCAAAACGACTTGAACAAGACATCCGAGACGCTGAATTGCGGGCGACGGACCTACTGGTGGCAGCCCAGGCATCGTCAACCGGGACATTGCCGTGGCAGTCGGACACCGCGAAGCTAGACGCATGGCATAAGGAGGATGAAGCGACTGCATTGCTCACTCAGTCGATGATTAAACGAACCGAGAAAATTCAGCTCTATCGCGCAGCATTGGCGCATAAAGATGATTTGGTTGAAGCACACATTGCGTTGGCTACATATTACAAAGGTGTTCATCAAGCTGCGGAAGAGGACGGAGACTCGGCGGAGGCAAAACGCTCAGAAATCATTCTTCGCGAGCATGTCAAAGCACTCCCGCTCCAGAGCGATATGAGACATGAGTTGACTCGTTATCTTGACGGTTCAGCCTCCTTGAACGTATGCACCAGTCCCAGCGGAGCCTCCATCAGAATCGTCGCGTTCAGACTAGAAAACAGGCGCCTCAAACTAGATCATGGCGATGAATTGGGTACAAGCCCGCTCAGAGACCATCCCCTTCAGATGGGGTCTTATTTGCTCAAAATTAACAAGGCGGGCTATCACGAAGCGATCTATCCAGTTTACAATCGCCGTCTGAATGATGTCAGCGGTCAGGATCCCGAGGGGGGTCCATTCAAAATCGAGCTCTTACCTTTAGGAACACTTGGCCCAGATGATTGCTATGTGCCCGGTGGATGGTGTCGACTCGGAGGAGACAGACAAACACCCAATAGCCTGAACAGCACCGTCGTCTGGGTTGATGGATTCGTCATGAGACGATTTCCAGTGACCCATGAGGAATACCTCAATTTCTTAAACGAACTGGTCAGTGCGGGTCGCGTCGACCAAGCCCTAAACCATGTCCCAAGAGAACAAAGTTCAACAGCAGATGAACTGGGTGCCATGGCCTATGCCCAGACCCCAAACGGCAGCTTTGAGCTACCACACGATCCCGAACGAGAGATTTGCTGGCCCAACCAGCCGGTCACCATGATTCAATGGAGGTCAGCTGTGGCCTATGCAGATTGGCTCGCTAAAAAAACAGGCATGCCTTGGCGACTCCCGATGGAATTTGAGTGGGAGAAAGCGGCACGCGGTGTTGATGGACGCTTCTACCCCTGGGGCAATGATTTCGATCCGTCCTGGGCCTGTATGAAAGACAGCCACCCCGACAAAATCTTGATGCAAGAGGTCGACACATTTCCTGCTGACGAGAGTGTTTATGGGGTACGAGGCACAGCGGGTAATACCAGGGATTGGTGTCTAGACCGATTTAGGGAGAGCGGTCCACCGCTGAAGAACGGTCGACTTGTGATGCCAACGGCCGATGACTTAACAGACACTGGGTTTAAGTCAAGCCGCGGTGGCAGCTACGGCAACTCAGCGTCGCGTTCGCGGTCTGGCGATAGAGATTGGTGGTTTCCAGAGCGCAGTTATATCGGCCGCGGATTCAGGCTCGCTTGGGGACTCAGCGACCGCACGAGTTGCCACTCTGACCCAAATTGAACTGCAGCCCATTGGATAATCGGCAACCGGGCCCAGAACAGGGGGGCACATAACGAATTTCGATGGGAGTCCGCTCAATGAAACGCAAGGTATTCATGGCTCTGTGGTGTTTTCTGCTCTGCGCCTGCTCCAATTCGGACACGACCCGTCGCGGGGGGCGCGCTGAGGGAGCAAAGAGTAATCAGGTCAAATCCAATGGCCAGTCCTCCAAGGCAGAGAACTCGATGGCCGGGCCTACAGCATCACCAGCATCACACACAAACCAAACACCAGCTCCAGTGCCAGTGCCAGCATCAGCACCCTCGCGCTTTGATGCGGACATCAAGTCACCGAGGGAGATTCAGCCAACAAAGAAAGAAACGGGCCGCGTTGATGGCTTTAATATTCCAATCCATTCGCTCAAAGCAGACAAAGGTGATTGGGTCTGGGCAGCCGCCGCCAAACCCAAACAGCCAAGAAAATTTATTTTTCGTCGCAGTCGAATCAAGGCCGTCAGACGAAATTCTGCAGTGGTGGGCGTCTTTGGCGAGGTGGCCCCAGCCGCGTTCATTTACCCATCCAATTCAAACACTCACATTGCCATCGGTCAAACGGTACTCGCCCAGTCTGGTGCAACCAGTCTCTACGCGCGAGTGATTGCGAAAGACGGCCAACAGTACATACTGGCAACCGGCCGGGCTAAACCCAGACAGGTTAAGAAAACGGCTGCCGAGTTGCGTCTGATTGAACCAGCGGCATGGCAAGCCGGTGGCGTCGTCATATTTCGAAAGGGTCGAATTGAACGCAGCGCAACCATCGTTCATGTCGATGGCGAAACAATCTTTTTCACGACCTACAGCGGCGGATTAGACCAACGTAAACGGGCGGATTTGACCCTGGTTGACATGAGCCGACGATTTCAAGTCGGGGATTCTGTCTACGGCGAACCCAGCGGCGGGCTGAGTATGCACTACCAAAAAGGCCGCGTGGTCAGCGTGGACAAAAATCACACGCGCTATGAGGTGAAAACGAAAGATGGAAAGATGTTTGTAAGCAACTTTAAAACCATTGTCGCAGCACCGTAACAAAGAGCCTGCATGAGCCGACTGGCCCCTTCAAGGTCTCGCCTCAACAATATTTGAGGCAGCACTGCCCTGGGGACCATCAGGAGAGGGCCAAGCGGCATAGACTCGATATCGATAGACTTGTCCCATTTGGACCTGTTGGTCTGTCGCTCGAGGAGGCCGGTCGGGTTCGATGCCCATTCGGTTCGAAAAGTTCTCACAATCAACCCCGTCGCAGCGCTGCAAAATGGTGAGTCCTTCACGATCGGAATTATCTGTCCAACTTAGGGTCACGCCATTTTGATCAATACGTTCGACTCGAAGGTCTGTCGGGTCGTCTGGACCGGGTTCACCAGGCATTGGTTCTCGCCTCTGAGTTGCTGATGGAGGCGGTTCGGACAAGGGTGAATCCAACTGCCTGCGCGCCGTCTGATAGCGTCGGACCATAAACGCCTTTAGGGACTGCACAATCCCTGGATAATTCGTGTCTGACTGCACGGTGACTCGACGGGGCGGATAAGGATCTCGGCTCAAACTCTCCGTCGCCTGCTGATACAAGGTGTCCAAAGCCATGCCCAGGATTTCAGGTCTAAAGTAGCGCTCTAAAATCCTCTCAGCATGGCGCAGATAGCGACGCCTCAACGCACCATTGGACAGAATTCTTTCGATCAAAGGTCTGGGTGTAATCAGCAATGGCCACGATGCATTCCAACCGTCGATGACAGGAATCCGTCCAAAGGCATTATCAGCAAACCCGACATCCAAATCCCAAGGTAAATAGTGGAGACGTCCGGTCTCTGGATTGTTGTAGATATAGAAATTATGCGGTGCCTGACCCGTGTATTGGTCAAACGCGCCGCTGAAGACCATCACAGCCATCAACTTAATGAATGACTCAAGCTCGAAGATGGACTCCAAACGTGCCTCAAGATCATCATCTGGCGTATCGCGAAGGAGGACGGATAAATCATAGAGCTCAGAGAAATCCGCTTCATTTTTATGGGTTTTTGGTTCAAAACTCTGGGCATATTCGGACGGGTCATCCAGGACACGAAAATCTGACCCAGGGCCACCAACATGATTCTTGTAGAGCACGCCGTCACGATTTCCGAACACCCTTTGGAGAAATGATTTATCGATGCGCTCAACATTAACAAAGAGTCCATCAAAGACTCCGTTGATGGTCACTTCGGCATAATTTGCCCGCGAACAATGGATGCCCTCATTTCTTAAAATGTCGGTAATCAAGCGCTCAGAAAAAACAGACCCAAACTGAACCGCATTATCAAGAGCGACTCGACGCAAACCGAGAAATCGCTGGTCATCAACAAATTCACCGAACTTAATGAGCAAGCTGCGTTTCCACCATCCATCTGGATTTGATGAACTATTGCCTTTAAATCGAACGCCGACATTGTCAATTTCGATGTCGTTCCATCGGAAGCGAGCGGGGACATATACGCGTTCGGGGAGAGCGTCAAACATGCGTTGGCGGTCAGCCGGCGCAATGGTGATTTCAATGTGCTGAATCTGCTCTCGGTCATAGAATTCATCTTGCTGCGTACCTGAGGTGAACTGGTCTCTTTCAGTTCCACCATCAGCCGCAGCTCCAGCGGAGCTCTGGTCCAAATCAGTTCCCTGCGCGCCGTCGGAAACCATAAAATCAGTGCCTTGGAGCGGGCCGTTCGTCTCCGAGGCTGCGCCCGATGAATCGCAGCCTAGGAGGGCAATGAGCAGAAGGCATGGTCCAAGTTGCCTTGCTAGATGACCTGCAGCGGGGATGCAACAGCGCAAGTGAAACGATACAGTTGGCAAGTGATAGCCCTCCCATCCGACGCAATTAGTGTGACCAACCGTCGAATTTCAAACAAGTTAAAACAAGCTGCTGACACCAAATCGTACCCATCTGTCCACCGCAGATGCGCACAAACACCGTGCGCGAGCCTGTCAGTGACATGGATACAATGGTCTATCTGTCGTGTTTGACCGATTTAGGTCTTGCGGGGCGTCGACTTGGTTTGTTTCCGTCGCGGTCCTTTGGATCGAGACCCTGATCCATCGCGGGTTCGACGACGAGATGCGGTTTTCGGCATTCGTTCACCCCCCAAGTGACTCATATTGAGCCTTTTACCGCAGACGCGAACATTTTTTAGAAATGACAGAACGTCCGGTGGCATACCAGCTGGCAGCTCGACTACTGTGTGTTTTGTGCCCACTCGAATGGACCCAATGTACGAACTCGGTAAATCAATTTCATTGGTGAGTGCACCAACAAGGTGTTTAGGCTCCAACCCATCTTCGCTACCAACCTCGACGCGATAGACATCCATCGGCGATTTTGGCGTCTTTGTCCTTTTGGCACGAGCCGGCGCGGGTTCGGTCTTGTGTTTAGCCCCTTTCTTAGGCCGCTCGACGTCTTCAATCTGCACATTTTTGACAGCGAAAGGGCGGTCGAGCTGGTAGGCGTGAACCAAAGCGGCCGCCACCGATATTGGATCGTGGTCGGTCTCTTTACAATAATCGGAAACGATGGTGCGAAAACCATCTAGGTTATGCTCTCCAAGTGCGGTGCTCAAAAACCCTTTAAAATGAGCGATTCGATGCTCTCTGACGTCGTCAGCCGATGGCAACGCCAGTCGCTCTATTTTCTTTTTGGTTGCACGCTCGATGGTTGAGAGCATGCGTTTTTGGCGTTTGCCAGCAAATAAGATCGCTTTACCGTCTCGGCCAGCCCGGCCGGTGCGACCAATTCGATGAACATAGACCTCTGTGTCGAAAGGGATATCGTAATTGATCACATGGCTGATGCGTGGCACGTCTAATCCACGAGCCGCTACATCGGTGCAAATGAGAATATCAAAGTCAGCCGCTTTGAAACGGTCCACCGTGCGTTGGCGCACTTGTTGACTCATATCTCCATTCAGTGCCTGTGCCTTGTACCCGCGGGCTTCTAATTGGTCCGAGAGTTCAACTGTCGCTACTCGAGTTCGCGTAAACACGATCATGCCATCAAAATCTTCCGTCTCGACCAGCCGAGACAACGCTTCAAGCTTCTTAAGTTCACCCGTGACTGGAATGTAATATTGCTTAATGGCTTCGACAGTCGTCTCTTTTGACTTGGTTCGGACCTCAACGGGGTTGGTCAAGAATCGTTTGGCGATGCGAGCGATCGGCTTCGGCATGGTCGCCGAGAAGAGTGCTGTCTGATGGACATCTGGCAACTGCTCCATGATCTTCTCGACCTCTTCGACAAACCCCATGCGAAGCATTTCATCGGCCTCGTCCAGAACCAATGCGTTCACCGCGTCTAAGTTCAGAGTTTCACGCTCCAAGTGGTCCAATAGACGACCCGGTGTGCCGACGACACAGTGGACGCCCCTGCGAAGGGACCGTAGCTGAGTGGTCATGCCTTGACCTCCGTAGACAGGCAGAACGCGCAGCCCTTTGAGGTGTTTTGCATAGCCCTTGATGGCTTCGCAAACCTGGAGGGCAAGTTCCCGCGTGGGTGCGACGACCAAAAGTTGTGGGACGGCTTTATCGACTTCGATTTTGTCGAGTAAGGGGAGCCCGAATGCTGCCGTTTTACCGGTCCCTGTCTGAGCTTGACCGATGATATCTCGGCCCTCGATAAGGTGAGGGATCGCCAAAGCTTGAATGGGGGTTGGCAACTCAAACCCAAGCTCAGAAAGAGCGCGCAACAAAGGAGCACTCAATGCCATATCGGCAAATCGAATGGTCTCCGGGTTATCGTGTTCATTAGACACAGCGCTGCTCCAATACTCACCGTGGACGCCGTCTTTACACCCTCGGCACCGAGATTGCACCAAACTCGTGCTGATTTGCTGATATAATTCTCGGCCGGGGGTCCAATCGACAACAGACAATCATGTGCCAATGCGTTTTGATGGCCTCGTTTAATCTTTTTGCCGATCCACCGGCAAGGCCTCGGGCAAAATCGCCTAGACCGTGCTCTTGTTCTGCGCGAAAATAAAGAGGTAAGCTCACGAGTTTAAGGCGACAGCAACGCTGGAACCAGTGGCATTGCGAACCCCCAAACAAGAGACTTTTTGAAACACCTATGATAGGGGCTGTACTGTAAAAGCTTGCAATCGAAGGGTATGGCCATCGTGCTCCATCGCGTCCTCTCTGCCGTTATGACAATCGGTCTCCTGGTTGCATGCGTAGACACCGACAACCAGTTGCAAACCGCCATTGTCGACTCCGGACAAATGCACGTCTCAGATACAGGCATTGATGGGGGCTTTGAATCCGACGCCAGTGCACCGACGGTCGCCCTCGCAACCCCTGAGTATTGTGGTTCGTGTCATCAGCAGCACTTTGAGCAATGGCGCACAAGCATGCATGCAAACTCGGTGAAGGACCCGATTTTTAGAGCATTAAATAAAAAGGGCATTGAAGAGACAGACGGTCGACTCGATCAATTTTGCGTTCAATGCCACGCGCCCAATGCGTCGTTGAGGGGGATACTGCCCGTCATCGAGCGGGATGGACGATTCGAAATGCCTTTGGACCTGTCGAATCCACTCATTGGTCATGGAGTACAATGTACCTCGTGCCATAGCATGGCGAGGGTGGACGCCACCCAAAACGCAAAAATTGAACTCTCAGACACAACCTATTACGGGGTATCATCGAGTGAGAGTGCAACTCGCGCCCATCCGATTGAACCGTCGGCACTCTTCTCAGATCCCCTGCAGAAAAATATGCTGTGTGGAAGCTGTCATGATTTTGTCAATCCAAATGGAGTGAGACTCGATTCGACGTTTAGCACCTGGTATTCAAACTCGTATAACGACGTATCTAACCCTGAACGCCACAGAACATGCCAAGATTGTCACATGCCTGAGTACGAGGGGCCAATCACTAAAGATGGAGAAACTCGGACTTTGCATAGCCACCATTTTCTTGGCGTCTATCAAGCACTTCAAGCTGACTTTCCCGGAAAGGAACACCAAGCGCGGATCGCGCGCGACCTGCTCAGCGACTGTGCCCTCCTCGAGGTGCGATACAATGGAATTGATGAGCTCGGGAACGCTGTGGTCATCGTGTCAGTCGAAAATATAAATAACGGTCATCAATTGCCCGCAGGCTCAACGGCGGACACGCAGGTTTGGGTTCACTTACAAATCTTCGATGGCAACGACAACTTGGTTTTTGAGTCGGGTATGACTGACGAAAATGGCGACCTGATGGATGGCGTCCGCGGTCATAGTCTCGATCCCGATGGTGACCCCGAACTCATGCTCTTTGGTCAATTCATCTACGGACAAGACGGCGGCCACGTCAACTTCCCCTGGCAAGCCCATAGTTTCACCGACAATGTCATCGGCCCCGGGCAGCGAAAATGGCGAGATTTCGCCATACCAGCGCAGCAGATTAACACAAACCAATTCCGAGTACTTGCAACCTTGAACTACAGAACATTCCCTCCGTTCTTAATTCGAGACCTGGTCGATGGAGGCTACCTGGACCCTCAAGATATCTCACCGGTCCCTACCATTGAAATGGAACGCACTGAGGCGCTGTTTCCGTTGCAGTAGCGGG
>JAYZEG010000074.1:0-23794 GCA_036337435.1 Myxococcota bacterium
TTCGGAGCTTATTATGCTCGACGTTCCCGAGAACACGGTCGGTCTGCACATCGATGCGGTCGGTGACCCAACTTTTCTATATGCGATTTCGCATATGGAAAGCCAGGATGGGGACGTACTCGTCTCGGAGAGCCCTGCTGGGGTTACTATCACAAACCAAGATCGCCAGTTATCTCCGTTCCCGGGCCCCTTCAAAAGCCCGAATCGCTCTGCATCTCCCAATACCGGCGTCGCGACTCTCCTGGCACCGAACAACTTGAACGTGAATTTTTATCCCGGTATCTGGCGTATTCGTGTATCGGCACTGGGTCCCTTTGGAGCAGTCAATACGACGACCGATTTACGCATCACCTTCAAACGAGGTGCAACTCCGCAGACCACCGGCCGCTTGCCCGTGCACTTTTTCTTTACGGGTTCCAATGGCTGGACAGCCCAATCAGCCCCCAACAACTCAGCGTTTCAGGCCGCTGTGGAACGCATGGCCTCTTTTTATCGAGCCATCGGTATCGAGCTGACCGACTTCACATTTGACGATATTTCGGCGAGCTATCGACAAGTTGATATCGGCCCACTCGGCCCTGGACGCCCGGAGAGTTCTTTGCACGATATGTTTAGTCTGAACACCTATGATACGGGTGTTGCTCTGTTCTTCGTTGATCGCATTGGCATGGGCCAAAGCGGTGGCATTGTCGGTGGGATTTCTGGTGGCACGCCGGGCCCCTTGCGACCAGAAACCGTCAGGAGCGGGGTCGCTGTTGCAACTCTATTGTCATCATCACCAGGCGAATTAGGGCATGTGATGGCGCATGAAACGGGTCATTACCTGGGCTTGTTTCATACCCAAGAAACCGTGGGTGGAATTGTAGACCAACTCAATGATACACCGACGGGTTTCTTCAGCAGCGATAATCTCATGTTTCCAACCGTCACCAGTGCCCCGGCGAGCCTTTCAGACGAGCAAGCGTGGGTTATCTACCGAAATCCCATCATCGAGGACGCAGACGATGACTAGACTTCGCCAAGGTCTGGCCTTGCTATTGCTGGCTCTATTGCCCAACGTCAGCATCGGACACCCACCCAATGACTTACGTCTACTTTTGTCATCCATCGACCGGCCGCTCACACAAGCAGAGTTGCAGCGCTGTCATGCGACTGTCGATGAACTGCTCGAGATCGCCGGTTCATCCGGTCAGTCGCTTTACCGACGTGGTCGGGCCATCGCAGCACTCGGACAACTTGCCGACCCAAGTAGCCTGAGTGGACTCATAGACCTTTGGGATCGTGACCTTCAGCCTGGACTCCAAGTTGAAATCGTCTATGCCATCAATGCATTTGAATTCAAACTCGATCTCTGGCACTTAACCAGCCTGCTTGAGAGCCGCCTGCCCAGTGCCAGTCCACCCGCATTCATGGCGATCACCCGTATCCTTGGATTGAGCGTGCCCTAACGTTTTCTAAGAAAAACACGCCAGCTGTTATTACGCCGATCAAACAAGTCCATCGCCTCCAGTTTCAGGGGATAAAACCCATGCCGGTATACGACTACTGCCGAGTCAACCGGGAGTTCGCATTTGTCGACGTCCCGACAAAATACATGACCATCTTTTCGACGTACAAAACGAGATTTGCCTTGCGCCACGGTGACCAGAACCATGGCACTGGGTCTTCGAACATTTTTCTCTGCCATGAGCTGCTTGACGATATTAGGTGCGTCATCAGGCGGGCCAACATCTGCGCGTGTCTGACTTTTTATCGCTTCGAAAACACTGCGCACACTCATGTCGGTTTCCATGGAAGCTGCCGACTGACCAGCTTCGAATCCTTGGGTCTTCGAAGTGTAGATGACAATACCGACTGTAATCGCGGCGATGATGGCCACCATAAGAGCAACTGTTTGCGATGATTGACGACTCGGATTCCGCTGTTGAGCAGCGAGAGGGTCCAGCGATGATCGACTGTCCAAATGTCCGGTTTTCAAGTTTGAAGTCAGAAGGCCTGCGGACTCACTCTCGGACAGCGAAACATTTTGCTCCGTTTGGTGTTGAAGGGGTCTCGTCTCCTCTAGGGTCTTGGAATAATCTAGGGCCAGGTGAAGGGTCTCGGGGGCCATGTCGTCAAAACCAGGCCCACGCCCGTCCAACGTCGAGTTACCCGCAATCGGCAGATCTATCGAGTCAGACATGGTTTCATACCCTGCACCATCGAGGCCAGACGGGTTGGTCTTTCCTGTCGACTCAAGCCAAACGGGCAATTGGGCTGATTTCCCTACGTCGTCCGATGTGTGCACCAGTTGAGGGTTTGCGTTCGTTTGCATACTGGCTCGAGCCGCACTCAACAAGGTCTGCAATCGTTTACCGAGCGCGGATGCACTCGCGGGCCGTTCTTCTGGATCTTTTCGTAGGCACACCATGACCAAATCATCTATCTCAGCTCCGAATTCGCGTATTGGTGCGCGCTCTCGCAATGGGATGGGCTGTTCCGATATTTGACGTCTGAGAACCTCAGCAGGTTCACCGACAAAAACATCCACACCTGTCAACATTCGGTACATGGTGGCACCGAAGGAATAGATATCGGTAGCTGGGGTGACCGACCCCATCATGGCCTGTTCTGGAGCCATGTAATGAGGTGAGCCTTTCACTCCCATCGAGGGCAATGGCATTCTTACGTTTCGGTCTGACTCCCATAGTTTAGCGACACCAAAATCAAGCACCTTGACGGCGTCTTGGCGTTCTCCTGCCAAACGCTGGAGAAAAATATTACCGGGCTTCAGGTCGCGATGAACCAGTCCGACGGCATGGGCTTCTGCCAAAGCATTTAAGACTTCCTGACCGATATAGAGTGCATCCACTAAATCGAGTCGATGTTCTCGTATGAGGCGCTGAGACAAATCTTCGCCCTCGAGAAACTCCGTGACCATGTAAGGTTCACCAGACTCATTGAAGCCAAAATCGAGCACCCGGAGAATTTGTGGGCTATGGAGCTTGCTGAGGTTTTGAACCTCTCGAATGAACGCTTGCTGAACAGCGTCATCGTCGCGAACATCAGCCCGAATTTGTTTAATGGCAACCCATCGATCGAGGTGCGGATGACGGGCCTTCCAGATGGTACCCATGCCACCTTCTGCGATGAGCGTGACGAGTTGATACCCGCCTATGTATCGTGGTTCATTCATTGATCCAGATGATGGCACAACCCGAGACGTCTAGACAGTCTAGAAGTAAGCGTCTATTCAGCGGACGGGTCGACCCAGTGGACCGGATGATCATTAAGGGGGCTCATCATTCGATAGAGCCCAGGCTGCTCCAATTCAACAACCGCATCACTGTCGACGTCCACTTTTCCCCCTCCGCCGGGCACCTCGATGACGTAGCGAGGTCGGTCTGGCCCCGACAAAAGCTTCAAAAGCTTACGATATATTCTTTTGCCACGCCGAAGACTGACCCGGAAGTGAGCCGTCCCAGGCGCAGGGTCTAAATGATGCAAATAATAGGGTCGTACGCCGATATAGCCGAGTTCATTATATAACTCCGCCAAAACCTTGGGCGCGTCATTGACGCCCTTTAAAAGCACAGATTGATTCGCCAGTATGAAGCCTGAATCGCGCATCATCTCAAGTTTGCTGATGGCCAATGGGGTCAACTCCCTGGGATGATTAAAGTGGCTAACCAGATAAATTTGTTGAGGTCGGCCGAGTGCCCGGATGAACTCCTGGTCGATACGGTAAGGAAAGGTGACAGGCATGCGGGTATGAATCCGGATTCGTCTCACGTGGGAAATAGACACGAGCTGTTCTATCAGGGCACCAAGACGCTGATTGGACAGGATCAGCGGATCACCACCGCTGAGGATAACCTCGCTTATCTCGGTTTTTTTCTCGATGTATTCAAGGGCTTGCGGAACCGCCTTGTGGTATCGAATTTGACCGTCATTCAAAGCAACTTTGCGAAAGCAATACCGACAGTACATTGGACATATGTGTGTCGGCGTCAGCAAGACGCGATTAGGATAACGGTGAATTAAGGCCTGGTTCACCCGATGTGCATTATCGCCAGTCGGATCAGATTCGACGCGCTCATCATCGTCTAATTCATCGATGTGAGGAATCGCCTGAAGTCGAATTGGGCAATTGGAATCATCGGGATCGATCAAGTTAAGATAATAGTCGCTGACAAAGGTTTTGTGGCGTTTTTCGACTGTTTCCAGTGCCTGCTGTTCGTCGGGCGACAACACACCTCTGACAACGAGAGATGATACGTTTTTGGCCGAATGACCTAGACGGGTCTTCCAATCATCCCGCCGCCCATCCTTGGCATTGTCGCCAATGTGAACTAAGGCACTCTCAGTGAACCTTGCATCGAGCATTCAGGCTCTACTCGGCCTGCTTCGGTTGCGATGCGTCTTTGGGCCCTTTCTTTGCATCTTCTTTGGCTTCCTCGGCCGCTTGCTTGGCTAGTTTTTTTTCAAGCTTCTTGAGCTTTTTCAAGCTCTTGTTGACCTTTGTGATGACCTTTAAAAGATTTTTCCGGATTTTAACGACGGCCTTCCCGGTCTTCTTCGTCGCCTTTTGGTCGCCTGACGCTTCAGCGGTCTGATAGGCATCTAGGGCCGCAGAATGAGTCATATAGTACGTGTTCATAGCCTCTAAAAACAGATTGCTGGCCGACCCGACCGCCTCTTCAATATCTGCATATTCCTGCACAGCTGACTGAAGCCGGTTGAGTCTTTTCTCAGTGGTCTCCCGCGCCTCATCCACCATCTTCTTGAGGGCAGGGTCAGGGTCCTTGACCGCTGGTGCTTGCGCCTTTTCTTTCTTGGTCTCGACGGCGGTGTCATCCGCAAGGGGGTCGAGTGGGTCGGTCTCTGCCAATACAGGCTGGCTCATACAAGTGGCCAAAAGAAAGAGACAAAGAAAACAACGATTGAACAAAATGCTCATGTAGAAATCTCCTAATCACAGTGATGGCGGTATTCTGAACGGGTTGCCTTGACGAATCAATAGGTCAAATATTCGTTTTTTTGAGGGCCCATCATTCGAGAAGCCCCAGACTGCGATATCGAACGATAATTTGGGCAAAGCGCGTCTCAAGACTCTCCGCTGGACACCACCCTAAGTAAGCCTTCAAGCGCGGGGATGTACAAATCCAATGGCCAACGGTTGCTGCACGCCATTTATCTATGGATAGGTTGGAACTGGGGTGACAAAAGATTCATACCCGGTCTCCGTAGGCAAGCAGTGTTGGCACCAAAGTCCGACCGACGAAGCTGGTTGCGCCGGTGACGCGTATGCACTGCAAAGTCCCGACCACTACAGATTGCTGAGGGGGAGACTAGCAGCAAGCACCTGGAGCTGAATCCGACGATTGCACAGCACCATCGGGTCCACAATCAAAGATCCCATAGTGAACGTCTGTATTGCCATCGATCCGAAAATGAGGGGCAAGACGACTGTCGGCAATCATAGAGGCTGTATTCGAACAGACGGGCATGGGCTTGCCAGTGAGAAAAATATGGTGATCATCGAGTCCGAATCGGTGGGGCTTGTTGTCTATGGTGCCCAGATACCATGCAACCTGACCATAATCCTCACAGCGGTCTTCAAGTTTCGGAAGATTGAAGACCCGAATTGTCATCGAGTAGAAGCGCACATTGCCGCAGCGCCTTTCAAGCTCAGGATTACTGGGTTCAATGGTACTCGCCGCAATCACTCTGTAGTCACGGATGCCCAGGTCAGACATGATCCGCCTAAAATCTTCGACATAGAGAGCACCACCTAAGCATTCACCAACCAGGACCGGGTCCTGCTTCATCTCAGACGATAATCGGCGATCCGAAAATACATCGGAGAAGTATAACTCACCACCCGGCTTTAGAACTCTTAAGATCTCTTTAAAGACAGCTTTCTTATCTGGAGCAAGGTTGATGACACAGTTTGAGATGGCAACATCTACACTGCCATCCTCAACACCAATTTCATCCAGTCTTTCCATATATCCTTCGTGAAAACTGACGTTGGACTGTTCATGGCCAAACCGGAGTCGATGTTCTTCTTGGTATTTACGGGCCACGTCCAGCTGCTGGGGTGTCATATCAACCCCAATGACACGCCCATTTTCACCGACCAACTGTGACGCGAGATAGACATCTCGACCAGTCCCACACCCAAGGTCGAGTACAGTGCAGCCGTCCAAAACGTCCGGAATCGGTGAGCCGCATCCATAAAACTTTGTCTGAATTTCATCGGCGATCAGCGCGACTTGAGACCTCAAGTGAACTGGTATCGCCTCGGTCGGACAACACGCTGTCGTCTGAAGATCGGCTTTCGTCTTGAGGACTTCTCCGTAGTAGGTCTTCACATCTTCATGCGTGTGTAAATCAGTCATTTGCTCACCCTTCAATACAATCGGAAACAGTCGCCAATTAACCTGTACTTTGCGCCAAAACAAGTAACAAAGCGCAACGAGATTGTGACAATTGCCTGCGATTACTGCAGCTTAAGGATGAATTTTGTATCGGAGATGAGCGTGTCAACCAGTTCGCTCCGACTTCGAGCCCCCCTGTGAGAGACATCGAATCGAGGCTGCTTTCCCTTGAGCACAGCCTCAACCCAGACGCGTCCCCGAGCTGAGGGGGTTTCATCCGGTCTACACGTGCTTTCTATCACCAGAAAAGCGAACTTATGAAGAAGGTCGTAGACGGCTTCATAAACGCGTTCCCCACGTCCAAATGCTTCAATTTCAGACCATTCATAGGGGGTTAGTTCAGGTTTTATTTTGATTCGCCTCAGCAAAGCGAGGACGACACTGGCCTCTAAGGAATGTAGGGGGCCGATGAGCATGGACGGTAGACCCGCATTGAAGCGTTCTATGGCATCTCGATGCCAATTGGACTCGGATTTCGCCGTAATTGCTTTCACACAAATCATGCTAAAAAGTCCGCTACTTCGACCACGATTTGTTCCCAAACGCACCGGCTCAAATCCACAAGTAGACCAAAACTCAACGAGCTCAGCGGTCACCCCAAAAGACGTCCCAAGGTAGTCTATACCCGACGCATGAGCTGCAGCCGCAACACGGTTAAGCAAGTATCGCCCAGCACCTCGCCGCCGATGAGGAGCATCAATCGCAATGCGCACGATACGCCAAAATGTATCGAGGGGCGCGTGTTCAAATCCGCAATGGTTAGCCAATGTCTGGGGCACAAGGTGCCCACGCAAACGACGCCGCCCGCGGGTGATATCCGATGCCAACTCCGGGCTCAACCCGCCCTCCGCTGACATGACCACCACACCGATGAGTTGACCGGCCAATTCCAAAGTCCAGATGTGGGTCTCTGGCGAATCGTATAAACGTGCTAAGTCCATCGGGGTCGTTCGATAGTGAGCATCGATCAGTAACTTGAAGATGGCATCAATTCGAGTGTCAAAGGTTTTGTCCAGAGGATCTAAGCGCACGCATTTAAAGTCCGTCGACATGCTCGTTTTCGTGTGCGTTTTTGTCTGAGAGCGAGACAAACCCAATGCATCGAGTAGCGCTGTTTCAAGTGGATCATGTTCAGACCAGCGGATAGGCTGTCTGAGCTCACATTTCCGCCAATTGGGACGATTGGCATCGAGATGCTCAGTGAACCGAATCGAAAACCCACGCCCGGTCCCTTCATACCCATGCTCCGTTGTAGAAAAAACCGTTCGATTGTAACACTCGAGAACTGACTTCAAAATTTCGACAGGCAGCGCAGCCGCCTCATCAACAATTGCAAAATCCGCTTTTGGTAGAGACTTCGCGCACTCAGCCGGCGTAAGCAAAGTCAAAACGCTATCGCCAAAACAGAGTGTATTCTCTTCCACTTTTGAGCCATCACACTGGTCTAAAATTTGCTGTACCAGTGGATTTATCGACCGTCGTGTGGGCGAAATTACAACACCTGTTTTACGTCGTGTCTGTATGGACTGCGCTACCGCAAGACCGAGCGCAGCGGTTTTGCCCCGACCCCGATCCGACGACAGGACCAGAGGTCTGTTCTTTCGTCCATCAAGTGCCTTAACAATCTTTTCTATGGCACTGGCCTGGTCTGGTGTCCGAGCAGGCTTAATTTCGGAGGGGCACTCATTCGACCACGATTGTTCACTCAAATCCGGTAAATTTAACTCAGCGACTTCACCCATCATCTCATCCCAAACCAGGGCATTCGAACAGGCGGCAAGCCGCGTCCAGAACCGAGTTGTATATCTCTGTCCGACACGGGCGATGGCCTTCTCATCCGTGGTCAGACGACGCGCGAGTTTCGGGCCTGTTCGATGATTCGCCCAAGCAGGCCTGAGAAAAATCATCACTCCCCCACCAACGACCGTACCAGACGCGGCACCGATGAGATCTGGGTCAAGCCCCTCCATACAATCGATCACCAAACAATCTACTTCCGTACCCAAAACGACGCTAGGTTGATTGGCTTTTAGATTGGGCAGGTCTGGGATTGTCCAATCATGATCAGACAATAAGAGGCAGCGGCCGTTTAGCTTAGATATGACGTCAACCACCAATTCATGGCACCAGCTCCGTGAGCCAGCGAGAATACAAGCCACCCGCATGCCACTTTTGCCTGCAGCGCTCCGTTTCTGATGGATGAGGGCCGCGATCTGCGACGGTGTAAAATCAGACAGGCTCAACGTACTAGGCAGTCTCATCCGTCGGTTCGTCGACGACGACAAGGACGAGACCAGCCTCAACAATATCGCCCTCAGCGCAACCGACCTCTGATACGTGTCCAGCCGATGGAGCAACCAGCACTTGCTCCATCTTCATCGCTTCCAACACAACCAATGGCTGGCCGGCTTCAACCACGTCTCCGACTTTGACGTGAAGTTGAATCACTCTACCCGGCATCGGGGCAGTACAACCGCCCACCACAAAATCAGTTTCTGCCTTCGGAAATCGAGGGTCTTCCTGCAGAAACATCGCATGCCTATCGCCGATGACAAAGACGCCATCTGTCGTCGGTACGACTTTAAACTTCACGAGCTGACTTAACTCGGTATCGGCTGCTTTCAATCTCAGGGAGATCGTGTCATCGATACGCCTGACCGCATCAACGGTGAATTGGTCTGAATCCACAGAAACGCGATAGTCGTTCCCGTTTGCCCGCTGATAGCCAACGCCAAATCGTTGATCACGAAATTGCCAATGGTCGACTATTGGTGGAATTGGGTTGTTACGCCAACCTGGACGCACATTGGGCAAAACCGCGCGTTGTTCTGCACGAGCCTCAGCGAAGTAGACTGCGGCTGAAACAACACCATGTACGATGGTTTGCTGACTCGGCTCAATCGCCCAGTCCGAATAGTGGTCCGCAAGGAAGTGCGTACTGAAATCCCCACGCTCAAAGTGCTGGTCTCTCAGCACATCAGCTAAAAAAAGACGATTCGTAGTGACACCGGCAATCGCTGACTGTTCCAAGGTTCTCGCAAGTTTACGGACAGCGGACGCACGGTGAGGTGCCCAAGCAATCACTTTAGCGAGCATGGGGTCATAATCGATGCCGATGGTGGTGCCGACGCGCACCCCACTGTCGATGCGTACACCATCATGAGTGGGAATGTCCCAAGCGACGAGCTGCCCTGTGGCAGGTAGAAATTCATTCTCGGGGTCTTCGGCATAAATTCGAGCTTCAATCGCATGACCGCTGCGCGTTATGGTGTCCTGAGGTGGCAAGGATTCCCCTGCTGCAACTCGCAGCTGCCATTCAACCAGATCGAGACCGGTAATCATTTCGGTTACTGGATGCTCGACCTGTAAGCGCGTATTCACTTCCAGAAAAAAGAACTCTCCCGATGGTGCCATAATGAACTCTACGGTGCCCGCGCCAATGTAGCCGAGTGCTTCACCTGCCGTCACGGCCGCATCACAGAATTTCTGCCTCAGCGCGTCATCTATGGCCATGGATGGTGCCTCTTCGATGACTTTCTGAAATCGTCTTTGGATACTGCACTCACGCTCGAAGCAATGGATAACCTGCCCCGTCGAATCCCCTATGATTTGCACTTCGATGTGGCGTGGAGACTCAATATAGCGTTCCAGAAGCAACGCAGAATTACCGAAGGCTGACTCAGCCACTCGCCGGGCTGTCTTCAACGAATCCCTCAATTCCGCGGCTTGTCTGACGATAGACATGCCCTTACCGCCGCCGCCCGCTGCCGCTTTGACCAGAAGCGGGAATCCAATACGTTGGGCTTCTTCGATCAGAGTTTCATCAGCCTGATCGGAGCCACTATAACCGGGCGTCACGGGCACCCCCCTGGATTCCATTAATGTCCGCGCTCGGGCTTTGTCACCCATAGCCTGGATGGCATCGACCCCCGGCCCAATGAACACGATTCCTGCATCGACAACGGCACCAGCAAAAGCCGCATTTTCTGCGAGGAATCCATAGCCCGGATGAATGGCATCGGCACCGGATACTTTAGCTGCTTCGATCACTTTTTCGATAGACAGATAGGACTCGGAGGCCGCAGCCGGACCCAAGCAGATGGCTTCATCAGCGAATTCAACATGGGGGGCGTCGAGGTCTGCTTCGCTAAATACAGCGACGGTCCCAAAACCCAAGTTGCGGCAAGTGCGCATAATTCGAAGTGCGATTTCACCCCGATTAGCCACGAGAACTTTCGAAAAACTCATTGTGTCAGGCCCCTATTTTTAATGGCGAAAAACGCCGAACTCCATCGTACCCTCGACGGGCGCATTGAGCGCAGCCGACAGGGCGATCGCGATGACATTACGGGTATCTCGAGGATCGATCATGCCATCGTCCCATAGGCGGGCCGTCGCAAAAAACGCGTCTGATTCCTTGTCTATTTGCTTTTGAAGCATGGTTTTCATCATGGTCAACTCCATCTCATTGACCTCAATTCCTCGCTTCGCCGCGGCACCACGCTTTACTATGTCGAGAACACCAGCGAGTTGCTCACCCCCCATCACGGCAATCTTATGGTTGGGCCAACTAAACAAGAAGCGGGGTTCATAGGCCCGACCACACATGGCATAGTTGCCAGCGCCGTAGCTCGCCCCCATCATGATGGTAATTGCAGGCACAGTGCTGTTGCTGACCGCATTAATCATTTTGGCGCCGTGTTTTATGATGCCACCCTGCTCGTATTCGGTCCCAACCATGAAACCGGTGATATTTTGTAGAAAAATGAGAGGAACCGACTTCTGATTGCAGAGTTGAATGAACTGGGCTCCCTTATTGGCTGCTTCCGAAAATAGGACGCCTTGATTGGCCAAAATACCGACGGTGGTCCCATGAATCGTTGCCCAGCCAGTAATCAGTGTCTTCCCATATTCAGGTTTAAACTCGTGAAATTTTGAGCCATCCACAACACGGGCAATCACTTCTCGCGAATCAAAAGGGACTCGAACGTCAGCGGATGCAATACCCAGTAAATCTTCGCAATTATAAATCGGTTCTTGGAACCCTTTGCGTGGAACTGGCCCCTGTTTTTTCCATTCGAGAAGACCCACAACCTCCCGCGCCAGGCGGATGGCATCCCGCTCATCCCCAGCGAGGTAATCACTGACACCGCTGATCCGGCTGTGCATAGCGGCCCCACCGAGCTCTTCCTCGTCTGCGTCTTCGTTAGTCGCCATTTTGACCAATGGTGGGCCGGCGAGATAAACCTTTGCATTGTCTTGGACCATGATCACATAGTCGCTCATGCCAGGCACATAGGCACCACCCGCTGTCGAACTACCAAAGACGATACACACAGTCGGCGTCTTCGATTTGGACGCACGAGTCAGATCTCTAAATCCGCGGCCACCTGGCACGAAGATCTTTGATTGATTGGGTAAGTCCGCACCCGCAGATTCCACCAGATTGACCGTGGGTAACATGTTTGCTTCCGCAATTTCAGATAACCGTCGCGACTTGAGAACGGAATATTCATTCATGGCGCCACCCTTGACCGTTGACTCAGTGGCGACGATCATACATTCCACGCCAGACACCACACCGATGCCACCGACGATGCTTGCACCCGGTTTAATTCCAGCGCCCGTCTTGTAGCCAGCCAATGGACACAACTCGAGAAAATGGCTATCCCGATCAAGCAAGAGTTCGATACGCGCCCTGGGGAGCAGTTTTCCCCTATCCAGGTGTCGGTTAACGTACTTCTCTCCACCACCCGCGTTGGCTACAGCAAACGCCTCACGAAGCGACTCGATTCGCTCCAAATTAGACTCTCGATTCGCGAGAAAACTTGGTGCGTCACGATCGATTCGGCTCGAAATAGTACTCATCGAACTCAATGGGTCTTCCTCCTCATTCTTCGCCTACTCATCCATAAATCATTGGGATGCATCATACTTCGTTAAACCAAAATGGCACGTCCAAATTGAATCTGTCTAGCGACACGACCCGGTTGTCTCCCCAAATGGGTTTAGTCAGCTCAGAACAGACATGACTCTCTTATAGACTTCGCCTCTCGCCATCCCGATTTGGCCCGCAATATCCTTCGCAATTTTAGAGGTCGATAAGCCCTCGGCACGCAGAGTCATCACAAGCGCCTGAAAAGCCTCTTCGTCCAATTCTAATTCACCAGTGAACCCGTCGATAAGAAGAACCATCTCACCGCGGACTGTACCGGGTTCAGCTTGAAGATCTCCAAGGGTTCCTCGATTGAATTCTTCAAATTTTTTGGTCAGCTCTCGAGCGATTACGGCTCGACGATCTGGACCAAAAACCTCGACTGCGACCCCAATCGCTCTCTCGATGTGATGTGGCCCGACATAGAACACAAGGGTATCTTCTGCTCGTTCTACAGCCTGGAAACACTTTCTCAGAGCATTTTCCTTGTGCGGCAGAAAACCTAGGAATCGAAAGGTCGCTGTGGACAATCCCGACGCACTCAGCGCAGCAATAACGGCACACGCCCCAGGGATCGGAATCGGTTGATACCCGGCATCAATTGCAGCATTGACGAAGCCGAACCCTGGATCGCTTATGGTCGGCGTTCCTGCGTCACTCACCAGGACAATCTTGTCGCCTTGTTCAAGCCGATTGAGCAATTCTGGAATTCGTCTCGACTCATTATGGTCATGCATACTGACCAATCTTGGCTTAGCAATCCCGAGTAAGTCCATCAGCTTGGCAGTCTGACGCGTGTCTTCACATGCGATGATGTCGGCGTCTGCCAACAACCGACTGGCACGCACCGTAATGTCTTCTAAATTACCGATGGGAACTGAAACCAAGAACAGGTCCCCTTGCTTTTCCGTTGACATTAATCTTGCGAATCAATGCTGAAACCAAGTGCTTTTCTAAGGCCAAAATACTCGGTTGATATAGAAAAGAGGATTAACTCACGAACCCGGTCTGTTGTCGCTGCCCGGCTAAAGTTTCCCGTCTCAGTCTTGAGTACAGCAGCCGCCGACTGGAGATCATTAGCAAAAAGTAACCCGACACGATTCAACGTATGTTCTAGACCTTCCAACCAGTTCGACACATCGAGATGTTGTGTTGGATTCGCACTCATCTTCTTAATCAATTTATCCAAAGCTGTCAGGTCGGCCGGCTGCATTGTATGGGCAAAGTCTTTCAGCAGATCTTCATGAGCCTTCACATTTGCGGTCTGGTTGACCAGCTTCATCACCGTATACACTGTTGTCTTCAGACGCTCCTTACGATGCTCATAGCTCGTATCAAAGCTCGAAAGAATGTGCTGTGCGCCCATCAGGGTCATCTGCTTAGCGGCCATAAAGGCAAGTTCTTGCATACGTGCACCACGGGACAGGTCGCCTCCGATGGCCAAGGCTGGCGGATTAAAGTTCAACACGTTTAATCCAGGCCGGTTTTGCGGGTCCTTGTAGCACTCGGGTCGAGTCGTTCGTAAACACTGTGCGACATAATTGAGCACGGTGTTAAATGGAGTTTTCTCATTCGGATCGTGAAGGTCTTTACGCTTGTGCACACCGGCATCTTTGAACGTATACGACATGGGTGCCATGGCATGTGGGGCCACCTTCATGAAGAAGAGATCCATCAAAGAACTCTTGCCGGGATGCTTCAAAACATCCCAATGACCTGTGTCCAGGGCTTTCGTCATTTGGCGTAGAGTACGATTTCGATATTTCTCAAAAAATGCGCGATCTTCTTGGGATGCTTTGTCGAGGAAACAAAGAACCTGAGTGACACACCACGCCTCATCTAGCATGTCTGCTTCCATATAAAGGCGCTTGAGAGTGCGATAATTTTCAATGTTCTTCGGATCCTGCTGAATCAGAGTCTGATATTGATTTATCGCTTGGCTCGAATCATCATCTAACTCGTAGAGCTGTGCCAAAATCTGGGTGATGCCCGGATCGTCCGGCTTGCGCGTCAGCGCAATTTTATATGCTTTTGCAGCCTCATCGAACCGCTTCAATCGTGACCGATTGATCTCACCCAAATTCTTTGCGAGAGAGAAAATCAGTTTGTCATCCAGCTGACTCTCCATCGCTCTTTTCAGCATCTTTCGATAATAGCGGTCTTGGCGTTCGTAATCGCGGTCTTCTGTCAACATTTGGTCGATTGCTTCGAAGGCACGAAGCATCGTCGGGTCGGCGTCAAGCGCGTTATCAAATGAGCGAACGGCCAAAAATCGGTCTTCTAAGTACCGCTGTTGAATGGTGGCAACACCGCACCAGTATTTTGCTTTCCTTGCAGCGTTGTCCTCGAGTTCGGCGAGCTGAGTCAGCGTATCGACAGCCGCAGTCCAATTCTTCGCCAACTCATGCAGCCCCAACATTTTGCCCAGGAGCATTTTACTGCCGGGTTCTTCGTCTAATAGGCTTTGGTAAATCTCCAATGCAGCCTTGGGGTTATTGAGTTTACTCCCCAGAATGTCGCCGATCACGACACGTGTTTCAGTGCGCTCAATGCCAGGCTCCAATAGGTCGACAACGCGGCGTTTGTAATGGACAACATCTTCCCAGTCACCCCGGCCCTCATGGATATTGGCCACGGCAAGCAGACTTGGTCTGTGCTGGGGATCGACATCGAGTGCTTTTCTGAAGAAGTCCAATGCCTTTCGCTTTTCACCCACACTCAGCTTAATGATGCCTTGGCGGTTGAAGATGTCAGCCGTCCGCGCCTCGTCAAGATTCTCTCGATGATGAACCAAGACAGTCTGATAGATTTTAAATGCTCGGTCCCAATCTTCTTGTTCGACCAAGATCTCACCCATACCCTCTAGGGTGGGCAAGTGAGTACTATCCAACTCATAAGCGCGCCGGTAGTGCAGCAGAGACTTCTCGGTCTTGCGCAGCTCTTGGGCAACTCGACCCAACCGAAAATTTAAGTCCTGGGCCACCTGTGGCTCATAGTTTGCTTCCCGCTCAACCAGTAAGTCAAGCAGTGGCTCAGCCCGCGCGAACTGTCTGTCATTCCAATAGACATCGATGAGAATGTGAGCAGCTTCGACATTATCGGGCCATAAATCGATGGCTTGCTCACAATAGTCGATGGCCATGTTCTTATCGTCAAGATGCTGCTCGAAGATGCGACCTATCTCAAAGAAACACTGACTCTTCTCCTCAAGTTGTCTTGAGGCCGCTTCAACCATCTGGAGAATCTGAATGGCTTCATTCCACTCGCCACGTTCCACATGAATGGATTTAAGGGCGGCAAGAATCCGTGTCTCATTTCGGTCGAGATCTAAGCCCTTACGATACCATTCTTCTGCAGAATCTAGGACGCCCATCTTTTTATGGTAGATTTGACCGATGGCGTACATCCGATCGACGCGAACGCCATTGTCATCTTGTAAATCGACCTCTTTGACCATCATCTCTATGGCTTGGCTCCACTCTTCTTGTTCCGAATACAACTCTGCCAAGGTGCGCACTGTTGGTAAGTCGTCGGCCTTTAAGTCGAGTATCGGCAGCAAGACGTCTATTGCTTGAGCCGCGTCTTGGAGTTTGGTTCTGATGATGTCACCCATGAGGGTGCGGACAGTCTGAACGTACTCCGCATCCGATATGGCTTGAAGGTGCAACGAATAAAGATCGACAAGTTCGTCCCAGCGATCCTGCTCACTGAAAATGGCTTCAAGGGATTCAACGGCCACGACATTACCTGGTCGGACGCCTATGATACGCCGAAATGTATCAACGGCCCCTTCAACATCTTGCATCGATTCCCGTTGAAGACTCGCCAAACGATGATAAATGTCAACTTTTCGATCGATGTCCTCGATGGTTGATAACATCAACTCGAGCACATCCTGACATTCGATCCAATTCTCCTGGTGCATGTAAAGATTTTCAAGTGCTCGCATTGCATCCAGACACCTATCATCAAGACTCAGTGCCTGACGATACGCGTCGATGGCACGATCTGGAGAATGCATGCGTGTCTCCCAAAGCTCACCGATTTGGAGATATTTCTCCATAATCTGCTCATCATCAGTCAAGATCTGAGCCTGATGATTCAGGATTTCGATGAGATCTTCCCAACGCGTGCGAACAGTGAACAAACGCTCTAATGCATCGAGCACAGCAATGTCCGAGGGGTCCAAGAGCATCGCCTGGCGATATGCATCGACAGCTTCATCAGCACGGTCTAATTGAGTCTCAAGGAGCTGTGCCATCTTCTCATAAGCACGTTTGCGCTCATCTGGTTCGGCCGTTAATTCAACTTTTCTCTGGAGAACTTCGACGGTTTGCTCCCAACTTTCATACCGTTCTAAAAGGACTTCGAGTGCAGAAAGTGCCTCCAGGTTATCTGGCTCAATAGCGAGAACATGCTGATAATGAATGGCGGCATTTTCCGCATTCTCGAATTTCTCATCCCACCAAGATGCCACCCGCAAACGCATGGGCACAGACTCGATTGTTTGACCGACTTTTTCGATCACGTTCTGGTAGGTCTCAATCAGCGGACCCCAACCGTCGCAGGCACCAGCAAGGCGAGCTAACTCACCCCCAAAGCGTTCATCGTCCAAGGTCGTCTCAAACGCCTGACTAAGAACAACAAATGCGTTCTCAATACTCTCGAGCTTGACCTCGAAAATTTCAGCCATGCGGCTGTAGAGTTCAACCTGCTCGTAGCTGTCGTCAGCGAACTCTAATCGGCCAACCAGTAATTGAACCAATTCTTCCCACTTCTCGTCGGTCTCATAGGCTGAAACAAGCTGTTCGTATGCATCAATATTATTGGGCTGTACTTTAAGAATTGATGCATACGCACGGCGGCTGCCATCCGCATCATCTAACTGTTCCTGACACATTTCAGCCATGCGAAACAAAATGCTCACCCGGTCGTAGGTGTCGGCGGTGTTCTCGGCTTTTTGCTCAAGGATACCAACGCATTCACGCCAGGATTCAGTGGCCGTGTACAATTCTTCTAATTGGTCGATGGCTTCCTCATCACCAGCAGCAAAAGCCAAGACATTCACCCAACATCCGATTGAATTTTCCGGTCTGTCGAGTTGTTCTTGATAGACTCGGGCGAGTTGGCGATGCAATTCAAGACATCGGGGGTCATCCTCGGACAACAATTCCAGTAATTGAGCAATGGTATTGGCAAGCTGCTCCGAGTCATCAGTGCGTTCATAGAGTTCTCGAAGGGCCCAAAAGGTCTCCGTGTGAAAACCGTCGAGTTTAAGGACACGAGTGTAATACTCGATAGCCGACGAATCCCGACCTAAATGGTCGGCCAGAACCTGTCCCAACCGACTACATAATGCCAACTCTCGTTCGGGCTGCTCATCGAGCAAAGCCAACTGCCTCTCGCAGACATCGACAAACTCGCGCCAGCTCTCATGTGACGAATACAAAGTCTCCAGGGCTTCAAGGGCAACGGCGTTCTCACCGCTGGCCGCAAGGGCCTGATTCCAAAGGTCGATGGCATCATCAGCGCGGTCGAGTTCATCAGAGGCTAGTACAGCCATTGCTGCGCATAGTTCTCCTTTGGCTGCATCACTCTCAACACCGTCCAATTGTCTCTGATAGGTGTCAAAGAGAGCCTCCCAATTCGCCTCATTTCTGTAGATGCGGACCAAACGCTCAAGGGTTGGAGCGTGTACAGGGTCGAGATCTAGAATGGCACGAAAGGTCTCCGTGGCCTGTCCAATATCCCCAAGCTGGTCCTGAAGAACAATTCCAGCCTTCGACAAAAATGATACGCGCTCGCTATCGTCGTAGGTGACCTCGACCAGGCGAATGAGAATATCAACCAGCGGCGTCCAATCTGAATCGGCTTCGTATAGGTCGGCGAGAGCACTTAGGGCATCGACGTCCGATGGATCAAGCTCCGTAACCGTTGTCTCAAGAACGACTCTCGCGGCCGCTTGGTCTTCGAGTTTATCTCTGTATACGCCGGCTAACTCGATGGAAAATGACCGACTGAGTTCGGGATCTGAATTGTCGACGAGTAATCCACTAAACACATTGGCCACATCTGCCCAACGGCCCGTGGATTCAGCAAGTTTAATGAATTCACCCCGGGCGTCTTCATCAGCCGGTTCGTTTCGCAACGCATCAGCGTACCAATCGAAGGCACGTTCGGGTGCATTGAGTTCGCTTGCGTTCAGTACAGCCAAACGATGGAGCGCAGCACCTCTGTCCGGCCCTTCCGTCGTGTAAGGCAGTAAGGTTTCCAAAAGCCCATTGAGCTTGTTGAAGTCGTTTTGTTCTACGTAAACGGGCTCCAAGAGCTCACCGATTTCAATGTGTTCATGGCCCGCAGCAAACAATCGTTCTAGACCATCGATGGCTTCTTGATGGGCATCTCGGATTGCAAGTACATCTCTAAAGACTGCCAACGCTTGCCCAAAGTCATTGAGATGCGTCTCGTAGACAAGACCTAAGCGCATCAAAAGGTCAACGCGGTCTTCTGGCTCTACCCGCTCAATGCGCATGAGCAAGACGTCGGCCAAATTCTGCCAGGACTCCGTTTGCAGATACAAGCGGTCAAGTGCCGCTAAAGCATCTTCATAATCGGGATCGATTTCTAAGACCCGGACGAACTGGGCTATGGCCTGCTCGGTCTGTTTGAGTTCTTCATCGTAGACTCGAGCCATCCGCAGGTAGAAATCCCGCGCGACCAGTTCATTGGGGATCGCTTCGACGATCTCGGCGAGCAAAGTAACGTAATCTATCCAAAGCTCGAGTCTGCTGGCCAATGCTTCTAAAGCATCAATGGCCGGAATGTGAGTCGCATCTTCTCGAACGGCATCCCCAAAGGCCAGAAAGGCTGCATGGGCATCACCTAAATATTCGTCTTGGGTCTGTGCGATTTTGACCCGAACTTGAATTCGTTCATCAAGGTCATCTGAGACAGCTAGAAAATCCTGCCAGACCGAGACCAGACGCGCATACTCGGCTTGCGCCTGAAGACAAGCTTCCAAAAGTCCAACAGCAATCGGGGCTTCGTGACCCGCGCGTACCATGGCTTCCAATGAACTCAAGGTCTGCTGATGTGAGGGAGCCTCTTCTAGGATTGCGGCATATTCACTCAATGCGACCTCGACATCACCCAATTTCTGCTCATTGAGTCGAGCGAGCCTAAACCGGAGATCGAGCCTGGCTGAGTCATCTTCAAGCTGTGCTATCTGGAGCTCAATGATGTCTTTCTGGTCATCCCACTGTTCAAGAGTCTCATAGAGTTGGTCTAGACTTCGTAATGCGGTGAAATCTCCCTCATCCAACTCGATAATCTGCGTGTAGGAATCGATGGCACCAACCGTATCTTCAAGCTGCAATTCAAAGGTACGGGCAATGGTGAAAAGAACGGATTTCTTTGCATCGAGCTCGTCGGCAATGTCCGCTTTTTGCCGCAAAACATCCAAATAATCTTGCCATCTCTCAAGCGACAGATACAAACGTTCGAGGGCATCGAGACATCGCTGATCTTTTTCATCGACGTCGAGGACCATCCGATACGCATCAATGGCACGTTCATTGTCTTCAAGCATCTCCTCAAAAAGACCTGCAACTCTGAACAAGTAGACCTTTTGTGACTCGATATCGTCTGTCGCTTCGACCTTTCGGATCAAAAGAGAAACCAACGACTCCCACTGCTCAGTCTTAAAGTAGATGGTCTCAAGTGCGTCGATAACGTGGGTTGCAGACTCATCATTATTGAGCGCAATTTCATAGTGTTCGCGGGCAGACTGCAAATCGTCGAGCCGGCCAGCCAAGATATCTGCCAGACGAATATGAATTGCCGTTGCGATATCAACGTCTGAAATTTCGTAGACAGCCTCAGCATAAACGGCCGACAGCTCAGACCAAAAACTCAGTTGGTCCGCCAGTTCATCCAATCTCGAGACTGTGGGCTCATCATGGGGGGCAATTTTGAATGCTCGAGCGTACGTATTGAATGCACCCTCGGCATCTTGGCCTTCGTCCAGCTGAAGGTGTGCAATCTTGTGCAACAACTCAACCCGTTGGGCATCGTCATCTGCCAATTCCTGACGGATCTCGTAGGTGCCTGCGAGATCTTGCCATTGATTGCCTTGTTCATAAATCGGTGCCAAACAAGCGGCCGCTTCGCCTTTGAGGTCAGGATCGAGTAGCAACCGTTCCAGAGCGCGTCTGGCATCAATATTCTCGGGTTCGTCGGCAACAACACGCTTATAGATCTCAAGTGCCTGCTCGCCTTCGCCCAGCTTCAATTCTCTCACCTCAGCGAGTTTGAGCTGGATAGCTGTCCTGTCAGAATCTTCAGCGCAGGCGAATTGACGCTCGTAGGTTTCAGCCAACTCAGAGAACATCTCTTCGTTACCATATAGCCTCGCCAACGCCGTCAACGCCCTCGAATTACTCTCATCGGTCTCAAGAATGGCTGTGTAGACCGCGATTGCCCCCTGCCCGTCACAGAGTAGATCTTCAAATAATTCGGCGATTTTAAACTGAATTGAGAGCGATTCATCAGCGCCATCACAAAACTGTAACTGTTGCTGATAGATTTCCAGCAATTCGGTCCACTGCTGACCCGCTGAAAATAAACGTGCGAGTTCATGCATCGCTGAGATGTCGGACGGTCTTATGGTCAGAGCTCGGCGATATGCATCAACCGCCATACCCAAACTATCCATTCGATGCTCATAAATGCCTGCCAGTCTCTTTAAAAGGATGCTGATGCGTTCTTCATCCTCAATTTCACCCAAAGCCATTTCCACCAGACGGGCGACATCAGACCAACGTTCTCCGGACTCGGCTAATTCGCAAAGTGTATTTAAGGTGTCTTCATCGGTTGGGTCAGCTTCATAAAGCCGGCTAAATGCATCAAAAGCACCCGCTTCGTCGTGGGTGCGTTCCAAACACAACTGACCGATCTGCCGGAGAAGACCGGAGCGAGATTCATCATCCTCTACATCGTCTAATCGAATATTTAGGACACGAACTGTCGCCGGCCAGTTCTCCTCATCGACAAACAGCGGCTCCAAAATCTGAGCCGCAGCCTGTCGGCCCTCGGTGTGCTCTAAATAGCTTTCGAGGACCCGACGGGCATGTGGATGCTGTGGCTCTTCGTTGATAATCAAGCGAAGTTGCTCGAGCCCGTCGTCAACGGCGCCCAAATGACTCAACAGAATTTCGGCAAGATCCAGGCGATGGCGAACGACACCCTCCTGTTCCTCCGATTCTAGTGCGATCTCAAGCTGCAGGTCGAGTATGTCTCGCAGGTCTTCATACTGTTCGGTTGTCGATAGGAGTCGCTGAAGCGCATTGAGCGCGTCCGAATCGGTGTTTCTGAGGCTCAGAATGGCACGGTATGTGTCGATGGCGGCTATGGCATCACTCAACTGCTCGTCATAGATTCGAGCCTGTTGCCTCATGACGGTGAGTTGCTCTTCCTCATCATCGAGCAAGATGCTTTTTTGTTCCAAAATGCCGAGCAAATCATACCAGCGCCCGCTTCGGCCAAAAAGGGACTCCACGGCGTTGAGCGCTGTCATGTTGCTGGCATCAGCGTCCAAGACGTTTTGATACTGATTCAAAGCGTCGTCCTGGACGTTCATTTCCTCATCGAGGATTCGCCCCAGGGTGAGTTGAACTTGAATTCGATCGGCTTCATCGTCAAGGCTATGTAAGGCATCAACAAGAACATCGTGAACTGTGCCCCACTGGTCAAGGGTTGAACCTAGGCGAAGAAACGCATCCCTGGCCTCACGATTGTTCGGTGCTTCGTGAACCACGTTTTGAAGCTGGTCAAATGCAGCCATTGGATTTCTAAGATGGATCTCTGCGAGTTCTGCCGCCTGCGTCATCAATCGGACGCGTTCGTCGGTATCCGTTTCATGGCTCAGGAGGACTTGAAGCGTGCTGGAGAGTTTTCGGAAGTCTTTCTTCTCTCGATACATGGGCTCAAGCATCTTCGCTGCGCGCTGATTAGATCCGTCGATCTGTAAAATCCGCTCAAGAGCCCGAACCGCTTTGTCGGTTTGTTCCAATTCGTCAATATACAAGTCAGTCGCTCTGAACAACAACGCAACTTTTGAGTCTTCGTCCGCCTGAACACCGACCTGCCCTTCAAGAATTCGAACCAATTCGGATCCATGTCCTTGCCCGATGAAAAAAGTGGACAACTCATCCCATGCTTGCAGATGAATCAAACTCTTCTTGTAACTGTCGCGGGCGCGTCGATTTGAGGGGTCGGCCTCCAAGACGCCACGCCAAGCCACAGAAGCCTGCTCGTGATCATTGAGTCGGTCTTGAAATACAGACCCGAGCTTAAGATTGAGTGATGCACGTTCCTCATCGCTTTCAACCAGCCCGATCAAATCATCGAGGGTCGATGCAAGAGAATCCCAATCTTTCGTTTGCTCGTAGATGGACACCAAAGCGCGCCTGGCATCCAAGTCACTCGGCTCCGTGTGAAGGATTTGTTCCCACAATTGTTGGGTGAGATTTGGCCGCCGAATTTTTTTGGCCGCGTAGTTGGCTAATTCCTTCAGAGACGCCAAAGCGTCCGCTGGTTCCAGCCGTTCCGCTAACCGAATTCGTGTCGCGATCAGGTTGTCCCAATCTCGCCGTTTTTCATAAAGTTCGTTGAGTGCTTCAAGTGCATCAACCGAATCAGGATCCTCGACGAGGACGTCTTCAAACGCGGTAATCGCGTCCATTTGGTTACGCATCTTCTCCAGATAGACCCGTCCGATGCGCATCAACATATCGAGCCGCTCCGGGCCCTCAAGCTCGTCGGCTCGAGTCCGCAGCAACTCGACTAAGTCAGGCCACTTACGCATCTTCTCGTATTTCTGGCAGAGCGCGTCCTGAGCCTCTCGATCTTGTGGGTCAAGCTCTAGAATCTGCGCATAGAGTGCGATGACTTTTGCATCTTGGCGAAGGTGCTGACTCATGACAGCGACCAGCTTTTTGAGCCCAGCTAATCGTTGTATCGTCTCATCCGAGGGAATCGACTCAACCTCAAGACTGAGGACATCGACGTATTCTTTCCATTTGCCATTCTGCTCGTAGGCTGTGAGCAAGGCACGACGAGCGTCTTCGTCATCTTTGTTGGATTGAAACACCTGACGCCAAAAATCAGCCGCTTTGTCAGGCCGTCCCAAGCGGGTCTCGGTCAAACGAGCCATTTCGCGTAATGCACTCAGTCGAGCATCTGCCGGATCCCCGCCGATGCGCTCAGTGATCATCTGCTGCGCATTACGCCATTTCTCACCCTCGAGAAGCCGTTGAATTTGCCAATCGGCGACTCTCTCATCACCACTTTTCTTGGCCAAATCGCGAAGTTTGAAATCAACGGTTCGTGATTCTTCCAAGTGTGCGGCACCGAAAACAAGTCGATGTGCTTGTAATGC